>DATJWK010000129.1:0-20321 GCA_035501395.1 Puia sp.
GGTTCGTATATCTTCGCGCCCAGCCACCGGTTTGGTTTTTTCCCCGGCGTTTCGGCAGGTTGGGTGGCGTCGGAAGAAAAATTCTTCAAAGACAACGTCCGGTTTGTCGACTATTTTAAATTGCGGGCTTCCTGGGGAAAGACCGGGAACGACCGTGTTGCCGACTTCCAATACCTGACCTCGTATCTCTTCGGTAGTAGCTACTACCCGAACACGTCCGGACAATATTATCCCTTTGTAGTCGATGCTGCCAGCGCACTGAGCGAACTTCAAACCGTTTATGAAAGTGTTATCGCCAACCCGAACATAACCTGGGAAGTAGCCAACCAGAGCGATGTGGGCTTTAATGCCAATTTCCTGGACAACAAGTTGACGGTCGAAGCCGACTACTTCTATTATAAAAGGAGTAATATTTTGTGGCCCCAGAACGCCACCGTGCCGGCTTCAGCGGGCCTGTCCTTACCAAGCGTGAACTATGGTAAATCACAAAACCGGGGTTTCGATTTTTCCGCTACATACAGCAATGTGACAAGGAGCAAATTCAATTATTCCATATCGATCAACGGCAGCTACGCCCAGAACAAAGTGCTGCAATGGGGCGAAGCGCCGGGCGCTCCGCTATGGCAACAAACCACCGGCCATCCTATGGGTTCGGGCTTGTACTACGTAGCCAATGGAGTGATCCATAACTCAAAGGATTCCCTGGACTATACAAGCCATTTTACCTCCTGGGGCCTCAGCACGCCGCCGGCGCCGGGCGACATAAAGTATGTTGACATCGCGCACAACGATACCATGGATTCCCGTCAACAAACCCGGATATACAAAAGCAGCATTCCGACGTTTACGTTCGGGGCATATATAAATCTGAGTTATAGCAATTTCGATCTCTCCCTGCTGTTCCAGGGTGCGACGGGAGCCGTTATGTATCTCAATTCAGATGGCGGCACATTCACCAATTTCCGCGAAAGCCTGCTGGACGGCCGCTGGTCTCCCACTAATCCGGATGGCAACATTCCACGGACACCAAATCGCGGCAATTACTATTGGGACAATACCGGGAACACGTTTTTCCTGCATAAGACAGATTATGTCCGCTTAAAAACATTCCAGTTCGGCTACACCCTTAGCCCAAAAAACCTGCAAAAAACAGGAATCAAATTCGTGCGGGTGTACCTGAGCGGCCAGAACCTGCTGACCTGGTGCCCTGGCCTGAAGGACTTTGATCCGGAATTGGGAGCAAACACCACCCCGAGCGATCTGAAAAATGCCATACCCAGCATTTCCGGCGGCAACTATCCGCTATCACGCGTGGTCTCGGCAGGCTTAACCTTAACCTTCTAAAAAAACGAACATGAAAAAAAATATTGTTTGCATGATGTTGGTAACGGCCATCTCAATAGGTGTCGGTTTATCATGTAGTAAAAAAATACTCGATCAGACGCCGGTCAGCGCCGTTTCCGATGATGCCGTTTTCAACTCGTCGGATCCTGGCTTGCTTACGGCTTATGTTAATGACATATACCAGGGACTTCCGCATGGTTTCGACTGGTCGATGCTGGCTTCGCTTACCGACGAAGCGCTTACCCAGGCATGTACCTGGGCAGGTCAGCAAATGGCTATGTTAAGCCAGATAACCCCAAGCAATCTTGGCCCGTTTACGAACGGAAATTGCCCCGAACTGCAACACTTCACCTGGGCAAATGAATATTCCTTTATCAGAGCGACCAATCTGTTCTTTTCAAGAATAAATTCATCGCCGATCGATACGGCTACCAAACACGAGTTGATGGGCGAAGTATTTTTTCAGCGGGCATTCCTTTATCACAACCTGGTGTCTTTCTATGGCGGCGTACCCATCATTACAAAAGCATACTCACTGACCGATAGTTTCAGCGTTGCCCGGAATACATATGCTGACTGCATCCAATTTATCTCGGACCAATGCGATAGCGCCGCCCAATATCTTCCGCTTCAGCAAACGCAGGTGGGCAGGGCCACAAAAGGCGCCGCCCTGGCTTTAAAATCAAGAGTATTGCTATATGCTGCCAGCGACCTGTACAATGGCGGTAACGGCACGGTTCCCGATCCGTTTGCAAGCTATTCCAACCCCGAACTGGTCAGATATACCACGTTTTCGGCAGGCGACAGACAGGCCCGTTGGCAAAAAGCAAAGGATGCGGCCCTGGCCGTAATAAACCTGGGACAATACTCCCTGTACATGCCAAACCCGGCGACGCAAACCGACGCTGCTACCAATTATGGTAACCTGTTTATACAAATGAGCACGCCGGAGGATATTTTTGTAAAATACTTTTCAACCAATACCGTGGCCAACTGGAACGACTATGGAAAGACATATGGCCCGGGGCTTTTTCACAATCCCAACGGCTTTTGGGGTTGGGGCGTAGACGCCCCCACCCAGCAATTCGTCGATGAGTATGAAATGAACGACGGCAGTACGTTCAGTTGGAGCAACCCGGCGCAGGCCGCGGCGCCTTATGCCAACCGCGACCCTCGCTTCTACGCAACCGTTTTGTATGACGGGGCCTACTGGCGTCAGCGGACGTCCGATATTTTGCCGCATGAGCCCACCGGTAAGCTCCAGACCGGATACCAGAACACCTCGGCCGCTAACCCGACAACCGACGATATTCAATATGAGATAGGCGGCTTTGATACCCACAATCCGCCGACGGGCGCCAATATCTGGAACTGGTCTCCTACCGGTTACTATTTAAGGAAGTGGAGCGATCCCACTATCGACCCGTTAAAGGTTTTACAGTCGACTCCATGGCGTTATATGCGCTATACGGAGGTGTTACTCAATTATGCCGAAGCCTCTTTGGGCCTGGGTGACGCGGCAACCGCAACGACCTACATCAACATGATCAGGACAAGAGCGGGCATGCCCAATATCGCCTCCGCTACGATGGCAAACCTGCAACACGAGCGGAAGATCGAACTGGCATACGAAGAACTGCGCTACTTCGATATTCGCCGCTGGATGATATGCGACCCCGCCGTGTACGGTCAAAAAGCCGGTTTTAGCAACGTGTGGGCTATTCATATCTTTTATCCCTACAATGGTTCTGCGGATTACGGATCGGGTACGCCGGTTTACACACCCGTTGCGGATGTCAGCGGAGCCGGTAACTATGCCAATCTGGACTACTCCGGCGGCCGGGCGTGGAAACCCCAATATTATTTCCTGCCGATCGCCTACGATGAAATGAATAAAAATTTGAAACTGGTTCAAAACCCTTTTTATTAAGAACATAAGCAATTGTGAATAAGGCTCGCTGTTTCCACAGGGAGCCTTCATTTTGTCAAAGACTATGAGAAAGATTCTCACAATCTGGGTAGTCGTACAGATCGCCCTTGTCATCAATAGCCAGGGACAGCAGCAGCACAGCTTTGCGCTCGGAGACTCCGTCTTTTTGCTCGACAACAAACCCTTCCAGATGATTTGCGGGGAGATGCATTATTCGCGCATACCGCGCGAAGCCTGGCGTCAGCGGATGAAGATGGCGAAAGCGATGGGTCTGAATACCATCGGTACCTACGTCTTCTGGAACATACAGGAACCTGAAAAAGGAAAATTCGACTTTTCAGGAAATTACGACATTGCCGCATTTGTAAGAACCGCGCAGGAAGAAGGGTTATGGGTCGTGCTGCGGCCTTCACCATACGTCTGTGCCGAATGGGAATTCGGCGGTTATCCATACTGGCTGCAAAATGAAAAAGGCCTTGTCGTTCGCAGCCAGGAAAAGACTTACCTGAAGGAATACAGGGAATATCTGCTGGCATTGGGGCGGCAACTGGCGCCCCTGCAGGTCAACCACGGTGGTAATATCCTGATGATCCAGGTGGAGAATGAATACGGTTCATATGGTGACAACAAAGCGTATCTGGCAACCAACCGGCGGATATTTCAGCAAGCGGGTTTTGACGGCCTTCTCTACACGTGCGATCAGGCGAATGATTTGGCGAAAGGGTATCTGCCCGGCTTACTCCCCGCGGTAAATGGCCTTGACAGTCCGCAGAAGATCAAGCAGTTGATCAGGAAGTACAACAATGGCAAAGGTCCCTTTTATGTCGCTGAATGGTACCCGGCGTGGTTTGATTGGTGGGGCTCGGCACATCATGTCGTTCCACCCGAAAAATATGCCGAAAGGTTGGACAGCATGCTGTCTGCCGGCATTTCGGTGAATATGTATATGTTTCATGGCGGGACTACCAGAGGTTTTATGAACGGAGCCAATTACAATAATAAAAGTCCCTATGAGCCGCAGATAAGCAGTTATGACTACGATGCGCCGTTGGATGAAGCCGGTAACCCGACTCCGAAATTCATGGCCTTCAGGTCGGTGATCCAAAAACACCTCCTCCCCGGAGAAACATTGCCCGATGTGCCGGACCCCAAACCCGTCATATCGATCGATGGAATACAATTCACCGAATCCACAAGCATATTCAGCGTCCTTTCCCCTCCAAAGGTGAACCCGGAACTTTTGACGTTCGAAGACCTTCATCAGGCATATGGATTTGTGCTGTACCGGACAACGCTCGATGGAGGTAAAAAGGGAAAGCTGGTTTTGAAGGGACTGCGTGACTATGCGCTGGTATTCATAAACGGCAAACGCACAAGTATTCTGGACAGAAGGCATGGTGACAGCAGCATCGATGTGGAAATGCCGCCCGGGAAGGTTACACTCGACATCCTGGTTGAAAATCTTGGCCGGATAAATTTTGGTCCCTACCTGCTGAGAAATAAAAAAGGCATCACGCAGGAAGTGGTGTTCAACAACCAGGAGCTCAAGCACTGGAAAATGTTCTCATTGCCCTTCAGCGATATCAATGCCGTTGGCCGAAATGCCGGCGCCGATGTCGCCCGACGAACTTCCGGGGCTCCCAAATATTCCGAGGCCCCGGTTATCCGCAGAGGGACCTTCAATCTTAGCGAAGTCGGCGATGCTTACCTCGACATGAGCAAATGGGGCAAGGGCGTCGTTTGGGTAAATGGCTATAACCTCGGAAGATATTGGAATGTCGGCCCCCAGCAAACGGTCTATGTTCCGGGTGAATGGTTAAAGCCGGGTAACAATGAAATTGTAGTGTTTGAATTGATAAAACCCCGGCAGGATTTTTTACGGGGTATCGGGAGGCCCCTGCTCAGCCGGTTGCCGGAAAAAGCACCTATATTTGATCCAAACGAAATTCGATGAATGATGGCCCGCCTTCGATCCTGCCAGCACTTCGGCTAATGGCCTACCCTTTGTTGTTTACGCTTACCACATCGTGCAATGGCCGGCATCATCTGTTCGAAAAGATATCTTCCTCACATTCCGGTATTACATTTAACAATCAGATCGTCGAAAATGATTCCATAAACCCGCTTACCCTGGTCAATATCTATAGCGGCGGGGGAGTTGGTATTGGGGATTTTAATAACGATGGCCTGCAGGATATTTATTTGACCGGCGGAATGGTTCCCTGCAAACTTTATCTCAATAAGGGTAACTTTATGTTCGAAGACATTACCGAAAAAGCCGGTGTAGGCGGAATGGGACGATGGGCAAGAGGGGTATCAGTAGTGGATATCAATAACGACGGGCTGATGGATATTTATGTTTGCAATACGCTCTACAAGGACTCGCTCAGAAGAACAAATATCCTGTACATCAACCTCGGGACGGATAAAGACGGCGTCCCGCATTTTAAAGACATGGCCGCCGAATACGGCCTGGACATCCATGTCCAGTCAACCATGGCGAGCTTTTTCGACTACGATAACGACGGAGATCTTGACATGTATCTGACCGTCAACGAAGCGTCGGGAGGCTACGCTGCCTCGGTCTTTGTCGGGCAGGACAAGCCAACGGGCGGTCCAAACCACGGAAGGCTTTTTAGAAATGATATGGATCCGCGTCTGGGCCATCCTGTCTTTCATGACGTTTCGGCGGAAGCCGGAATTCAATTTGAAGGGTACGGGCATGCCGCAAGCATTTGCGATATAAATAATGATGGATGGAAGGATATCTACATATCGGATGATTTCATTTCGAA
This sequence comes from Puia sp., assembly GCA_035501395.1. Lineage (GTDB taxonomy): Bacteria > Bacteroidota > Bacteroidia > Chitinophagales > Chitinophagaceae > Puia. Next base: position 6,070 of record DATJWK010000129.1, read on the forward strand.
TGATATTTTGTACATCAACAACCATGACGGCACGTTCACAAACAGGACCAAAGAATATTTCAAGCATACGTCGTATAACAGCATGGGACAGGATGTAGTGGACATCAACAATGACGGGCTTCCCGACGTAGTGGAGCTGGACATGAGCGCTGAGGACAACTATCGGGAAAAGATGATGTCGAACGCAAACAACACAAACACGTACCAGAATTTTGAAAACTACGGCTATCAATTCCAATATGTGCGCAATACGCTCCAGCTGAACCAGGGCCCCACCGTACGGCAGGGTGACACGATAGGGATTCCGGCATTTAGTGAGATCGGGTATATGAGCGGAATGGCACGGACGGATTGGAGTTGGACACCCATGGTGGTTGATTTTGACAATGACAGCTATCGCGACCTGGTCATTACCAACGGATTTCCGCGGGATTGGTCCGATCATGATTTTATTGCATACCGCCAGCAATCAGGCGGGCGGATGGGCTATATGCAAATGCTTCCCCTGATCCCCCAGGTAAAATTGCACAACTATGCCTTCAAAAACAACGGCTCAGCGGGATTTGACGACGTATCGGAAAGCTGGGGCTTAAGCTTGCCGACCTTCTCCAACGGCGCCGCCTACGCCGATTTTGATAACGACGGAGCAATGGATATGGTGATCAACAATATCGATGACGAAGCACTGGTGTACCGGAATACGTCCGCAGACAAGGGCGGGGATCCAGCGCACTACCTGAACATCCGGTTCAAAGGGGGCCAACAAAATGTGAACGGCATCGGGGCCACGGCGTACATTTCTTATAATCATGGGAAACGACAGGTGTACGACAACAATCCATATCGCGGCTATCTCTCGTCGGTTCAATGCATGGGACATTTTGGGCTGGGAACGACGACGCTGATCGATTCCGTCGTGATCGATTGGAATAACGGGAAACGTCAAATCCTGAGAGACGTAATGGCAGATCAACAGGTCGTTGTGGATGTAAAGGACGCAAAAGACACCGATGCTGACCGGCAGCCGGCGACTGATGGACGTTCGTTGTTCAGGGAGGTGACCCGGGACGCCGGAATAAAATACACCCATACCGATATCCCGTATAATGATTTTGCCATTCAGGCGCTATTACCCCACAAACTGTCGGAGTACAACCCCGCATTGGCTTCCGCGGATGTCAATGGGGATGGCCTTGATGATTTTGTGGTCGGCGGTAACGCCCTCAACCCCGCGAAACTGTTTTTGCAGCAACCGGACGGGAAATTCATTCAGAAGGAAATATTGCCGGGGGGGTCAGGCGGAACAAATCAGGCAAAAGATGAAGGTTTGTTGCTTTTCGACGCCAACGGTGACGGCAAGCCGGATTTGTACGTGGCGAGAGGTGGTTATTCAAACCCTGCGGACAGTTTGGCCTGGCAGGACAGACTGTTGATAAACGATGGCAAAGGAAATTTCAGGGAAGAACCCGCTGCCTTACCGGTAAATAAAACCAGCAAATTGTGTGTCAGGGCCTTCGATCTTGACAATGACGGGAAACTGGATTTGTTCGTATCCGGCCGCGTAGCCCCCGGCCAATATCCAAAACGGGTCAGTAGTTTCATTTTTCGCAACGAAACGGAGAACGGCCGGGTAAAATTCAAGGACGTAACCGCTGAGGTCGCACCCGAGCTAAAAGATATCGGCATGGTCTGCGATGCCCTGTTTACCGATTTTGACGGCGACGGGCAAACAGACCTTATCGTTGTCGGTGAATGGATGCCGGTAACCTTCTTTAAAAATGTGAATGGAAAATTCAGGAATGTCACTCCCTCAACAGGGATCGCCGGCAGGACAGGCTGGTGGAATAGCATCGCCGCGGGTGATTTCAGAAATACGGGAAGAATGGACTACATTGTCGGGAATGTAGGTTTAAACACTTACTATCGGGGCGATGAGGAATTTCCTGTTTATATTACAGCAAAAGATTTCCAGCATAATGGCGCCTTTATCGCCATAACTTCTCTTTACCTGCCGGATCAGCAGGGTCAAAAAAAAGAATTTCCGGCTTTTGGCAGAGACGATATCGCCAGACAGTTCCCCGCTATAAAAAAACGATTTGCGACATACAAACCCTTCGCTTTGGCAACAATGGATGACGTACTTACTCCGGACGAGCGCAGCGGTGCAATTCGCCTCCGGGCAAACACGTTGCAATCCTGTTATTTAAGGAACGAAGGCGGAGGAAAATTCACGTTGATCCCGTTGCCGCGCGAAGCCCAGGTTTCGGTCATCAATGGCATGGTCGTAGACGATTTTGACGGTGACGGCAACCTCGATATAATGATGAATGGCAACGACTACGGGACGGAGGTCTCCACCGGGCGGTACGACGCCCTCAATGGATTGGTATTAAAAGGGGATGGCAAAGGCAACTTTTCCCCGGAATCCATTCAGGAAAGCGGGATCTGCATTCCCCACAACGGTAAGGCGCTCATTAAGCTGTTGAGTTCGTCCGGCGATTACCTGGTGGCAGCCAGCCAGCATCAGGACGCCCTGCAGCTATATCGGTTAAAAAGAAAAGTCAACACGGTCAGGGTTGACCCGTATGATGTTAGCGCTACGATAACCTGGAAGAACGGCAGGAGCCGAAAGGAAGAGTTCTATTACGGGAATTCATTTTTATCCCAATCTTCGAGATTTATTTTAGCCGACAGCAGTGTTCAATCGCTGACCATCACAAATACCAAAAGAAAACTTAGACTGTACCGATGAGAGTTGCGATTTTGCTATATTTCTTTTTTTGGGTTGGGAATTGTCTGGCGACCGATTCCCTATCGGTAAGATATCTGGGCATCGACCAGGGGCTGTCCAACAACGCGGTAACCTGTATATACAAGGACCGCCACGGCTTTATGTGGTTTGGAACCTATGATGGGTTGAACCGGTATGATGGCTACTCGTTTCATGTTTTCAGGAATATTATCGGGGATTCTACCTCGCTGGCCGACAATCATGTCTTTTGCATAAGTTCCGACAATAGTAACAGGATCTGGGTTGGGGGCAGCAAGGGTGTGAGCATCTATGATCCGAACCGGGCTGTCTTTTTCACGCCCCGGTTCAGAAAAGTAAATAGTTCAGGGTCTATTCCCCTGGTCGAGGGCGCCTATACGACAAAAAGCGTCGGCAATACGATGTTGGTAGGCACTGCGCATGAAGGGCTCATTGTTTTTGATGATAGCAGCGAGATAGGAACGCAAATCGCACTGCCCGGAAAGACCGATGCCGGCTATGCTGTTCCGGGGATTGAATACGATCACATACGGCATGAGGTATGGGTATTTATAACGGATCTTGGCTTGTATAGATACGACATCGGGAGCAAAAAGTTATCCCTGGTGGCATCGGGAATCACCCAATGTATCTCCATTTTTGCAAGATCGGACGGAAACCTGTTTGTTGGAAATGATGCCGGAGTGTTCAGGCTTGGCAAAAACACATTTACCCGGTTTGACCCGGTTCCCGAAATGACCGTGAGAGACATGGCAGAGGACCCGCAGCGCGGGTTATGGATAGCGACTGACGGGAACGGGTTGTGGTATTTGCCGCCGGGCGCCGGTAAGGCGCAGCCGCTCACTCTGACGGGAGACAAGATCAACAGTAATTCCATCTATAATGTCTTTATTGATGCGGAAGGCCGCGGTTGGATAGGTACGTTAAGAGGGGGGGTCAATGTCCTTGAAAAGAATAACAGTTTGTTTAAGACAATTTCTTATCAGAAGGAGAAGACGGAAGCAGCAAATGATTTTATCCTGTCTTTTTGCGAAGATGATCAGTCAAACCTCTGGGTTGGAACGGACGGTGGCGGGCTGCATTTCTGGAACAGGCAAAAAGACGAATTCACAAAATATGTTCACACCGCGGATCCTGGCTCGATCAGTAGCAACTTTATTACTTACATTGCCCGGGACTTTAAAAACGATATCTGGATTTCAACCTGGTTTGGCGGAATAGACAAACTCAACAAATCTACGGGCACGTTCGGCCATTATAATTGTTATAATCCTGCACTGCGAACGGACGAGCGAAACGTTTGGCAGGTCTATGAAGATAGTAAACGGCGTTTATGGGCATGCGCCAGTAACAGGGGCCATCTGTTTTTATACAACCGGCCTGCCGATAGATTTGAACTGTTCGATGCGTCGCTTTTTGATTTCCAGGTTTTGGCAGAGGACAGATCCGGTACGCTGTGGGGCGGCAATTACTCGTCGTTGATAAAAGTTGATCCGGAGAAAAAGAAGCACTCCAGATTCTTTATCGGCTACCCAGTAAGAAGCATCCACGAAGATAAGGATCACAATTTCTGGGTTGGCACGGAAGGAGGAGGATTATTGTTATTTGACCGGGAAAAAGGCGTATTCCGGCAACTGACGACGAAGGATGGCCTGCCAAACAATGGAATATTGAGGATACTGGAGGATAGCAAAGGAAATCTTTGGCTTAGCACATATTACGGCGTCTGCCGGTATAACCCGCGACTGAAGACGTTCCGGAATTTTACGCAGGCGGATGGCTTGCAAAGCAACCAATTTAGTTTCAATGCCGCCCTGATCTCCAAAAGCGGTGAATTTCTATTTGGCGGGATCAAGGGATTTAATATTTTTTACCCGGACAGCATTTATGACAAGAGTAGTATACCGCATTTATTTCTGACCGGACTGAATATCGATAACGTGCCGGTCGAAAGAGAAACGGCATACGTTACTGCCCGCGATCGCGACATTATCACCAGCATAACCGTTCCATTCGATAAGGCGACCTTTTCGTTTGACTTTACCGCGCTGCAGTATTCAAATGCGGCAAATCTGAAGTATGCCTACCGGCTACAGAATTGGGATAAGGACTGGGACATAGCAAGCAATGTAAGGACGGCCAACTACAGCCATTTGCAAGAGGGCAAATATAAGTTTTATGTAAAAGTGATGAATGCGGACGGGGTCTGGAATAAAGAAGTGCAATTGCTTTCTGTAACGGTTTTACCACCATGGCACAGAACCTGGTGGGCATATCTTCTGTATACGTCATTTGCGATTGGTTCGATATACGGGTTCATCTACTATTATCGCCGCCAGGACCGGCTGCGTTATGAAATAAAGCTCGCATTACTGGAAAAGCAAAAAGAAAAGGAGCTGACGGAACGAAAGATCTCTTTTTTTACGCACATCTCTCATGAGTTCAGGACCCCCCTCACCTTGATTGTAAACCCGCTGAAGGACCTGATGACGGAAACGGATTCAGGGCAGACCCAGAAGAAATTGGTGACCGTCCACAGAAATGCCCGGCGCCTTCTGAGCCTGGTCGATCAATTGCTGTTGTTCAGAAAAGCGGAGTCGATCGAGCAGCAGCTGCATCTGTCAAATTTTGACCTTTGCGAAACATGTAACGATGTCTACCTGATTTTCGCGCAACGTGCTGCATCGAAAAATATAAACTTTGTTTTTGACAAGCCGGCGGATGAACTATCCTTTTGCGGGGACAAGGAAAAGATTGAGATCATTTTGTTTAACCTTCTCTCAAATGCGCTAAAGTATACTCCGGCGGGCGGTACCGTGGAATTGTCGCTTATTCCCGATGACAAGCAACTTCGTATTGATGTCAAAGACACCGGGTGCGGGATCGGGGAACACATTCGGGGCCGGCTTTTTGAGGCATTCTACCAGGCGGGCAATACGGAGAAAGCGTCGCAATCCGGCTTTGGTATAGGGCTATATGTTTCGCAACGACTTGCGGCGGCACATGGCGGCGCACTGTCATATGTTAGTGTCGAAGGAGAAGGTAGCACATTTACGCTAAGCCTCCCGGGGGAAAGTATTAAAGACGATTATAGCGAAGAAGCAATCAAGGGCGACCGCCAAAGCATTATTCATGAATTGGTGGAGGAAGTCCGGGATGACCGGGAGAAGGACAAGGAAAACAAGTCGCAGGTAATAGACAAGATCATTTCAGGACTACCGACGATGGTGGTTGTCGATGACGACGCCGACCTTAGAGGGTATATAAAAGAAATATTCGTAAGTCGATTCAATATATATGAAACGGATGATGGGATATCGGCTCTTGACTTGATTGGCAAGAAATCGCCCGATATAGTCGTCAGCGATGTCGTCATGGGAAAAATGGATGGAATTGAATTGTGCCGGAAGCTGAAGGAGAACCCGGTCCTCGCACATATTCCCATTATTTTGTTGACGGGGAGCTCATCCGAACAATCCAAACTCATAGGTCTGGAGTGCGGGGCTGAAGATTACGTAAGTAAGCCGTTTAGCAAGGAATTGATCGTGGCACGGGTACAGAACATTCTGCGATCCAGAAGCAGGCTACAACAGTATTTCTTCAATACGGTTACGTTGAAGCCCACCTCCAGTATCGAAGCTGATCACAAAGAATTTTTGGAAAGATGCATCGAGATCGTCGAGCAGCATATGGATGACCCGGAATTCGGTGTCCAGATCTTTTGCCAGGAGATCGGCATGAGCCATCCGGCCTTATATAAAAGAATAAAGGCTATTTCCGGGCTAACGGTAAATGTCTTCATCCGGTATTTGCGACTGCGAAAAGCGGCTGAGTTATTGATAAACACCAGCAAGACAATTGTAGAAGTCACCTACCTGACCGGATTCAATGACCTTAAATATTTTCGGGAACAGTTTTCCAAGCTGTTTGGAATGACCCCGTCGGAATTTATCAGGCGTTACAGAAAGCCGTTGGGCAATAAGATCCGCTAATGCTTTCTTATTTTTATGATCACCAGCTTGGACGTCGGCGTGTTACTCTTTTCGGCGACGCTTCCGATAGGCACCAGTACATTTGTTTCCGGGTAGTAGGTGACCGTGCAGCGGCGGGGGATGTCATAGGGAACAATGGCAAATGAGCGGGCGGCCCGCTCCACGCCATCATGATAGTTGAAAAGATCTACCAGCCCGCCGGCTACGAAACCTCCGTCCCGAATATCTTCCGGATTCATAAATATGACACGGCGCTCGCCGTAGATACCGCGGTACCGGTCGGCTAACCCGTAAATGGTGGTGTTGAACTGGTCATGACTGCGCACCGAAGCCATCCGGTATTCGCCAGGCTCCAGGACCAGGTGCGGGGCCTTGCTGATGGTAAAGGGTATTTTGTCGCCAAATTCCGGGGAACTGAATTTCCCGGTCCGTGGACCGTTGGGCAGGTAAAACCCGCCGGGTTCCCGCACCTTTTTATTGTAGTCTTCAAAGCCGGGGATAAACTGCGCGATCAGATCGCGGACGGCATCATAGCTTCCGGCATATTTGTCCCAATCAATTTTGGTGCGATGTTTTAGCGTCTCCCTGGCGATCGCGCAGATGATCTGGTTTTCGCTGCGGAGGTCGTTGGACACCGGTTTTAGAATTCCTTTTGAAAGCTGGACGACGCCCATGGAATTCTCACTGCTGACAAATTGAGCCTCACCACCGACGACGTCCCTGTCACTGCGCGAAAGGGTGGGGAGTATAAGCGCTTCCCCGCCCTGGACAAGATGTGTCCGGTTGAGCTTCGTGGAAACATTGACCATAAGATTCAACCGGCTCATGGCCTCGGCGGTATATGTGGTATCGGGCGTAGCCGAAAGGAAATTGCCTCCCATGGCGAAGAACACCCGGATGTCCCCTTTATGCATAGCCTTTATGCAATCGACAACATCCACTCCGGGCGCCCTGGGCGGCTCGAAACCGAAAACCGCTTTTAGTTTATCAAGATACCAGGCAGGCGGCGTTTCCCAGATCATCATGGTGCGATTGCCTTGTACGTTGCTATGACCCCGTACGGGACACAGACCGGCTCCGGACTTGCCAAGCGCACCTTTAAGAAGAACGAGGTTGACCATTTCTTTGATGGTGTCGACGCCGTTCCGATGCTGGGTAATGCCCATGGCCCAGCAGATCATGATCTTCTTTTTGTCCCGGAGAAAGGCGGCCGCTTGGCGGAGCTCGTCGACGCCCAGGCCGGACTCTTCCGCAAGCGATTCGAGGGACAGTTCGGCAAGGTGCACGCCCAAGCCGTCGAACCCAACGGTATGCCGGCGGATGAATCCATGGTCGAGTACGGCGCCGGGAGCGCTTGCTTCTGCCTCGAGCAGCAACTTTTCAATCGCCTGGAGGGCGGCCATGTCGCCGTTGATCTTTACCTGGAGGAACAGATCGGCGATCCTGGTGGCCCCTTTGCCGATTACACTGTCCACCAGGCCCATGACCTGCTGGGGGTTATTAAAACCAATCAGCCCGGCTTCCTTCAGCGGGTTGATCGCAATGATTTTTGCGCCATTCTTTTTGGCCTTTTGAAGGTTGTCAAGCATCCGCGGCATATTTGTAGCGGGATTGATCCCCATCAGAATTATGACCTCCGCGCAGTCGAAATCATCCAGCGTAACGGACCCTTTTCCTAAACCGATTGTTTCCGCCAGCGCTACACCGCTGGACTCATGGCACATATTACTGCAATCCGGCATATTATTGGTGCCGTACTCCCGCACAAAAAGCTGGTACATAAAACTAGCCTCATTGCTGAGACGGCCCGAAGTGTAGAAAGCAGCCCGGTTAGGGCTGTCGAGGCCATTGAGCGCGTCAGCAATTTTCTTAATGGCGTCCTCCCAGGAAATTGGCTGAAAATGGGTGGCCCCATGTGGAAGATAGACGGGAAAGGCGATCCGTCCTTTTTTGCCAATCTCCATATCAGTCAGGCTGGCCAATTCGTCAACGGAATACCGCGCAAAAAAGTCGGCGGTCAGTTTCTTTTTCGTGGCTTCTTCCGCAAGGGCTTTGGCGCCGTTCTCGCAGTAGGCGGCAATGGGGGAGCGATCGCCATCTTCGTCGGGCCACGCACAGCTGGAGCAGTCAAAGCCGCCTTTTTGATTCATTTTAAAAAGAGCTTTCAGTCCGCGGGAAGCCCCCGCCTCGGCAAAAACATCGCTGAGCGCCGCCGCGACGCCGGGTAGGCCGGCTGCCCAGGTTTTGGGTTTTTTAATGCGCGGTTTCATAAACAGGTAATTGGATTCGTTGAGGTGCAGAATAGATATTGAGTCGTTTGGGGCGAAGAAATCCGATCAGGGTGATTCCAAACTCTTCCGCCAGCGCGACGGCAAGGCTGGAGGGCGCGCCGACCGCGGCGATAACCGGGATTCCCGTCATGGCAGCTTTCTGGACAAGCTCAAAACTGGCCCGCCCGCTGAGTAAGAGGATGGATGGGTCAAATGACCGCCGGCCCGAGGCGATCGAGGCCCCGATGAGTTTGTCAAGGGCGTTGTGACGACCTACATCTTCTCTGACCAGGAAGAGTTCCCCGTTGTCATCGAACAAAGCCGCGGCGTGCAGCCCGCCCGTTTCGGCAAATATTTCCTGGGCGACGCTCAGGGTAGCAGGAAGTTTGAGGATCAGGTCGGGAGCGATCCGACAACCGCTTCCCACGTTCCCGACATCCCCTGGCGCTCTACCGATATCCGCCGGCGTTCTCCCCAACCCCGGCCCTATGGTGCGTATCGCGTCAATGGAAGCCTTCCCACAGACGCCGCAACTGGAAGTGGTGTAGAAATTTCGCTCCGCCTTTCCCAGATTGGGGTTGACGTCTTCGGTAAGCGAGATGAGGATCACGTTTTCGCGGCGTTCTTCACAGCCAACAAAAACGTGCCGAATGTCCTGTATTTCGGAGGGCCGCGTGATGATACCCTCCGTGAAGAGAAAACCCAGCGCGAGTTCGGCATCTTGCCCCGGCGTACGCATCGTGACGGCCAGATTTGTAACTCGCCGGCATCCGGTCGGGCCGTAGGCGATCCGGATTTCCAGGGGTTCTTCAACGGCGAGCAGGTCCTGGGCGGAGTGGACGCGATCGCCGGTTATTTTGATACCCGGTCGCTGAACCGAACTATTCATATGTAAGCGATATTAGTTGAATCTTACTATTTGCCACAATAAAGATGCCACGCCTAACCGGAAATTAGCATAAATTAGTTGTTATGAAAACAATACTTGCCTTTCTTCTTTGCGCCACGGCGACCGCCATCGCGCAAGCCCAGCCATCACGGTTCAGCCGCGAAAAATTTATCGAAAACGGCGATACGCTGTTCTATCGTCAGCTATTTCCCGATGCCAACCGGCAACGAAAATACCCGCTGGTCATATTTTTGCACGGTTCCGGCGAACGGGGCAATGACAACGACGCACAACTGAAGTGGGGCGTAATGAATTTCGCGACCGACCAGAATATGATTGCGCATCCGGCGATCGTCATCGCACCCCAGTGCCCCGAACACCAAACCTGGAGCAGCCTGAACCCTGACAGGAACAAGAAAGGGATGACCCTGAACCCGGAACCAAGCAAGCCGATGCATTTGCTCATCGCGCTTATCCACCAGTTGGAGACGACGATGCCGGTGGATACCAACCGGATATACATCACCGGATTGTCGATGGGGGGGTACGGGACTTTTGACGCCCTCGAACGATATCCCCACCTCTTCGCCGCGGCGGTACCCGTATGCGGGGCCGGCGACACTTCCCGCGCCGCATCGATCGCGCATATCCCGATGTGGATCTATCTCGGTGCAGAAGACCCCGCGGTCAGCCCGCTATTCGGACTGGCCATGTTCGAAGCGTTGACAAACGCCGGTGCACATCCGGGATTCACCCAATACCCCGAAGTCGGTCATTTTTCATGGCTTGGGGCATACAGCGACCCGTTGATGATGGAGTGGTTATTCAGACAGCACAGGTAAAAACGGAGTAAATTATAGCCCATATCTTTGTAAATTAGAACAAATGGCTCCATGAAAGAGGTCCGGGACATAGTGCGGGCATTCGATCAGGCGCAGCGCGAAGGGAAACGCGCGGCGCTGGCTACCGTTGTTCATGTGGAAGGGTCCTCCTACCGGAGACCTGGCGCGAGGATGCTGGTGACGGATGATGGCCAGCTGACAGGCGCTATCAGCGGTGGTTGCCTGGAAGGCGACGCGCTTCGGAAGGCCCTGCACGCCATCAACCAGCAAAAAAACAAGCTCGTCACCTATGATACGACAGATGAGGATGACGCACAGTTCGGGGTTCAGTTGGGTTGCAACGGGGTCGTCCATATTTTGTTTGAACCCATCGATGTCACAAGGGAATATCATCCGGTTCGGTTGCTGCGGGAACTGACCGACACGCGCAGAGAGGCGGTACTCTTGACGCTGTTTTCAATGGATCGGACGGCGGAACAGCAGGGGACATCTATGGTGTATGTCGATGGCCGGGCGCAAACGGGTCTGGCTGCCCCCTGGAAGGAAGCAGTTATGAGAGATGTAGAGGAAGCATTTCAGAACAAGCTGTCTGCGATCAAACAATACGTTCAAGCCAACACCACCCATAGCGGTTTTTTGGAATTCGTGGTGCCGCCGCCGGCTGTGGTAATTGCAGGAGCGGGAAATGATGTGTTGCCTGTCGTGGACATGATGTCGATGCTGGGCTGGCACACCACGGTAGTGGACGGAAGACAACACTATGCAACATCCCGGCGTTTCGGGAAAGCCGATCGGGTATTGGTCGTGCGGGCAAACGAGGTACTGAGCCGGCTGACCAGCGACCCGCAGACGTTGTTTTTGCTGATGACCCACAATTACAACTATGATCTTGCATTGCTAAAAGATCTCATCACCGGAAAGTTCAGGTATATCGGAATGCTCGGGCCACGAAAAAAGCTTGACCGGATGCTCGCTGAGCTCCGGGCGGGCGGCGTGGTCCTTGGCGAAGATCAGCTCGCTGCGATTCACAGCCCGGTTGGACTGGATATCGGCGCCGAGACGGCGGAGGAAATTGCCGTGTCGATCATAGCGGAGATAAAGAAGGTTTTGTCCGGCGCCGCTGGCGGGTCGCTGAAAGAAAAGCGTGATCCTATTCACAACCGGCCGGCAGAATTGTCTTCTCATGATTAATACGGGTATCATCATCCTGGCGGCGGGAAATTCATCCCGCCTCGGGCGTCCAAAACAACTATTGCCTTACCGGGGTAAGACCTTGCTCTCGCATGTGGTAACCGAATCCCTCGCAGCGTCCTTGCAGCCGGTGATCGTGGTAACCGGCGCCTTTCACAACCAGGTTCTTGACTCGCTGACCGGGCTTGAGGCGGTTCCGGTTCAAAACCCGCATTGGGAAACCGGTATGGCCTCGGGGATTGCGGTGGGACTGCGTAAAGCCCTCGATTTAGCGCCGAATGTACAGTCGGTGATCGTTTCCGTCTGTGATCAACCGCATATAACGGCGGACCTTTTCCGAATGTTGACGGAGACGCATGCCATAACTGGAAAAGGGATGATCGCATCGGCATATGCGGGGACATCCGGAACCCCGGTACTGTTTGGTCGCCGGTATTTTGAAGAACTGGCCGCGCTTTCGGGCAACGCGGGTGCAAAACAATTATTGGCGCGATATGCCGAAGATGTGGCGTCAGTGCCTTTTCCAAAAGGAAGCATCGATATAGACACAGAAGAGGACTACGGGTCGATCACCTCCCCGCCAGTGACCGGGGACGCCAGGAACGACATCCTTCCGAACCCGGAGACTAAACCGGAACCCGGTACATTGCAACCGGAAGCCCCTAAAACGGAAGCCCCTAAACCGGAAATCCCGCAACCCAAACCGCTCACCGAACAACCAATACCCGCAACCGCCATGGAAGTACATCATCATCCCGATCTGCATCACAACAAAAAGCCCTGGAAAGAATACCTGCTGGAGGGACTCATGATCTTTATCGCCGTGATGATGGGATTTATTGCCGAGAACATCCGGGAAGAAATCACCAATAGCCAGCACGCCCACGAGTTGACCTCTCAGCTGGTGGCGGATTTGCGGGCGGATACCGCCCGATTAAACGAGGTGATCGAAGCGCAGACCAAAATTCTGCAGGCAAACGACAGCCTGATCACGCTGCTGCAGCAACCTTTGGCAACAGCCGACCTCAACCGGATCCAACAGCTTATCATCATTTCCCATAACCTCTGGGCGTTTCACCCGGCAGGCGGCGCCATCGCCGCGATCAAAAACGAATTGCACCTCAAACAATTCGCCCACTCGCAATTGATCACGCATATCGCACACTACGAAGGCTACATCGACCTGTTGCATACCGTGCAGGACATTTACCTTCAATACCAACACAATATGTTGGACTCCTTCCTGCGGGAGCATTTTACCCCGGCAAATCTACTTGCCGCCTTCGGTCACAGGCCGTTGCCTGACGCGCATATGCGGAACCTGACACAAGCCGGTCTGACACAACTGGCGGCCGATATGGTGCTGATCCGCGTGGTGAGTGACGAAATAGTCAGAGACGATAACTGGGTAAAGGAAAATGCGGTGAACCTGCTGAAATATACCATATCGGAATACGATCTGGCAAAGGATTGATCCGGGCATTGGTCGTTCCTTGACGACTATCCTTTCATCGGTGGGCCAAGTATTTCAGAGCGATAGTCCTTAAATAGCTCCTGCATTGCTTTCATATCAGGTTCCCCCGGGCCTGTCAAAAGTTTGCCCATTTTCAAAAAAAAGGATTCCATTCCCTTTCCGGGCGACATGCCCACGAGTAACGAGCCGGATGTCTCCCCGCTGTAAGTAAAACAATGTTTTACACTCCTTGGGATAAATAACGTGTCTCCCGTCGCTAATGATAGAATTTCATCATCTACCTGAAACCGAAAGTTGCCGTCAAGGACGCAAAAGAATTCGTCAAACGCATAATGGACGTGCAACGGGGGCCCGAATCCCTTCTGATTGTGCGTGCTGATAAATATCGAAAGGCGATCTTCCGTATCGCTGCTCAATAATTTGAAGTCAATGGGTGCGCCGGACGCGACAATTCTTTCGGTAAACCTGGTTTCCAATGTATTGACCTTAAACGCCATATGATGCTGTCTTTCATTAGGAAACGCGGGCAATGGGACAGTCGCGGCGGCGAGCGTGGTTAGCGTGCTATGAAGAAACCTACGACGTTTCATATGCTATTGTTTTGTTGATGCCCGGAGTAATCAACAAAGTTACATTCGAGAAGATGAGCTTCGGTGGTAAAAAATCCGCAATCTTCATCCAATCTGCGCACGCCAATCAAACTGACCACCTCAGGCCGAAGCAAATTGACCACCTGTTTTGCTGGCGAAGATTTTCAGTTCATGTCTTGTCAGGCGGTTCATAAAAATTGATGTTGTTTTGGTATTTACCTAGGTAAATTTACT
>DATJWK010000130.1:0-8071 GCA_035501395.1 Puia sp.
GGCGCCCCCTCAACTAATTTTAGTGAGATGGTCTGGCCGGTTGCGGCTGCGGACCACCCGGCCGGACCGGAGTTGCGCCGGGGCGCATCCCGGGGAACTGCATTCCGGGGCGCGGCGCCTGGGGCGGCGGGGCGTTGGTGACGCTATCCACTACGATGTCGAAGATCAGATTCTCGTACGGTTTCCGGCTCGGACCGCCGGGACGCGCGTCATAGGCGAGAAACGCGGGGACATAGATCGTCGCCTTTCCCCCCTGGTGCAACTGTAGCACGGCATCTTCCATACCGGGGATGGCGCCATGCCGGCCAACCACGAATTTGAACGGTTCATTGCCGGGACCGGTCATATTGGATTCGAATACCTTTCCGGAGGGAAACAGTTTTCCGGTGTAGCGAAGGGCAACCTGTTTGCCGCTATCGACGGCCGGACCGTTGCCCGGATCCTTGATGACGATATAAGTGCCCATCGGGGTTTTAACCGCGTGGATGCTGCTGTCCGCAAGGTATTTTTCAACCGTCGCGATCTCGCGGGATTTCTCCTTATCGGATTCGAGCTTGCGATCGGCCATCATCTGGTCCTGCCCCGGGAGGATGTCCAGCACTTTGAATGTAAGGACGATCTTGTCCTTCCTTTTCATGCCGGGAGGCAAGCCGCCGGTTTTGCGCTGAATGCTGTCGGCCGACATAACGGTCACGGCGCTGTCGCCTTTGCGCAACATCATAAAGATCTCGGTCGGACTGTAGACCGGCCGGGGGCTGTCCACGGGAATATAAAAGGGGAAGCCGCCATAGGTTGAATATGATATGGTGTCCCGCATTTTCTGTATGAGCTGCATTTTCAGGAACTCACCCTTTTTGGCGGTCGGACCATTGCCATCCGAGATGATCTTATATGCCAGGCCGCTTTTGGTCTTTTTGTAACCCGAATTAGAACAGGCCGCCGCTCCAAACAGCGCCAGGCTAATCAACAGATACTTCGAGATGGTTTTCATTCTGATGAAATTATTATTGTAGTTGTGATGAATTCTCCTTCAGAGCCTCTACGAATCGTTCGACGGTCGCTTCGAGGGTCTCGGTGCTGCGGCCGCCGGCGGCGTTGACATGGCCTCCGCCTTCAAAATATTTGCGGGCGAAGACGTTGACGTCAAAATCACCTTTGCTCCGAAACGAACATTTCACTTCTTCATCCCGGTCGATGATAAGCGCAGCCATTCGGATCCCCTGGATGGTCAGCGGATAGTTGACAAGGCCTTCGGTATCGCCGGTCTTTATCTCATAGCGTACGAGGTCTTTCCAGGGGATGGCGATGAGGGCGGCGTTATGCTCGTAGAAGATCTCCATACGGTTTTGCAGCACGAAGCCGGTGAACCGAAGCCGATTTTCGAGGAAGTTATCAAAAAGGTGCTCATGGATCACGGTATGGTTCAGCCCCGTCTCTTTGAGCGCGGCGACCATCCGGTGGACGGCGGCGGTGGCGCCGGGGAACCTGAACGATCCCGTATCGCTCATCACGCCTGCATACAGGCACTCGGCGATGTCCACGTCGATCAGTCCCGCATGTCCGGAGTCGACGATCAGGTCATAGACCATTTCGCTTGTCGAACTTTTCTCCGTGTCGCTTATGCCATAGTCGAACCAATCGGCTTCGGGTTGTTGATGGTGGTCGATAAGGATGCGAGTGGCATCGGTCTTCCGCAGCCGGGAGGCCATATTTCTGGTTCGGGCTAAGGTGTTGAAATCCAGACAAAACAGCCATTCGGCTTTTTCGAGCGCTGCGTTGGCCTTCTCGGTAGCGAATTCGAAGTCGATGACACCGGATGCACCGGGCATCCATTTTAACCATTCCGCCCAATTGGTCGGCGAAATGACGGTCGGCTCGTGACCGAGCTTGCGAAGAAAATGATAAAGCCCAAGCGAAGATCCCATCGCATCGGCGTCCGGCTTTTGGTGCATGACGATGACAACCCGGCAGGGCCGGTCAAGCATTGGGTATATTTCTTCGATGGGCGACATGATAAAATGGCTGCAAAGTTGCAGAATTAAATCCCAAACGCCAAGTAAAAGTTGTTTGAACGGAATATCCTATTTTTGCGGGCCAAAAGCGGACTGTGTCCCGCAAGAGCGAAAAAATTATGACCAATCGAACTTTCACCATGATCAAGCCGGATGCCTTCTCCAAGGGTCATTCCGGAGCCATTATCGATATGATCCTGAAAAGCGGCTTTGCTATTACGGCGATGAAACTAACCCGGCTCTCGAAGGAAAAAGCGGGTGAATTCTATGCGGTACATAAAGCGCGGCCCTTCTACGGAGAGCTGGTCGAGTTCATGAGCAGCGGTCCAATCATCGCGGCAATCCTCGAAAAAGACAATGCCGTCGCCGACTTTCGAAAACTGATCGGGGCCACCGATCCGGCGAAGGCCGACGCCGGGACGATCCGCAAGCTCTATGCCGCTTCGGTCGGCGAGAATGCGGTCCACGGAAGCGACAGCGACGAGAATGCGGCGATCGAGGGCGATTTCTTCTTCAGCGGGCTCGAGCGGGTTTAGTTCAAAGTGACTGCCCTTTTGTGCCAAACACCGGCTCGACGGTATAGCCTTTCTTCCGCAACAACTCGATCACGCCCTGGCCGCCGGGGAGGTGGCCCGCGCCAACCGCGATAAGCAGCGACTTGTGCGGAAGCAGCGTATCCAGTAGCCCCGCCCATTTCCGGTTGCGGTCGTATAGCAGCAGGTCCATATATTCATTCATGCCGGGATCGTCCTTGTCGCTCAGCGCCTGGATGCCGTCAAGGTCTTGATTGGAATAAAGTTTGGCCAGCTGTTGCGACATCTCTTTGTTCTGGTCAGCGCTGTCCAGATAATCAACCAATTCTTTTGCCTGTTTGGTGTAGGGGATGCTGTCAAAGAGGCTCGCCTGGAAGGCGGCGGTTTCGAGCCCGGCGATGGGGGTATGGTGATCCAGTTGGTGGACGGCTTTCATGATCTGCATTTCCATGCCGTCGGTAGTCGCGCAGCCAAGGCTTTGTTCTTCGATCAGCCCGGATATCAGCATGGGTTTAAAACGTTCCAGCATGCTAAACGGCAGCATGGACGGATGGCTCGAAAAGTAGGCCTTTACCCGCGCGTAGTCTGCCGGTTTAAGGAGGTCTTCGAGCGTTTTTCCGTTATTCATCTTCATGAACTCGAACGCCTTGATCATGCCCGTCATGTCGCTGAGGTCGATCTCGAAATAAACTTCATCCACGGTGCGAATAACATGCTGCAGGCTATCCGTGAGGGTCGCGTCGTCAGCGCAAAGGATGTGCATGGTACCGAATAAATAGGATGGGCGTGTGATCGCTTTGCCGGAAATCCGCCAAAGCAGGGTGTGGGGGGTTTGGGAAAATGTCACGCTTGCGGTCAGCAATGCCCCGGCGAGTAGTAAATAACGTTTCATAATGTGACGACGGCCTCCGTGCCGTACAGCTGGTCTTTGAATTTGAGTGATGGGGAAGGCAGGAAAGGGCCGAGGCCCAGCCGCGGCCATTTTTCGTCGATGGCTTGTATGGTTTCATCGGCGGCGACGATGATATTGGGCCAGTCCCGCTCGAAGTTATCGAGGGCGGCGGTTTTAATGGTCCCGTCGAGGCCGAGGCAGACGCTTATCCCTTTTTCGTTTGAAGCCGAGGAAAGAAAATGGTCCCGCTTCGGATCGAGGTTGTTGCAGAATCGCCAGAGGGCAGCCGAAAGATCGGTCGGATCGACCGTGTGTTCGACGTAAAGGATCAATTTGATGCCCGCAACTTCTTTGGAGATCGCGTCATGCAGCTCGCGGATATGACCGGGCCGGTTTTTTTTCACCGAGATGATGAGAACAGGGATATCCTCCGGCAGCAGGCTGCTATTGATGACGTTTATTTCAGGGAACCGGGCCTGTATGGCTACCCCATCGGGATCCGGGCGGCCCCATTGATACCGGTCATCGGATTCCTCCGCGGTCTTCGCGGTACCGTCGATGCACATCTTTCCGCCAAAACCCAGCTTACTACAGGAGTGATCGAGCACATCCATCGGGCCCTGTGAAAAATATACGTCGGTGGCAGGATTAAAGTGGCGCAGGACATAGCGCGCCAGGTTTTTGTAGTCCCGGATGTCGGCGGCTTCGTCGGTGACCACGAGGATCTTGTTAAACATCATCTGGCCGGCGCCCCACATCGCGTTCATGACTTTCTGGCCCTGGCCGGCGTATTCCTTCCGGATCTTTGCGATGACTAAATTATGGAATACCCCTTCGACCGGCATTTCCATATCGACGATCTCTGGGACAAGGGTCATTTTGATCGGCGCCAGGAAGATGCGTTCCGTTGCTTTGCCCAGCCAGGCGTCCTCCTGTGGCGGGATGCCCACGATGGTGGCGGGGTAGACCGGATTCCTGCGGTGCGTGATCGCGGTGATGTGAAAACGCGGGTACCAATCGGGAAGAGAGTAATACCCGGTGTGGTCGCCGAAGGGCCCCTCCCAGATGAGTTCGTCAGCCGGGTCGACATAACCTTCGATGATGAAGTCGGCGTCGGCGGGAACTTCGATGGCGGGCTGTGTCAGGCACTTCACCAATTCGACGCGCTTTTTTCGCAGGAACCCCGCCAGCATATATTCGTCGACGTTCTCCGGCAGGGGTGCGGTCGCGCTATAGGCATATACGGGGTCGCCACCCAGGGCAACGGCGACGGGCATACGCTGGCCGGTCTTCTTGTATTCGGAGAAATGCCTCGCGCTGACCTTGTGTTTATGCCAGTGCATGCCGGTGAGGGTCGGGCCGAAGACCTGCATGCGATACATTCCGACGTTGCGCGTGCCGGTATGCAGGTCGCGGGTGTGGATGATCGGAAGGGTCACGAAAGGGCCGCCGTCGCGCGGCCAGCAGGTGATCACCGGGAGTTTGGTAATGTCAGGGGTCGCCATGACAACTTCCTGGCATTCGCCGCGGCCGGTCCTGACGGCCGGCATCCAGCTGGCGAACTGGCTGAGTTTGGGTAACAGTTTGAGCTTGTCGAGAAGGCCCTCTTTTGGACCGGACAGCAGCCTGAACAGGGATTCGATCTCGCGGGTGGTATCGTCGAGATGCCGGACGCCAAGGGCCATACACATGCGGCGTTCGCTGCCGTAGGCGTTCATGAGCACGGGAAAATCGGTGCCGGTGTTTTCGAAGAGGAGGGCTTTTCCGCCCAGAGCCTGACCGCCTTGGGCCTTTTCATCGGGACCCTTCCCCCTATGGCCACTCTTGGACACGCGATCGGTGATCTCGGCGATCTCGAGACGAGGGTCTACGAAGGTGCGGATACGCACGAGCTCGCCGGCGGCTTCGAGGGCCTTTATGAACTCCTGCTGGTTCTTATACGCCATGGGTGCAAAAGTACCAAAACAACAAGCGCGATCAGCAGCCGGTTCGAAGTATTAGCGGACATTTTTCGGGCAGTCCATGATATAGTTGTGGCGGCGATGTTCCTCCATCGGTCGCGCGTTGAAGGCAATGATCACCCGGATCCCGGAGAAATAGTACCAGTCTTTCGTATTGGGGCTGCCGCGTTTTGTCCCGGCCGGGGGATAACCGGCACCCCCCTTCAGCTCGTCACCGCGGTAGGCCAATTCGACGGCCTCCGGACCTTTGGCGGCCAACAAAACATTCTGGTCCACATAGCGTCCGCTGACGTCATCGAGGTAGTCGGTAAAAAGTTTGCGCAGCCCGATCTCATAGGCGAGGACCACTTTGTCGGAGATGCGGAATTTGATGCCGCCGCCGAACGGGATCGCCATCTGGGTGAGGGCGTAAGGCTTTACGTTGGGATATTGCGGCAACCCTTCCCCTTCCGTGCTCAATGGTTGCAGGTAAACCTTTCGTCCCGTGCTGTCGTAGGCAAACGGATTGAAATGGTAGACGGCGACACCGGCAAAGACATAGGGCGTGAAGGTGTGGCTCCGCAGGGAAAACAGGTTATATTCGAGAAGCAGGTTCCATTCGCTGATATCGGTCTGGAACGAGAGGTTCCGGGCGCGGACGTCGGCTTGTGCGGCATACATGTCGGAGGCGCCTACCTTCCCGAAGGTCAGGTTGGAGAGGACCGAAAAGTGCTGGGTGAGGTCGTACTCGAGGCCAAGACCGCCGGCGAGATGCGCTTGCTGGGTAGTGTAGGGAGAGGACTGCATTTCGCCGATGTAGTTGGCGAAACCGCCGAAGACGTTGACGTTCCACTGGGCTTGTGTGATAAGCGGCAATAGCAATGCCGCGAACAAAAGTCTTTTCATCCTATACGGAGTATTTGGTTATTTTAGCATTAATGGGTGGTCTTCCGAAGGGGCAGGAGATTCAAAAGTGGTCTTACGCAGGTACAGGACGATTCAATGGATGAGGATTGCAGTCGGTAGTTCTTTGTGAAACAAGGACAAGTTGGAGTAGAAATCTTTCGATAGATGTGGACCTATAAATATATGACATTTTAACGCAACTTTTAAGCCAAATATTTTCAGGCCTGTGAAAAAAAGTTGGCGGGGTTATTTTATGCGGTTTGGGCTTTTTGGCGTATTTTCGCGGCCCCTGAAACAGGGGGGTCGCCGTTGAAGGAGGTGGATGCCATTGAAAATGAGGGTCGTTTCCTTCAATGAGATTTTTCGGGACGTAGCGCAGCCCGGTAGCGCACTTGCATGGGGTGCAAGGGGTCGCTGGTTCGAATCCAGTCGTCCCGACCATATTAGGAGTCAAACAGGACAAAGAGCTCGTTAATCGATTGGTTACCGGGCTCTTTTCTTTTTTTCCGGGCCAATTCGATCTGTCTGAATCCATCTGGTTTGCGAATGATTAGGTGAGCGATTGGGTGAGTTACCTTTATCGCTCACGCGACTCGTGAATAATGCACCGATTTACGCGGCATGTTTTATTCACTTCAAATCATAGCAAAATGAGATCCAGCAACACTTTCGGCGTGCACTTCGTACTCCGCCGCATGGCAAAAACCCACTCCATTTTCGCTCGCATCACTGTCAATGGGACCCGGTGCGAGCTGGCCTTGAAACAAACCATTGATCCGGGCGATTGGAACGCTGCCAAGGGGTCGGCAAAGCCTAAAACCCCGGCCTTGAAACAACTAAACAGCCTTTTGGAGGAGGTTCGGGCCAAGCTCGTTTCGAACTACCAACAGTTAAATCTGGCCGGTGACTTTTTCACGGCGGAAATGCTCAAAAATGCCTATTTGGGTAAGACGGTGACGGGTGAAGAGAAAATGACCCTGAACCGGCTGGTGGCAATGCATAATGAAATGCTGGGAAAGACCCTTGAACCAGGTACGATGAAGAACTATAAGAGTACGGCAATCTATATCAGGAACTACCTTAACCTGAAATATGACGCCGGGGATATTTATCTGAAGGACTTGACCCACGAATTCATTACAGGGTTCGAGTACTATGTCCGGAATAATCCTTTGAAGACTGGTGACCCCTGTACTAATAACGGGGCCATGAAGCATTTGGAGCGGCTAAAGAAGATGGTCAACTGGGCTTGTACCAATGAATGGATCGAAAAAAACCCGTTTGCCGCCTTCCGGCTTCGGTTTAGACGGAGGGAGATGGACTTTTTAGATAAGGACGAACTCGCCCGGATTGAGGGCCGGGAGTTGGTAAATCCCATGCTGGGGCGGGTACGGGACCTATTTGTTTTTAGTTGTTACAGCGGGCTGGCATACATCGACCTGGTTAGGCTAAAACCGGCGAATATAATCACCGGTGCGGACGGGATGCAGTGGATCAAAACTTCGAGGAAGAAATCATCTATTCCGGTCAATGTTCCACTCCTACGACCAGCTTTGGCCATTTTGGAGAAATTCCGTGCCCAGGAAGATGCTGAAAGATGGGAAACCGTATTTCCGGTAGTTAGCAATCAGGAAATGAACCGCTCACTCAAATTGATCGGGGAAATATGTGAGATCAAGAAACATTTGACTTTTCATTTAGCCCGACATACGTTCGCGACAACAGTCACATTAATGAACGGTGTTCCTATCGAAACAATAAGCAAATTGTTGGGACATACTAAATTGG
>DATJWK010000131.1:0-31008 GCA_035501395.1 Puia sp.
TAGCTTTACCTTGATCATCCAATAAATTCTGCCTGCTGTGGTCATTGGGATTCCAAAATGTCGTTATGTGGTACAAATTATCCTATTACACGATCATCACCGATCCGCTAAACTCCCTCGGAGACCGGGTCATCTACTCTACCAGGACTGGACAAGCCCTGATTATTCAAAAGGACATCTGGACCTTACTGGTCACCGACCGGCTGGAACTGCTGGACCCGGCCGATAGAAACCGCCTGCTCGAGGTGAAAGTCATCGTTCCCCAGGAAGAGAACGAATTGTTGGCAATTATTGAAGAAAACAAACGGAACACGGATGATTCCTCGGTCCTCTATGAAGTTATACAGGTTAGCGCCAACTGCCAGCTCGGATGCGATTATTGCGGCCAACATCATGATAAGCAACAGATTTCGTCCTCCATTTATGATCCCTTATTGGGCAGAATCCGCCTTAAAGCAAGCAGCAAAAAATTCACCCGCCTGTATATCGGTTGGTTCGGCGGCGAACCGCTTGTTGGGCTCCGTCAAATCCGCGAGCTGACACCCTTGCTTCGCCAGCTGGCCGCCGAATTCGGCATGAGCTTCGGCACAAAAATAGTTACCAACGGAATGAGCCTCAAAGAAGATGTCTTCTTTGAGCTTACTCGTGAGCTCGGAGTCGATCACATTGAAGTTACCCTCGACGGAATTGCCGAATTCCACGATACCCGCCGGATCACAAAACAAGGAGTGGCCACGTTCGATATCATCTTTAATAATTTGTTGTCTATCCTCAACCACCCCGAATTCGACCCGAATAAATGTCGCGTTTCCCTGCGCTGCAATGTAGACGAAAGAAATGAACCCGGTGTTTCCCCCCTCATAAGTGCCCTCTCGGAACATAAGCTTCAAGACAAGATTGCTTATTTCTATCCGATCGGCGTCTATTCATGGGCAAAAAATGACGCCCAGAAGAAGTCCATGACAAAAGAAGAATTCGCCCGCAGGGAGATCGAATGGTATATGGAACTCATACAAAACGGGTTCAGCGTGAATTTGATCCCGGGCCGCGTCAAAAGTGTCTGCATGGCAACATCCCACAATTCAGACCTCTACGATCCCTATGGCAATATCTTCTCCTGCACGGAGGTTTCCCTGACCCCCGTTTACGAAAAAACGGGATATTTGGCAGGCAATCTCAAATTTCCCGCGGATACCTACTCGCTCACCAGGATGCATACCAACTGGAACGATGAAATCCTGGCCGGGAAGTTTCCTTGTCATTCCTGCAGAATGCTCCCTGTCTGCGGCGGCGCGTGCCCGAAATCCTGGCATGAAGATATGCGTGCCTGCCCGCCCTCAAAATTCAACATCAGGGAAAAGCTTCAGCTCGCGTACATCGTCTCCAAATCCGACCTGAAAGAATTGATTAACGAGGAGGAGGCTGTTCTCTCGTCCTGCTAATTCCAAATCGCACATATTCCTAATACATTAAACATTAAATCGATCAAATTATGAAAAAGAAATCGCTATCCGAATTGCTCAAGAGGCTTGAAAATACACAAAGCCCTGAGAGCCTTGAAATCTCCAACCTGAACGACCAGTTGGCTAAGAAGATGCTGAAAGGCGGTTACGATACCAACAATCTATCCTGCGGCGGCAGCAATTCAAGCTGTGAAAACGGCGCCTGCAGAGGCACCACTAATACCACCTGCTGGAACCATGCCTGTTTGGAATAACGCAAAAAAAGGAGATCCGCCTTAAAGCAGTCTATATTTTCAATCCTCTATTCAAAAACAAATTTTTATGACAAAGAAATCATTATCCGAATTGCTCAAAAGGCTTGAAAATACGCAGAGCCCTGCGAGTCTTGAGATCTCTAACCTGAATGACCAGCTTGCCAAAAAAATGCTGAAAGGCGGCTATGACTCTACCAATCCCACCTGCAACGGCACCAACACCAGTTGTGAAAACACGTCTTGCAAGGGCTCGACCAACACCACATGCTGGAATCATTCCTGTCTCGAATAACAAAAAGGAAAGAGAGATCGGCCTTCCCGCGGCCTCTCTTTTCGAACTTCTACTCAAAAACTAATTTGTATGAAAAAGAAATCATTATCCGAATTGCTCAAAAGGCTTGAAAATACGCAGAGCCAAGAGCGCCTCGAAATATCCAACCTGAACGACCAGCTGGCAAAAAAAATGCTGAAAGGAGGCTATGATACCTCTAACGGCATCTGTGGCGGCAGCAACTTCAGTTGTGAAAACGAATCTTGCAGAGGCACGAATAACACCTCTTGTTACAACCACATCTGTCAGGAATAGCAAATAAAAGGGAGATCGGCCCCTTCGCGGTCTCCCTTTCTCATTACAGATTAGTCAAATCAGCTTCCATGAAAAAGAAGTCATTATCCGATCTGCTAAACAAATTGGAATCGTTACAACACCACGCATGTCCAGGCATCGTTTACCTTAACAAACCGCTCAGTCAAAAGATGTTGCGGGGTGGATATGATAGCACCAACCAAACCTGCGCCCTCACCAACTCCAGTTGCGAAAACTTCCATTGCACCGGTTCAATCGACTATTCATGCTACAACCATATTTGCTGAAATAGCCTGGCCGAGAGGACGATCTGATTGACCGGCGTCTCTTTTATGTTTCATCTTCTAATTATTGAACGTCATGAAAAAAAAGTCATTGCCCGATCTGCTCAAAAGATTGGATTCAGATCAACAAACGGCCGAACCGGGCATCATAGACCTTAGAGACCAACTAGGCAGAAAAATGCTGAAAGGGGGGTATTCTGTTACCAATTTTACGTGCTCCGGTTCCGACAATGATTCCTGTGCAAATGGAACATGTCACAATAGCCATGATGTAGGTTGTTGGAATCAATCCTGTTAGCTCACCAGGTCACAAGATCACAAATAAGAACCCTTGCGATTCAAATTTTTCAAGCAGCTGGACAGCAATGACTGTGGCGTAAGCTGTCTGAAGATGATTGCCAACCATTACGGCAGGTCCTTCTCCGTAGAGTACCTCCGGAGGATCTCTTTTATCACAAAAGAAGGGGTCAGCCTCCTCACAATCAGCAAAGCTGCCGAAAGGATCGGTTTCAAGACACTTAAATTAGAGCTCAGCTTCGAGTATCTCGCGGAAAGCGTACCACTGCCATGCATCCTCTTTTACAACAAACAGCATTTCGTCGTCCTCTATGACATTAAGGAATCCCGCAAGAATGGGTCCGTGACAAAGCTGTGTCTCGCGGACCCCGGAATCGGTTTAGTCAATATAGATTATCCTTCATTTATGCAGGGATGGGCCGACATCAACACCCAGAGAGGTATTGTCCTCGTCCTCGAGCCATTGAGGGAATTCTACCAGACCGATCCGAAATCGGATGAGGAAACAACCGCGGCAAAAAAAGCCAACGGCTTTCTCTTCCTGGGGAAGTATTTCCTTAAGTATCGAAAATTTTTCCTACAGCTATTGGTGGGCTTGCTGGGTGGCAGCCTGCTCTCATTGATCTTCCCCTTCCTTACGCAAAGCATGGTAGACTACGGGATCGGCCACGAACAGATCGATTTCATCGTCCTCATCCTGCTTTTCCAGCTCGCGCTCTTCATGGGCAATACGATTATCGACTTCATCAGGAGCTACCTTCTGCTGCATATTGGCACGCGTATAAATATCTCAATCATCTCTGACTTCCTCATCAAACTGATGAAATTGCCCCTGATGTTTTTTGAATCTAAACGTACAGGTGATATTATGCAAAGAATCGACGATCACAAAAGGATCGAAGCATTCATTACACAGAACGTCCTGAATACCTTTTTTTCAATTGTCAACCTGGTCGTAATGATCATCGTCATAGCGGTCTACAACGTCAAAATTCTCTTGATTTTCCTTTGTGGCAGTATCCTGTCGGTCGGCTGGAACATGATGTTCATGAGTAAGGTAAAAACCAACGACTACCGGCTTTTCAATTTCTTCGCGCGTAACCGGGACGACCTCTATGAGATCATCAGGGGTATCGAAGAGATTAAGTTGAACGATTTTGAGATCCACAGACGGTGGAAATGGGAAATCACCCAGTTCGGCCTGTTCAAACTGAATACAAAAGTGCTGCAGCTTAGACAATACCAGCGGATCGGTGCCACATTCTTCATCCAGCTGATGAACATCATGGTCACCTATATATCCGCCCGGGAGGTCGTGAACCACCATATCAGCCTTGGTATCATGCTTACAATCGCTTCTCTCATCGGTCAGATGATCAGCCCGATCGAACAACTGTCCTCCTTTTTTAACGCCGCCCAACAAGCGAAGATCAGCCTTGAACGACTCAACGAAGTTCATAACCAGCTTAACGAAGAAGACAACCGGAAGATCATCCCCGAAGACACCTTCTTTAAGCCCGGAACCGCGGCGACAGTAAATTCATCCGGGCACCTCGCGCTTTATGAACCCGGCGAAAAGGGGCCGGGTATCGAATTCCGCAACCTCTCCTTCAGATATGAGGGGCCGGGCTCACCTTACGTGCTAAAAGATATCAGCCTTCACATCCCCTTTGGCAAAACCACAGCCGTAGTCGGCAGCAGCGGCAGCGGAAAGACCACCCTGCTTAAACTAATCTTGAAGTTTTATGAGCCCGAAGTCGGGGAAATTCTTATTAATGGACAAAATCTTAACGCCATCTCTGCAAAATGGTGGCGCAGGAAATGTGGCGTCGTCATGCAGGAAGGATACATCTTTTCCGATACAGTCCGAAAAAATATCTCCACCGGCGATGAATTCGAGACCGAAGAAAAGATATGGCATGCTGCGCGCGTGGCTAACATCGAACAATTCATACATAGCTTTCCCCTTCAGCTGGAGACAAAAATTGGAGACGCCGGCGCCGGTCTTAGTACTGGTCAGAAACAACGGCTTCTCATCGCAAGAGCAGTTTATAAAAATCCCGAAATATTCCTCTTCGACGAAGCCACCAGCTCGCTCGACTCGAAAAATGAAAGAGAAATAGTCTCAAGGTTGCGCGAAGCGGTTGCCGGTAAGACCATGGTCATCATCGCCCATCGCCTCAGCACGGTAAAGAACGCCGACAAAATTGTTGTGATCGAAGATGGAGAGATCGTCGAAGAAGGAAATCACGCGGGACTGATCGATAGAAGAGGCAGATATTTCACGCTCATAAAAAATCAACTTGAACTGGATGGATGAAAATAAGGCCAAAGAGCGACGTATCGTCAGTGAGGAGGTGTACGACCAGATTAACTCGCGTCCGCCCTGGATCATCAGGAACGGATTGGGATCCATCTTCCTGCTCATTACCTTGGCAACGACATCCGCTGCCCTGATCAGCTATCCCGAGACAGTACCGGTATCCGTGAAGCTCGTACCTTCCATGAAGCCTTTTAGGCTCGAAATTTCCGACACGCTCTCGCCAAAAACGCTGATTCCTTCCGGTCATCAGGTGGTCGCAGGCGAGCAGGTTGCCATCACGCAAACCCATGACGGTACCCATCTCGCCACCCTGCGTTCGCCTGTGACCGGCAAATTCAACATAGGCTACGACTACGATAAAATGTCTACTATTCTCCAGATCACCCCGGATTCTACTACATACGTGATTTGGGGCGAGATTGACGACAGCTATGCCGAAAAAGTTGCCATAGGCATGAACATCAGGGTTCGGTTACCTTCCGGCTCAATCGCTGCAACTTACTTACACGGAAAAATATCCGGTATCTCATCTTTTGCCGTGGATCACAGGATCGCCGTCAGGATCTCCCCTCACGGATCGGCGAATGAATTTGCCGCGAAGTTTTCGGCCCCTAACGGCAGCCTTACCTCTACCGGCGACCTCGAAATCAGCAACACGAGCATCCTTAGCAGGGTGTTTGTTCAATTCTTTCATCTAAAGCGCTTCAACAGATGAGACCCTGGTTCTTGCTCCTATTAACACTATCCCTGTTGGCTCGGTCGAGGGCTCAGCCACAACTGACCGAGGTCGGCAACATGATGACCGGAAAGTATCCTGGAATTCCTTTCAAAAAGTTCCGGTTACCGAATGGCTTGACTATCCTGCTCCTCGAAGATCACAGTATCCCTCGGGTCGTAGTCAATGTGGTGTACAAGGTCGGTAGCGCTCAGGATCCAGAGGGCAGGTCAGGTATGGCTCACTTCTTTGAGCACCTGATGTTTAAGGGCTCCCGGCACGTCCCAGACGGCGACCACAACCGCCTGTTGGCGGAATCCGGCGGTACAGCCAACGCCCAAACATTCCCGGATAGAACCATTTTTAAAAACACCGCACCAGGCAACGCGCTACAACGCGTCCTTTGGCTGGAGGCCGATCGCATGGGTGGTTGGCTGAATTCTTTCGATCGTCCCGCATTCGAGGCCCAAAGGAAAGTGATTCTCAATGAAAGAATGCGGAATACCGAAAATTCCGCATCGGAACAGGTAGATGAGTTTACCTCCATGATCTATTATCCCGTGGGTCATCCCTATCGCCGCCCGGTTGTTGGTTTCGCAGACGATATAAGATCCATCACGTTTGACGATGCGGTCGCCTTTTACCGGAAATATTATTTGCCATCAAATGCGATCCTCTGCGTCGGCGGCAACTTCAGGACCGATCAGGCGCT
This sequence comes from Puia sp., assembly GCA_035501395.1. GTDB lineage: Bacteria > Bacteroidota > Bacteroidia > Chitinophagales > Chitinophagaceae > Puia. The sequence goes on from DATJWK010000131.1 coordinate 6,635, forward strand.
GGCTTGGGTCTCGGAATATTTCGGTCCAATACCGGGAGCCTCCCGGCGGGCGTTGACCGAGTCCGTCAAATTTCCATTGCGCCGGTTCACCTCCGTTCTAACGATAGATGACCCCCTCGTCAATAATCCAATTATTACGATTCAATTTCCTACGGTAAAAAGATATGACCCGGATTTTGCGGCCCTCGAATGCATTGGCCACCTGCTGGGCGGCAGCGCGAACGCTTTTCTGAACACAACCCTGCAAAAGCAAATACCCGGCTGCTCCGTTTTCGCATTCAATTATGGCCTCCAGAATGGAGGGGATTTCTCCATCATCGCGAACTTGCCTGCGGGCGCGAGCCCACAAGCCGCAAAAGACTCCATATTCCACACCATACAGGCCTTCGGTGAACAGCCTGAGGAAGAATTGGAAAAAAAAGTCGATCAGTTCAGAAAATGGGTCGCTTTCCGGAAACTGTTCGAAACGGAAAATGTCGAAGGAAAAATCTTTAACCTTATCCTTTACGAGACCATTCTGGGAAGAGCAAACTTCTTTCCCGATGAGATGGAAGCCTATGATCGCCTGACAGCGGCGAAAGTCAAATCCGCTTTTCATCATTACATTCTGAATGGCCCTTGTATGATCGCTATGGCAAATCACAGTGCCAATAGATCGGACCTTAAGGATTTTTATGCCCGCCGTGAAGTACTGAGAGCGGAGACGGCAAATGCCCCACTGGCCACCGGTTTAGATGCATCGTCAAAAGCCTTGCCTCACGCCGCTTCACGGGGTTCCTTCGATAGCACTATTTACCCACCGCTGGATACAACGAGATTTAGTTTTCAAGGCAGAAACCAGCACTGGTCGCGCAACTTGTCGAATGGTATTGCCCTTATCGGCGAAGTCGACAATACCACTCCAGTAATGAGTATCGATGTCTACTGCAGGAACACGGCTTTCCCGCCAACCGACCTCACCGGATTAGCCTATATCATTCAGAACTGCCCAAGCAAACACTACACGGCCGACGAGCTAGCACAAATGATCGACGAATGTGGCGCCTACCATTACTGCAAGGTAGACGACAATTCGATCATAATTCAGATCAAATGCCTCCCAAAATATATCGATAGTGCGCTGGTATGGATGCGGGAAAAACTGCTCTACGCGGTCGTCACCGATTCGCTTTACGACGCGGCTTGGTCCAGGGTCCATCGGGATGAATTGGCAGCAACCACGGACATCAATACACTTGCCACAGAAGCCTTCACAAGCCTCGGCCCCGACCCCACATCCGGCTTACCGGATACCTCAATTGGCCATTTGACCGAACGCCTTTCAAAAGAGACCGCTAAAGCCATCCTCGGTTCTCCAGACCCCCGCACTCTCGAGGTCATCTGTTATGGACCCATTTCACCTGGTGAACTGGCGCCAAAATTTTCCTTCCTATCCGACCTTGGAAATGACGCTTCGGTCCGGCCAATAGCAGCGCATTTAAAAACGTCCGCCCCCCCCGGCATATATTGCTTCGACGTTCCCGACGCAAAACAGATCGCTATCCGATGTGGGTTCGATCTTCCGGCCACCTGCTCTGATACCGATCTGTACAAACTGAGCTTCGCAAATTATATCTTTGGCGGATTCTTCAACAGTAGGCTGAACTCCGAACTGAGAGAGAAAAAAGGCTATACCTATCGCGCCTATTCCTACCTGATCAATCGCCCCGGCTACACGTCTTTTTTTGTCGATATTATCATTTCCCCAAGCGACCTCCCAAAAGCGCTGCCTGAAATAATGCACCAGGTGGATTCCTTTTCGGAAAATGGTCTTTCACCCCGGGAAACCTGGTTTCTAAAAACGGCCTTCACCTTCAGCAATCCCCTATTGTCCGTATTTTATTATGACAAAATGAAATTCCTGATGCAAGTAGGATCAGGAGAATTGCGGGAGGACATCGATCAAATACAGCATGCGATGATCGACTCTCTCTCGACCGATGAACTCAATGAGGTAGTACGTAGACTCGTCGACCCCTCTAAGTTCAGAATTGTCTTGGTGGGAGACGGAAAAAGCATTTCCGCCGGCTTGAATGAACTGATGAGACAAACAACCGATAAAAAAGTGAGGCTGGACAAATATGAGTTCCCCGTATTCATCCGATTATAGATCACACCGGACAAGCGACAATCCGGCGCTGAAAAAGGTCGCCCTGTTCACTGACGTGGACTTTTGGGCAGGCGGCGCCGGTCACCGGATGAGAATCGCCGCCCTGATCAGCTATTTGTCCGAGCGACTCAAATTGACCGTTATCTACACAGGAGACATTCCACGCCCTGATACCTCCGGATGGTGCTTTACTTTTGTCAACGTCCCGCCCGGGCAAACTGACCATCTGGATGAATTTCTCCTGGAAGTGCTGCCAGACAATCAATTCGATGCCGCGATCATCGAGTATATCCACAATTCATATTGGCTGGCCTCTCTTCCTGAAGATGTCCGACGCATTCTTGATGCCCATGATATCGTCAGCGAACGCGCGCAAAGCTTCGCCGCATTCGACTATGCCAGCGCACTGTTCGAAATCCCGGCCGACCTTGAATTCGAACTTTTCGATCAATACGATCACGTGATGGCCCTCACCAAACAGGACGCCAGAAAAATCGGCGCAGTCATTGGCGAGCAAAAGACACTGCTTTGTCCCCACCCCGCGTCAACCCGCAGACATGTCATCAGGCAGGAGGTAAATACGCTGGGTTTTATCGCCAGCGAATACTTGCCAAATTACGATGCCCTTTGCTTCTTTCTAAAAGATTGCTGGCCCTCCCTCCGGGATAACGACGACATTAGTCTTCAGGTCTACGGCAACGTAGGGAAATGGTTCCGCGACGATCCACCGAGGAAAAGAGTCGCATTCCGGGGATTTGTACCTGATCTCAAAGGGATCTACAATGAAGTGGATATTGTGATCAACCCGGTAAGATTTGGCGCAGGACTAAAGATAAAGAACATCGAGGCAATGGCGAACGGACTGCCGCTCGTTACGACGACACATGGCGCCGCCGGCCTTGAGGCAGCCATCGGCAAAGCCCTGCTGGTAGCTGACAGCGCCGGAGATTTCATTGCACAGCTGCACCTGTTGATAAGGAGCTATCCCCTGCGTGCGGAAATGGGCAGGAACGGCTACCTGCTGGCTTCCACTTCATATTCACCGGAAATCTGCTTTGGGCCTTTGTTGAAGGTCATTTGAAGACACGTATATGACAACCACAGCCAAAATCGTTCATGTCAGGCCGCCCCTGAACCTCTCGACGGAGGACTCGCATCTATTTACCCCTCACCTGAATTACCGGCGCCCGGCACTCAAAGTCCGGCAATGCAAAAACATCTTCATTACCAATAGCGGGTTTTGCCTTGATTCGAATGGGTTGATAAAAGAATCACATCACCATTACCCCGAACAACACCAGGGCTATCTCGATGAAGCTACCCATTTTTGCCGCCAGGCGGTTGAAGACCCTGACAAGCTTGTCGAACTCCCGGACACGACCACCTATCTGGCCATCCATCATCCCTGGTTCAATTATTTTCATTGGATCACGGAGGCGATCCTGAGGATTTGGTTGGTGAGACCCATGCTTGATGATTTGACTCTTCTGCTCCCTGAACGATACCAGCGCTCAGATTTCATTATGGGCTCCCTTCAACCTTTCCATCTGAAGAACGTCTACTTTCTGCCTGAAGGAAAAGGCGCTTTCGTCCCGCGGCTTTGTCTTCCGCAAATAAAGCCGGTGGTCGATTGCTATTATCCGCGCCACCTTGCAGGTATACGACAACTATACTTGCGGTTTGTCGGCCAAAAGTATGGCGCGAACTTCGGAAAAGGCCCGGCTATATATATCAGCAGGGAAAAGGCTTCGAGAAAAAAGATAGTTAACGAATCATCCCTCATTCATCTGTTGACGGACCTGGGTTTCACGATCCTATGCAACGAAGACTTCACATTCCTCGAGCAAGTCGCCGTTTACTCCCAGGCCGAATTTGTTGTCTCTAATCATGGGGCTGGTTTGACCAATATGTTGTTCATGAAGGAGGGGTCTTCGGTGCTGGAATTGCATAAACGCGTTACGAACGGTCATGACTGGCATAGTTATGCGTTCTGGTATTTGGCTGATTCGTTACGCTTCGGCTATTATCACCAGATTTGTGAGCCCTCAGACCCAACGGCCAATTATTTTCAGGCGGATATTAACGTCGATCTCGATAAGCTCGAACAAAATGTCAGATCGATGATGGCAGGAAACAACAAAACCTCCACCTAATATTTTTAATATGGAAACGATCGGATTGCTCCCCTGCGCCGGACTTGGTCTACGAATGAGGCCACTAAGATACCCAAAGGAACTTCTGCCGGTCAGTTTTGAATCTTCTTGGCCTGGCGGCCCGGTCAGACCAAAGCTTTCGCTCGAATACGCCCTCGAGGCATTCAGGCTCGCGAGAATCAGGAAGTGCTTCGCCATCGTGCCGGAATGGAAACCGGAAATCATGCGCTACTTGGGGGATGGCCTCGAGTTTAAACTGGATATGGCTTATTTGTACAACTCAAAAGCCGCCGGCTTAGCTGAAGCCATTCTTTCCGCAAGCCCTTGGATGCGCAACAAGATCACCTGCCTGGCACTCCCCGATACGCGCTTCGAGCCTTCCACGGCTTTCATACCTTTACTATCTTGCCTTACCGAAAAAAAAGCGGACCTCTTATTGGGTATTTTTCCTACGGAAGAAGCGAGCCACTTCGCACCTGTAGAAATCGACCATTTGGGAAGGATTACAGGAATAGAGGAAAAGCCTCAACTTCCCAAAGCCCCTAATACCTGGGGAATTGCGGCCTGGACCGATAAATTCGTCGATTTCTTTATAAAAAAGTTTGAATCGTCGTCGCAAGGCCTCTCTATTACCAACTTCTTCCATGATGCCGTCGTCTCAGGACTGCGTGTGGAAGGGGTCTGTTTCGGGTCGGGCAAATATGTTGACATTGGTCGAATCGATGCATTTCCATTCACCCCGGCAGTAAAATTCTGACAAATATGGCGCCGCACCGTATTTCATTCTGTACAGTCGCGATGAACAGAACCCCCCACCTACGGGAAACCATTGCGAAGAACATCCGCGACAACCTCGATTTCGGCCGGCTTGAATTCATATTACTGGATTACAACTCTTCCGACGGTTGCGAATTTTTTGTAAAGAAGGAGTTGGGGGAATTCATCGAAAAAGGCATACTCAACTACTACAAGACGACCGAACCAAGGTTCTTTCACCATAGTCATTCGAGGAATATGGCTTTCAGGCTCGCGACCGGCGACCTGATCTGCAATGTCGATGCCGACAACTTCACCGGGTTCGGGTTTGCGTATTACCTCGACAAAGTCTTTTCGGAAAACGAAGGGATATTCTTGGCAACCGGCCGGTCATGTTCCGACTTGTTTGGCCGGGTAACTATGCGAGCCTCGGATTTTTATAATATCCGCGGCTACGATGAAAGAATGACAGGGTACGGCTTCGAGGACCTGGATCTAATTAACAGGCTAAGCTCATCCGGCTTGAAAAGAATAAATATTGCCGACCAATCCTATCTCGGCGTCATCAGACATGGCAACTGGGAAAGGATTTGCAATAAACCCGAGAGCATGTTCCTTGATTCGATCCTTGTAAAGCAAATCGACTTTTATTCCTCGTTATTGATCTTCCTTATGAAAAACGGCGACCTATATTCCGGCACCGTTCTCGACAATTCCTGCCGCCATGCTGCAGACCCTTTCGCTGAATTAGAGTCCATAGACTTTCCTTATGAATACTCCCTGTTGGAAGAAAGTTGGACAACCGGGCATTGGGATCGCGACGAAGATGGCATTCGACTGTTCTACGGCGGGCAAACAAAGTCACTGCGAGGTGGTATTTCCTCCTACTATCTCCGGGATGATTCTTCCACTTTCTTCATTGTCGAGAGCGGGACCGATATGGCCGAAGAAGGCCTTTTTTTCCAAAGCCAACTATTCAACCGGGCTATTATGAGGCTGAATTCGGCCAAAAAGACGGAGAAGGTGAACGCAAGCGGCTTTGGACAGGGTATCGTATCCAGGAATTTTGATGACGGACATTTTATTAATCTACATTATGGAAACGGAATACAGATGGCTACACAGTTCAATCTTTTATAACCGGCGCCAATGGAATTCCCTCCTGGCGGGTGGCATCGCCCCATTTTGCTCGGCTGCCGCAAGGGAAGGACGACTCAAACGATTTATTGTCCATTTCAATGAACAGAGGGGTCAAAACGTCAGAGTCGCCTTTGAAGTAAAAAAAACTTTCGAGAGGCCCTTCCTTGCACGACTATCGGATTATTTCACCAACTACCTCGGGTTGCATCCTTCGAGTCCCCCGGAACAAATCCTGCCTATCCGCAATTTTATCGGTGATTTCCCCGTCAATAAGGTCTTCTACCATCTGTATGACCTTCAACGCTCTTGCCTAAACCCAGCGTGCGAAGAAGCTCTGCAAGAATTCCGCCACAAATTCTCTGATGCGATGATTATTGCCTTGGCCGAGGAAGTTATCGAGCCGGACCTCATCGAAACATTCTTTCTCTATGCAGGATTAACACTCCTTGCCTCATTTTTGGATTTATCGCCGCCCGGATGTGCTGCTGACCTCAGGGCGAGGTGTCTGCAGAATCTAGGTCAACACGATTTGCACCGAATCGAAAGGTTGATGATGGAATTTAGCAATGTTTTGCACGAGATCACTGCAGATATACGTGAGGGAACGGATAGCGGAACAGCGCTAGGTTGGCTAAACAACTGGAGAGACGCATGCCGCAATCTGACTGAACTGAGCTCATCGCTGGACAAGCCTTTCCATATAGACCTCTTCATGCTCGCCATGGAATCGCTGGCGTCGCAAACCAACATCCCAATAAGCCGGTCCAGGATACTAATGTGGTCGATGGTAAGGGAAACTTTGGATTTTCATATAGGGGATTAACTCCAACAATAAGAATTTTTACGTAAATTATTCTCTGAAGTCACCGCTTAATATTCGGCGTCCCTGGACCATTCAAAACTTTATCTTATGCACGGCAATCAACCGTTAACCATCGCGATTGCAGATGACCATGCTCTTGTTCGAAAAGCACTTATTAACCTTATCAATTCCTTCGACAACTATCGCGTAATCCTCGACGCAGGCTCCGGTAATGAATTACTCCGGAAATTGGCTTCGGCCATGAGCCCGGAAATTGTTGTTTTGGACATCATCATGAAAGACGGCAACGGCTATGAGACAGCAGCGAAGATCCACCGCGAATATCCGCAAATCAAAATCTTGGCCCTGTCCGTATGCACGGAAGCGGACTCAGTAGTCAGAATGTTCAAGGCTGGCGCAAGAGGATTCATCTCTAAAGATATGGAGCCACGGGACCTGCAGACAGCCCTTGACAAGGTAAATAGCGACGACCTATACCTGCCGGCTAACTGCGCCAGTTTCGTGCTCGATGGATTATTCGGGCCGCAACCCAAGAAAGGGACACACATCAATGACCGGGAACTGAAATTCCTGAAATATCTCTCCACCGACATGACCTACAAAGAGATCGCCGATGAAATGTTCATAAGCCCAAAAACGCTGGATGACTATAAAAGCAACCTCTGCTCCAAACTCAAAGTAAAAAGCAGGTCGGGTTTGGTCACATATGCAATTAAAACTGGCCTCATTGAGATCTGACCCGTTTTGAACTATTATTCGCCGAATGCGTACAACTTTCGTAACATATTTGGGCTCCGAAAATTTTCTTCCCGGGGTTCTGACTTTGCGTCAGTCTCTTGCAGAGCATAACTCCAGGGAAGGCCTCGAAGTTCTCCTGAGTTGCAAACCTGGTCGGTCAGTTTCGCAACGTCTCAATGACTCGGGCTGCAAGGTCAGACCCGTTTCACCCATTGAAAACCCCCATTCATTCCCCGATGACATCCGCGGATTCAGATTTACTTATGGAAAGCTCAACATATTTGACCTTGTAGAGTATGAAAAAGTCGTCTACCTGGACGCCGATATGCTGATAGTCGAAAATATCGATTCCCTATTCGAAAAACCACACATGTCAGCCGTCATCGCAGGAGGTTTTTTACCGGAAAATGCCCAATGGAGCAACTTTAATTCCGGCCTGATGGTCGTTGTACCCGGACACGATACTTTCGCCCGGATCACCGCCGCCGTGGGTCACCTGCCGTCTGCTGACAAAAGCGATCAGGGATTCTTGAATTCCTTTTTCGATTCCTGGTATGCTCATGGTCATCTTCACCTAGATCATAAATTCAATGTGCCCGTCGATTATCTGGACAAGTTCGCGGACCCCGTCGCAGTACTGCATTATTGGGGTGCCACGAAACCATGGGATCTCGATCCCTGGCAAATCCGTAAGATCCCCGCCCCAAAACACAAACAGGCCGTCTTGCTTTGGTGGGACTGCTATCATCGATACCGACTTAACCTATAATCGCCCACCCCCCAACAACACTACTCCGACCGGAGACTATCCACCGGATTCGTTCTGGCCACTCGCCATACCTGGAAACTTACCGTTCCCAGCGCCAGCGCAAGCGCCGCCATGCCCACAACCACCGGCATCCACCAGCGCAATTCAATCCGGTAGGCGAAGTCGTTTAACCATTTGTTCATCAGCCACCAGGACAACGGCGCCCCGATCAACACCGCGATGACCACGGTCCGCACATATCCCTTTGTCAGCGTCCCGAGCAGATCCCGCAGGTCCGCTCCCAGGACTTTGCGGATGCCAATCTCCCGGGTGCGGTTGACCGCATTGATGGCACTCAACCCGAAAAGCCCCAGGCACGCGATCAGGATGGCAAAGAACCCGGACACCCTTACCGCCTGCTGCCAGTGAATTTCCGGCTCGTACATCTTTGCGATGGAAGCGTCGAGAAAACTATATTCGAGCGGATATTGCTCTGCCATGCTGCCCCAGTTTGACCGCAGCGCCGCCAGCACCTCGGCCGTCTTCCCCGCCTTCACCTTCAAAAGGAACTCCCCGATCCACCCGTTTGCCAGCCCGAGAGCCGCCGGTTCGATTTTTTTAGACAAACTCTCGTAGTGGAAATCCCTGGCGACCCCGATGATCGTGGAATGGATTGGCTCGCAATAAAAGCCCAGTTTCGCGCGGTTACCGAGTATCTTCCATAAAGTCTCATTGACAACCACCGCCCGCTTTTCCCTGATCGTATCAGTGGGTATTTGCGGTGAGAAACTCCTGCCCTGAAGAAGTTTCAGCCCAAGCAGGTCCATACACTGGTAGTCGATACCGAACGTCCGCATCCAATACTGTTGTCCATCGAGAAAGAATCCATTGTTCGAGTGCGGGCCTGTCAGGCGGCCATTCATTCCGCTGTATTTCAAGACGCCCGGCTGTCCGCTCGCAAAGGCAAACATCCGTTCCTTTAACCGTAAACCGAATGCCCGGTCATACGAAGGGTTATCGACGATCAACACCTGGTCCTTATCAAACCCGAGATCCTTATGGGCCACATATTCCATCTGCCGGTCGATGACAAAAGCAGCCATCAGCAACCCCACACAACACGTGAACTGACAAATGACCAGTACCCGCGAAAACCGCGGATTGATCCGAAAAGTTTGAAAGCTCTTCAGAATCGAAACTGGCTTCAGCCGCGAGATCAGCAACGCTGGATAGTATCCTGCCAGCAAACTAAGGACGAACGCAATGGCCGCGCCTCCAAGCAGGCTTTCACGAAACGAAATATCGGCCGTCGTCACCCCCGAACCGATCGCGAGCCGCAAAAGTGGAATACCAGCCCAGGCCAACACCAGCCCGACCACCGTCGCAATCCCCACAATGAGCTGTGTTTCCATCCAGGATTGCCAGATCACATTCCATCTTCCGGCGCCCATCACTTTCCGGACGCCAATTTCCTGCGACCGGGCCGCCGCATTGGATACGGTAATGAGGACATAGTTGAGTGATGCCAGCAAAAGAATCACGATGACGATACAGGCAAGTTGATAAACCGACTTGACATCGGTAAAATGCCCCCAGTCTGAAACATTGTTATGACACTCGGCCAACGGCCGGATCGACCACCGGTAATGGCTCAGATCGAGATTCGGTTCTCTTTTTTGATAGCCTTCAAGTGTTGGGAAATAGTAGCCGCGCATCCATCCATTCATCTTGGATTCGAATGCCGCCGGGTTAGTCCCTGGCTTAAGCTCGACCACCAGGTAGTGCTCGCTGTGATTGAACCGGTCCTGGATATCCCTGACATACGCCCAATGCGCCGCAAGCGGCAGCACCATCGAGAATTGAATACTGGAGTTGCCTGGCGCATCCGCCACGACTGCCGCCACACTTAGTAACTTATTACTGTCGCTGACAATTTCGATCGTCCGGCCTATCGGATCGCTGGACCCAAAATACTTCCGCGCCGTGCTTTCCGTCAGCACTACCCTCCCCGGCTCCGCCAATGCCTTCGCCGGATCGCCTTTCCGCACCGGAAAAGAAAAATTCCGGAAAAAATTGCTGTCGGCATACACCATCCGGTTTTGTTTGTAGAGTTGTCCGTCGGCCCGGATGAATTGCTCTTCATCGTCCAGCCAACGCGTGAAGCTGAGGATCTCCGGAAAGACGGCCTTCATATCCTGACCCACCACCAGCGGAAATTCATCGCTGTTCTTCTCATCTTCGCGCCGCGTCATAAAACTCAGAAAGCTCTTCTTGACCTCGTCACTCGGGGTATTATAAATATTGCTCATCTCACAGCGGTACAGCCGGTCCTTTTTCTGATGAAACCCGTCGAAGGACTGTTCATACCGGATATGATAAAAGAGCAGCAGACAGAACGCTATCGAAATCGATAGCCCGACAAGATTGATAATGCTAAACGAACGGTACCGCAGCAGGCTTCGCCACGCGATCTTGAGATAGTTTCGGAACATGGTAAAAATTTAGCGTAGTCTTTTTGTCAACCGTTTCAGTTTATTCCATTCTCAACGCATCTACCGGATTCGATCGGACCGCCTTCCAAACCTGCATACTGATCGTCGCCAGCGCGACGACTATCGCCGCAAGCCCCACCAGCCCATACATCCACCAACCGACACTGATCCGTTCGGCATACCCACCCAGCCTGTCCGCATAGATGACTCCTTTCTCCTTATAGACCTGGTTGTCCGCTCGCACCAGCTGTTCCCCAAAATGCACCGTCTCGTCCTCAAAGACGACGGCAGTTTTCACCTCCGGAAACCGGCTCTTAATTTCCTTCCCGACGATCAGCGGCATTAAGAGTTGATGTGACTCGTTACCCGGATCGCCATTCCAGAAGTCACTCATCTCCAACCGGAAAAGCCGGTCCCCGTTAGCATGGAAGCCATCAAACGATTGTTCGTAGCGGATATGAAAAAACAACAGCACACAGAAAGCGACCGACACCGACAACCCGACAAGGTTGATCAAACTTAGCGTGGGATTCCGCAGGAGGTTTCGCCACGCGGTCTTAAGGTAGTTGTAGAACATAAGGCGCCCGAATTTGTGATAAATCTGTGATAACTGAAGTTAGTGAAAATAGGTAACTTACAGCACCTTTACGCATGAAAAAGATCGTTCCAAAACACCCCCTCGCCATTCGCTGGATGCACTGGATCAATTTTCCGATCCTCGCGGTCATGATTTGGAGCGGCATGCTCATCTATTGGGCAAATGACGTCTACAAGATCCACCTGGGCCACAATATCCTGTTTTCCTTTTTTCCCGAGTCCTTTTATAAGTCGCTTCATATCTCGTTTCGCCTGGCCGAAGGAATGGCCTTCCATTTTGTTTTCATGTGGGTGTTCTTCCTCAACGGCCTGCTGTACGTCACCTATACCTTTGTCTCCGGCGAATGGCGCTACCTGCTGCCAAACCGCCACTCGTTCAGGGAAGCCTTTCTGGTTGTTTTGCACGACCTGCATATCCGTAAGACCGCACCGCCCCAACTGAAATACAACGGCGCCCAAAAGATCGCCTACACCGCCGTGATCGTGATGGGTCTGGGCTCCGTCCTGACCGGTCTGGCCATCTTTCGCCCGACCCAATTCGCCTGGCTGACCTGGCTTCTCGGCGGCTACGGAAGCGCCCGCGTAATTCATTTTTTGTTGACCCTTGGCTATTGCCTGTTTTTCGTCATCCATGTTGTCCAGGTCATCCTCGCCGGTTGGAACAACTTTCGCGCCATGGTCGCCGGCTTCGACGTCGTCAACGATCCGCCCGCCACCGCCATCATCGCCGAGGTGCCGCCTGCCGCTGCTATAACAACCGATTCCCCGAAAAATGAACCCATCCATGAAAAATAAGAAATCCAAATCCCGCCCCCCGTTACGCGACAGCTTCCGCAAGGCCATAGGCCGCGACCCATCCCTGCCGGTCCAGCAGCAGATCAACCGCCGGACCTTCGTTTCCTTCGCAAGCTTTTTTGTCCTCGGCGCCGCTGCATGGAAAGCATGGTTCTGGATCAAAGACTCCGCCCCGAGCGATGGCGTCCAGGGCGCCCTCCGCCAGGGCCTCAATGTAGACGACAAAATCTTCAAACACGTCTTTTCCCCCGACCACCTCGTCCCCACCTTCCCCGTGACCGCGGCCGCACGCAACGTCCGCTACAACAGCAATATCGGCCTCACCACAAACGGCTTTGACCCGGCTAAATGGAACCTGCAGGTCACCAAAAAAGACAACACCAACCTCTCCGTCGGCATCGACGATCTTCGCCAACTGCCCAAAACCGAGATCGTCTTCGAATTCAAATGCATCGAAGGGTGGAGCCAGGTCTCCTGGTGGGGCGGCGTCCGGTTCAGTGACTTCATTCAACATTACAACCTCCAACCCGAAACCTCGCTCGATTACGTCGGCCTCAGTACTCCCGACGACCAATATTATGTCGGCATCGACACACCCAGTGCCCTCCACCCTCAAACGATCCTCGCCTACGAAATGAATGGCCAACCCCTCCCCACTCGCCACGGCGCCCCCCTCCGCCTTATCATCCCCACCAAATACGGCGTCAAAAATCTCAAACGCGTCGGCAAGATCTTCTTCTCCGACACCCGTCCCCGCGACTACTGGTTCGAACGCGGGTACGACTATTATTGCGGGCTGTAAATCAACTCCACCCATCCCATCCCATTCCCCTTCAGCCTCCGATTTTCCCGCCTCGGTATAAAATCCCTTCCGAAACCCCTTCCCATAACCTACCTTAAACAAGATAAACTATCACTGTCAACCAAAACACACACCATGCAAGCGCTGTTTTCCAATCGCATCATGGCGACGACTCTTTTATTCGCCGCCCAAATCGCCACTATGCAGTTCGCAACCGCACAGACAAACCTGAATCTTTCACTTCCCCGCGTACCGTCCCCCGCCGCCACCGTCTCTCAAACGATCGGGATATCGACCGTGAGTGTCAAATATTCAAGACCCTCGGTTAAAGGCCGCGAGGTCTGGGGCGCCCTCGTCCCATACGGCTGGAACGTCCAGGGCTTCGGTCTCGGCAACAGCGCCCCCTGGCGGGCCGGGGCCAACGAGAATACGGTGCTTCACCTTACTCACGACGCTACCATCGAAGGCCATCAGGTTCCCGCCGGCGACTACGGTCTCTTCTTCGTCATCAACAAAGACAATAGCGGAGAAGTCATCCTGTCAAAGGAATATCGCTCCTGGGGCAGCTTTTTCTATGATCCGAAATTCGACGAGATGCGCGCCAACATCATCGTAAAGCCTGCCCCATTCACCGAACTGCTGACTTACGACTTTAGCAACGTGACCAGAAATTCGGCAGAGCTTGACCTCAACTGGGAGAAAATGCAATTTCCTGTCAAAATCGAATTCGACGTCGATAAGATCGTCATGGACAACGCCAACCAGGAACTGAAAAGCACTGCCGGCTTCAACTGGCAGGGATACTCCAACGCCGCCAACTACGCGCTGGCCAACAAGCTGACCGCCGAATACGAGCGGGCGCTGAAATGGGCCGACCAGGCGATCGCAATCAACTCGAACTTCACCGACCTTACCGTGAAATCCGGCTTGCTCAGGGAAATGGGTAAGACCGCAGAGGCCGATCAAATAAAGAAAGACGCTGTCGCCGTCGGCACGGAAGTCGAACTGAATGCATATGGCTACCAGTTGCTGGGCCAGAAGGAAGAGGACAAAGCTATCGAAGTCTTCATCCTCAACACGCAGCGGCATCCGTCAAGCGCGAACTGTTTCGACAGCCTGGGCGAAGCCTACGCGATCAAAGGCGATAAAAAGAATGCGATCATCAATTTTAAAAAATCATTGGCCCTCAACCCGCCGGCCGCCACAAAAGCAAACTCGGAAAAATACCTGAAACAACTCGGCGCCATGTAGGTCCGGCCCGGGCCATGCAATCCGGCCCGGGCTAGCCGCATTTAAAGGATCTCGACCTCCTCCGGTATCACCAACAATAAAATACACCCGGTATCGGTACGTACCCCGTGCCGATATCCCGGCGGTGTATATAAATAATCCCCCGTTGACAACTCCGCACCCTCGATCACCGCGCTCCCGTCCAATACATATATCTCCTCCCCGCCCGGATGATTGTGATAAGGATAACTCGCACCGGGGTCGAACTTCAGCAGTATCGTCTTGGACCGGCGCGTCGCCGCGTCATACCGTAACGATTTAACAAATACACCATCGTACGAGATACCCTTCTCGACCAACGGCTGCCACTCCGCCCGCCCTCCGCGGGTAATAAAATCAAAAATTGACTCACGCATATTTTTTTGTTTTAGCTAACATAAGCGCACCAGCGCTGCAGACAAACACCGAATAGTCCAGCGGTTCCTTCACGCCGAACGAAAAGGCCATCGCCAGCGCAAACACCGACGTCAGGGCAGCCGCCCCAAAAGCCGCGTACCGCGTCCATAACCCGAAAAGCAACATTAGCCCGAGCCCGCTCTCTGCAACGGTGCTCGCCACCGCGAGAGCCGGCGCCCAGCCCGAAGGCAGAAAGGAATTGACGTCGGCGGTATACCGCACAAAATTCCCCCAGCCCGACGACCGTCTCCCCCAAAATCCCAACCGGCTCGCCACCGCCGACAAAAAGCCCGCAGCCAGCGCCAGCCGCATAAAAATCACCACAAAGTGCTGCTGAATTCTCATGTCCCAAAATTCCGACATGACCGCTCGCCGAAGAATAGACAATCCGGGAAAAAACATGGAAAATCGCCCGTTCGTACGCCGCTAGCCTCCCGCCCTACCCACCGGATGTCCTTCACATTTCTAAATATGGCGAATTCGCCGCAATTACAACTTCCGGCACCCTAAACCCCGGCGGCACTCTTATAAGCCTTCGGCGACTGCCCCGCATGTTTCTTGAAAAAATTGGAGAAATAAAAAGGATCGCTAAACCCTAGCTGATAAGCAATCTCTTTAATCGACATATCCTGGTAGACCAGCAACCGCTTGGCCTCCGATATCACCAGACTGTAAACAACATGCTGCGCCGTCTTCCCCGTGTGCGTCTTCGCCAGCTCATCCAGCTTCTCCCGCGTCGTCGATAGCCGCTCCGCAAAATCCCCCACCGTGAGATTCGCGGAAAAATTATCCCGCACCGCCTCCAGGAACCGCAAAAAAAGCGCATCCGGCTTCCAGATCTCATCTCCCCGCTCCACCTTTACCCGATTGATCCCCACCAACAATAATTCAATATACGACCGAACCGAGATCAGGTATTGATATGGCCGCATAACCAACTCCGACCCGATCCGATCAAGCAGGTTCCGCACCTCCGCAGGCCTATCCATCCCGATAACCTCATTCTGCCCGAAGTGACAAAACAACCCGTTATGAAAGATCAACTCGATATCATTGTCATCCTTGCAAATAAAATCCAGTGAAAAGCTCAGACAAGCCACCTCGCCATCCACCCGGCTGAAAAAATGAACCTGCCCCGAGGTGATCGTGATAACATCATTCTGCCGAAGCCGGTACTCCTTTTCATCTACCACCATCACCGCCTCCCCCGCCTCGACCCATACCAGCAGGTACCGAAGCACCCGCCGGGGCCTGTCCCAGCCATCGACTACGCGTATTTTTTCAAGCTCTACCATTATCTATACCCATATCTTGCCTTAAACTCCTCCAGTTCCCGCTCATTCAACACCTTGAACAGATACGTCCGCGTCGAGCGGTTTCGCTCCACAAAAGGGATGTGCCGCGCATAAAACTCGTTAAACAGCTGGGCCAACTGCTGCACATGCGCCTTACTCTCCAGCAAAAACCCGCAATCCACCTTCGCGCCGCCCGACTCAAACGTAAGCGAGTTCGTCATCCCGTCCGAATTACTCCCGGACACCATGGCCCCGTCATTTACATACATCCCGTTGTACGCCTCTACATTGAAATCGATCTTGCTGACCATCCGCATCGGGTAATGAACGGCCCCAACAGTGATCCCATCCGCACTGACGATCAGGTGATCATCCGACAACCGGTAGCTGCGCACATCACCCCGCGCGATGACCGCACCGATCACCACCACCGCGACCCCGCCGCCAAAAACATAGGGAATATACCGGTTCATGCCCGGAACAAATGCCAGCAGCAGCGACGACGCCGCAACGAACAACCCGGCATAAGCCACATACGCGCGTGCATTCCGGTATGACACTACCAATTTTGTCCGAAACTCCATGCCTCAATTTACAAACTTTTCCTGCACCCCTTGCTCCGCCTACAGCCGCTCATAAACCACCGCAGCACCCTGTCCCACCCCCGCACACATCGTCGCCAGTCCGTATCGCACATCCCTGCGCCCCATTTCATGCAATAACGTCGTGGAGATCCGAACCCCGCTACAACCTAAGGGATGCCCGATCGCGATCGACCCGCCATTTACATTCACCCGCGACGGATCGAGCCCGAGCTCAGAAATACATACAAGCGCCTGTACCGCGAAAGCCTCGTTGAGCTCCACAAGCCCGAGATCCTTCACCGTAAGTCCGGCCCGTTGCAGCGCCTTCTGGGTCGCGGGGATCGGCCCCACCCCCATGATCGCCGGATCGACCCCCGCAACAGCCATACTCACCACCCGCGCCATCGGCCGCAACCCAAACCGCGCAACCGCCTTCTCCGAAGCCAGCATCATCGCCGCAGCGCCGTCATTGATCCCCGCCGCATTCCCCGCCGTCACCGTGCCGTCTTTTATAAAGGCGGGCCGCAGCGCCGCCAGCTTCTCCATCGACGTTTGCCGGGGCTGCTCATCCGTATCAAAAAAGATCTTTTCCTGTTTTCCCCCCAATATCTCAACCGGCGCGATTTCGGCGGCCCATTTCCCCGCCGCCAATGCCGCAAAATATTTCTCCTGCGACGCCAGCCCGAAGGCGTCCTGTGCCCCCCGCGAGACCTGCCACCGCTTGGCCACGTTCTCCGCCGTTTCTCCCATCGAGTAAGGATGATACAACTCCGCCAGCCGCTTATTCACAAACCGCCACCCGATCGTTGAGTCGAATACCTCCGGCTGCCGGCTATACGCATGACTTGCCTTCCCCATCACAAACGGCGCGCGCGTCATGCTTTCCACCCCGCCCGCTATAATGACATCCCCATCCCCGCACGCAATCCCGCGCGCCGCATCCATCACCGCCTGCAACCCCGACGCACAAAGCCGGTTCACCGTATTCCCTGCAACGGTCACCGGCAACCCGGCCAACAACGCCGCCATCCGCGCGACGTTCCGGTTGTCCTCACCGGCCTGATTCGCATCCCCCGCGATCACATCCTCGATCGCCCCAGGGTCGACAGCCGCATTTCGCGCCAGCAGCGCCCGTATCACATGCGCCAGCAGATCATCCGGCCGAATGCTGCAAAGCCCGCCGCCATACTTCCCGATCGGCGTCCGTACCGAATCGATCACATATACCTTATCCATAGATGCGCCTCCGATTTGGGCCGCAAGTTAAAAAGAACTACCTTTCTAACAAGCACTACAACCCGTCCCTCCCGATCACCCGCCAACCCCGGCCCCGCGAAATTCACCACCACAACTCTGCCATATGGGATCCCAAGCCACGCAGGCCCGCCTCTGGGGCCACCAACCGACCGACTGGTCCACCATCCAGGAGCCAACCGCCAAAGCCGGCTACGACTACGCTATCAACGCCCTGAACCTGACCGGACAGGAGACCCTTCTCGACATCGGCTGCGGCACCGGCGTTTTCTTGAGCCTCGCCGCCCCAAAAGTGAGATTCATCACCGGTCTCGACGGCACCGTTGAACTGGTGGAAGAAGCCCGGCGCCGCCTGCCCGCTTACCCGTTCCTGGTCGGAGAAATGGAAGACCTTCCCCTCCCCGATGAAGCCTACGATGTCGTTACCGCCTTCAATTCTTTCCAATATGCGGAAACCGTCAGCGACGCCCTCGCTGAAGCCCGGCGTGTCCTGAAACCCGGCGGCCGCCTTGTCGCGATGATCTGGGGCAACAAGGAAGATTGCCAGGCCGCCATTTCCCTCGGCGCCATCGGTAGCCTGGTGCCCCCGCCGCCACCCGGCACTCCCGGACTGTTCACCCTCTCCGAGGAACAGCGGCTTGAAAAAGCGCTCGAAAAAGCTGGCTTCACCCTTCTGCAAACCACCGACGTCGAATCCATCTGGGAATACCCCGACGTGGCGACCGTGCTTCGCGGCCTCCTGTCCACCGGGCCCGCTCACCGGGCCATCACCCATGTGGGATACGAAAAGGTCGCCGAGACGGTAACGGCAACCCTTCCGCCATTCACCCGCCCCGACGGCCATATCGTGTACAACAACAAATTCCGCGTCGTTATCGCGTCGCGACCCCTTGCGGCCGCACATCGTTAGGGACCGGAAGCAGCAAAGGTTCCCCCGGTTCGCTCAATGTCCCATCCACCGCCACCTTCAACACATGCAACCAATTGTTGTTGGCCGCAAACGTCGTATCCACATTTATGCTGACGACATAAAGAGTCCCGCCATCCGGCGAGAAACCAAGCGAAAAATCAGCGCTGTTCTTGGAATCCTTCAAAACCAGCTTGTCGATAAAAGTCGGTGCATCCGGCTGGTCCGTATTGTAAACGCCAACCGCATTCTCCCCGGAATTCAAGGTGTACAATCGCGTCCCGATTGAATTTGTCCGCAACCAGCACGTCGCGGGCCCGCCCGCCACCTGGGTGACAAAATTCAACACCCCCGTCGACGGGTCGATGTCATACACCCCAAAAGCGCCCGCTACCGGGAAACCCACATATAGCGTATGGTCGCTTCGCGGATTCGTAGCCAGGCCCAACGCACCTCCATCCCCCTTTGGCACGACATACGGCGCGCCCGGAGCCAGCGCAAACCCGTGATCACCGTGGAGATCGAACGATAACAAGGTGCCTATCGGCTCTTCCGACGGTAGCATAAATGCCAGGAAATCGGTCGCAAACAAAAACCGGTGGTCATTCGACAACAACACCTGCGAAGGCGATGACCCCGAGGGTACCTCTATGGTCCCGCCGGGCAGCGTTGACAACCGACCTGCATTGTCAACTTCAAATACCGTATAATTCGGCTGCTGGGTGATCGTATGAAGCGGATCAAAGGCCTTATTCGCAACAAAGACAAACCGCCCGCTGATGGCTATGCTGCACGGCGTCTGTCCGCCCGAAGGGAACGGACTCCCCGGCACCGCCTCGAGCGACCCATCCGGATGGATGCTAAAAACAGCCACCGTATTGCTGCCGCCATTCACCGCAAAAAGCAACCGGCCGTCATCGCTGACTACGAGCGGATCATCCGTATCATCAGGACCGAGGACCTGTTTGGGATTGCCCAATCCCGCCCCATGCGTCAGAAAAGGGCTCCCCGCCAGCGGCACCAGCGTCCCATCCGGTTTCCGCCGGTATGCCAATACCGCATTGGCATTTTCATGATAATCGTTGCTGATAACGTATACAACTTTCCCGCCATCCGTTCCTTCCGGGCCACCACCCTTCTTGTTGCAGGAAAACATCGCAGAGCCAATCACAAGCCCTGCAACCCCATACAGTACGCGCGCGTTCATAAGAGTAAGTTTTAGATTGATTTCAACTACATTTTTGCCGTCATGACCTTCCCATCTCCCATTACCGACTCACCCTCTTTCAGCATATGGGTCGTCCCATCTTTCTTCTTTACCGTTCCATCCATCATGACCATTACGCCGTGTTTGAGGGTGGTATCCTTCATGAGCTGCATACTCATGCCGCCCTTCATCACCATGACCTTCCCATCTTTCATCATGATACAATCTTTCATTTTGTGATCCATCATCTTCGAATCGGCCCCGGTTTGCGCCATTACCGCCATGCCGGACAAAAAGAGGAACGAGCCTACACAAATAAGCTTTTTCATAATTTGTTTGATTTTTGATTTTGAGCCGGCCTCCGGCCGGCCTGGTGTACTTGGAAATTACACTACAAAGGAAACGCAGCCGCGGCAGGAAGTCCTCACAGAAACATCACGAGAGTATAAGAAATGTATCATCGGACAATCGCCATCCCGAACCAAAACGTATTCACCCCTCCCCTCGATGTCGCACCATATAAAAACCCATGCATGGTCAATATCCGTTTTACGATCGACAGTCCGATCGCCGACTTCTTCGGCCGCATCCCCTCTTCGCCATTGAACCATCGCAACAGCTCCTCTCCCACTGCCTCCCCATCATTGGAGATACGGCACACCAGGTCCCCCGCCTCCCGACTCAACGAAACGACGATCTTTCCGCCAACCTTCGTATAAGCAACGGCGTTTACCACCAGGTTTTGCAAGACTCGCTCCATCAGGGAAATATCCCCTTCCACCCACGCCCCGTCCGTACATTGCTCGCACTCGATCTCACCTCTCCATCCGGACCCGTCCATCCCCGAACCATCCCCCTTCCCTCTCACGACTTCGTGCACCAATTCAGAGAAAATAAATGGTTCCCTTCGCATCTCAAAACTTGCCGATTCCATCTTGGACAATTCGAAGACCGCACCCACCATCTTCTCCACCTGCCTTATCTTGTTTAATACCAATTCCCCATATTCCCTTTCTTCATCCATGCCAAGCTGTCCCCGCTTGAGCTGCAAGGTCTCTGCATACCCTCGCGCGATCGCCAGGGGCGTCCGCAGATCATGCGCCATATTGGTCATAAAGTCGCGCCGTTCCTTCTCGGAGGCAACCGCCCGGTTACTGTGCTCGATCAGCTCATACCGTCGCCTGGCCCGCCGGATATACCAAACCGTTACCGCAAGCGAAACACCCACAATAAGTAACACGGTCTCCAGCACCGCCGGCGTTACCCGGCTGTTGACCAGCATTTGCGTCACCGACCGATATTGCTGGTTTCCAAAGATCACATAACTATAGCCCAGCGGGCCCCCGGGGCCTTCTACGACAGCCGCGGAAAAGATCTTTCGGTGCCGAACGTCCCGGGGATCGGATCCGCTGACATAGTCAAGGCCGTCCGATTCGATGTATCGCCGCAACGCCGCGAGGTCAACACGCCAGTTCTGGATCTCCGTTGTATCCCCATGAAAATAAATTACTTTCCCGGACGTATCCAGGAAATATACCTCCGCACTCGGGCTGATCACCATTGCCTGATAAAACACCGAATCCGCCTTTT
Source organism: Puia sp. (assembly GCA_035501395.1). Lineage (GTDB taxonomy): Bacteria > Bacteroidota > Bacteroidia > Chitinophagales > Chitinophagaceae > Puia. The sequence goes on from DATJWK010000131.1 coordinate 28,351, forward strand.
GCCGGTCGAACCCTTCCCGTCCATACGGTGAAGTAAATTTCGCAATATGCCCTGCCACATCCTTGTTAAGCAGTTGCGTGCTCGCCGCATAGAAGGACGTCGTAGCCACATACGTCACGCCGACAAAAAGTAACCCCAGCACCGCGATCAAAAGAAAGACGACCACATATATGCGGCGAAAGATCGCAAAAGGCTGATGCTCCGCACCTGCCCCCGGCCGTCTCCCGGAATCACCCATTCGTATGTTCGCCGCCGTTCTCATTCGGCCAGATTTTGTTATTCGGTAAAACGATAACCGGTGCCCCAGGTGGTTAAAATATATTCCGGTTTATTGAGATTCTTTTCCAGTTTTATCCGTAACCGGTTTATGTGTGAGGTGACGGTATGCTCATATTCCTCAAATGCGAACCCCCAGATCTGTTCGAGGAGCTCATGTCGCGTGTACGTTTTACCCGGATGACCCGCCATCAAAACAAGTAGGTCAAACTCTTTCGGTGTCAACTCCAACCGCTGCCCCCGCACCGTAACCTTTTTCTTCTCCCTGTCAATCACCAGCTCGCCGCGCGCGATCACTCCCCCATCCAAAGCCGCCGAACCCCCGGAACCCGCGGAAACCACCGAACCAGCCGAACCCGCTGAGCTGGCCGAAACCGCCGAACCTGCTAATCCTGCCGGCGGCGCTTCCGTCCCCTCATTCCTCCGCATCAGCGCCTTAACACGCGCCATCAACTCGAAAACCCCGAAAGGCTTTGTCAGATAGTCGTCGGCACCCAGCTCCAGCGCCATAACCTTATCCGTTTCCTCTGCCAATGAACTTAGCATCAGGATGGGCGTCCGCTTATCCCGCTCCCGGATCCGCCGGCAGATCTCCACGCCGCTCAGATCGGGTAGCATAATATCCAGGATAACAAGATCAAAGGTCGTCTCCGCCAGCCGCGACAAGGCGGTCGCCGCCCTGTCACAAGCCGTGACCGCGTAGAAGGGTTCGTGCAGATGGAGACCGACCAGGTTGCTGATCTGGGGATCGTCTTCGACCAATAATATTCTCTTCATGCTTTTGCTTAAGCTGCAATCAGGCAAAAATAACATCTTATCGGCCAAAACCTCCCCGAGCGGGATACTGTGATAAATTTGTTTGAATTATCTTGCGCCACGAACCCGGAAACTCCCCCTTTTTACGAATCCGGAAACTCCCCCTTTTAAGGGATTGATTTACCAGAACAATTCCTTACCTTAAAGTACTTAAACTCCTAACGCTATGCCACTCCTTACACGTGTGAAGAACATTCTGATGTCTCCGGCATCGGAATGGAGCGCGATCAGCGCAGAGACGGAGACCCCGCAGTCGCTTCTTATCAAATATGTTATCCCGCTGGCCCTCATTCCCGCGATCGCGCTATTTATAGGATATGGGCTGGTCGGGGTCAACAGCCTGTTCATCCGGGTGGCGGGTGTCAGGTGGGGTTTAACCATGGCCGTCAATAGTTTTATCACATCCATTCTCACCTATTATATCTGTACATATGTAGTCGACGGGCTCGCGCCCAGTTTTGCCTCGGAAAAGAATATCGGCCGGTCGGCGCAGCTGGTCGCTTATGCCTCAACCGCCGCCTGGGTCTCGGGCATCTTCCACATCATCCCTTCCTTGGGCATTCTGGGTATCCTGGGGCTGTACGGTATCTACCTCTTCTACCTGGGCATCCCCGTCATGAAGAAGACGCCCGAAGACAAACGGATCATCTATATGCTCGTTTGCGCCGTCGTAGTCATCGTGGTTGGCCTGGTTCTCGACCTGATCGTCTCCAGGGTGGTGTATGCATTCACCGGCAACCCTTATCTGACATAAACCCCGGCATCCGGGCCGGCATGCCACCCGCGTCGCCATTAACTTATTCGGTCCTTAAAGATTTCACCGGATTCGCCCTCGCCGCCCGAACGGCCTGCAACCCCACGGTAAGCAACGCAATCGACATCGCCACCCCTCCCGCAACCGCAAACACCCAAATACTGATCTTCACCCGATACGCAAAATCATCCAACCACCGCTGGCCAAGCCACCACGCCACCGGCGACGCCAGGATGACAGCCACCAGCACCAACCCGATCAGTTCCCGCGACAGCAATCGGACAATCCCCCCGACCGACGCTCCCAGCACTTTCCGGATACCGATCTCCTTCGTCCGCTGCTCCGCCGCATGGCGCACCAACCCGAAAAGCCCGAGACAAGCGATCAGAACTGCAAACCCTGCAAAAGCAATGAACAACCGCCCGCTGCGCTGCTCAGACAAATAAAGCCGGTTGAACTCCTCATTCATAAAGGTATAGATGAACGGTTGCCCCGCCATCTCCGGAAAAACCGCATGATACTTCCGTTCGATCCCCGCCATCAGACGTGGGAGATCGTCGGTTTTCACCCGCACCGCCATCTTGTCAAGCTGATTTCCAAGCTCAAAAACAATCGGCGAGGTCTTATTCCGCATGCTCCCGGTACTGAAATCTTTTACTACACCGATGATGGGCATCGCAACACTCGAATCATGCGGCCCTTGCACCCGATAAAGCATGTGTTTCAAGGGTTCCTTGAACCCAAGCAGCCGAGCAGCGGTTTCATTGATGATCACCGCGCCTGAATCCGTCGGCATCGATGGCGAGAAGTTA
>DATJWK010000132.1:0-124734 GCA_035501395.1 Puia sp.
GGCAGCCAGGGCAACTGGGCGAACCTGCAGATCGATCTCCGCAAATATATCCCGCTCCGTAACGACGGGCGTAATATCCTGGCGCTTTGGAATTTCGACTGGCTAAGTGTCGGAGGTAGGACACCTTATCTTTTGTTGCCAAGCACCGGTTGGGATGATATGTTCAATACCGGACGAGGCTATATCCAGGGCCGCTACCGCGGTTCCGACATGGAATACCTGGAAGCCGAGGACCGGTTCACGATTAGCCGGAACGGGCTGATCGGGGGAGTAGTATTTGCAAACTTCGAGACGTTTAAGCGGGTGCTGGCGGCAACTCAGCTCCATGACATTATCCCGGGATGGGGTGCGGGTATTCGAATCAAGCTCAACAAGCATTCCAATACCAATATTTGCGTCGACTATGGTTGGGGCCTCCAGGGGTCGCAGGGTATCGCGGTCAATGTGGGGGAAGTTTTTTGAGGAAGTCCCACAGCACCGCATAGAAATAATTTCCTTCCATCTTCAGTTTCTTCAATTCGGTCATCGCCTGGTCGCGACCATTTGCCTTGTATAGCGCAAACGTCCGGTTTAATGCTACGCCCGGCGAATAGTTGATCATGAGCAACTGGTTATAGAGCTGCAGGATCTCTTCCCATTTTTCCGGTGTATCTTCCTTGATGCAATGCCAGTAGGCGATCCTTGCCTCCAGATGATAGGAGGTCAGCTGTTCTCCGGTGGCGGACAGCGCAAGGTATTGCATTCCCTGGCGTATGAGGTCGGTGTCCCAAAGGCTTTCGTCCTGTTGCGCATACAGGATAATTTCGGCTTCGTTTGTCTGGCGGGCGTCAAAACGGGATGCATGAAAGCACATGAGGGCCATCAGCGCGTTTGTCTTCGGCTGATTGGTCAATTCATATTCGGTCAGGAGGACGCCTAACCGCATGGCTTCCCAGCATAGCTCCTTTTGCAAGGTACGGTTGGCGTTTTGCGAGTAATATCCTTCGCTAAACAGCAGGTAGATGATATGGAGAACGTTGTCCAAACGGGCCGGGATCTCCGGCTCGGGAGGCAGCCCGAGGCAGATGTCCGCTGTCCGGAGCTTTTCCTTTGCGCGGAAAAGGCGCTTATTGATCGTCTCTTTATTGGACAGGAAGGCTTCGGCGATTTCGTCGATCCCGAATCCGCAAAGGATACGGAGCGCCAGGCCGATCTGGGCTTCGCTGGCGATGGAGGGTGTACAAAGGGCAAACAGCATTTGCAGCTGGCTGTCACGGATGTGCCGCGGTGAAAAATCCAGGTCAAGGGGTTCGGCGGCTTGTTTATGTTCGGATGAAAGGGCCGGCGCAACCTTTTGGTCGAAGATCTTCTGACGCCGGAAATGGTGGATCGTTTTTCGTTTGGCAACGGTATAGAGCCAGGCGGTGGGATTTTCCGGAATACCTTTCTTCTCCCAATCTTCGGCAGCGGCCAGGAAGGTATCGCTGACGATGTCTTCCGCCATTTCGATGTGCTGTAAGCCAAAAAGGTTGCTGATGACGGCAACCATTTTGACAAATTCCTGTTGGAATAGTTCCTTAAGCGGTTCGTTCGGCATATCAGCCAAAGATAGGACGGATCTCTACGCTGCCCCCCTGGTCGAGGATCGGGCATCCGTGCGCCAGCGTAGTCGCCTCATCGAGGTTTTCAGCTTTCACCACGATAAAGCTGCCGAGGCATTCGCGGATCTCCACAAAGGGCCCGTCGGTGATGACACCGCCCGGTTTCAGGACTTTGCCTTCCATGGCAAGGCGCTGACCGCCGTTCGCCATCCGTCCCTGGGCAGCGATGCCGCCCGCCCAATCCTGCCATTTTTTTGCGATCGCCTTAAATTCCTCCGGGGGGATGTTGCCGGGATCGTTCTCCGCTGTTCGGGGAAACCGGAATAAGAACGTAAACTCTTTCATGGTATATCTTTTACTTTAGTATGGATCGGGTTGGGGTGAATTGGACGCGGAGGCAAAAATATTTCTTTTATCTTGTCCAATTGTAGTCCTTTGGCTTGTATTAGCGGTGTAAATGATCTAAAAACACCTAAAAATTAACATTATGGACGAGTTTATTTTGATTATGAGACATCCGGACGGTTCCAAGATAGCCTCTCCGGAGCAGATGCAGATCTGGATGAAGCAGACGATGGACTGGATCGGGGGAATTGCGGCACAAAACAAATATGTTGGCGGTCAGGGACTGTTGTTCGACGATAGCCGGGTGATCACAAAACACAACGTGGTTACAAACGGGCCATTTGGGGATGTTGCCGAAACCATCGGTGGCTTCACGATCGTAAGGGCGGAATCCGTCGAGGAGGCGGTCGAGTTTGCCAAAGGTTGTCCGGTGCTGCAAGGGGAGGCTTGCAGTATGGAAGTGCGGAAATTGGCGAAACATGGATGACCTGATACCGCATCTGTTTCGTACGGAGTACAGGAAGATCGTTTCTGTGCTCTGTACGCGCTTTGGGTTTGCGCATATGGAGGTTGCCGAGGATATAACCAGTGAGACTTTTTTGGCGGCGATGCAAACGTGGCCGCTGGATGGGTTGCCGCCGCACCCGGTCGCATGGTTATACCATGTAGCGAAGAATAAGGCAAGGAATTATTTGCAGCGGGAGGCGGTTTTTCGGGGAAGGGTCGCGCCCGGGCTGAAGCACTCGGAGGCGGCCGGGTTGGGATCGGTTGAGATCGCGGATATCGACCTCTCGCCGGCGAACATGGAAGACAGCCAGCTGCGGATGATGTTCGCGATCTGTCATCCGTCGATCCCGGCAGAGGCGCAGATCGGGCTGTCGCTCCGGATCCTTTGCGGCTTCGGCATCGAAGAGATTGCCGACGCGTTCCTGACGAATAAGGAAACGATCAACAAACGGTTGTATCGGGCTCGGGAGAAGCTGCGTGATGGGAAGGTGGATATCGCGGTCCTTGACGAATCCCGGGTGGAAGGGCGGCTGCCGGCGGTGCTTACGACCATCTACCTGCTGTTTACGGAAGGATACTATTCGATGCCGCGCAATCCGGAGATTCGCAAGGAGCTCTGCCGCGAGGCGATGCGTTTGTGCCGCATGCTGATCGACTATCCGTTGACGGATCAGCCTCCCGTGAATGCGCTGCTGGCACTGATGTGCTTCCACGCGTCGCGGCTGAATGCGCGGGTGGATCGGCTTGGGGAGTTGGTATTATATGCCGACCAGGATGTGAACCGATGGGATTCGGCGCTTATCGGCGAGGGCATGTATTATTTGCGCCGGTCTGCAACCGGGCCGGTGTTGACGAAGTACCACCTGGAAGCGAATATTGCTTACTGGCATTGTGTGAAGGAGGATAGCGCGGAGAAATGGGAGGCCGTATTGCAGCTGTATAATCAGCTTTTGATGATAGAATATTCTCCGGTGGCGGCATTAAACCGGACCTATGCGCTGGCAAAGATGCGGGGAAATGCGTCGGCGCTGGTAGAAGCGGAGAAGTTGAAATTGATCTCGAATCCGTATTACTGGGCGCTGTTGGGTGAGTTGCTGGCAGGGACCGATGACGTTCGGGCGGCGGAGTGCTTCGGCCAGGCGGCGTCGCTGGCAAAGTCGGAGGCGGATCGGGCGGCGCTTACAAAAAAGATAGCGGGTCTAGGGCTGTGATGTAACTCCGGGCGCAGCCGGGTCTTGCGATTTTTTCGCCTTTCCGAGCGAAACCTTGTAATCTTCCGGAGTGCCGGTAATCTTCAGATTCATAAACCGGATCTTTTTTTCCTTATCTCGGTATTCGATTGCGTCGACCTGGTCGGGATCGACCTCTTCCTTCTTTTTACCAAAAAGTAGGTGGAAGCCTGCCTGGGTTACCATTTTCAGGGGAATGCGGAGAAAATATTCCATGTGGGTGTCCATTGACTGCTGGCCGGCGATCTCCATATAACCTAGGGAAGAGTTGATGTTCATGTCGGGGATGAATAGGATCCCGTTGCGGAAGGTCAGGGTATTGCGAAGGGTATCGAAACGGATCATATTCAGATTCTTGTCGCTGAAATACGACGAAAGCGCCTGCATCGGGGCAAAATTGACGAGGACGCCATTGACGATCTCGAGATCGATTTTCGCGGTGGTGGTCTCCATCAGCGGGGTAAGATCGGGGTGGACCTGCATGTTGGTCTCGATCTGGCCGCTGAGTGAGCCCAGCAGGTTTTTGTTGATCACGTAGTCCTGGCCTAGATAGTCCAGTTTAAGGAGCAGCTTTTCGATGTTGACGTCCTCGGCATCGATCCGGGTATGAAGAAGGATCTTTTTGGGGTCGGAGCCGTTGAACTGGCCGGTGGCGTTGATCGTTCCACCGGCGATATTCATGAACAGGGTGTCGAGATAGATCTGTTGATTGGCGGTCATCCGCGCGTTGGTGTTGAAACTCCGGATACCCAACTTATTATACCGCAGGTGGTCGATGCGGATGGCAGCATTGAAGTCGATAAAGGGGATCTGAAAAATATTGAACGCCTGGGCGTGGGCGGAAGGGGTGCCGGCATCGCCGGTAAGAATAACCCGCATGCTGTCGGGTTGCGATTCGAAATTGGCGAGGGATTGTTCCTCCTGCTCCAGGGACGCGACGTACCCGGAAAGCTGATCGGCGTCGAGAAGTTTAGAAGTAAACTGGAGATAATTCTCCTTTTTCCGGCGTATCGTATCCTTGCCGGTGTAAAGCCGCATGCTCAGGTTAAAGTCGCTGTTGCCGAGTTTTCCTTTCAGGGTATCGATCTTCAGGAAATTGTCGATGCCGAATTTGACGTTGCCGCTGATGCTGTCGAGGCGATAGGGATGCTGCTGGAAGGCGGCTGAAATATTGGCAATCTTTATATTGGCGAACTGGAAAACGGAATCGTAGCGCAGTTCCATTTTTGAGCGTAGCCAGATATTCGTGCCCACTTCGTTATAGATGTCTTTCGGCAGGTATTTCTGCCCCTTGGGTCCGACGACGTCGGCGATGGCCAGTTCATGCGATTTAAGGTCGAACCCGAGGGTCGTTTTTCCTCTTTTTACTTTCCCGAACCAAAGCGCGTAGTTTATCACCTTGCCGCTAAATCGGAGGTCACTGCTGTCGATCTGGCCGGCGAGGTTGCGGACCAGCAGGGCGGTGTCGTCGATCGTGAGGTTGCCGCCAAAGTCGTGGAAATCGTGCGGGTATTTTTTAAACGAAGCGTACAGGTCGTGGATCTTCAGCGTTCCCTTCGGCAAGGGTCTCGAGTGACGTAATTCATCCACGGATGTCTGCAGGGAAAGCCCCAGGTTGAAGTCCCTGATCTCCTCCTGGTCTTTGCTTTCCACCGAGTCGTTTGCAAATAGCTCATGCAGAACCGCTAGGCGGCTGTGGGCATTCAGGTTCAGGGTGACCGGCTTTTGCTGGTTGTGGAAAAGAGCCGGAAGGTCTTCCAGCGACCCATCGAGACGGAAGTCAGAATGACCGATATCGCATACAAGGGAATCCAGCTTTACAAAGCCGTTCTTCATGTTGGCGTGGAGATTCAGGTGATCGACGGTATAAGGGTAGTCCGGGATGCGGAACGTGAGGTTGCGAACGGTTAGTTCACTCTGGATCCCTTCGGTGAGTTCGCTCAATTCTTTTGCCGGCTGGCTTAGGTCGACCAATTCGGAAAAGTTCATTTTCAGGGTGATTCGGCCGGTGATGCGTTCGAGGTCGCGGATACCCAGAAAGGCGCCGAAGAAACCCAGCTCGAGGTCGGAGTTGACTTGCATGAGGATCTTCGGATCGGTAAAGTCGCGCATCGTGAAATTGGCTTTGAACCGGCCTTCGCCGGGACGGGCATAGATATCGTTGATCCGCAGCAGGGATGTCTTCAACGACATGCTGTCGCCATTGGTATAGTAGCCGGTGAAGGCGAGTGAGTCCAGCTTTTTATTGGCTTTTGTATTGTGCACCCAGGCATTGGCGCAGGTGAAATTCAGATCGATACGGGGCTGAACGCCTTTTTTTATTGGGCCCCTGATCGTGCCGTTGAAGTCAAGGACGCCATCATAGCGGAAATGTTTTAGTTCCTCGGCCACTTTCTCCGGTGCAAAAGAGAAAAGTTGTTTGAAGTCGGGCCGGTCGCCGGCGAATTGGAGGTTGACGGTATTGTCATGCATCAGGTCGGCGGTACCGTTGAGGTTAAAGAGCGCCTTTTCCAGTTGCAGCCGGACTTCGGAAAGAGTCAGGAGTCTGGTGGCCTTGGCATAGGAGAACTTTATGTCCGTGGAGACGTGCTTTTGCCGGAGTAGCATCGTGTCGGCCCTGCACTTGAGATCAAGCAGAAAATTTCCATCGAGGGCGCCTTCCATCCGTTGGTCGTTGTCCGTAAATGCGGATTGGATGCGGTCGATATGCGTGAACAGCCGCTGATCTGTCTTTGGATCGACGTAAAAGATGTCCATGTTCTTCAGGACGATCTTGTTGATTGCCAGGTCAAGGCTGGCGGATTTGTTGTTGGTGGTTGTCGTGTTGCTGTCGGAGCTGACGTGGCTGGCCTTTAAAATGTTGAGCTCGCCATCCGGTCCTTCCACCAGGTTGAGATGGCCATTCTTTAGCGAAATGACTTTCGCGTGATATTTCTGCCGGAGGATATCCGGCAAGCTAAAACCGACATAGAGACGGTCAGCCTCGAAAATTGCGCGGGCGGTGTCGGTCTTATCGGGGTAGAATTTTACTTTAATTAACCCGATTGAAATATAGGGAAAATGTTGAAATACCGAAATATCGCTTCCGCCGATCTCGAGGCGACCGGGGATTTTTTCATTGAGGTCCTTAACACCTATGTGGATAAGGCGTTCCTGCTGGGTAAACAGAAGCGTTATAGCTATGCCTATGAGGATCAATAAGATTAATAAGGGAAGTCCGATAAGGCGGAGCAGTCTTTTTCGCGCTTTTGGTGTCATATCATACAAACGTTACATTGGCCGGCCAATTGCAAGACAAAACCAAAAATGTCGAATCCGCCGGCCTCCGTGGGCGCGGGCCTGCAGATCGGCTTTACGTTCAATTTACGGATCGCCGTTACAGATTCACGCGGTAGGCGGTGATGGTCTTGCCGAAGAAACCCGGAACGTAAAGGGTTTTTGCCTTCTGGTCGTACCAGATGTCGGCGGTATTTTTCTTCTCGGCCTTCCGGTCGAGGATCTGCACTTTTCGTCCGTCCGCATATACATAAAATACATTGCCGACCCACTCGCTGACGATCAGGTCGCCGTTTCCTACCTCCTCGACGCCGTCGCCACCGTTGGGAAGATCACAAATGACCTTTAGCTTTTTTTGCGGATCTGCCAGCAAAACTTGTTTGCGGGCCAGGATATATAGATTTTTGCCGGAGGCTTTTAGGCCGTTGGCGCCGTCCAGGTGGTCCATGAACAGCGTGGGGACGTCGTTTTCTATCCGGTAAACCTTTCCGGATTTGGAATCGGAAACATACACCACTCCATTCTTGTCGATCGTGATATCATTGAGCCCCGATGCACCGGCGATGGGGATCTTTTTGACGATGTTTCCCTTGCGGATATCGATGACTACTACATTGCTGATGTCGGCGACATACAGGCGGTTGTCAAATCGGCCCATGCCTTTTGGCGCGTTAAGGCCGGTGATCCACGAGCCGTTGTATTGCTTGCCGTCGGGGGAAAGCCGCCCTACTCCACCCTTTCCATCTACTTCCCAGGGGCCGCCGTCGATCAGTGAGACATAGAGTATATGATTTGCGGGGTCCGGGAGGACAGATTCCGGTATGGCGATGATGGTGTCGGTTTCCCAGAGTCTTTGCAGCGATGGGGTCTGCGCGCAGATCACTGCGGGCAACAGAAAAGCGAATGCAAGCGTGAGCAGGGAAGGTCGCATGGTGTTTGTTTGAAGTGGGCCAGCAAATTACTGAAATTGCGTATGCGTAAAAAATAAGATAATAACTAACTTTCTGCAAAGTTAACATATGGAACTACGGGCAGTACGAACGACACTAAAGGAGATCCAATCCCTCCGGCTATTATTTCTCCAGGAAATCAATGCCCAGGTTCGCTACAATGCATGTCATGAGCGGGGTTGGACAGACTCGTATTTTCTCACGGCGAATGGATTGCCTGTAGGATATGGGGCGATCAAGGGCCAGGAAATCAAGGGCAGGGACACGATCTTCGAATGCTATGTAATCCCGCCGTTCCGATCGATGACCGGGGAGCTGTTCGCCGCCCTGCTCCGCGAATCGGAAGCACGGTTTATCGAATGTCAGACCAATGACCCGATCCTCCCGGGATTGATTTATGCGTTTGCAAACCAGATTCAGTCGCCGGTCATTCTGTTTGAAGAAGGAACGGTCACCCGATATTCGTTACCCGGCGTTATTTTCCGGCCAAGGCAGGACGGCGATATCCTGTTTGAGCATCACCATGAGCCGGAGGGCGACTATGTATTGGAGGCGGAGGGGAAGATCGTCGCGTCCGGCGGATTCCTGACACATTATAATATGCCATTCGCCGACATCTATATGGAAGTGACAGAAGGATTCAAACGCAGGGGTCTCGGGAGTTATATCGTGCAGCAGGTCAAACGGGAATGTTACCTCGCGGGTCGGGTTCCGGCGGCGCGTTGCAAAATGGAGAACACGGCGTCAAGAGCAACCTTGCTAAAGGCCGGGTTGGCGATAGCGGGGTACATGCTGATCGGCGAAGTAAGAAACTGATTTATCCACTTCGCAGGCTACCGACCGATACGGTCAATGTCCGTCGCTGTTCAGCATTTTGACAAAGTACCTGGGCGACTCCGTGTAATCCTGCCTTTCGTAGAACCGATGTGCGTCGGTCCGCCGGGAGTGGCAGTGCACCTCGATCCGGTCGCAATTTCGTTCCCGGGCGCATTGGGTAATATAGGATTCGAGCTCATGCCCGATCCCATGGCCGCGGGCGCTGTCTTTCACCGCAAAATAGCTGATACGCGCAAAGTCGCCGGAGAGAGCGATCTGCGGGATGAAATGGAGGGAAAGAAAGGCGACGACCTCCTTATCGAGTTCGTAGACGAGCAAAGCTTCATTGGGGTCGGCAGCGAGCAGCCGAAGCTTTTCCTCAAGGTTTGCGGGCGGGTCGTATTCCAACTGGGCAATGAGGGCCCGGATGGCTGCGATGTCTTGGGTTTCTGCATGGCGGATCATTGTTGCGGGGATTAGTTAAACCAGGTGGCTAATTTTTCGATGGCGTTGGCAATGCCGTCTTCATGCATGACCTTTTCGCCTATCGTGATAACGGTAGGGCTGATGGGCGGTGAAGTCGCCGCACGGATGGCCCTGAGAAGCTTTTTTGTGGTAAGGTGTTTGAATGGAATATGACGACCGACGGCCCGCCGCTGTACGATCTTGCCCCACATCGCCTGGTCGCCGAAGATCGAGACAACGATGGACGGTATCTTTGCTTTCAAAGCGGCTCCGACCGTACCTGCTCCGCCATGATGGATCGCGACCTTGCATTGGGGTAAGAGCCAGCTATGGTCGGCGTGGTCGAGGGTAAACAGGCTTGGATGTTGCGGCAAGTCTGGCAAAGATGACCAACCTTTACAAAATACGATCCGGTGGGTCATCAGCAATTCGCCGATGATCGCGCTGAGACGTTTCTGATCGGGGATTGGAATGCTGCCAAATCCAATGTACAGGGGCGGATCGCCTGCCTTCAGCCAGTTGTCCAATCGGGGGTCGATGGTTGGCTGCTCATCTAAGGTCAGAAAGCCGGTGACCTGGCAATGGGCACTCCAGTCTGCGGGTCTCGGAATTAGTTGTGGACTGAAGATAAACAAAGTAGGGATCGCGTCCTCTACGTATTGCCGTAACGGGTTGTTGACTTGGGGTGGCAGGCCAAGGGACATGCGGAGCGTGTTGATCCTGGATTTATATGCCAGCCAGTAAGCAAAATTTACCAGTCGATAGGTCAGCCGGTTGTAGGCAGGGAAGTTGAGGCCGTCCAGCTCGGGGTACGGGAATTCCTTTGTCTCGATCATCGGCGGACTGGGCAGCATCATGGCCCATTTCTTATGAAGATGCCCGGCGATGGCGTCGACATAAAATATATTGAGCGTACTGGTCACGAGTACGTCTGCGTCCTTCGACACCTCCATCAGCCCCTGAACGATGGCGGCCCGGGTTCGGTCGGCCAGCCTTTGCAGCTTGCGGAGAAAACTAAAGTTGTTGCCGGACCGAATGACTCTGATGACCTCATCCGTGTTGACGATCTCTTCCATATTGCCCGCGAGTGGATAATAGGTGACCCCGAAACCTTCGACAAAGGATTTGAAATTTTCGGGTGCAGCAAGAGTGACGCGGTGACCATTTTTTTGCAGACCCAGTCCCAATGCGACAAAGGGACGAATGTCGCCCATGGAGCCGTAGGTGAGAAGAGCGTAGTGCATGGGTTGATGGTTGTACGAATATATCCGAAATTTCTAATATCGGATGCTGATCGTTATGGCCGTGTCCCGTTGCAGGGTAAATCTTGCATCTTTGAATTTGGGCGGTCCGAAAAAGCCGGTCGCGCCGTTGGATGTGCCGATACCTTCCGTCGGGATCCCGAAAAAATTATTGTCAAGTTTGTGGTTACTGTTTTCGTCGTGATAGCAGGCGACGGCGTAGGTTCCCGAGGGTAATTTATCGAAGCGAAAGGTGCTGATCCCGTTGACGATTGGTGCATAGGCCAGACGGAAGGCGGCCTTCGGGTCTCTGGGAAAGCCTTTGTCTCCATTGTAGAGACTGAGGTAGCAGGTTCCTTTGTCGTTGTGCATGCCGGATACAGTGATATCGAGTGTGTAGGTGGGTGGGAAGGCTGACATGCCCGTGAACAACATCACGGAAAATATGACGAAGGGTCGCATTTTGCGGGGATTCGAAATTTCAGGAAATTTGATCACATTAAAGTTAGGCAAAAATGGAGAAGCACGTTATTAAATTACTGTCCGTGCAAAACGTGACACATGATGTGCGGGCGTACCGGATGGAGAAGCCGCCGGGTTATCATTTCGTTCCCGGACAGGCAACGGATGTATCGATTAATGAGGCAGGCTGGGAAGAGGAGAAGCGACCGTTTACGTTTACCGGCCTGAATGAATATCCTTACCTTGAGTTTACGATCAAATCCTATCATGATCACCCCGGAGTGACCAACCGGCTGTATCAATTGAAGGCGGGTGATGAGCTGATCATTCACGATGTTTGGGGGGCGATAGCGTATAAGGGGCAGGGATATTTTATTGCAGGCGGGGCGGGTATCACCCCTTTTGTGGCCATTTTCCGACAGCTTGCCCGGGATAAGGCGGTGGGGAAAAACAGGCTGCTGTATTCCAATAAGACGGCCGGAGACATCATCTATCACCGGGAGTTCGATCAAATCCTGGGTAAGAATGCCATGTACATCCTGACGAAGGAAGAAAATCCATCCTACCGGAAAGGACCGATCGACAAAACATTCCTTCAGCAGGAGGTCAGGGACTTTTCGCAGCCTTTTTATCTCTGCGGTCCGGACAAGATGGTCGCCGATCTGGCAGGTGCGCTGACGGAACTGGGAGCTAATCCGGAAGCAGTCGTGTTTGAGAAGTGATCTCGTAGACGAAATTCAGCTTTGATGGTTCTCCGTAGTACGCGACCGACACCTCGCCGGCCTTTCTTGCTCCGAGGCGTTCGATAGCTATCTGCGAGCGGACATTTGTCGCACCGATATGAAATTGCACCTTGTCGACAAAAGAGAAGATATAGCTTAGCATAAGTTTTTTTACCTTCGGGTTCAGGCCTGTTCCCCAAAACTTCGTGGCATAGAACGTATAACCGATGAGAATGGATCGCTGGGCAGCGTCGTAGTCATAAAAGCGCGTACATCCCGCGACCTCGCCTGTCTCTTTATCGATGATCTTAAAAGCGCCCTTACTTTCCATCGCGCCCTGAAAGAAATTTGCAAATACTTCCCTTTTCCACCGGTCTCTGTTAGGATGTTGCTCCCAGATCCTCGGATCGGATGCGACCTGGTAGAGGGCTTCGAAATCATCTTCGCGGAGCGGTATCAGCAGGACCCGCTCGTCTTGCAGGGTGGGTTGAATGTCGATGGGCATCCGGCGCTCAGCTTAGTTTTGCGGTGAAAAAGTCGATCGTGCGTTTCCAGGCCAGCTCCGCGGCGTCCTTATCATACCGAGGCGTCGTATCGTTGTGAAAACCATGATTGACGTTGGGATAGATATAAGCGGTATATTCTTTTTTATTCTCTTTCAGGGCTGTCTCATATGCCGGCCAGCCGTCGGTGATCCGCGTGTCCAGGCCCGCGTAGTGCAGGAGCAGCGGAGCTTTTATTTTCGGAACGTCTTCGGCGGGAGGTTGGGAGCCGTAAAACGGAACCGCCGCAGCCAGGTCGGGAACCTGGACCGCCATCTGGTTCGCGATTCCACCCCCAAAGCAAAAACCGACCACCCCAACCTTCCCGTTGCAGTCCGGGCTTTTCCGGAGGTATTCAAAGGCATCGATAAAATTTTGCAGCATTTCATTCTTGTCTCGTTTTGCCTGCATTTCGCGGCCCTTGTCGTCGTTGCCGGGATAGCCGCCCAGGGGAGTCAGGGCATCCGGAGCGATGGAGATGAAACCGGCAAGGGCCACCCGCCGGCCTACGTCCTCGATATATGGGTTAAGCCCCCGGTTTTCGTGGACCACCACGACTCCGCCGGGTTTTCTAGTAGGATCGGCCGGTTTGGAGAGGAGCGCCTTTATCGTTCCACCTCCCTTGGGCGAATCATAGTTGATATATTCTGATTTTATGCGGGGATCGTCGGGCTTAACCTGGAGGGTGTTCACGTAATCGGGCATCATTGCACTCATTAATGCCGTGACGGTTAGGCCGCCTACGGCATAGATAGAGAGCTTCTCCATAAAATCGCGTCTGGTTATACGGCTATGGGCGTAGTCGTCGTAAAGGTCGAAGACCTCCTGGCGGATCTCCTCCTTCTTTATTTCGCGGCTCATGTGATGTGTGGTTTTGAAGGTGAAGGTAGGAAAAATCGTTGTAGGCAATTTTCGTCCATTTTCATTCCGCAAAGGCAAAGATATACCAGGAGAGTTATCGGAAGATAAATAAAAATGCCGCCTTAATAAGAAGAATCCCGTCTGCCGAACGTGAAAGCATGCGCTATCCGAAATGAAAAAATATCCGGCGCAAAATCACTTCCGAAAATGTGCTCGTACCGGATGCCCAGGTTAAACTGGATCCTTCCCCCGGGTTGAAAGAGATAGCCGAATGTCAATCCTGCCGCGGCGCCGGAAATCTTCGCATCCGAATATATCCCTTGTGAATTGGGTAGCTGAATATCCGTGGCCGCAAATCCGTATCCGGCATTCGGTTCAAGATAAAAGCCGGTCCCGGACCGGTCGATGGTGAACCGGTATCCGGCGAGGAGCGGGGCGGTGACGACGCTGCTTCCGTTGTTGGAGAAAGCGCTTAACCCCAGCTCGGCGGTGATGTAGTCCGCGTCGGTAACTGGAAAAGCAAGGTTGAAAAAGCCCCCGAAGCCGATCGCATTGAACCCTTTAAACGACAGCCGGTCGATCTCAATTTGCGCGTTTGCAGATTGGGAAATGCACAGGATCAGAAGGGCGGTGAACAGTTGTTTGAACATGATATAATAGTTAGTTATCTTACGTCAAGATAAGAATATTATTTTATTCCGCGCACGGCAAAAAATCACTCCACCCGCAGGCTGTGGACCGGATTCATAAACGCGGCTTTCAGGGACTGATAGCTCACGGTAAGCAAAGTGATCGCCAGGATACCGGCACCCGCGGACGCGAAGATCCACCAGGAGAGAGGTGCATGAATGGGGTAACTTCCCAGCCAGCGATGCATGCCGTAGAAGACCAGCGGCATCGAGATAACCAGGGAGAGCAGCACTAACTTGAGGAAATCCATCGAGAGGAGCACCCAGACATCGAAAACACCCGCGCCGAGCACCTTGCGCACCCCTACTTCCCGGGTACGTTGCTCCGCCATGAAGGAGGCAAGCCCGAAAAGGCCCAGACAGGAGATAAAGATGGCCAGTCCGGCAAAGACGGCGCCAAGGCTGCCGATTTGACTCTCGGCCGCAAATTTTTGCGCATAATCCTCATCGTTGAATCGATAGATGAACGGGCTCGCCGGATTGAACTTTTTGAAGATCTTTTCCATCGCGGCCAGAGCGGTATGTGCGGAGATGCCGGGGCGGATACGGATGGTCATTTCGGCCAGCCAGCCGTCGCCGAGGAAGATAGCGGGGCCGATGGCCTCATATGGGGAGTTGGCGAGCATATCCCCCACGACGCCGACGATGTGATACGTTTTGAGGGGTTCTCCAAACGGGGCGAACTCGATTTGCCGGCCGACAGGGTCGTCGATTCCCATGGCCCGCACGGCTGCCGCGTTGAGGAGCGCAGCGCTGGAGTCGGTGGGATAGTCCCGTGAAAGATCCCGGCCCTGCAATACTTTCCAACCGACCGTAGGTCCGAATTCAGGGGAAACATTCACATTGTTGAACATGATCATCTTTTGATCCTCGGTCTGGCCTTTCCATTTGGCAGGGTTGCCGTTTAGAAAACCGGTGGTAGGGAGCGAGGACTGGGCGACATTGCTGATCACGCCGCTTGCCAGGAGTTCGTTGCGTAACGCATCATAATGTTGCCTTAAGGTGTCGGTGTTGATGGGGATCGTGACCAGTCCTTCGCGGGTATAGCCCAGGGGCCGGTCCTTTGCAAACATGATCTGCCGAAAGACAACGATGGTCCCGATGACCAGCGACAAGGAAATCGTAAACTGCAACGTCACCAGCACCTGGCGGAGAATGGTAGCCGACCGGCCGGCACGAAACAATCCCTTGAGCACTTTTACCGGCCTGAAAGCCGACAGATAAAAGGCCGGATAGCTGCCGGCGAGAATGCCGGTGAATATGGCGAAGGCGATGGCGTAAAGCCAAAAGACCGGATCGCTAACGGGTAGATGCATATCCTTTGCGGAAAGGGAATTGAAGAAGGGAAGGGACAGCCTGGCGAAAAGCATCGCGACAGACAACGCGATCAGGGCGAATAGAATGGATTCACCGAGGAACTGGCCGATCAGCTGGCTGCGGAGCGACCCGATGGTCTTCCGGATGCCAACCTCTTTTGCGCGTCGTTCGCTGCGCGCAGTGGACAGGTTCATAAAATTGATGCAGGCCAGGAGAAGAACGAAGCCGCCGATGAGCCCGAAAAACCATACGAAACGGATCCGACCTCCGTCAGGAACGCCGAACTTGAAATCGCCATGGAGGTGGATACGATCCAGCGGGTAGGTCATTAGGTATTCTTTCGCATCGGGGATATTGACATGACTGGTCGGGAGGAACTTGATCCGGGCCGTAGCTTGTTCAGGGGTCACGTTTGGCGCGAGGAGGGCGTACATGGCGGCGCTGTGATCGTTCCAGTCGGTGTTCTGATTCAGCCAGCGCATCTCTTTCATGTTCCAGGGCAGGAGAAGGCCTGTACCGTAAAAGGTGCTATTGCGTGGAAGGTCCTCGTATACGCCGCCGACGGCAAAGGTACTTTTCGCATCTCTGCGGATGATCTTCCCGAGGGGATTGTCATGCCCGAATAGCGCGGTGGCGGTGCTTTTCGAGATCAGCACGGTAGAAGGGTCTTTTAAAGCCCGGGTGGTTCCCAAAAGCATCCGGAAACCGAAAATTTCGGGGAAGGTGTATTGGGCCCACTCGCCCGCGCAGGAAATGGCCTTGTCGCCGACGTTCAGCAGGGAAGGACTTTGGTAGTGGGTTACCATGGCGGTTTTTTCGAAGATGTCGTCAAAGCCGGTGCGCATGGCGGGTCCAAGCGCCGTGGAGATGGTATAACCGGCCATGGCGGTATAGCCCGAGGCGATTAGATGGCGGAGGGTATTGCCGGTGACGTCCTGTCGGACCATGACCTGAACGATACGGGAATGGTTGGAATGATAGTGGTCAAACGAACACTCGTCGGCAATCCAAAGGCCGATGACGAGGGTGATGGCCATGCCGGTGGCGAGACCGGCAATATTGATAACCGAATTTGTCCGGTGTCTCTGAAGACTGCGAATGGCGATTCGAAGAAAATTGCTGAACACGGCGTCGATTTTTGGATATGGGAGAAACGCTGCCAAAAAGATACCATTTTTCTGGCACGCTAACAATCAATCTGCTGCAAATTCCCCGGCCCTTGCCGATGTCCGGTTTCGCAACATCGTATGGTCCATTTTCGCACCGGTTGCCATACCGGACACCTGGTCCCGGTTAAGCAAGCGACAACAAAAAGCGCCGTATCTAACTGCTAAGACGTTAAATTCGTTGTCAAATAAGGTGGCAATGAAGCCCATCGTGCAAATCTCTCTGGATCTGACGGACATCGGTGAAGCGTTGGAAACGGCCGCTCTGGCTCTGCGGGCCGGCGTAGATTGGCTGGAGGCGGGTACCCCCCTTATTCTGGCCGAAGGGTTGCATGGGGTGAAAAAATTAAGGGAGGCTTTTCCGGCTGTACCGATCGTTGCCGATCTGAAGACCATGGATGGCGGTTATCTGGAAGCAGAAATGATGGCGAAGGCCGGCGCCACCCATGTAGTAGTAATGGCAAGGGCCCACGAAGAGACGATAAAATGCGTGGTGAAGGCTGGAAGGGATCTTGGGGTCGGGGTAATGGGAGATAATTTGGGTTGCCCGGACATGGTGAGTGCCGCAAAGTGGCTGGAGGACCTGGGTTGCGACTTTGTGATCCATCATATTGGATATGACGAACGGAGGGGCATAGCAGCTAAAGGAAGGAGAATGCCGAGTCCGTTGGATCAATTAAAGGAAGTGGTCGGCGCCGTCAGGATACCGGTGCAGGCGGTCGGCGGTTTGTCCCTGGAGCAGGCCATTCAATGTCCTGCTTATGGTGCTCCGTTGGTTGTTTTGGGCGCCCCGCTCACTATCGATGCAGATGCTTTTAAGGCCGCCGGCGGAAATCTGGAAGAATCTCTTCGCATGATCTGTGAAAAGATTCATGCCTATGGGGAAATGCGCAATGGAACAATCTTCCAATAGTCAATTAATGCGAATGACATCAGGAAATCTTTCAGCAGCGGTTGTAAATTACGCACCCACAAAAGGCGCTGTTGAACTGAGGGAATTGGAAAGACCGCTGATCGGTCAGGATGACGTGTTGTTGGAGGTTGCAAATGTCGGCGTTTGCGGAAGCGACCTTCATCAATGGACGGCAGATCACAGTTGGCCGGTCAACTATCCCGTGGTGCTCGGCCACGAATTTGGCGGCCATATCGTAGCCACCGGTGAATCTGTAAAGGATTGGAGGGAAGGAGACCGCGTGGTTAGCGAAACTGCCGCCGTCATTGACCCGAATAACCCGCTCGCGAGGGCAGGGTTCTACAACCTGGACCCCGGCCGTAAAGGGTTCGGCTATGGGGTAAATGGAGCCATGACAAGGTATGTAAGGGTGCCGGCCAGATGCCTGCACCGGGTGCCGGAGAGCCTTCCCATGGAAGAGGCGTGTCTGACCGAACCCTGTTGCGTCGCCTACAACGCCGTGGCGGTCAATTCGCACATTCGTCCCGGCGACCGGGTACTGGTGCTGGGACCGGGGACCATTGGAATACTTTGCGCTGCAATGGCCAAACTTTGCGGAGCGGAGGTAGCCATCGTGGGCTTGGAGAATGACACCCACCGGCTGAATGTTGCTGCACGATACGGTTGCGATATTGTTAAAGGGGACGCCGCCGAATGGTCCTTGAAGAGAGATGGCCTCGGCGCGGATGTGGTGATAGATGCGGCAGGGACAAGCATTACGCTGAAGATCGCCCTGCAATTGGTGAGGCCGAATGGTCATATTACCAAAGTAGGTTGGGGCCCGCAGCCCATGGCTTTTTCCCTCGACCCGCTTGTGCAAAAAAATGTCACGCTGCAAGGGAGCTTTAGCCACAACTGGCCTGTTTGGGAAAAAGTGATTTACCTGCTTTCTTCCCGTCGGTTGGACGTGAAGCCTATAATCGGCGGCATATGGCCGATCACAGAATGGAAAGAGGCATTTGAAAAAATGCACCATGGTGAAATAGTAAAGAGCGTATTAAAGCCCGTTTAGTATGAGATTGAAAAATAAGGTGATCATTGTGACCGGGAGCACAACGGGCATTGGTAAAGCAATTGCCTTACGTTGTGTTGCCGAGGGCGCAAAGGTGGTGGTGCATGGCCTGGAAGAAGATTGGGGAGCGGAAGTACTCGGCGAATTGGGGGAGGAAAAGGCGGTATTGCATATAGAAGACCTGGCGGAAGAAGGCGCTACCGATCGCCTGACCAAACTGGCGATAAAAACGTTTGGAAAATTGGATGCCGTCGTCAATAATGCAGCTATTGTAGCCTCTTCCAATATCCATAGTACCGACAGGGCCTTTGTCCAAAGGCTCCTGGCAGTAAATACCATTGCGCCATTAATGCTGATCAGATCATCACTTCCTTATCTGACCGCTCAACATGGAGCCGTTCTCAATATCGGCTCGGTGAATGCCTACAGCGGCGAACCTGACCTGCTGGCCTACAGTATTACCAAAGGCGCCTTGATGGCGATGACCCGGAATTTGGGCGATACCCTTCATCGTGAATATGGCGTCCGCGTGAACCAGGTCAATCCCGGCTGGGTATTGACGGAGACCGAAAAACTGCGGAAAAAGAGCCACGGCCTGGCTGAGGACTGGTACAGAGACCTCCCCTCCGTGTATGCGCCCGCAGGCAGGATCTTATGGCCAAAGGAAATAGCGGAAGCCGCTGTATATTGGCTTTCCGATGACTGCGGCCCGATCAGCGGGCAAGTGGTCGACCTGGAGCAATATCCATTTATTGGAAGGAACCCGCCAAAAGACCCGACGACGATCCCGGCCGTGAAGCCGCCGGAAGGTGGATCAAAATAGTGCTATGCCAAAATTAGCGGTATTCCCCAAAGCATTTATGCACGCCTTATGCAAGGATGGCACCATGAAGCTGGCTCACTGGATCGATCTGGCGGTACACCTCGATGTAGATGGCCTTGAATGGTATGCCGGATTTATCGAGATGAGCGATAGAAAGAACTGGCCGCTTTTTCGTTCCATGGTAGAAGGTCATGGAAAGACAATCCCTATGATGTGCTGCTCCCCGGATTTCACGCATCCCGATGAAGCATTCCGGCTGATAGAGATAAACAAACAGAAGCATTGGATAGACATGACCTGCGCGCTTGGAGGGTCTTATTGCAGGGTGTTGTCCGGGCAGGGAAGACCCGCTTTGTCCAGGGACGAGGGGGTGAACCTGGCAGTCGATTGTATCCGGAAATGTCTGCCGTATGCCGCTGAACGAAATATCACCCTGGTCATCGAGAACCACTACAAGGATGATTTTTGGGAATACCCGGAGTTTGTCCGGAAAATGGACCTTTTCTGTGAATTGTTGGATCATATCGATCATCCGAATTTTGGGGTAAACTTTGACCCCAGTAATGCATTCCTGGCCGGGGAGGACCCCCTTGAACTCCTAAAAAGGGTTGCCCATCGGGTGAAAACGATGCATGCAAGCGACCGCTACCTAAAGGAAGGGACCATCGAGGACCTGCGCAAAGAGGAAGAAGGATCGGCCGGATATGCCAGGCGGCTGAGCCATGGAGAGATCGGCAAGGGGCTCAATGACTATGATGCCATATTTTCGGAATTGAAAAAGGTGCAATTCGATGGGTGGATAAGCATAGAGGATGGGGTGGAAGGCATGGAACAATTGGAAAGAAGTGTATCGTTCATCAGAAAGAAAATGGCCGATTTCTGGCCACAAATGTCTCACTAAACCTGGAGTCCATGAATTTACAGGCAACCGTTTTGTACCCATCCCGGTGTAATTTGGGCGAGGGTCCATATTGGCATGCAGCGCGAAATAGTTGCTTTTGGGTGGACATTGAAGAGAGAAAAATCTTTGAGCATCATTGGGCGACCGGTGCAACCGCCTTTAGAACATTGCCGCATCGCGTTTCCCTGGTGGTGCAGGATAAGCATGACCGGTTGATATTGGGGTTGGAAGGCGGGTTAGCCAGGTACGATTTTGACACGGATACGCTGCACTGGCTGATGAATATTGAGAGAGATAAGGACAATCACCGGATCAACGACGGTAAGGTCGACAGCAAGGGCCGTCTTTGGTTAGGTACTATGGATCGCTCTTTTAAGCAAGGGGCCGGTTCGCTCTATTGCGTTGATGAAAACATGGAGGGCCAAAGCCGGCAAACCGGGGTGACCATTTCAAACGGATTGGCCTGGTCGTTGGACAATACCCGGTTGTTTTATATAGACACCCCCACTCAAAAGGTGCAATGTTTTCTATTTGATGTGGATACCGGCCGGATCGCGTTTGAAAGGGATATCATTAACATCCCAAATGAAATGGGCTCCCCCGATGGAATGGCGATAGATGTCGAAGGGATGCTCTGGATTGCCCATTGGGGCGGCTTTGGCGTGTATCGCTGGGATCCAAACGATGGCCGGTGCATCGGTAAAGTCGGGCTGCCGGTTCCCCACGTGACCTCCTGCGCCTTCGTGGGGCCCGCCCTGGATTATCTGTTGATCACCTCTGCGCGACAGGATCTCAGCGCAGCTGATTTGGTCAAATATCCCGCAAGCGGGGATGTGTACGTGCTTAAAATGCCGGTCAGCGGGACTCTGCCGAATAAATGTTGCTTCTGAAACTAAAACCGGTTAACCCAACCCGATGATCATCGTTCAGGAAGACGCCAATTGAACCTCCCGCAACCTGCCTCGTTCCGATTTTTATCGATTCGCTAAAGCGCCAAAGCCTGTTTCGAAAGCACGCCGTCCTTTTCCGGTCCGATGTAGGAAATTCCTGCGAACCGTTGACGTTCGTCGCGGGGCATTTTATCCAGGATCTCTATGTATGCCAGGAGATTCAAAGGACACTGCTGTTGCGGAAGTTCTTTCCCCAACCAGCTGGGGTCAAGTTGGGCATTGCGAACATAATTGTTCGTCTCCGCGTCTATTATCCTTTGGCTGAGTGGCATTTGGCGCCAGCCAGCGCCGTATAATGCGACCCGATGGTCGGCGCAGTTACCGCAAAATCTGCCTGAGATTTCCTTTTCGGCTTGTTCGGATGCGGCGAAAACATCACCGGAACTCCGGTTAATAATAGTATATCGATCGGAGGTGCGGCCTTCATTATCGAAAATAATATATCTTGTCATAGTCGTAAACTCCCTTTTGGCATCAGTAGAACCCGGGATACCAGGCCCACCGCCGTCAGCGAGAAAAGGCCAAATCTATTCCGGGTTTTTAACCAACTTCCTTTCAATCCATTAGCTGCAAGCTTCCCTGAAATTACCTTTCCGTTTTGACAAACAATGCTTCATTTTGACAGGCTCCCGACGACAGTCGGGCGCCGCATTACTTCAAGTCCGATGGTCGCGGTGGCCTCGCAGTTATCAAAGGCTGCCTCAAGATGTTGATGAAACTCATCTAAAATGACCTTCGGTTATGACCTGCGTCAATGGAATGAACTTGTCAAGGGGATAGCTTCACAACGAATATGGCAGCCAATTGGATCACGGTTGCATTTACAGAAGCAGGTCAGCGTCCTTTCATTGTAGGGGTCTTCTTTTCCAAAATGGAAGGGTTGGCTTCGATGCACCAGGTTTGGAAA
This sequence comes from Puia sp., assembly GCA_035501395.1. Taxonomy (GTDB): domain Bacteria; phylum Bacteroidota; class Bacteroidia; order Chitinophagales; family Chitinophagaceae; genus Puia. Next base: position 21,714 of record DATJWK010000132.1, read on the forward strand.
ATGGCAAATATTGATAGACTTATTTGATTACCAATGTCTTCCGAATCCATGATCGGATGCACAGGAATAGGGCACAGGAGTTGGGCAATGAGTGCATCCGGTACACCGAATTGTCAACCCGGATCCTTGCAGTAATGGCTTTAAAAAAGAATCGACTAATTGAAACTACCGTGGTGCTTCTGCTTTGGCTGATGGCCCTTGCGCTGATATATTTGGTGTACCTAAAACTCAAACTTTATTTTCATAAATAAGTCGTCGCTATGCTCACCTTAATTCTTGTTGCCGCCGGATGTCTTTGCTTTGCGGTTTTTTTTAAATCCATAGATGTATTTGAAAAAATTTAACCCATGACTCTATTATTCATTATCGCCATCCTGGTTTTTGTCTACCTGTGCTATGTACTGGTTAAACCGGAAAAATTCTAAGACAATCAAAATAACAATTTATGAACACGGAAATTTTGGGCGTGGTTGTCATGTATATTCTGCTGGTATTGCTGGCAATTCCGCTGGGCCGGTATATGGGAAAGGTATACGAGGGAGAAAAGACCTGGCTCGACCCGGTGCTCAATCCGCTTGACAAACTTTTTTACAAACTGGGGGGGATTCGGACTGACCGCGAAATGACGTGGAAACAGCACCTGGTGGCCATGCTTACGTTAAACGTATTTTGGTTCTTGCTGTCGATGTTCGTGCTCACCAATATGAGCTGGCTGCCGCTTAACCCGGATGCGAACCCATCTATGAGCGGCGATCTGGCCTTCAACACCGCGATTAGTTTCGTATCGAATACAAATTTGCAACACTATGCGGGTGAATCGGGGATGTCGTATCTGGGACAGCTGGTGCTCATGCTATGGCAGTTCCTCAGTGCGGCAACAGGAATGGCGGCCTGCGCAGTGGTCTTTAAGGCAATGAAGGAAAGGACGACGGAAAAACTGGGGAATTTCTTTGTACTGCTGGTACGGTCTTCCACCCGCGTACTGCTACCCCTATCGATAATAGTAGCACTTATATTGGTATTTAATGGTACGCCAATGAACTTCGAAGGGAAGGCGCAGTTCATTTCCATGCAAGGTGACACGGTGAGTGTGAGCCGGGGTCCCGCGGCTGCAATGATCGCGATCAAGCAGTTGGGGACCAATGGCGGTGGATTTTTCGGCGCCAACTCAGCGGTTCCATTCGAGAACCCCAGCTATTTCACGAATATGGTGGAATGTATCAGCATTATCCTCATCCCAATCGCCATGGTATTTGCCATGGGCTATATGCTGAAGCGGAAAAGGCTGGCCTGGGTAATATTCGGGGTCATGACAGTCGGGTTTCTCTTGTTCGTTATCCCTTCCATATACCTGGAGCTAAAAGGCAATCCCGCCATCGGCCGCATGGGCATTGCACAGAAAATGGGCAGCATGGAAGGTAAGGAAACGCGGTTTGGCTCGGCAGCATCGGCCTATTGGGCCATTTGCACCACGGTGACTTCCAACGGCTCGGTTAACGCCATGCATGACAGCCTAACGCCCCTTACAGGAATGTTCACCATGCTCGGCATGATGGTCAATTGCTTTTACGGAGGGGTGGGAGTGGGCTTCCTGAACTTTTACATTTTTGTCATAATAGCCGTATTCATATCGGGACTAATGGTAGGGCGAACGCCGGAATTTTTGGGAAAGAAAATCGAGGCGAAGGAGATGAAGATCGCATCAATTATTGCTTTGCTGCACCCCTTGCTGATCCTGGCCGCCACCGCCTTGTCATCCCATATCTACGCCGGTGATCCGAAGGGCTATGCAGCCTGGCTGAACAACCCGGGCAATCACGGTTTTTCAGAAATGCTATATGAGTTTACTTCCTCTTCTGCCAACAATGGGTCGGGCTTCGAGGGGCTGGGCGATAACACACCTTTTTGGAATATCGCGTGCGGCACGGTGATGTTGCTGTCGCGCTTCCTGCCAATCATCGGTCCGGTTGCGATCGCCGGCATTCTGGCCAGGAAGAAATACATTCCGGAAAGTGCGGGCACCTTGAAAACGGAGACGGGAACCTTCGGCATAATGGTCTTGTCGGTGATCCTCATCGTTGCGGCACTGTCCTTCTTTCCCGCCCTTTCGCTGGGGCCGATCGCAGAATACTTCGGCATTCGTTAATAAAACAAAGAAAACTGAACTATAATGTCAAAGCATAGAAGAAGCAACAGACTTTTTGAACCGGGGCTGGTAAAAGAAGCCCTGGGCCAGTCTTTTGTGAAGCTGAATCCGAGGCTGATGTTCCGAAACCCGGTCATGTTCACGGTGGAGATCGGCACTGCTATCATGTTGGCAGTGTGTATTTGGATCATGGCGGGTGAAAAGTCGCAAGGCGGGCTTGCCTATAACCTGCTGATATTTATCATCCTCTTGCTCACGCTGCTTTTTGCCAATTTTGCCGAAGCGATTGCCGAGGCAAGAGGCAAGGCGCAGGCTGACAGCCTTCGCAAGACAAGGGAAGACACACCGGCAAAAAAGGTATTCCCGGTAGGAGAGGTCTTTGTGAACGAAGTAAAAGTCGTACCCTCCTCCCAGCTGAGAAAAGGGGACATCTTTATTTGCGAAGCAGGAGATATCATTCCCATGGATGGGGAGATCATAGAAGGCCTTGCGACGATCGATGAATCGGCCATCACGGGAGAAAGCGCCCCGGTGATAAGAGAAGCCGGAGGAGATAAGTCTTCGGTCACGGGCGGCACAAAAGTGCTGAGCGACAAGATCAGGGTGAAAGTGACGACGGAACCGGGAGAAAGCTTCCTGGATAAGATGATTGCCCTGGTGGAAGGAGCCTCGCGCCAGAAAACACCTAACGAGATCGCCCTGACGATCCTGCTGGCTGGGTTCACGCTCATCTTCGTCATCGTCTGTGTAACGCTCAAGCCGTTTGGCGACTATGCCAGCACACCGATTACGATCGCAGCATTCATTTCCCTTTTCGTTTGCCTGATCCCGACTACAATCGGCGGCCTTCTGAGCGCGATCGGCATCGCGGGAATGGATAGGGCCTTGCGCGCCAATGTCATTACCAAAAGCGGGAAAGCGGTGGAGACGGCAGGCGATATCGATACCCTGCTGCTGGATAAGACCGGCACCATCACCATTGGAAACCGCAAGGCTACCCATTTCTGGCCGGCCAACAACGTGGATACACCGGTTTTTATTGAAGCTTGCCTGCTGGCCTCGCTGGCTGACGATACGCCGGAAGGCAAGTCGATTGTGGAACTTGCCGGTACCGCCGGAATAAAACCGCCGGTATTTCAGCAGGAAAAAGGCATCCGGTTTATTGCTTTCACTGCCGAAACCCGTAGCAGCGGCATCGATGTTCCGGCCTCCTCTTCTTCGCCGGAAGCGCTGCGTATCCGGAAAGGGGCGTCGGATGCCATCCGAAATATGGTCTCAAGAGCGGGTAATCCCTTCCCTGCGGAAACAGACGAGAGAGTAAAGGAGATTGCGCGCAATGGGGGTACACCGCTGGTGGTTAGCCGTAATGAACGGGTATTGGGAGTTATCGAGCTTCAGGATATCATAAAGCCGGGTATTCAGGAACGATTCCAGAGGCTTCGCAAGATGGGTGTAAAGACCGTGATGGTAACCGGCGATAATCCTTTGACAGCCAAGTTCATTGCCGAAAAGGCCGGCGTGGATGACTATATAGCCGAAGCCAAGCCGGAAGACAAGATGCAATACATCCGGAAGGAACAGTATGGTGGAAAGCTGGTCGCTATGATGGGCGACGGAACGAACGACGCTCCGGCTCTTGCACAGGCAGATGTGGGCGTCGCCATGAACAGCGGCACACAGGCCGCTAAAGAGGCCGGTAATATGGTTGACCTTGACAACGACCCCACCAAACTGATCGAAATCGTGGAAATCGGCAAGCAATTGCTGATGACCAGGGGCACGCTGACGACGTTTTCTATCGCAAACGACGTGGCAAAGTATTTTGCCATAGTGCCTGCTTTGTTCATCGTATCGATCCCTGCCCTTCAGGGCCTGAATATTATGCACCTGCATAGTCCGGAGAGCGCCATCTTGTCGGCCGTGATCTTCAACGCCATTATCATTCCGTTGCTGATACCCCTCGCTTTGCGCGGCGTGACCTACCGGCCCCTGGGCGCCAGCGTCCTGCTGCGCCGGAATCTGCTGGTATATGGCTTCGGCGGGGTCATTGTTCCGTTCATCGGGATCAAGCTGATTGACCTGGTCGTCTCAATTTGGTTCTAAAAAAAGAAATTGTATGAAACAACTTATTCTGCCCTCGATTCGATTGACACTGATATGTATTGTCTTCTTTTGCGGAATTTATACGCTGATCATTTGGGGCTTTGCACAGGCAGCGCCTGCCAAAGGCAAAGGCGAGACGGTAACATTGAACGGCAAGGTCGTAGGGTATGCCCTGGAAGGCCAGGCCTTTACAAAGGACAGCTATTTCTGGAGCCGGCCTTCGGCAGTGGGCTATAACGCAGCCGGTAGCGGCGCGAGCAACAAGGGGCCTTCGAATCCGGACTATCTAAAGGATGTGCAATCGCGCATTGATACCTTTCTGGCGCACAATCCCGGGGTAAAGAAAGAAGAGATCCCTTCCGATCTGGTAACTGCATCAGGGAGCGGGCTGGACCCGGATATCTCGCCGGAAGCCGCTTACGTGCAGGTAAAGCGCATTTCCGAACTACGAAAGATCAGCGAAGCGGACATCCACAGACTCATAGAGCAAAACACCCAAAAACCCTTGCTGGGACTATTCGGCACGGAGAGGGTGAATGTGCTCCGACTGAATATGGCACTGGATACGATGGCATCCAGGTGACAATAGACCGATGATAATAGAATTGAACATGTTTTTAAAAATTTTATATATGCTTAAGAGAGTTATTTTTTGTATTAGTACGGCATTGATCGTTGGCAGCAGCTTTGCACAGGACTCAGCTTCCACAGCCTTGACGAAGGCACCGGCCAGTGCACCTTTTGCTTTCGGGGATTTTTCCTGGCTGAACGGCACCAGCCGCAAGACGAGCCCGCCGCTGATCGACAGTAAGTATTTCACAAGTGACATCACACTGGACCTGAACTATACTCACTCTTACAACAGTCCCATTGACAACACAGTCGTAGGCAGTACTGCCTTATCGAGAAATAACGAGTTGCAGCTTTCCTTTCTCGGTTTTGGTGGGGATATCCATGTCAACAACGTCCGGGGCCGGATCATGATGCAGTTCGGCACGCGGAGTACGGTGGTTCCACGCAACGACGGGAGCTCGTATAAGGGCCAGTATGACCTGCAAACCATTTACCGGTATATCAGCGAGGCATATGCCGGCTACCACTGGGACACCTGGCATGGCATCAACCTGGATGCAGGGATCTTCATGTCGTATATCGGGCTGTTTTCCTACAATAACACAGAGAACTGGGGCTATCAACCGTCCTACACATCCGATAATACGCCTTGGTTTTTCAATGGGCTCCGATTACAGACCTTTCCATCCGATAAGTTAAAGGTGGAACTATGGTTGATTAACGGCTGGCAGAGCTATGGGATGTTCAATAATTCGCCGGGCGCTGGGTTCTCCATCTATTACCGGCCGAAGGAGACGGTGGACTATGTGGCCAACTTCTATTACGGCAAGGATGATGAAGGTGCCGCGCACCGGTGGCGGATCCATAGTGACAACAGCTACCAGCTGCGCTATCTCAATCGCAAGCATGGATTCGTGACCAAGGCAGCGTTTTCGTTCACCGGCGATATCGGTTTCGAGAATGGAGACGGAGTGAGTCCCTTTGGCAGCGGGACAAAGGGCACGGCAGGATACCGGCCGGCCCAGGACTTTATCAGCGGCATGGTCTATAACCGGCTTTGGCTGGGAGAAAAGCAGCATTTCGCGTGGACGGTGGGAGGCGGTTATATGCACAACCCGGGACAGTATCTGGTGTTGGCGCCAACCGGCTATGCAGATACCTTGTACCAGCAGCAGACCGGACCCGGTTCGACGTTTGACGCATGGGATTACAGTACCTCCCTGGATTATATGCCGAAAGATAACATTACGGTTAAATTTGAATACGTCCACCGGAAGGTGAATTCCATGGACCCTGCACCGGGCACAACAGCGTTGACAGGTTATTTTGCGGGTCATGGAGGGGTGACTTCACCGTCGGGATACACCAATGTGGGCGGATACACGTATGCGTCCAATGGTGCGTCGATCGCACCGCCGCTAAGCAGTTGGGGCGGCTGGACCCCGGACCTCGTGAATTCCGAGTCGCGGATCATACTGGCCTTGCTGGTGCGGTTTTAAGGTAGTATCTTTTAGCCATATTTTTCACGTTATCGCCGCGCCAAATGCCTGACCAGGAAAAACAAGCCGAACAATTTTTGGATCTCATCCGGAAGTCTCGCCGGGGAAAGTTCAAGATATACATCGGCATGAGTGCTGGAGTTGGCAAGACTTACCGGATGTTACAGGAGGCAAGGGCGCTCCTGCGCAGCGGCGCAGACGTCAAAATCGGCTACATTGAAACCCATAGCAGAAAGGAAACGCACGACCTGCTGGAGGGACTTCCGGTCATTCCCCGGCGGAAATTGTACTATAAGGGTAAGGAGTTGGACGAACTGGATGTCCAGGCGATCCTGAATCTTCACCCGGAGATCGTTATCGTAGACGAGCTCGCGCATACCAATATCGAAGGCAGCAAGAACGAAAAGCGCTGGCAGGATGTAATGGACATCCTGGATTCAGGCATTAATGTGATCAGTGCCGTAAATATCCAGCACATTGAAAGCCTCAACGAAGAGGTTAAAAGCATTACCGGGGCGGATGTGACCGAACGCATTCCCGACAGCGTTCTCCAGCAGGCCGACGAGGTAGTGAATATAGACCTGACCGCGGACGAATTGGTTGCACGCCTCAAAGAAGGGAAGATATACACGCCCGATAAGGTGGCTACGGCTTTGAAGAATTTCTTTCAGTCCGAAAAAATTCTGCAATTGCGTGAATTGGCGCTAAAAGAAGTCGCCAGCCAGGTGGAGCGGAAAATAGAAACTGAGTTGCCGCGCAACATTCAACTACAGCCGGAGCGCTTCATGGCCTGCATCAGTAGCAACCACGAGACGGCGAGGATGGTAATTCGCAAGACGGCCCGCCTGGCTTCCTATTACCGCTCGAAGTGGTGGGCCTTATATGTGCAGACGCCAAAAGAGGATGGCGACAAGATCGGCCTGGCGGCTCAGCGTCACCTGATAAACAATTTCAAGCTGGCCACCGAATTGGGCGCGGAAGTGATCCGGGTGAAAAGCAACAACATTGCCAAGGGCATTATCGACAAAGCGGAAGAAATGCGGATTACGACCGTATGTATCGGAAAGCCGCATCTGAACCTGTTGAGCGTCATTCTTAGCACCGCTGTATTCAACCAAATGCTGAACAAGCTGTCGGCTGCGGATATTGACATTGTAATATTGTCATGAAATGAGAATGCGACTAAAGAATAAGTTGATTTTGGGCCTCGGCTTCCTGTTTATGGAGATCGTTAGCTTCGGCATTTTCAGCCTATACAATATCAACAAGTTAGGTGCGGACGCGCGGAATATCCTGAGAAATAACTACGAATCGCTGGCGTACGCCAATAACATGATGCGGGCACTGGAGAGCATTTCATCCGGCATGGATTCGGCACGACTCTTTGAGGACAATCTGAAAAAACAGGAAGGAAACATTACCGAAGATGGCGAACGGGATGCGACGGAACAGCTACGCCGGGGGTTCGACCAACTGAAGAAAGAACCGGCAAACCTCTCGAATTATTCCCTGATCCGGAAGGCGCTGATTCGTATTCAGGACCTGAATGAAGCGGCCATCCAGCGAAAGAATACCGCGGTGGAAAATTCAGCGGAATCGACGAAGATCTGGCTCACCACGGTTTTCACGATTCTAACGCTTGTATCCTTCTCGTTCATTTTTAACCTGCCGGGAATAGTGGCTGGGCCAATCCGGTCACTGGCGGAAGGTATTGAGGAAATAGCCAATAAGAATTATCGAAAGCGGATCTATCTGAAGCAAAATGACGAATTTGGCGATCTCGCAGGGGCATTCAATACCATGGCTGAAAAACTGGACAGCTATGAACACAGTTCGGTCGCGGAATTGCAGTTTGAAAAGAGCCGCCTCGAAACAGTCATCAACCAAATGCGTGATGCCATCATTGGCCTGGATTCCAAACGCAATATCCTTTTCCTAAATACCGTGGCCCAAAATCTGCTGGGCCTTAAAGAGCGGGATGTAATTGGGAAATACGCGCCGGATATTGCGCTAAAGAATGACTTGATGCGGACGCTCTTGCAACCGCTGACTGACAATAAAGACCTGAACATCTTTGCCGATAATAAAGAATGCTATTTCAGCAGGGATATCCAGGATGTTACGAACAATAGCGAAGTGATCGGGCATGTTATCGTATTACGGAATGTTACCCTGTTCCATCAGCTCAATGAAGCCAGAACGAACTTCATCGCTAGCCTGTCTCATCAGCTGAAGACGCCTATCTCCTCCATCCGGGAGGACACGCAAAAGCTGATGGAGCACGGCAATGAACTTTCCGGCGAAAGCCGGCAGGAAATTTTCAGAAATATCAACGAAGAGACTGAGCGCCTGCTGAATATAATGGCGGAGTTACTGAACGTAACGCAGGTTGAAACCGGCAACATTCAACTAAAGAAAGGGCCTGTTTCACCGGCAGATCTGGCCACCCAGGCGGTACAGGCGGTGCAGGCCCAGGCCAGGCAGGCGGACGTATCAATGAACGTGAGGATTGAACCGGGATTGTCCTCCATAACGCTGGATGCGGAGAAGACGACCTGGGTGCTTATTAACCTGCTTTCCAATGCCGTGCGATATTCACCTTCTCCGGGTACTGTCGAAGTGGACGTTAAACGTGAAAACGGACAGGTGGTGTTCAGCGTAAAGGACCATGGGAAGGGGATCGAAGAAAAATACCTGCCGCATATCTTTGACCGGTACTTCAAAATGCCGGGCGGCCTGCCCGGGGCCGGGATGGGGTTGGCATTGGCCATTTCCCGGGAATTCATCGAAGCGCAGGGCGGAAAAATCCACGTGAGCAGTGCCCCCGGGGAGGGCAGCCTGTTCAGTTTCGCATTCAAGGCGTGAGCCGCGCATCCGGCCGATCTTCTCAGCTTATCAAAAAAAACCTGTTCTTGTTAAAGAGATGAATTATCGTCAAGTATATTCTGTGATTAAAGGTATCAAATCATCCAGTAGGCACAAAAAAATAATAACCGCGAAGAACAGCCTGGATTCGAAATTCGAGCGGCCAGTCTTACCATTAGGTCGTAAGCGAATTTCAATCTGACTGGCTCCGTTTGCGTGAACGCCCCTTTTTTTGTAGGTTTGCTCTATGTACACTAAGGACCAGATATTAGACTTACTCAGCTGGAAAAAGCCTGAATTGCAAGGGCGTTATCCTATTTCTGAATTAGGGCTATTTGGCTCCTATGCTCGCGGGGACAACAATGAAAAAAGCGATATTGATATTCTGGTCGATTTTAATGGTCGCATCGGTATCGGATTTATCAAATTAGCGCATGAATTGGAGGACCTATTCAAACATAAAATCGATCTTGTTTCCCGCCGGGCTATCAAGCCCCGTCATCTTCCTTTCGTGGAAAAAAGCCTGATTCATGTCTGAAAGAGGTATCCCGTCATTATTATTGGAGAAGCAGTTGAAATCGACAAATCTTTTAGAGATGAACATCCTTCTGTTAACTGGCGGGAGGTGAAAGATTTCAGGAACATTATTGTCCACGATTATTTTGGTATTGATGATATAATAGTGTGGGATACTATACACCTAAATCTGGATCAGTTAAACAAAGACATTCTTGTTATTCTGGCATCCCTTTGATAAGTCGCAGCAGGTAATATGGAAGATACACTCTACAAAAATTGGATTAACTGGAACTAAATGGAAGTGAAAATATGACAAGAAGTAATTTAATAGAAATGAACAATGTTGGAATCGTCGTACAGTCCATCGACAATGCCGTTTCTTTCTTTACGGAAATAGGACTGAAACTCGAAGGGCGAGCCATGGTCGAAGGTGAATGGGCCGGAAGAGTTACTGGACTTGGTAATCAGTCGGTGGAGATTGCTATGATGGTTACCCCTGACGGTCACAGTCGCCTCGAAATTTCACGATTTTTCGCACCTCAAACCATTGGTGACCATAGAACTGCTCCAGTGAATTCGCTTGGCTACCTCCGAATCATGTTTAGGGTTGACCATCTTGACGAGTTGTTATCCAGGCTTACAAAGCATGGTGCTGAACTTGTTGGTGAAGTGGTTAATTATGAAAATGTTTATAAGCTCTGCTACATTCGTGGTGTGGAAGGACTTCTTATTGGATTAGCCGAACAACTCGGCAATCAAACAACGACAGACGTGCTACAAAAGCCTTGACGTAGAAATTTTGATGAACGACGGTTGACCCCACGAAACAATGAGGACAATTTGACAATAAAAGCAGCGCATAACGGGTGGCTTAGTGCAGGAAGGCACGAGGTTCATTTATCAGCGAAGTGCAAACATTTCCTGCTCTCACGACACGTACTATACTAATAAATAGCGCCGTTGCTAATAGTTCGTTTAAGGCTATGGGCGCTTTGCAATTATTCTCAAACAAAAAGCTGTCCGGAAAATCTCCGAAAAGCTCCTAACTACTTTAAAATCAAGTATTTATAAAGTCGGGGAGACAGGACGCACCGTTTCGGCGAATGAGATTGAAATTCAATATGTTATTATCATCGGCCGACCGCTACTCACCTATTTACTCACAGGCACCGATGAACTTGAAAGAGCTCTTGTCAAAGAAATGGATTAGCACTCAATACATTCTATCATTAAAGATACGAAATCAATCAGCAGGCAACAAAAAAATGACGACTCAGTAACGTCCTGGATTCGAAAATCCAGTTTTTCTATCTCTCCGCTGGATTATTCGTAAGAATTACTTTTGAATCAATCAAAGTCAATTTTGGCTTTCGGCACCATTTCTTGAATACGAATCCTTTCATTATTATCGAACCAATTGTATGTCAGCCAAAACGTATCAATTTGTTGAAGCTTCTCGAATCCAGATGGCATTTTTGAAAGTTTCATGGAGTACATCCCGACTCTGCGCAGGTTCGGAAGTTTTTCCATAATTGAAAACGCCGTCGCCCAGTTTAACGAAGGCAAATCGCCCAAGCCTAGTTGCTGAAGCGTCTTAACCTGCCCTAGCTCAGTTGGCAATTCCACCAATGGATTGTCGCATAATGATAAGTCTTCTAATTTCTTCAGCCGCGTGATTTTTCTTGAGATAACGGAAATACTGTCACCTTGTAAGTCCAGTTTCCTTAGATTGGAAAGCTTGAAAATCACTGCAAGGCTGTGCTCCGATAGCTTATTGCCTCGTAATGATAAATCTTGAACTGACTTCAGTCTACCGAGCTGCCTAGGCAGGTCTCTCAAATTATTGTCCTCAAGATTTATTGCTTCAATATGCTTAAGCCGCCTGATCCCCGAGGGAATTTCAGAAATTGAATTATCCCAAATAATTATTCGTTTTAAATTAGGAAGGACCGACAATCCGACTGGGAATATTTTAAATTGGTTGTAACAGAGGTCAATAGTTATAAGATTGGGGAGGTCACCCTTTTTGAATTTTACTGTTTTGATTTTATTGTTGAATAAACTCAGAATTTTCAATGAATTTAGCTTCTCGATTGGTTCCGGAATAGCATTTAATTCGTTATTGTCCAAATAAAGTTCTTCAAGGTATTTGATTTGGGAAAGATTGTTGGGAATCGCGTTTATTTTTCCGTCTTTCAACCAAATAATCTTAAGACTTGAAATTTGCTTCAGAATGTCAAATGCTTGGGTAAGGTCCAAGTTTGGGTTTGAACCCAAATCGACCTCCTCAAGGCTTGTCAATTTTGCGATTTCCGCCGGTAACCTAGTAAGGTTCTGATTGGAAAGATCAAGCGATTTTACCTTGGTAGGACCAGCAAGGGCATCCTGAATAGAGTCGAATTCTACCGTTTTTGCATCCTGTGCAAAGGACTTAATGGATAGCAGAACAACAATGCATAGAAGCCAATTCATAGTTGTCTTAGATTTTGTGAGATCGTATCTCACCTTATTAGATTCAATTTGGTCAGATGCTACATAAAAAAGCTATGAGGATGAACAAGAAAGGTAATTTTATTTGCAAATCCATGCAACTGTAGAATCTAAACCGTTGAAGATCAAATTAAAACCTAAATTGCCAAATTATTTTTGCTATATTTGAATTCGATGTACACGACAAACCAAATATTGGCCATTTTGAAGGAAAAAAAGGAATACCTGCAGAACAAGTATCCAATTTCCGAATTGGGCATCTTTGGCTCCTATGCCAGGGGAGACTTTAATGAAAAAAGCGACATTGATATTCTTGTCGATTTCAATAAAAGGATTGATGGTTTTGAATATATACGTCTCGCCCATGACCTCGAAGACACATTTAAACAGAAGGTCGATGTTGTTTCCCGTAGGGGAATAAAGCCTCAGTATTTACCTTACGTTGAGAAAAGTCTGATTCATGTCTGAGCGTATTCTATCTCTTCTTCTCCTTGACATTCAGGTCTCGATAAGCAAAATCTTGGAGTATACCGCAGGGATGACCTTTGAATCCTATGAGGCTGATTCGAAGACCAAAGACGCGGTTGAAAGAAATTTTGAGATTATTGGTGAAGCAGCTTCGAGAATTCCAGATGATTTCAAAAAGTTGCATCCAAATGTAGAATGGCGAATTATCAAGGACTTTCGCAATTTTATCATTCACGAATACTTTGGTATCAATAACCTGATAGTCTGGGATACTATTCAATACCGCTTATCAGACTTGCTGCATGAAATTTCAGTTCTAATTTCCGACGCAAACTAGCCGTTTTCGAATGCCTAAAAGCGAATTTCCAGAAATAAATTGGCGCACTAAAACAATTCAAAGTCTCGATAAAAAAGACTACGGTGATCCCCAGCACGGGACCACACCGATGGTACGACGTTGTTTGGAATTGTGTAGAACCCCTATCAGCGAATTTACTGTTGATGATTTAAGGCTAATGATTGGCCAGGGGTTTTCTTTGAAATACCTTATGCCATTGGCGATTGAACAATTAAATCTGGACATATTGGTGGAAGCAAATTACTTTCCCGGCGATTTACTCACAATCGTTCTCCAAGTCGATTTAAATTTTTGGCGAGAAAATGAGCTCTTGTGGCGAAAAATATTCGAATTGCTAAAAGATAAGCGAGCAGAACTTGCAACTCACAAGATTGACTCGACAACCTTTCATTCTGTTTTTAATTCAAATGATTCTTGTTAAGGTGCGAATCCAGGAAAGACAATCACACATGGTTTCTCGCTAAAAAATTTAAGCTGTTCAAATTGCTTCGGAACAGTTTGCAAGTAGTTGAAAATCAACAAATTAAATAGTCGGGAAGACAGGATTCGAACCTGCGACCCCCTGGTCCCAAACCAGGTGCGCTACCGGCCTGCGCTACTTCCCGAACGGCCATGAATAATGATCTTTAGTTCTCTGCGGTTGACGGTAAAAGGTGCGCAAAGGTAGGAGTTTTTCGCGGAACCGGGCTGATTTTGTTAATGACAGGGCCGCCGCAGGCTTAGTTTGACAGGCAAAGCAACCCGGGCTGCCGGAAAATCGTTGAGTAGGGTGTGGCGGAATGGCAGGAAACCCAGGCTGGGCAAAGTTGGCACAGCTCTTGCCCAAAGTAGAATATCCTCTGAATCCCCTCTATTATCCTTCGAATATCCTCATTTTTTGACGCCCTTTTGTAATTTAGTCATCAACCTAAACAACTGTTCCTTTGGTTTTAAGCACCCAAATATGAAGACCTTTACCCTGAAAGTTCTTTTAGTCGGGCTTTCCATTCTCTCCCTGCAATCCGTACGGGCGCAGAAAATGCTTGATCCTAACGATACGTTAGTCAACTACGACCCGGCGAATCCACCGGTGCAGCCGCCGTACGGACAGATCGGCAAATGGGTCCGGACGCCCTGGCTTGACTGGAGTTCCACCGCCTATAAGTGCTATATCTATAAAGGATCGGATTTCCGGCTCCATTTTCCCCAGACATACAAGCCGAATGACGGTAAAAAGTACCCGATCCTGGTTTTTTACCATGGTAACGGGGAGATCGGTCCGATCTATGACAACGAGACGACCCTAAAGAACGGAGGGCTTCTTTTCCATAAAATGGAAGTCCAGGGAGTCTTCGACGGGTATATTATCGTCATGCAGACTCAATATGGCTGGGGGCCTACCCAATATAACAGTCTTCAAAATCTTATCGATACGCTGGTCCAGGAATATGGCGGGGATCCATACCGCGTGATTCAGAACGGCCTGTCGGGGGGTGGACAAGGGGTAATCGAACAGTTGGGTCTGACCCCACAGTATTTCGCGGCGGCGATCCCGATGTCCGCTGCGCTGCCGGAATATGCCACTCCCCAATATGTCAACGCTGAGAAATTTACGCCTTTTTGGAACCTGGATGGCGGCCAGGACAACAATCCCACACCCTACACGGCGCAATACGTCGCCAGCCAATTCCAGGCTGCCGGAGCAAACTACACCTATACCGATTTTACCACGTTAGGCCACGGGACCTGGGACAGCACCTGGGCTCTGCCCAATTTCTGGCCTTTTGTCAATAACGCCTATTTGTCCAATCCATGGCCGTTATACAACCGGACCACCTTTTGTCCGGGTGAAAATATAAATGTTACCATCGGGCTCGTTCCGGGCCTCGACGGCTACCAGTGGCGGCGCAATGACACGATCATCGCAGGAGCAGTCACCGATTCGATCATAGTCTCTCAGCCCGGCACCTACGACGCAAGAGTGTTGCGGGGATCGGCCTGGTCAGACTGGTCGCATATCCCCGTAGTCATTGCCTCGGGTTTGCCGCCGCTCACCAACACCGTCACCCAACCCACATGTGCGGTAGCCACCGGAAAGATCAATATCAGCGGACCGGCCAGGGATACGCTGTACTACAGCCTTGACGGACAGAACTTCTCAACGAAAGGCGTGTTTGATAGCCTTTCGCCAGGTATTTATCATATTACGATCAAGAACAATCTTTGTTCCAACGCCGTCATCACGGATACGATCCAGCCCCAGCCGATCACGCCGTCAAGACCGGAAGTTACGGTCACACAACCCTCATGTACGTCGGCCATGGGCGCCTTCGTTATAACGGTGACGGATACCAGTTACCGGTATAGCATCAATAACGGAAAGAACTACGGAACTACGACGAAATTCGCGAATTTACCGGAAGGATACTATCTCATAACGGCAAAGAGTACGGGCGGCTGCGTCTCTTCGCCCAAGGACACGGTGCATATCGGTCCTTCTGTAAGCGTACCCGGCAGGCCAAAAGTAACGGTGACCCAGAGTTCCTGCACCAATCCAACGGGAACCATTCTTATCGATACGACGGTCGCGGACACCGGACTGGTCTACAGCATAAACGGGAATACCTGGCAATCGGCAACCCGCTATCCGAATCTTGCCGGAGGCACTTATCCGGTAACGGCGCAAAACGCTGACGGATGTGTTTCGCCGGCCGACACCGTCATTATCGATCCGGGCAAAGTCACTCCTTCCGCCCCTACCCTCTCACTCACCCAGCCCACCTGTACGGTTGCCACCGGGGCGATCACCGTTACCGCGCCGCTCGATCCCGGGAATTCACTCTCGTACAGTATCAATGGCAGGACGTATCAGAACGGACCGGATTTCAGCACCGTAGCGTCGGGCACTTATCCGGTAACAGTAAAGAACACCGACGGCTGCGTCTCGTCCGCAACCTCCGCGACCATCCAGCCCCAGCCAAAAGCACCCGCGGCGCCTGCCGTTAAGGTCACTCAACCGACCTGTGTGACCGGCAGCGGAACGATCGCTATTTCCCTGCCGGATACCAGTCTGACGTATAGCATCAACGGCACGAACTATCTGTTCGACTCGACCTTCAGTAATCTGACGCCCGGTACGTATAAGGTGACGGCGGAAAACACCGGTGGTTGCATCTCTCCGGCGACAACGGCTATCGTCAATCCCGGCACCAATATTCCGCCGGCGCCTACCGTGCAGGTCACGCAGCCTACCTGCACGGTCGCCACGGGGTCGATCATGGTCACTTCGCCGATCGATTCGGGGTACACTTACCGGCTGAACGATACCGCCAGTTTCCAGCCGGTCCCGCTTTTTACCGGTGTGCCGTCGGGAACTTATTATGTCGCCTCCAAAGGCGGCGCCAATGGATGTATCTCCGCTCCGGCGACCGTTGTGGTGCGACCATCGCCGGCACTGCCTTCTCCTACCCTTGCCGTCACGCAGGCTACCTGCTGGATCAATACCGGGGCGATCACCGTTACCTCCCCGGTGGATACCGGGTTACTCTATGGCCTCAACGGCGCCAACTATCAACCCGACTCGGTCATCAGTCCTGTCTCCCCGGGCACGTACCAGGTAACGGTGAAAGACGCGGCCGGTTGCGTTTCTTCTTCCGCTTCGGCGCAAATCCTGCCGCCGCCGACGTCCTGCTCGAGCTGCTCTGCCGCCGCCCATACCGCATTCGACGGATTCCTGATGTCGGCAAATCCCGGCGCAGCAACGACCTTGTGGGTCACCGTCCACGTAAAGGTTACCGCCGACCAGCTTGCGGCCAACGGGGACTACCTGTTATACTCGGGTGGCGCCCTAGGATTTTCCGGAGTAGGTTCCTCCATCGATTCGACGGTATCCTTGCCCGATGGACAGGTCATTGCGGATAACACGGTTACGGCACCGGTGACCGCATACAATTCTACCCGGAATATCTGGATCACTAAAGTGCCCGTCGGATATCACTCGGACGACATCTTTGTGACCGGCGCGGCGGTCAATTCCAGTAGTGGATTTACCCAGTCGGGAACCGGCAATTCGACCCTGCTGTCGGGCAGCTGGACCAGCGATAAAACATTCTCCTCGCAATGGTGGTACGGGCTCGCCTGCTACCAGCCGACCTTTAGCACGGGCGAAGTCGGCAGCGTCAATGTCGACGACGTGAACCCGATCATCGGGCACTCCGCCGGCACGCCGAACAACCAAACGGGAGGACTGGTGTCCGGGGGAAGCGGCACCGGTGGGTCCAACTACACCGGGAGTTATAGCGCGGCCGATGATTTCTCTGCCTGCGTCATCCCATTGCCCGTACCAACCAGGCTGGATGTCACCGTTTACCCCAACCCGTACCAAAACACGGTTTATTTTAATATCACCTCATCGATTTCCGGGCCGGGATCGCTGGAGTTCTACAATTTGCTGGGCGAAAAAATCGCGGTTATCGATGGAACCCAATTCCAGGCCGGCGTCCGGCAAACGATCACCATGCCGATGACCTTCGCCCACAACCAGGCGGTGGTATATGTACTCCGTATCGGCAGTAAGAAAATGGAAGGGAAGCTGGTGCCGGCGAAATAGGATGGTTTGGGCAGCTTTGCAAATGCAACAAAGATTGGAAGGTGGTGTCTTTTAGCAAAAATCTCCTGCCATGAGGATCATCGTCACCGCATTTCTCGCGTTAGCCGGTCTATTGACTTTTGCCCGGCAGCCAGCCATGAGGCCCGCATCGGAGGCCATTCGACGGCTCAATACCGATATTCCCCTTTTACTGGAAAAGTCCGACGTCCCGGGCATGTCTATCGCACTTATCCGGGACGGCAAAGTGGTTTGGTCGAAGGGATTTGGGGTCAGCAACGCGGTTACCAAAAGACCGGTCACGACGAACACGATATTTGAGGCGGCTTCCCTCAGCAAACCGGTATTTGCTTATGCGGTCCTGCGGCTGGTGGATGAAGGGAAGCTGAACCTCGATACCCCGCTCAACAAATATCTCGGCAATAATTATGATGTAGTAGGCGACGACCGGATCAACCTGATCACCGCCCGGCATGTGCTTAGTCATACTTCCGGTTTCCCCAACTGGCGGGATGCGGACGGCACGAAGACGTTGTTGATCCATTTCAAACCGGGGGAAAAATGGAGTTATTCCGGGGAAGGAATGGTCTACCTCTCCCGTGTCGTCGAAAAGATCACGGGAATGCGCTTCGAGGCGTTCATGCAAACATATGCACTTCAGCCGCTGGGTATGACCGCCAGCAGCTATATCTGGCGCAACCGGTTCGATTCCTTAAAGGCCTTCCGGCATGACTTGCTCGGCGCCCTGAGCGGCAGGAACCAGCCGGCAGATGCAAAGGAAGACACAGTAAATGACGACGGCAACGCCGCGGCGAGCCTGCAAACGACCCCGCTGGACTATGCCAAATTCGTTGTCGCAATCATGAACGGGACCGGGCTGAAAGCCGACACCTGGCGACAGATGCTAACCCCGCAGGCTCGGGTAGACGCTAAATATCCGCCGGTCGCCTGGGGACTTGGGGTCGGTCTGGAGACTATGCCGGAGGGGACCTATTTCTGGCATTGGGGGGACAACGGGGATGCCAAGGCATATGTGACCGGTTTCATGCCGAATAAATGCGCCGTGGTCTATTTTGCAGATGGTTCCAACGGGCTCTCGTTCGCCAAAGAGATCCTGGATGACGCGATCGGAGGCGAACATCCGGCACTGGCTCACCTCGACTACGACCGCTATAATTCCCCTTGTCGCCTGCTGACCAAAGCCATCCTCGCGAAAGGGGCCGCGGAGCCGCTGAAGGAATATCGTGAGGAGCGCGCCAGGAACAGCGATAGCATCAGCGAAGGGAATTTGAATCAGTTGGGATATCTGCTGATCCGGTTGAAGAAGCTCGACGATGCCATCGCCGTGTTCATCCAAAATACAGAAGACCATCCCGACTCCTGGAATGTCTGGGATAGTCTTGCCGAAGCGTATATGGATAAGGGTGATAAGGAGCGGGCCATCAGATACTATGAAAAGTCGCTCCGGCTCAATCCGGATAATACCAACGGCGCCAGCCAGGTTAAGAAACTGAAAGGCTCCTAGGCGGTTGCCGGACGTACGGAAGCCCGCAGGTACCAGGACAGGAGGGCGAATGCACAAATAACGAGCGGCGCGGCCACGTGCCAGCCGGGCATACCGCTCATCGCGTTGGAAGCGGCTGCTCCGGTCAGGTCGAACACAATTCCCGCATACGCCCATTCTTTGATCCGCGGAAAGCGAGGGACCAGTATGGCAACCCCTCCCAGCACTTTCCAAAACCCCAGAATTAGCACGAAGAATGCGGGATATCCAAGGTGCATGATCCCGTCGACGGATTCCTTTGCGCTGATCAGCTGGAACAATCCGCCGGAGAAGATCGGGAAGGCAACGAGGATGGTGGTGATCCAGTAGCCGACCCGGGCAAAGGTCGATGCTCGGTCCGTCTGTTGCAAGCCAGGTATCCATTTCCGGCTATCGGGCCGTAGCGCCCGGGAGGCGACCGTCAGGAGGGCAAAGATCACCGGCCCCCAGACTTCGGCGATATCTCCATGCATGAAATGGGAGGCGGCAGCGCCGGTATAGACCAGCAACAATCCGAAATAGGCCCATTCCTTCAGGCGGCCGAACCGGGGGATGACGAGGACAATGGCGGCAGGCAGCTTCCAGACACCGAGGATGGTCAGAAGATAAAGCGGATACCCGAGGTGGGTGAAAATATCCTTTACAAAAGTGATGCGGGCGAGGTCCCATTCAGCCCCGACAGCGGTCTCCAATACAATCAAACCGGTAGTCACCCAATAGGCGACCGGCCTGATGAGGGTCGTGGCCGGGCGGGTAAGTCGAATCTGTTCCATAAATTTTGTTTTTACTATAATATGGTCCGGGCAGACAGCGATTGGACAGGGCACGGGTATCTCTTCTAAAAATTCTCCATTTTCGATAAGCGAAGACCCGGTGGCGGGATTAGTTTTGCTAAAAAAAGGATATTATATGGAAGGGCAAAGTTACCAATGCCGGTTGAGCGTCAGCCGACCCCTGCTCGAATCCTATGCGGGGATTAACCAGGTGTCATCTTGGTGGGCGAAAGATCTGGAGGGTTCCCCGGAATCGGTAGGTGGCTCTTTTACCACGCATTTTGGTGAAACCTGGTGCCGGTTCGAGGTCACCGGGCTTGTCCCGGGAAAGGCCATCACGTGGCATGCGGTTGACTGTCATATGGATCTCCTGAAGGATAAGAAGGAATGGAAAGATACGGAGATCATTTGGGAACTGGAAGGTGACGGGGACCGGACGGAGATCCGGATGACACATGCGGGCTTGCGACCGGGGCTGGAGTGTTTTCATGATTGTACGAATGGATGGAATTTCTTTCTAAAAGAGAGCCTGGTCAATTTCCTGGAAGGGAAGAAAGGGTTACCGGGGAATGGGATCCGTGCGACAATTGAATTGGGCGGTCGGGTATTGGGCGGGACCCTATTCTCAAAAAATCAGGCACTGCCCGCCGGCGGGGAAAACGATGGATGGCTCATCGTGGATGTGAAGTCGACGATCGTCGAGCACGTCGTGTCGGCTCATTCGATCCGGCCGCTTACCGCGGATGTTGATGTGGCGGATTTGAAGGGCAACTATTATATGTTGCTGCGGACCCGGCAATCCGGCTACGCACCGGTGAACGGGTTGCAACTGTATTATGAGATCGAGGGCGTGGGCGATCCCCTTGTCCATATCGGGATGGGGTTTTCCGTTGCCGGGATAACGCGGCTAAGCGGTTTGACCGGGAGCCGGCAAGTAATCAGCCTTGATCTGCAGGGCCGGGGTCGCACCGCGGATATAGATCGGCCGCTAACGTTTGAGCAACAGGCCGCGGACGTGATCGGGTTGCTGGACCACCTCGGGATCGAAAAAGCCGATCTGTTCGGAGAGTGTGTGGGTGGGATCGTTGCGATGCTGATCGCGATCCGGCATCCGGGGAGGGTACGGCGCGTGGCGACCTATGGATCGGCGTTAGGGAGATTGGAAGAAGCCATCAAGCCGGAAATTGCGGCAGGCGCGACGACGCTCACACCCGACTCACCCGTGCTGGAATTTCAACGAAAGCACTATGAGAAAGTCGCACCGGACCCTTCACATTGGCCGGCGCTTTTCGACAAGTTCAACGCGACGCGATGGAGCGGGCTTTCGCCGGAGGACTTTGCGTCCGTCGGGGCACCGGTATTGATTGCCGTAGGAGACCAGGATTGGATCCGGCTCGATCAGGCGGTTGGCTATTTCGGCCAGATGCGGCACGCAGAGCTCGCGGTCATCCCGGACGCCGGCCATTTCGTTCTCGACGCCGAGCCGCAGAAATTGCTGCCGGTGTTGGAGCAGTTCCTTGATCGCGGGGAAACTAAATTGCCTTTTGCCACATCTACTGTTGCTTACCGGCGGGGCTTTTCGCGCTAGTCATTTTTCAGGGCAGGGATATTTTCCGTGTGACCCCCTTTCCGGAGGTGATGTCGGCGCTTACCGCATTTTTTGGAATGGTCACTTGGCCGCCCGACTGGGAAAGGAAAGAGGATCCATGGTAAAGCTCGGTTAGTTGCGTGCTTCCGTCTCTCAGGTGAAAGAGTACGCTTCGGTCGGTAGGTTCTGGCTTAAGGAGCCCGGGAGCCGTCCTGAGCTCGTACAACTTAAGCGGGCCACGGTTCTGGCTTGCCGCCACCAGGTACCGGCCGTTGCTGCCGGACAGCCGCACAAGGGCCTTACCGTTCCCGGGGAGGAAGATGCCGGATCGAAGGATGGACAACGGACTAAAGTGGCCGGCACCGTCGCCTTTTAGCAGCAGGCCATTGAGGGCGTCATAACGGCCGGTCGCTACTTCGGTACCGTAGTCGTTCCCATTGATCAGGATGTCGAGATTACCGTCGCCGTCAAAATCGTCCACGAGCATACCGTTGAGCACGGAGACCTGGGCTTCCTTTGGTAATGGTATGATCGTGAAATGGCCTCCGCCGTCGTTACGCAGATAGCAGGATTGAAGCATATTGGCTTTTAGCTTTACAACTCCTTCCCGTTGTTCTGGCGTCAGCATATCGTCCATAGTGGCCAGCGCGAAGGGTTTGTAAGTGGGATATTTCTTTTTGATGCTGGGGAGCTGCCGGGCAATGTCGTCGCGGCCGAAGGCGGGAAATTCCTTTATTTGACGCTGGGCGCCCTGCTGGTCGGGCAGGAAGACGGAGGGGATCGCGATGTAGCCCCCGGTCTTGTTGAAGTCTTTGGCGGTGATGCAGACCGGGTATTGGTCGCTGGCTTTGTAATACGAATTTAGACCAAGATTTCCCACAATGTAGTCGGTCCGGCCGGTGTGCCGGAAATCGCCGGCGGCGATGGAGCTCCACCAGCCTACCTCGTTCCCCGCTCCGGTCTTGTCCGTCTCATTACTGAATTTTCCGTGGTCATTCCGGAAGAACGTTACCGGCATCCATTCGCCGACGAGGATTAGGTCTGTTTGCCCGTCGCCGTCAAAATCGGTGAAAAGCGCATCGCAAACCATCCCGATATTCCGGAGACCCGGCGCTACGGAATCGGTCACATCCGTGAATTTTGCGCGGCCATTTTGACTGTCGTTGCGGAAGATGAAGCTGCTGACAGGACTGGGATATTTTCCGGGTTGCACGCGTCCGGAGACGAAAAGGTCCATTTTCCCATCCTGGTTATAGTCAAACCCGCGAACACAGAGCTTGTCGCTATGGTTGACAGGGAGCGCCAGGGAGTCCGCGGTAAAACGCCCGTGACCGTCGTTGAGATAAAGGATGTCCTGGTAGCCGTTGCTGTCGGCAGCGGCTTTGTATCCGCCGCGGGCGATATAGATATCCGGCTTTCCGTCGCCGTTCGCATCGAAGACCAGGATGCCTTCGTCCTTGTAATACCAGGGCTCGGCCTTCAGGTCAGGTTGCAGATCCCGTTGAATGAAATGGCCGTCCGGTTGCTGGAGGAGGAGCTGGGCATGATTGGGCTGATTGCCGCCCACTACGAGGTCATCCAGGCCATTGCCGTCGAGATCGCCCACTGCCAGTGCCGGGCAGTACTCGGAGAGCTTATGGGGAAGCAGGGGCTGGACAGTAAAGTCAATAAAGTCGATGTCACGATGTTTGTAGTTGATACCGGCGGACGTGGTGATTTCCCTGAAAAGCGCGTTGGGAGCAGTGGCCGCGTTGGGGGCGACGCCCGGGATGTGGCTGGTATATGGGGTATGCGCGTCCGCGATGGATACGATGATCGTCCGGTCGGTGGCGACGCGGGTGATCGTCTGTTGCATACCGTTGTACCAGCAGACTACGACAGAGTCGATTTGGCCGACCCGGCCCAGGCCGAAATGGGCCTGGCATGGCCCGGTGGAAAGGTAGCCTCTGTACGGGTTGTTGTCGTACATCTGCAGTTTCCCATGGTCATAGTAAATATAGGCGATGGTGCCGATCCCGTCGCGGTTGAGCGGGCTGCCCCGGAACCGGATATTCAGGAAATGGTTTGAAGCGGTGTCGTGGTCACGGCTGGCATTGCGGTACAGCAAGGCCTGGTCGTTGATATTGTTGACGACCATGTCAAGCGCGCCGTCATTGTCCAGGTCAACGGCCACCGCACCGTTGGAAAAGGTGGGCATGCTGAGGCCCCAGGCAGCGGAGACATCGGTAAAGCCCAGGTTTCCGTCGTTACGGAACGCGTAGTTGTGCAATTTTATCTGCGGGATCAGGTCGATCAATGCCGCCGTGCCGATCAACCCGTTGGATTTCTGTCGGTAGGCGTTGAAGTCGTGGTCGGAAACGTCCCGCGGGAAGCCATTGGTTACGATGAGGTCACGAAAACCGTCGTTGTCAAAATCAGCAACCAGCGGTGTCCAGCTCCAGTCGGTCTGAGAGATACCGCTCATAAAGCCGATCTCGCTGAATGCCGGGATGCCAAGCGTATCATTTTGCATGACCGATGGCCCCTGGTTGACCTGCAGGGTATTACGGACATATTGATATTGATAGCCGTAGAGATCGAAATTCTGATAGGTATACGTACTGTTGGCGCCTAGCATCATCTTCTTCCGATAGTTGTCTTCGGGGTTCATATCGAGCTCGATTACATCCGGCCGGCCGTCGTTATTGATATCGGTCACGTCCTGGCCCATCGAATTGAATGACGTATGCTTAAAATATTCTTTTGAGCGGTTCGTGAATGTGCCGTCGTGGTTGTTGATGTACAGGATATTGCTTGACAGGAAGTCGTCCGACACATAGATGTCTTTCCAGCCGTCCTGGTTGATATCGCAG
Organism: Puia sp.; assembly: GCA_035501395.1. Taxonomy (GTDB): domain Bacteria; phylum Bacteroidota; class Bacteroidia; order Chitinophagales; family Chitinophagaceae; genus Puia. The sequence continues at coordinate 46,076 of DATJWK010000132.1, forward strand.
ATGGTAGCTGAGTGACCAAAGCCCTCGAATTTAATTCCGGCTTCCTTTGAAACGTCGTGAAATACCGGATGACCCAGGACCGGATCCATATCGTTTCGGTATAGCCGGCCAATGCTTGGCGCCGCACCGCTGTTGTTCCGGTGGACAAAGTCCGACGGGTTGTTGCCGTTCGATGCTTCGTTGACGGTAAGGTACATGTCGAGATCGCCGTCGTTATCATAGTCGAAAAAGCTCGCCATGGTCGACTGGACGTGGATATCGAGGCCGTATTCGGCGGCCATGTCCTTGAAATGCGGGATGCCGTCCTTGTCAAGGCCCTGGTTTATATAGAGGATATTGCGGCGGCGAAGGGAATCTTTGTAGATCGTATTGCAGATATAGATGTCCGGGAGACCGTCGTTGTTGATATCCAGGATGGAAACGCCTCTCGCCCACCGCCCCATGCCTTCCACCCCGGCCTTTTCGGTGACGTCTTCGAAATGGAAGTGCCCTTTATTGAGATAGAGCCGGCAGGGGACAAGGTTGCCGGTAAAAAAGATATCCGGCAGCCCGTCGTTGTTGAAGTCGCCGATACCGACACCGCCGCCGTTGTAGATGTTGACGATGTTCAACGGATTGATGCTGTCGTCCTCTTTGATGGCGTTATCGAATCGGATGCCGGACTGTGCGGCGGAGATGCGTTGAAAAAATGTGTCGCTGCGGGTACAGGAGCATACCCAGCAAAGCGACACAACGAACAACGATAGGGCTCGAAAGGATGAAATCAATAACTCGGGTTTTGCGTTAAGTTCGGGTTCAGGGCGATCGCAGAAACCGGTATGGGTAAGATATCCTTATTCGGCGGCAGGGTAGTCATCCAGACCCCGTGCGTCTTACCATCGGCGGTCGGACCGTACGGGTAGGTGATCTGGTTGGTGCTGCTCGTCGTACCATACGCGCCCTGGATAAAGGTGGATGCAACACCCGGACCCGCCCTCCGTAGGTCGTACATGAGAGAATACTCGGCGGTCAGCTCATGACGGTATTCGCTCAGGACCATTTGCAACGGGTCGGTGATCGGCTGGGTCGGTTGCCCGTCCCAGGTCAGGCCGTCCTGCATGACGGCCGGGGATGACCCGCCCCAGGCGCGGTCGCGAACCGTCTTCAGGTCAGCCATCGCACCGGTGATATCCCCCGTGCGGACTTCGCATTCTGCCTTGTCCAGCAGGATCTCTGCGTAACGCAAAAGTATTTGATTCTGGCCACCAAAAATAGCGGAAGTGCCATTGGCGCCGGTAAGGGTCGGATCGCGCCATTTCTTTACATTATAGTAGCCGGAGCGGGGCGTGCCATCCAGTCCAAACCACGGATGAGCGATCGTACCGATGGTATTGATGGGGTGGCCTGCCCCGTCGGAATAGACCGTGGGGTTACTCTGGTAGCTGGATTGAACGACCGCGTAACCCTTGATCCCGCCCCATTTCGCGATGATGCCCGGGCTGACGAGGGAATCGCCGGGTCCGCCGATCGTAGCGGCCCTGCGGAGGTCCCCCGCCTGATAGGAGTACCAGAGGCCGGGGTTGCCATAGTCATAACCAAATCCGCTGATCTCCTGGGGCCAGCTGAAATCGTCGATCCAGGCCTCCTCACCGCCATCGTTCCAGCCGCCATCCCAGCTTTGCGAACCATAGACGTTGAATTGAACTTCAAAAAGGGACTCGTCGCTGTTCTGGTGGTCGAATTCGCCGACATCGACAAAATTCGGAAGCAGATGATAGTTGGTGGTCAGTTCGGGATTGTTGAAAGCGACGAGGGCGGAATCATAGCGGCCAAGCCACATTTGGGCGGCGCCTTCGTAACCATAAGCGGCGCCTGTCGTCGCGCGCCCGATATCGGCGGATGCCAGTTGCGTTTTTGAAAGCAGCAGGTGCTCGGCCACGTGCATATCCGACACGACTTGCATAAAAACGGAGTCCTGTGACGAGCGCGGGGTCAGTCCATTCGTCTGGGACTTCAACTCCAGCGGGACACCGCCAAAGGTCCCGGCGAGGTAATAATAGGTCAATCCCCGAAGGAAGTAAGCTTCCCCTTCGAGACGATTGGCAAGCGCATCGGTCAGAACGCCGTTTGCTCTTGTCTGCGCGATTACATCGAGAGCGGCGTTGGCCCGTGCTATACCGATATAGGCGTTGTTCCAGAATGTGGGCAGGGCGTAGAAGTCGGCGCCGATGCCATAGTAGTTCCACACGATGTCATTCCCATTGTTATACCAGTCGTGGGTCAGAAAGTTGGCATAATACCAGATGGATTTTTTCAGCAGGTCACTGCTCTGGTAGGTATCGTATATCGCGTTGACAAGGGAGATTACCTGCGCGGGTTTTGTAAAGGTGGCATCGGCCGTCGCGGCAAACGTGTCCGTCTGCTGCAGAAAGCTCTTTTTGCAGGCGAAGGGAGCAGACAATGCCGCGATGAAAACTAAGGCACCGATGATCTTTATATTTCGTTTCATACTTGCTGTGTTGATTTATTTGAATGCGACATTCAGACCGATTGTGAAATAACGGGACGAAGGATAGGTACCGTTGTCTATCCCGTTCTGGGTGGCGTTGCCGCCCTGGAAGCCGATCTCGGGGTCAAGTCCCTTATACCCGGTGATGGTCAGCAGGTTCTGGCTTGAAGCATAGATGCGAAGCCGTGCAAGCCCCGCCCACTCGGTCAGGCGGTTGGGAAGCGTATAGCCAACCGTGAGGCTTTTGAGTTTGACATAGGTGCCATTTTCAACATAGACGCTGGAAGCCACATTGCTGCCGATGGCGTCATCGTTGGATGTGATCCGGGCATACCGGTTCGAGTGGTTCTCCGGGGTCCAGGCATTTGCCACGTAGGTCTCGCTGACATTTTCGACACCGACAAAACTACGGTTCTGAAAGCTCTCGAGGGAACTCTCGGCAAAGTTGAAGATCTTATTTCCAAAGCTGCCATAAAAATAGACATTGACATCCCAGTGACCGTATGAGCCGTCCAGGTTCAGGCCGGTAAAGAATTTGGGAAAGGGGCTGCCCAGCGGGACCTCATCGGTGGCGTTGACCGTGCCGTCGCCGTTGACATCCGCAAAATAGCGGTCGCCCGGCTGGGTGATGGTCTTTTGATAGGCTGCAAAACCTTTAGCAACGGCGGCCTGGTTGAGCGCGTCGATTTGCGCCTGGGATTGGAAGATGCCAAGGGATTTATAGCCATAAAACTCACCCACCGGCTGGCCGGGTTTTGTGACGCTGAAGGGGTTCCAGCCGTCGGCCGGGATGGTGGTCGTCGGGTTCCCGAAGTTAGCCAGTTGTGTTACCCCGGTGCTGATGCTGATCAATTTATTGGATACGGTGGTCAGCGTGAAGTTGGCGCCATAGGTAAATCCTTTTGGAGTGGAGTGATTGTATCCGATCGCCAATTCCACGCCTTTATTGGTCATGGTTCCGACATTTTCGCTCAGGAAGGAATACCCTGATTGTGCGGGCGCCGGAATATAAAGCAGAAAGTCTTTGGATTTGCGATTGAACCAGTCAGCGGTCAGGCGGAGGCTGCCGTTCAGGAACGCTGCATCGAGGCCGATATCGGTTTGGTAGTCCGTCTCCCATTTCAAGTTCGGGTTGGCGGGCTGTGTGGAGTAAATGCCGGGAGCATAGGTCTTTGGATTGCCAAACGTATACCCATAGTTAGGAGCGGTGTTCGGGCCCGTTCCGGCGGCGTATAGCGCGAGGAACTGGAAGGGAGCGATGGTCTGGGAGTTACCGGCGGCCCCGTAGCTTCCACGGAAGGCCAGGTCGTCGAGCCAGTTTACATATTTCAGGAAGGACTCATTTTTCGCCCGCCATTTTAAGGCGCCGGACGGAAAGATCCCGTACTGGTGACCGACGTCGAATTTTGATGAGCCGTCCCGGCGGACCGTACCGGTAATATAATAGCGATCGTCGTAGCTGTAGTTTACCCGGCCGAATTGAGATTCGAGGGTTTGGATCGTCTGCCCGTTCTGGCCGGCAGTAAAGACGACGGCCGTGCTTTGGGCTAGGTCCATAATGGTATTATTCGGTGGAATGCCGCTACCGGCCATCGAATTGTATTGGTTCTTCTGGGCGGTCACCCCTGCATCCACCTTTATCGTGTGTTTGTCAAAAGTCCGGTTAAAGGAAAGGGTATTTTCCCAAAGCCAGTCGAAATTGCTGTTGATACTTTGGCTGTAGAGGGCGTTCTGGGTTGCGCCGGCCTGTGCCCCGTATTGATTGACGAGGCGATCGTCCTCCGGTTGAAAATAATAACCGTTATAACCGTTGTACGTAATGCCCGCATTCGTCTTTATGGTCAGACCCTTGAAGATCGTCGCTTCGAGGGAGGAGCTGAGCAGCAGGAAATTATTCAGATTTTGATAGCGGTTTGTATTGATGCTAAACAAGGGATTGGAGTATTTAGCAACGTACGTATAGATCGGATTGAAGAAGCCGTAGTTGCCGTGACCGTCAGAGATCTGGTAGGTCTTTGCGTTCCCGCTGTCGAGCGTTGGCGGTAGTTCGCTAAGGGCAAGCAGGTTGTTACTCCCGTTGGAGCCGAAAGGAACGTTTTGGTCCTGGCGCGAATATTTCAGACTTGATGAAGACCTGAGCCAACTTACGGGCTCATAGTCGATGTTGGTCGAAAATGTCAGGCGTTTGAAATAGGAGCCCTGAACGATCCCTTTTTGATTGTAATAACCGAGCGAAACGGAGGTTTGCACTTTGTCGCCGCCGCCGCGGATGGCCAGGTTATAACTTTGGGTCAGACCCGGGCGGTAAAGCGCGTTTTGCCAGTCGACGTTATGCAGGGCCGCCGGATTGCTCCAGGCGGAAAACGATTGAAAGTTGCCGTTGGAGTTTGCCGCAACCGTGTTGGCGAGCGTGGCGAATTGTTCGGCGTTCAATACCTTATATTCTTTGGGACGGCTCTGATATGCATCATACCCGTCCAGGGTAATTTGAGCGCCGCCCTTTTTGCCTTTCTTGGTTGTAATGATCACCACGCCGTTCGCAGCCCGCATCCCATAGATCGCGGTGGCGGAAGCGTCTTTCAGAATGTCGAGGGTCGCGATATCGTTTGGATTGATATTGTTGATACCGCCCGCCTCGAGGGGATACCCGTCAACCACGTAAAGTGGGGCGTTTCCGCCGTTAGCGAGGCTGCCGGTGCCCCGGATAAGGACGTTGATGTTGCCACCGGGCGAGCCGTCGTTCTGGGTCACCTGGACACCGGCGGCGCGGCCTTGCATGGCCTGCTCGAGGGTGGTGACCGGGATCTTCGAGATCTGGTCGGCGCTAACACTGCTGACAGCGCCGGTTAGGTCTTTACGTTTGGTCGAATTGTACCCGATCATCACCACTTGTTGAAGAACGAGTGAACTCGAGACCAGGCGAACATTCAGGACCGATCCGTTGCCGACGGCAATTTCCTGCGAGACAAAACCCACGGAGGTAAATACCAGGACCGAGTTGGGTGGAACCGAGATCGAGTAGCTCCCGTCGTCTTTGGTAACGGTACTGATATTCTTTCCTTTAACCGAGACCGTCGTTCCGGGGAGGGTGCTGTCGTTATCACTCGCCACTACCCTTCCGGTAATGGTCCGGTTTTGGCCAAGTACTGCCGTTGAGCAGCAGAGCAGGATCAGCGTAAAAAACAATAAAAAAACAGGCGGGGAAGATTTCCGGTGTGTCATAAGCAATCGCATTGATCAGTTTTGATGAACATGCACGAGCAGATAGGACCAAAGAACGAAAAATAATCCTTTAGCAACCGATCCATATCTGTCAAATTCTTTTCAAAATGTCTCAAATCCTCAAACTGGTCGAGGCAACTTTCCTTTTTTAGGCTAATTTGTGGGGGCTCATGATACGCGGCCTAAAAAAAATCTGCTTGCTGATCTCCATCCCCGTTGCGCTCTGTTCCGGGCGGCTGCAGGCTCAACCATATTATTTCAGTCATTACCAGGTCGAAAGCGGACTGTCAAACAATTCGGTAGAATGCAGCATGCAGGACAATGACGGTTTTCTTTGGTTCGGAACGATCAACGGGCTTAATCGATTTGACGGTTACACCTTCAAGACCTTTTATTACGATCCCGGTGACAGCAACAGCCTCGGAAGCAACTACATCCGTTGCTTGTTCAACGACCGGCATGGAACGATCTGGGTGGGGACGAACAAGGGGGTATACACCTATAATAAGATTGGCGAGACATTCAACCTGTTCAAAGCCCTGCCGCGCGGAAACACCACGCAGATCATCGGCGACGCCGGCGGCCGTTTCTGGTGTATCATAGACCTCGTAGTGTACCGGTTCGACCCACAGAAGGGCCAGGCTAAATGGTATCCGGCGGATGAGCGCGCGGCCGCGCCTACTTCGATCGCGATCAGCCCGGGCAACGACTTGTGGGTTTCCACGACCAACGGTTGTTTGAGAAAGTACGTTCCGGAGGCGGATTCCTTTCGTACCTACACCACCTACCATGGTCCGACCGATCCGCTGCCGACCTCCATTGAAAAGATCTACCCGATCAGCGATGTCAGCTTTCTCATCGGCACAAAGAAGGCCGGGGTCAAACTCTTCGATGCGGCGACCGGCCAATTTCGCGAGATCATTACGTACAATGAAGAAAATACCGGGATTTATGTCCGAAGCTTTATTAAACGGAATGAAAATGAATACTGGATCGGAACGGAGACGGGCATTTATATCTACAACAGCCGAACGGGTACCGTATCCCATTTACAACGGGAATATGACAACCCATACTCGGTTTCGGACAATGTGGTGAATTCGCTGTGCAAAGACCGGGAGGGCGGGTTGTGGGTCGGCACCTATCTCGGGGGGCTAAATTATTTACCGGAAAAGTTCGTGTTTTTCGAAAAGTTTTTTCCGCGGCTGACGACGCCGTCCTTAAGCGGGAACGGGGTGCATGAGATTTGCAAGGATCAATACGGTAATTTCTGGATCGGCACCGAAGATGCGGGTGTCGACAAAATCAATTTGCAGCAAAAGACATTCACCTGGTTTACGCCGACCGGCGGCAGGGGTTCGATCTCCTATCACAATATCCACGGCCTGCTCGCAACCGGGAACGAACTTTGGATCGGTACATTCGAACATGGATTGGATGTCATGGATATCCGCACGGGAAAAGTCCTCCGCCATTACAACGCGGGACCGGGTGAGCACAGCCTCAAAAGTAACTTTATCGTGACGATCTATCAGACCCGGCAGCATGAGATCCTTATCGGTACCTGGGGCGGCTTGTTTAGATATAACCGGCAGCAGGATAACTTCACTGCGCTTCCGGAGTTTGGCCGTCCGATACAGGCGCTGCTGGAAGACGACCAGGGTGTTTTGTGGTGCTGCACCCAAGGGGATGGCGTTCACTTTTTTAGTCCGGAGACAGGATATGGGTGTTTCAAATACAATGCTTCCGACGAGAACAGCCTGGTTGAAAACCATGTGAATGGTATCTTCCAGGACAGCCGGCGCAATCTCTGGTTTGCGACGGAGGGCGGACTTTGCAAGTACGACCGGAACAAACGGAGGTTCACCCGGTATACGACGCGGGACGGACTGCCGGATAACCTGATCTTCCGGATCCTGGGGGACAACGCGAATAATTTATGGATCAGTACGTCAAAGGGTCTGGTATGTTTCAATCCCGACGCGATGACCGTCAAAACCTACAAACGGCCAAACGGGTTGCTGAGCGATCAGTTCAATTATAATTCGTCGTATAAGGATACGGACGGGATGATGTACTTCGGTAGCATGAAAGGGCTGATCCGGTTTAATCCGGGTCAATTCGTCAAGAATAATGCGGCGCCGCCGGTGTACATCACGGGTATCCAGATCAACAACAAGGAATATGAAGTCAATAAGAAGAATTCGCCGCTGAAGGAATCGATCACATATGCGCGGCGGATCGAGTTGCCGTTCGATCAGTCTTCGATCAGCATCGACTTCGCGGCGTTGAGCTACACGATGCCGGAGATGAATGAATACGCATACAAACTGGATGGGCTTGACCGCGACTGGACCTTTCTGAAAGCCAACCGAAAAGTTTATTTCACCAAACTACCTCCGGGCACCTATACGTTTCATGTCAGGGGCTCCAACAGCAGCGGGGTTTGGAACGAAAATCCGGCCTCGTTCGTAATCGATATTTTGCCGCCCTTCTGGGCCAGCGTCTGGGCATGGATCTTGTATTCATTGCTGGTGATCGGTCTGGTCTGGTTCGGCATCCGCTACTATGTCATCCGCACGAGTGAGAAAAGCCTTCGGAGGATCGAGCTGCTCGAGATGGAAAAGGAGCGGGAGATCTATCATGCGAAGATCGAATTTTTTACCAACGTGGCGCACGAGATCCGGACGCCGCTGACATTGATCAAGATGCCGCTGGACAAGCTGATGAAAAACGCCAACCAGCAGGCTGACGCCAAAGAAAATCTACGCACCATGGAACGAAACACGAATCGGCTTATTGATCTGACGAACCAGCTACTGGATTTCCGCAAAACGGAAACGGACAAGTTCAGCCTGAGCTTTGTAAAGACGGATATCTCGGATCTGATCCGGGAGACGTTCTCCAATTTTCAGCCTGCGGCGGAGGAAAAGGACATTCAGTTCCGGCTGGAACTGCCCCGGTTGTCGCTGCAGGCGTTTGTTGATCCCGAGGCGGTGAAAAAAATGCTGACCAATCTGATCAACAATGCGGTGAAATACGCCGAGAAGAAGGTGCTGGTACAGCTACTACCGTTTAGCAGCGAGGACAAGGTGTTTTGCATCGAGATCCGGAATGACGGATACCTGATCCCTTACGATCAGAAGGAAAAGATCTTCCAGCCGTTCTATCGCCTCAAGGAAACGGAGAAGCAGGCGGGCACCGGGATCGGGTTGCCCCTTGCCCGGTCGCTGGCCGAGCTGCACAAGGGGGTGCTGGATATGAAGAAACCGGAAAACGGGATGAATGTCTTCTCGCTGGTCCTTCCCATCCACCAGGAGCAGGAATTCGTGCTGCAAAATGACTTTACCGGGACTACGGCTGTCCCCGAAGGCGCGGACCCGGAAGATGCCGGCGATCCGACGAAGCCGGCAATCCTCTTTGTCGAGGACAACAAGGAAATCCTTGATTTTATTGCGCGGGAACTGCAATCGGATTATACCGTCCGGCGGGCATTGAACGGCAAGCAGGCGCTGGAGATCCTGGATCATGAGTGCATTCACATGATCATCAGCGATATCATGATGCCGGTCATGGATGGCCTCGAGTTATGCAAGGTGATCCGGACCAACCTCGAGTATAGCCATATCCCCATTATCCTGCTAACGGCGAAGAACACGCTGCATTCCAGGATCGAAGGCCTGGAGGTCGGCGCCGATGCCTATATTGAAAAACCGTTTGCGTTTGAGCATTTAAAGGCTCAGATCACAAACCTTATGTCGAGCCGGGCCAAGATCAAGGACTATTTTGCGAGCTCGCCGCTTGCTCCGATCAAAAGCATGGGCTACTCCAAGGCAGATAAAAATTTCCTTGAGCAGCTGGATGCGATCGTCCATCAGAATCTGACAAATATGGACATCGATGTCGAGAACCTGGCCAGGCTAATGAATATGAGCCGGGCGACTTTTTACCGGAAAGTGAAGGCATTATCAAATCTGACGCCTCATGGTCTCGTCAATATATCCCGGCTGAGGAAGGCAGCTCAGCTGCTGGCCGACGGCAATTATAAGGTATATGAGGTGGCGAATATGGTCGGGTATACGTTGCAGTCGAATTTTGCCCGCGATTTTCACAAGCAGTTCGGGATGACTCCTACGGAGTATGTGAACAGCCGGAAGACGAAACCTGTTTGAATATGCGCGCCGCCCGCTTCGCGGGCGGCGCGATGGCTTATCGATGTTGAAAATTGAACATCCAGCGGATTCCATATTTATCCAGGGTAGTGCCCCAGTATGCGCCCCAGAACATATCCTGCATCGGCATTCCTTCCGAGCCACCGGCGGAGAGCGCATTGTACAACCGGTCGGTCTCTTCCTTGCTATCCGGTTCAAGACAGATGGTGGTATTGTTCCCGATTTTCAGCTTGTGGCCCATCGATTCAAGCATATCGGTCCCTTGCAGCACAATGCCGCCAAGGATAGGCAGACCGATGTTCATGACTGCATTCTTTTCTTTCTCGGGGAGCGGTGGCATCCCCGGCATGGGAGGAGCGTCGCTCATGCGATAGATCGGCCGGTCGAATTCGGTCTTGAACACGGATTTGTAGAAGTTGAATGCTTCTTCGGTATTGCCGGGGAAGTTCAGATAGATCGATACTTTTGACATAGATTATTTGTTTTAAGTTGACGCTGTAAAGCTCCGGCATATTTCCCACAGTTCCGGGCGGTTATTCCGACAAGTTAAGGGTTGATTGCGACAGGCCGCCTTCCGGCGGGCGATTCGTTATACCCCAATTGGAGTATTGACTTTCGTGTTTCTTGTATCGACCTTTGGGCGATCTAACAACAATTGTATGAAAATTACTGCATTTTTCCCTCGCAGGCTTGGCATGGGCGCGCTGGCGGCTATCCTGTGTTCTGCCTGCCAAAAGGAGGGAGTAAACCCCGCGACCTCGACCGCCGGTTTGACGAAATCTGCATTGACCGTCGGAGTTGTGCCGGTGCTCACGTGGTGGACGAGTGGCGGAGACATTCCTTATAACTTCAAACCAGGCAACCCGCCCCTGAGTGAAACCGGGTCCATCGGATTTACCATCAATAATAAAGGCTATGTCATGGATGGCCAATTCCCGATGACAAACGGCAATTACATTTGGCTCCAGGCACTTTGGATGTTCGATCCCGCAACGCAGTCCTGGAGCAAGCAGTCGATGGCCTCCGATCTTTTTCTGATCGGCACCGAATCGCTATTCGTTATCGGCGATAACGCTTACGTCGTCACGGGAAATCAGGTTTGGCAGTACAACCAGCCTTCGAACCAGTGGACCCAGAAACACGATTTTCCGGGAGCGCCCCGGTTGGCAGGATCCGCCGTCGCGATCGACGGTAAAGGGTACTTCGGGCTCGGTAGTGAAACCAATGGTGATGTTAAAGACTGGTGGCAGTACGATCCGGCCGGTGACAGCTGGACCCGGCTACATGATTTTGCCGGCGAGCCAAGGGATTGGGCGCAGACATTCTCATTGAGCGGCAAAGGTTACGTTCTGTTCGGCGGTGATAACACCATCCAATATAGGACGGTATGGCAATATGACCCCATCACGGACACCTGGACCAGGCGACAAAATTGTCCGGCAGGCGGTATGACGGCGGGCGCCACCGCCACGATCGGGGGAGTGGCGGTCGGGTTGATTACAGATGGCGCCAATGTGTGGGAATATAACCCGGCAACAGATGGCTGGTCCGAAGAGGGACCTATTGCCGGCGGCCCGAGGGTCGGACCCGCAGGCTTCGTAGTCGGGAACAGCTATTTTCTCTGCAACATATCTGTCGATGTGTACAATTGGTCCAGGTAAGAGTCCGTATGTTTGACAGACGAAATGGATCTGTCTCGTATTTTTGACGGGTCTCGCGTTGACCTCCTTCGGACAGCGGCGTGCTGCGCCGCCGGAGACCCCCCGGATCGTCAATGTCGTCAATTTTATCCGGCCGCTGGAGCCGCGGGATTCCGCCATGACGGAAGACGTCCTTTACCAGACGGTTGTGGAACAGGTGGCGCTGATGCGAAAGTTCGTTGCCGCGACGTTCAATTGGTCGCGTTAGCGTCCGGGTCATTCGCAGCCATCGGGCCATCACACCAGTCTTTCATTGATCGCTTTTGAAACCGCTTCTGCCTGCGTGTGCACCTGCAACTTCTCGTAGATATTTTTGATATGAGTCCTGACCGTCTCGACGCTGATCGAAAGTTCGGACGCCATCCCTTTAATACTCTTGCCCCACGAAAGGTGTGCAAGGATCTCCGTCTCCCGCGCGGAAAGTTTGTAGTCGTTTGGGGTCGGCCCGGACGGAGACTGCTGCATGCCGGCAATGATCATGCGGGCAATGCCCGGAGACATTGGCGGCTCGCCGTGGATCACCTGCTGTATGGCTTCCGGCAAGCGATCGGAAAGATGTTTCTTCAGTAGGTAGCCGGATGCGCCGGCGCAGATAGCATCCAGGACGTGCCGGTTGTCGTCGAAAACGGTGAGCATGATGATGTGCACCTTTTTGTCTGCCAGGCGGACCCGGCGTACCGCTTCGATACCGTTGATCCCGGGCATTTCAATATCCATCAGGATGACGTCCGGGCGAAAATGTTCCACTTGTTTGGCGATATCGTCAGCGCGGGGAAATGCACCGAGCAGGAGGAGGTCTTTGGTGAGTGTAAGCAAATTGGCGATGCTATCGCGCAGGTTGTCGTTATCCTCGTATATGAGCAGTCCGATCATAGTGCAAAATACGCGCAAATTTCAGGCGAGGGGATACCACAATCAGGTGATGGGCAGCACGAGGTCGATCCGGGTCCCCTGCCCAATCGCCGAGTCGATGCGGAGCCTGGCGAGCATCGAAGCTGCCCGCTCCCGCATATTTTTCAGCCCGTTGCCGCCTTTGACTCCATCTTCCGCAAAGCCTTTGCCGTCATCGGCAATTTCGAGCTGCAGTGAATCACCGGCCCGCTGAAGCCGGATACGCAGGTTGGCGCATTGGCTGTATTTGGCGGCGTTGTTGACGGCTTCCTTAAACAGCAGATAGAGGTCCCTGCGCTTCCTGATATCAAGATGCAGGGAAGAGAAATCACCCTGCTCTTCAAAACTATAGTTAATGTTCAGGGGGTCCAGCATCTCGGCGGCAAATTCCTTCATCCGGCAGAAGAGTTGTTCCGGCGAATCGTTTTGCGGGTTGATGGTCCAAACGATATCGTCCATCTTCTCCATAATATCCGCCGAGTGGTCCCTGATCTTTGTAAGACTCGGGTGCGTCGGCGAATCGGACGACTGCAGCGCGACTTTACTGAGAATATGGATACTCGACAGCGTGGAACCGATATCATCGTGAAGATCGCGGGCGATGAGATTCCGCATTTTCTCCAGTTCGATCGCACGATGGGCGCGGTGGACGAGCCGGTACCGGTTGATCACCAGGAAACCGATCAGCAGCAGCAGCAGGAATACCACGATTGCGCCATATTGAAAGGCCTTCTGTTTTGCAAGGGTCGCCTGTTGCTTTTCAAGATTGAGATGGTCCAACTGCTGATCCTTCTTCAGCAAAGCGATCTCCGCCTCCTTTTTATCCACGTTGTATTGACCTTCCATCTTCCGCAATTGCACCTGCACGTCTATCCGTTGCAGGGAGTCGGACATCTCATAGTATTTCCGGACGTACTGCAGGGCAAGGTTCGATTGGCCGATCCTGGCGTAGTGCTCGGCGAGATATTGGTAATTCAGCAGTTCGGTCAGTTTGTCGCCGGTCCGGCTCGCTTCATTCAGGCTATTGACCAACCGCTTTTCGGCAAGTACGCGGTCTTCGCCGGTCGACCGGACCGATATCAATGCGGCATCGAAGGTCGCTGCCCGGGGCGTGTCATTGAGTTGCCGGGCCAATGCGCCGCCGTTCTGAAAAAAAAGGGCGGCGTTGACAAGATCGTTCCGCTCTTTGTATACATTGCCCAGGTCGAGGTCGATATTCATTTCTTCGATCTTGAGCCCCATTTTCTGGTCGATGCCCAATGACCGATTGTAGTATTCAATGGCGGAGTCTAACCGGCCCGTCTCCCGAAAGATCGTCCCCAGCTGTTTGGACGCGGTCATGATCCCGCGGGTGTCGTTGAGTTCGGTCTTCAGCGCCATTGATTTTTTGGTGTATGCCAACGCAGGAGGCAGTTGTTTTAATTCCATGAAATCCTCCCCAATGTCCTGGTAGGTGAAGGCGATCCCGGTCTTGTTGCCGACCTGCTCAAACGTGCGCAGCGCGGCGAGATGATATTGCAGGGCGGTTCGGTAATCGCCAAGATCGACGTAGTTATTGCCGACATTCAGCGCACCGCCCGCTACGGAAGTCCATTTGGCGACGGAGGAATCGGCTTTGGCAGCGGCAGTGGATCTGTCCAGCGCTTCGAGAAGAAAGGGAAGGGCCGTTTTGAATTCTTGCTGCCGTTTGTAAAAAAGTCCGGCCGCCTGGACGTAGTTACCGCGGAATTCGGGATGCACCTCGCTCAATTTTTTCAACTGATCGAGAAACCAGGAGGCGCTGTCGATCCGGCCCAGGTCCTGCTGATAAAGAACCAGCTGATTATAGGCGGCAGAGAGGGGAAGATAGAGCCCTGAGGCTGACGCAAGTTCGATCGCCTGGTAAAGGTAAGCCTTCGTCTTTCCCAGATCGGTCCGGGCGTAGGCGTTTGCCAAGGCGAGAAGCGCCCTGGCCTCCCCAACATCACGTCTGTTCTCCCGGACGACGTTTAGCAGGCTATCCGTGGCGGGCCGCTGGCCAGTCGCAAAAAACATCAACCCCTGAAGGAGCAGCGACAATGTCGCCCAACGTAGGAATTTCATGGCAGATTTTTTGGAATGGTAGAACAGGCGGTTCAAAGGCAGTCGTCAATGGGAAGCAGGCTACATAAATTTACTTATTTAAGCTGAATGGAAAGATCATTTTTATGGTGAAATCCCGGCCCATATTGAATACGCCCGGTCTTTGCTGATACAGTTCGCAGCGTAGGTTGCAGTGTTACCAAATATTCGGCGACATGGAGGCAGATAGCGCTTTTACCGCTTTGGAAAAGTCACCTGCCGCAAGATCGTCCCCTGCATGGGGGTAAGCCATACGTTGACCTCCCGCCGCTGACCGGGATCGAACAAAGTCACTTCAAACCGGCTGTTATCCGAGTGTTCAATGGGGAGCCCTGTGTAGGTGTACACCCCGGGGTTGACCGGCCGGTAGAAATAGTCGTAGAAGCCCGGCAACGGGTACCTTCTGGTGATCTGGGACGTCGCGGGGATCGAACGGGCAAGAACGACAGGTCCATGGGTGAAATAGAAGTCGTTGTTTCGGTCCGTTCGGGTAATTACGTCGGCGTTCAGGTGCAGATGAACGGATTCCCCTGGCCGCCAAGTCCTCGTGATCAGATAAAAACCGTCTTCTTCGGTGTATGGATAGCTGATCGTCTCGCCGGTTGCCCAGCCCGGCTTCCGAATGGCCAGGGTAAACTTGACCGGGCCATTGGCGTTCACCTGGAAATCGAAGGAAAATTCGTTGGGATAAACAGTTTTTTCCCGGATGGTCAGCGGCGTTCCTTTCCAGGTGGTCGTTACCTTGCAGGGGCCGAGTAGGGTCGCCACCAATCCGGATCTGTTTCGCATCCACATCCGATCGACAAAGTACGGGGCGATTCGGCCGGCGTTTGGTACGCAGCAAACCGCCACGTCCTGGTGGACGGGTGAATATTTGTAGCGGGTCTGGCGGCCGGCGCCGGCGCTATCGGTGTTCAGTCCGCCGGTCATGTAATAGGAGTTATCGGTTTTCAGGTAGGCAATACAGGATGCTTCGGGGTCGCGGGCGCCTTGTGCGGCGTTGAAGAACAATCGTTCCGCTTCATCTCCGAAGGAATCGACGCCGGTCTTCCCCAGCAGGTCGATGTAGCCATCCATCAGCTCGTGTATCGAGCAGTATTCGTAACCGGTAGTCGTGGCATTGCCCGGGCGTCCCCCGATCCACTCGTCGCCCGCCGGCGCGCCCGAGGGGGTGAGCTCACCATCGATCTTGTGAAGGTACTCATCCAGCGCCTTAAGAAGTGCAGGATTTCCGGACGCGTAGGCGGCCGCGGCAACGGCACGGAGATGTTCGTAGGTATGAACGCCATGACCGTTGAGCTTGACGTCGGGATCTATGATCTTTCCATATTGGGCGTCTTCATGCAGGTTTGCGGCGGAAAAGTCTTTGTATAGGAACAGCGCGTAGTCCAGGTATTCGGTGCGTCCGGTCAGGCGGTAAAGGGACTCGAGTATATCGGTCAGCATCAGGCCATGCGAGAGGCCGCCCACGTCCGGTGTTTTTGAACAAAAGGGGTGAGATGTCCCGATAGGATAGTGCCGCATTTCCTCCCCGACGGCTCTTTCAATTGCGGTCAGGACAGCCGGGTCACGCGTGAATTCATACCAGGCCAGCAGGCCGCGAAGCAGGGTGGTCTTTGCCCAGAGCTCGCCGTTCTCGCCGTCAAAATGGTAGCGCAAGTCGCGGTCGTAGATGCCGAGATACCCGTCCGGGTCCTGAGTGGAGAGGATGCGACGGATATAGGCGCGCGCTCGCGTCAGCATCTCCGGATCGCCGGTCAGGATTGCGGAGCGGATAAAACCATCCCGCCAGTTGCCCTGGGTTTCGCTGTTCCACCAGAGATATTGCACCTCGGCCGCAGCGCCGCCGCCGGCCAGCGCACCGACGTCTTTCTTCGTAATATCTCGGGTCAGCCTGTCCTTCCCGAAGATGTCATCCTTTATGATCAGGTCCGGGGCGAGGCTGTCGAGATGGCCGGTGAAGCCATGCAGATTTGCACGGATCTGTGTTTCCAGCCAGCCTTCGGGCCGGATCGCGCCAAATGGAAGGGGTTCGAGCGCCTCGTGCCTGCGGGCAATGAGGGTGAACGGGGACTGGTCGGCAGTGAAGACGGCCCCGATGTCGGAACGTCTCGCGGAATGTGCGACCCGTGGACAGGGGATAGCGGCAAGAAGCGTCAAAAATAATAGCCATTTCATGTGACCCAAAGGAATTTCTTATGACGTTGAGCAGATCAATTCTGGAACAAGATCGGGTTTCTCGCCGTTTGGATGACTTCGCCGACTTTCGCCCCCGGGCACCAGGTATTCCAGTCGTTGACTTGGTTGGGGTTTTCCGGATTCTTCAGCACCATATTCTTGTCCATATAGATCATGGTCATGACCTTTCGCATGCGATCCGTCCGGTTGGCGCCGGCCCGGTGATAGAGCCAGCCGATATGATAGCTTACCTCTCCCAGGCTAAACGGCTCGATGACATGCGCATACCCCTGTTCCCGAAGCGCCGTTTCCAGTACTTGCTGACTTTCGTCGCCGATCTTCAGGTCCCTCCCGGTCGAAAGACGGTTACTGCCGGCGCTGAATTCCAGCGGCCCCATCGGCAAGGGAGTTTCCTGCAAAGGCATCCATACTGTTACGGAGCGGTCGCTTGCCAGCGGCCAGTAATATTGATCTGCGTGCCAGGGCGTCTGGCCGCCGCCCGGTTCCTTGTAGAGAGCCTGGTCGTGGTAGAGGCGTACTCCATCGACTTCGAGGAGGTCGGCGGCGATCTTTGCCAGTCTTTCGCTGAAAACGATCTCGCGGACAGGGCCGGATTGGATCCAAATATTCATGATCTGGAGGAAAGCTTTACCGTATGTGTCGCGCTGATCCATCGGCAGGTGTTGGGTATTAAGCCGGTGGACTTCGCGGGTGATCGTCTCATCCATGTACCGGATACTGTCGGGGGACAACACGTCCCGCAATTTGATAAACCCGTTCTTCCGAAAGAAGGCGATCTGCGCCTCGGTAATCGGGTAAGGTTGAGCCAGTTCTTTTTTGATGTCCGTTGTCATATCTGTTATCTTGATAAATGTTCGGAAAGCCAGATGCCCATTCCATAGGGAGGAATGCTGATCACGAAATTTCCGTTTCGCCTGACACCCTTGGCGTTGCCGGAAATCTCTCGGCCCGGTTCTACATGGACGCCGTCGATCGTTGTCTGCTGGGTTTGGGCGGAAAGATTTACGACAAGCCAGGCGTCATAACCACTACCCGATCGACCCCAGGAAAAGACCTTCGGGTTGCTGTTGTCACGGGGAACATAACTGCCGGTTTGGAGTACCGGTTTTTTGTTACGCAAGGTCAGCAACTGGCGGTACCAGTTCCAGAGGGATTTCGGGTCACGTTGCTCTTCCTCGAGCGAGATGCCGTCGTATGACTTACAATTCGTGCTGTCCCACCAGGGGCCGGTGTCCTTATACCACAAGGCCATCCCTTTTCCCGTATCGGAAGCGTACCATTCAAAGGCCTCCCGGCGGGGAATATCATTGGCGTCGGTGTTACCGAATTTATTGAATCCGCCGGAACCGAACATACCCAGCTCCTGGCCGTAGTAGATCGAAGGTATGCCGCCCAGCAGCAGGTTGAGCACAGCGGCCACCCTTTCTTTGCCCGGGTCTTTGTCAACGCGGCTTGCGAAGCGATCCATATCGTGGTTCTCTATAAAGACTACCTGCTCCTTTCCATTGGGAAGAAGGCGCAAGGTGGAATCCGCAGCCTTTTGCAGCTGTATCTTATCGAACGATGCAATAGCAAAGGCCAGGCGAAAGGCAAAAACCCGGTCGATGGTAGCCCGGTTGAAATAGTCGAAACCAAAAGAGCCCCAGTCTGCCTGTTCCGCGACAAAGGTCAGGCGCGGATTTAGACTCTTCAAGGTTGCGATCAGGGGCGCCCAGAAGCGGGTAAACAATTCCGTTAGCCTTGGATTCGCGTCCAGGTCATCCATCGCATGATCGAGCCGGAACCCGTCGACGCCGTCATCGAACTTACCGTCTCCGTTCGGGTCGGCAAAAAATGCAAACAAGCGTCTGTTGGCGGCTAACACCCCGGTATCGCGCAGGTTGACGGTCGTGACCCTTCGGGACCGCCCATTGTACCCCTTTAAGTCGGTGATGCCCCAGATGATTGGGGATGGTTTCTCATGTAATGAATCATCGAATAAAAGATAGTTCCGGTATGGCGATTGCAGGTTGCCGACGGCCGATTGCCACCAGGCGTGCCGGTCCGTTACGTATTGGGTCTCCATGTCAACGTACAATTTCATTCCCCGCTTATGGAGGCTTCGGGCGAGGTCGGTAAAGTCGCGCATCGTGCCATAGGCAGTGTCTATTTTCCACCAGTCATCGGCAAAATAGTTGTGATAGAACACCGATTCATACAATGGCGTAAGCAGGACAGACGTGACCCCCAGTTGTTGCAGGTAGTCGATTCGCTGCCGGAGACCTTGCAGGTCGCCCTGACGATCGCCGTTTGCGTCGTAGAAACTGCGTTGAAAAACGTGGTAGACAACCTCCTGCGGCAAGCAGGCGACCGGCAGGAGCATGGTCAGCAAATGCAGGATAAAACGTTTGATCACGCCCCAAACGTAGCAAAGCTCATGGGAAAATTTCCCCACTTATCGACCATAAACCAGCACTATATTGACATAATTTTGGTATATTTCCCCTAAACGCCACAAATTTTGTGCAATGAAACCGCGATTTGAGGACATCGACAGTAAGCGGGGAACCAATTCGTATGTCGCCTACCGGTATGCTACGGGGCGTTTCCCGTTCCTTTGGCATTATCATCCAGAGTATGAACTCACGTTGATCCTGGAAGGTTCGGGTGAGCGGATGGTGGGGGATAATCATGAGTATTTTTTGCCGGGCGACCTGGTGCTGCTCGGGCCCGGCTTACCGCATACCTGGGTGAGCAAGGCGCCGTCTGCGGCGGTGGTTGTGCAGTTTTCGGAACGTTTTATCGCCCCGCTCGTGCAATACCCGGAGTGTGATCGGGTGCGGCTGTTGTTGGGACGGTCGTCGCAAGGGTTGTCTTTCCCGGTGACGGGTTTGGGAAAAGGGGATTTGATGGCTTCGATCATGCGGCTCACCACGGCGAAAGGTGTTAGCCGGATAACCGGGCTGCTCGACGTGCTTCAAATTTTGGCAGGTTCAAGGATCGCCGCGCGGTCGCTTGCTTCACCCTATTTTCAGCCGGCTGCCGGAAAAAAGACCGAGGGCCGGATCGCAAAGGTCTTTCAATACGTCCATAGACACTCGGCCGACAAAATCAAATTGAAAGACGTTGCCGGGCTGATCAATCTGTCCGGGAGCGCCTTTTGCAAGTTCTTCAGGCGGACAACCGGAAAAACGTTTTCAGATCATCTGGCGGACATTCGGATCGGCAACGCTTGCCACTTGCTGAGCGAGTCAGACGACACCATCTCCGAGATCGCCTACCGGTCGGGGTTCGATAGCCTGACCTATTTCAACCGGGTGTTTCTGAGGAAGAAAGGGGTGAGGCCGAGGGAGTTCAGAAAGAATCTTCAACACTAGTATTTACATTTGTAGAAGTGAAAGGTTGAGCGGCGTCCGAAGACGCCGCTCGCCTGGGTCGGACGGGTTGTACGCTATTTGATCAGTATTGTCCTGGTCTCCATCGTCCCATCGTGTAAAATCCGGACAAAATAGGCGCCGGCCGGCAGACCCGATATTGGTACGGTGAGGCTCGAACCCGTTGATGAAAGGGACGAACGAACGCGTTGGCCGATGCCATTCAACAATTCTACCACATAAATTCCCGGATGCGGAAAGCCGACGGTGAAGTGATCGGTAGCCGGGACCGGAAAGACGATGACGCCGCCGGAAGTCCTGTTTTGTGAGATGACAACCACAGGTGAATATAGTACATTACCGCTCGCGTCCTCCTGTCTCAACCGGTAGAAAGAGCTGCCCGGATAAGGCGTCACATCCACTATACTGTAATAATGAATGGTGGCGCCGGAACTGTTGGCGTCCTGCCGCTGCCAATCTTCCCACCCGGCTCCGTCACGGGAACGCTCGATGACAAAAAATACCGCATCATTGTCCGATGGTGTGGCCCAGTTGAGGGTCACCTGGCCGTTGTCGAAGAAACCGTTGAAGTAAAGCAGGTTTAGCGGCAAGCTGGTGAATACCGGATTCACCGAGCCGACATAAAATGTGTTGTTGAGATTGGCACGGGTGAGGCCGGTTCGGTTCACCTGCGGGTTTGAAGTCGTCCCCCCGTTGGCGCCGGCTGTTCCGACGACGCTGTTTGCGAGCGATATCCGCAAATCCGAAACCGCTCCGATCTCCCCAAACCCGGTGCCCTGCACCTGCACGTTATAGGTGCCATTGGTCAGACCATTCGCTTCTGAAACCGTCCAGTTGAGATCCTTACGGATTTGTATGATCGAAGCGCCGTCCGGGATGGTGACCGCCGAATTTGTCGAAGCATCCGTATAAAATACAGATATAGTGCCACCGGCAGTCGGGGCTGTCGATGTCGACACGATCAGGGGCCGATAGTCCGTCACGGTGCCTACCGGAAAGAGGCCTGTAGTACCCGCGATGGCTGCGGCTTTGAACCAGCGGATTACGGATCCGGTGTTAATGATGGTGCCTGCGGTGCGGGTGAGTGTGCCATTGTTGGCAACCGACAAACCGGTAGTCAGGGTATGGCCATTCAGATCGATATTGCCGGATGTCATGTTCAGCGAAGTACCGATGGTCGTATTGGTGAACAGCTTGATACCCGATCCCGTGTTATTCACCACCAGGTTCGCAAAGGTCTCTCCGCCGGGTGTTGTTATCGACTGCAATGTCGAACCATTGAGATTCACCGTGCTCGTACTTTCGGTGAATCCGGCGGTGCCATAGTCGCTCCAGCTACCGGAAAGATGGATCGTATTGGCCCCGGGCGCCAGCGCTCCGGCGGTGATGGTCAGGTTGCCTTTTGCGGTCATGCTGTTGGCCAGCGTAATGGTATTTCCGGTGACCGAAACATTATAAAAGCTCATGCCTGCGCTGGTGACGCTGAGGTTGTGGCCGCCAAAGGCGACTGTCGATGAAAAACTAGACGCATCGACCGTTCCCGCCGTATATTTCCAATTTTGGCTTTCCGAGATATTTCCCTTTAACGTAAGGGTGCCGCCGGATTTATTGATGGTGATCAACGGCAGCAGGTCCTGCCCGATCGAGACCGCGGTGCCGTCAATGGCCTGCGTGCCCGAGCCCTGGATGGTAATGAGCGCCGATCCGCCGCCGCCGGTTGCCGCATTGGTCAGGTACAGGTTCCCCAGTACGTTGATATTCCCGGTATTCATCGTGATCGCGTTCGTTCCGGCGATGGTAAGATCGCCGTTCGTGGTGAGCGTGGTAGTCGCCGGGATCGTGAATGTCGCATTGGCGATTGCGAGGAAGGTGATATTGTTTAGCGTCACGCTGCCTTTGATCGTGTAGGGGTTGCTGCTCCCGTCGGTATACACCCAGGTTGACGTGCCGGCATTGATGGTTCCCGCGGTGTAGGTGAAATTGTTGGAAGAGGCGGGGTAGTTGGCGAGAGAAAGCGTACCGGATGTTTTATTGATGGTGACCTGCGGCAGCGCGCCGGCGCCGGCCACGGTACTGCCGCTGAACAGCTGGGCGCCGGTGCCGTTGATATTGACCATTGCGGAACCTTTGCAGCCGGCGGCTATATTCGTGACGTTGATATTTCCGCTCACGTCGAAGGTGCCCGTATTTAACGTATATCCCAGCGTTCCGGAGAAGTTTAATGAATTGACCACGGAGACGTTTCCAGCGGAGCTAACGGTATAGGTAAATCCTTCGCCGACGAACTCGAGGTTGTAGAATGTGGGGCTGACACCGGAGATCGTGGTGTTGCCCGATGCCACATATTGCACGCTGCCATTGTTGTGATTAAAGGTTCCCAGGGTGAAAGCGGTATTGCCGTCGAATTCCAGGGTTCCCGTGGTTGAGGTAAAGGTCGCGCCGCTAAGGGTGAAATTGCCGCCGAAGGTGATATCGCCCGATCCGCCGGCGAAGGTCCCGCCGGCAAAAGATGCGGTTCCCGAGGTGGAAATCGTGTGGGCGCCCTGGGTGATCGTTCCCGTATAGCTGAAAGACACAGTGATCGTCCGAACGCTGACCGTCGCGTCGACGGTGCAATTGCCGCGGCCATTGAAATTGAAGGTGACCGCGTCGTTGATGCCCGGGACGCTGGCGCCTCCGGCGCCTCCGGAGGTGGCAGACCAGTTGGCGGGGTTATTCCAGTTGGAAGCGGTGGCGGAGATCCAGAAGCGGTTTGCCGCATGGACCGGGTAGGACAAAACAAAAAGGGTAGCAAAGAGCAGAGCTCGTTGTGCGCGTGCCATAGATATTGGATTTTAGCGTTTGAAATACAGGGTACGGACACGCGATGCACGGATGAATTAAACCCGCGATCTATTAATAGGAAAACCTTATCAGAATACTCCGATAAGGCTTATGCCCCTCTAAGGCTAATATTGTACCTATTTTTTAAATAGATGATAATCAATATGATGCATTCCGGCAATAGGACAGAATTTTCCAAATATTGGAAAGACTGTCTTGAACGGGGAGAGAAGCGGGGGATTCGGAGGAATCGGCGCCAATCTGGCTAAAGCGCGCCCTTTTTTATTTGCCCGGCCGCAAAGTTGGCGGCCCGGGCCGTCAATGCCATGTAGAGGATGGATGGACTCTGATTGCCGGTGCTTGTCATACAGGCGCCATCGGTTACGAAGACATTCTGACAGCCGTGAAGCTGATTCCATTCGTTCAGGAGGGACGTTCGGGGGTCTTTGCCCATGCGACATCCGCCCATTTCGTGGATATCCAAACCGGGAGCCTGTTTGTTCTGGAAGGTCTCAATTCGGGTGCACCCCGCGACTTGTAGCATTTCCGCCGTTTCCTTTAGAAAATCGTCGATCATCCGTTGATCATTGTCGTCGTACTCCACGGAAGTGATCAGCAAAGGGATGCCCCATTGATCGGTCGAGTCCGGGCTCAGGCGCACGTGGTTGGCCAGTTTGGGTACGGTCTCGCCCTGCATATACATATAAACCTTCCAGCCGCCGGGCTCGGTCATGGATTCCTTGAAGCCGGCTCCGATGCCCTCGTCGGGATCGCCGCCGCGTCCGCGATAGGCGCCCATAAAAGTGGTATAGCCGCCGAAATAGTCCGTTTCCTGCCGGTGCAGGTTTTTATAGTTCGCCAGGATCAGCTCCGTGGGGTTGCGGCCAAAATAGTAGTGATCCAGAAAGCCATCCATTTCAGCGGTTACGGATGCCCGGTAGTTCTGGAACGCCACATATCTGCCCAGCAGGCCGCTGTCGTTACCGAGACCGTTGGGGAACCGTCGGGATTTGGAGTTCAGCAGGATCAGGTTGCTGTTGAGGGCGGAAGCATTCACGAAAATGACGCGGGCCTTATAATCGATGGTCTGCTTTGTATTGGTATCGATCACGCGCACACCGGACGCCCGGTTCTGGTGCTCGTCGTAAATGACGGAGTGTACCACCGAGAAAGGACGAACGGTCAGGTTACCTGTCTTTTCAGCCCATGGTAAGGTCGAGCTGTTTGAGCTGAAGTAGCCGCCAAAGGGACAGCCGCGCATGCACAGGTTGCGGGCCTGGCATTTCACGCGGCCCTGGTCGTAGTGGATCTTTCCGGGCTCCGTCAAATGGGCCCATCGCGCATGGACAAGATGCCGGTCGGGCCAGGCGGCGTGGATCTTTTTGCTGATCACCTCCTGTACGCAATTCATCTCGAATGGCGGCAGGAATTCCCCGTCCGGCATCGCCTCGATCCCGTCTTTATTCCCGCACACGCCGATGAATTGCTCTACGTGCGAGTACCAGGGCGCCACGTCATCATAACCGATAGGCCACGCAGTTCCATACCCGAAGCGCGCGGGGTTGATGAATTCATAGTTACTCCACCGCTGGCACGCGCGTCCCCAGGTCAGCGACTTCCCGCCTACCTGGTAACCCCGTATCCAGTCAAAGGGTTTCTCCTGGATATACGGATGGTCCTTGTCTTTTATGAAAAAATGCGCGTTGTCTTCGCCAAATCCGGCGGCTTTGCTGATCAGCGGATTTTCTTTCAGGAATTCCGTTGTCATCCGGAGACGGTGCCTGAATTCCCACGGCGCGAGGTTGGCGGTCGGATAGTCTTTTATATGGACGACATCTCTGCCGCGTTCGAGGACCAGGGTCTTCAGCCCTTTTTCACACAGTTCCTTGGCGGCCCAACCACCGCTGATGCCGGAGCCGATCACGATGGCGTCGAATGTGTTGTCTGATCCCAATGGCGATAGTATCTTGCCCGGAAAGGTACTATCTTTTTATTTGTTGCCTGCAGCGATAAAAAATTCACAGATTATCCCTATGATAAGCCACCTCATACTCCTTGCCGTCGACCGTACTGGTCCGGAGTAAATACAGCTTTTCATTCCAGGTATTGCCGTTGTCATAACTCTCCTGCTCCACCCGGATCCACCCCTTTCTGGGATTGGCTTTATCGTTGTCTTTCGTGAGGACGATGGCGTTTCCGTCGAGAGACCAGGCGCCATCGCCAAAATAAGCGTCTGTCACACGGATTGCCTCGTTCGAAGAGACGGAATAATAGTGCTGGGCCGCCGAAGCACTGGCAAAACGACCATTTCCGGCAAACACCCATTTGTCTCCGGCCGTGGCGGTCACCGCTATCCAGGGCCCGGCAATTCGCTTTATCATATCTTGCTGCGGGAGCGTGGAACTCCATCCCTTAAAGTGAAGGCTATAAAAGAATTTTGGCCAGACATCGGTCAGGTTCAGGCCAAAGCAGCCACTCACAAGCGGGTCCTGGGAAAGGCCGGAAATCACCGCCACCCTGCTCCCAAGGTCGGCGACAAAAACGAACCCGTAAAGAACCGCATAGTTACCCTGGGCGAGCCGGATCGCGTTTTTGATAATAAAGTAATTCCATCCCTGTGCTGAAGTGCCCCGAACAATCGAATTTCGGGTGGCATACTGACTTTCGGTTGTCCGGTAGGCGTTGAAGACCTGCCTGTAGGCTTGCACCGCATCCTGGGCCAGGTTGCCGGATGAAGCCCGCATCGGCCAGATCTGCAGCAGGCATCGCTCTCCTGTATTGGAAACCGGTGAGTTGATAACGATACCGTCCGGGTAGGTGGTTGGGGCCCAGCCGGGCGGAATGGTGTAGATATAGTCGCCCAGGCTTGCGGCCGGTGCGGATTGTGAACTCCCGTTAGCGAAGGGAAAGAAAAAGAGCAGCGAAAGGATGGCTGGTTTCATAAAGAAGCGATTTATTGATCGAGGATGGACTGAAGTCTTTCGATCGGGAAATTGGATTCGAACTCTTGTTTGAAGTTCATGGATGCGGCATTCTTTTTCTCCCAGGACCAATACAACACCATGAATTGCGGCCGGTAGCCGGGCAGATGCCGATCCGGATAGTCACGATTGACGGTGACCTTCATTTGCCCGCCATTTTGCACGGTGGTGAAGCTGCCGTCAAACATACTTCTTCCCTGGCGCGGCAGGATGGCGGGTTGTTGAAGCTGGCTTGCCGGCGTGTTCCTGAGATAGTTGTCAACGACCTTTATCTGATCATCGAAAGCCCTGCTGATTATCGCAGCGCTGTTCGACCTTGCCTGCATCTGCTGTCTTTCCCGAATACCCTTCAGCATGGCCTGTTTCAATTCCGGCTTGATATCGGTGCTGTTCTGAATCCTGTCGATTTCCTTTTCATCATCCGCCGCCTGCTGTTCGGGCGACGGTCCCTTTGGTTTTTTCGCCTCCTGCAAAAAAGCACGAACGCTGTTCAGGTATTCTTCCTGTGTGACCGGTCTGAACGGCAGGGCCCCGTGCCGGCCAAGCACAACGCATCGGTTCGAAGGATCTATCGCAGACTGATACAGGTCATATCCTTTCCATGTGCCTGCCTTGGCGGGCATATTGTAGATGAAGGCGCCATCGACCTTGAGGTCAGTCTCTTTGGGCCGGTCACCAAAGAACCAACCCCAGTTGTTCACATGCACCCAGACCCAGGTCCCCGTCTCATCACTGAGCAACAGCTTATGCGCTTCTTTGCTGCAAAACCAGCAGAAATAGAGCGAATTGAAATTATACCCAACCGGCCATCCGGGAAGGAGGGGGTCATCCATCGTCCGGTACCACGCCGCTTTGATTCCTTTTGGCTGCGGAACGGTAGAAAGGAACAACTTGCTGACGCTGTCGAGAAACCGCAGGATTTGAGCCTGGTTTTTGTCGGCCCGCAAATTAGCATCCGGGCGTTTTTCCCAGGTGCCTTTCTTGTCTAGGATGGCTGCATCGGAACAGTCGTCCTGCGCCAGGAGGGTGGCGGGTATCGCTAACGATAAAAGGAATAGAAACAGCTTGCGCATGGGTTATTTTGGGTTGTAGATCGGCACGTTCTTGTTGACCTGCACTTCCTTTGGCGGGCCGAATTGGTCGTCGATAAAGTCTTTCAAGATCCCGGGATCCAGGTTCAACCCGCTGTTTGCGCCTATGGTATACCCTGCACTCAGTTCCCTGCCCCATCCAAGAACATCCAGCTCTTCAATAAACCTGCCTCCCCAGTCCTGCAGCGCCCCGTCCCTGAACGTGAGGAATACCTGACCTTTGATACCGGCTTCCAGGCCTGGTTTGATGTATCCCATGGAAGGGACCTTTACCAGTGACTCATGGCTGTGACCCATAATCGAATAGCTGTAGCCCGGCCCGAGGAACCAGGTAGTTTCCCCGGTAGCGAATTTCCGCTTGACGTTGAGCACGATCAGTTCGCCGATCTGAAACTCGGATTCTTCGCAGCTAAGGTTATATTTCCCGATGCCAAAGGGTATCTCCACGCCGTCTTTGCCAAGCGGACACTCCCCTTCGATCTTTACTTCGTCGGCATCTTTTTCCTCCTTTTCATTGGAAGAGCAGTCCTGGGTCACGTCGAGGAAATGGGTTTCTCCCAGTTGCTGCAGCACGGAAAGCAGGCCGCTGGTCAGCCGGCAGAATGCGGATCTCCGCAGATGTTTGTTATTGTTGTCGAAAAAGGTCCAATAGGCGTTATCATGATAATAGTCCTTCCAGATATGGAGGTATACATGCTGATAGGTCCGGGTCTCGATCGCCATTTTTTCCATGTAATCGTTTGCCAGGCCGATAGAGGCGCCGCAATCGTGTACATCGGATTGTTTTGTTTTGTATTCCTGCTGGAAGTCCGCGATTCGCTTTTTGTACGCCTGTTGAGCCCTGGCTATTTTGTCCGCGTCGTCCTTTGTCATCTGCCGGTCGAGGTCGAGAAGCATGGCGTTTGCCAGCTCCATGAATGGGGCTTGATAGCGGGAGATCGGGTCGCCCGGCCGAAAATTCTTTGTCTTTTGCAGCAACTCCTGTTTACCCAACTCGCCTTCTTGCCTTGCCTCGTCGTCGAACTGCCGCTTCACTTTGTCCAGCATCTTGTGGTAGGCCTCGTATTCGGCCCGGAATGCAGGAATGTCCGCCACCTTTTCGCATTGCAGCGGAAGATGGTATTTGTTCTCATTGAAATATTCCGGTTCCTTGTACCGATCCTTGAAATAATCCATTAGAACGGGATCCTGTTTTAGCTTATAGAGTAAGTGCCACGCCTTATCGGTAAAGGCGCCCCTCAACGAATTTTCGACATGGTTCAACGCAGCCTGCCGGTTGCCCTTTTCCGTCTCGATCAGCGCAAGAGAGCTGTTAGCCAGCGGATGATAGGGCGCGGCGGCGATGCAGGTCTGAAAATGTTGGCTTGCCTTGTCGCGGTCACCCAGCGTAAGGTAGGACTGGCCAAGGTTATTTTCCACGGTGCTGTTGCCCGGATCGCTTTGTTCCGCAGCTTCAAGGATCGGAATGGCCGCAATCTCCAGCCCACCCTTATGGAGGACGGCGCCGGCGTTGTTCAAAACGGCCGGGTTGTCGGGCGCTTTTTCCATCGCTTTTAACGCCAAAAGTATCGCCTGGTCGAGCATGCCCATTTCGGTCGCAATGGCCGAAGCGTTGCTAAGCGTGGTGGGACTATAGTTGTCGGTATTCCCCAGCGTGGTGCCAAAGGCCTGCCGGAATGCGGGTGTCAACTTTTTATCCAGTGCTTCCGCGTATTGCCTCAATGCCGCCGCTGACGGCGGTTTGGCGGGAAGTGCACCGAGCGTACGGGTATTTTTTGGCGGTATCCTGGCGACGTTTGTGTCGGGTCTGATATGGGCGCCGCCGTACGCCAGGCTTCCCGGTGCGCCGCCGGTGCGGTTCATGGCTGCGCGGATGATGGAGTCGGTATTGACAGCCCGGCCCTGCTTCATGAGATCCTTGAAATGCTGCGAGTTCAGGACAGAGTCCTCCCGCCGATGGACTTCCTTAAAGATAGCCTGTACGTCCGTCGTCTGGCAAAAAGCAACCGCACAGATGTGCAGCAACAGGAGTGCTGCCAGGGGTGCCTTCATGATTTAGCGTTTCGACAAACATAGACGGATTCGAGTGCAGCGTCAATAGAACAAAAGTTATATCGCGGGACCGGTTTTGGGGATTTTTCTCTGTGTTTTAGTCCGGGGCCGGCGCGCACTAAAAGGCGGCCCGGACCGTTATTAACAGGAACCCAATACCCTTTTAAAGGCCAGCTTATGAAATTACCAGCTACTTTCTTCGGAATAGTCATCGTCTTTTATTCCTGTAGTTCAACCAATCTGATGTCGTTAAGTGTGAATGAACCGGCGCCGGTAAGCCTGCCGCCCGCGGCAAAGTCGGCTGCGGTCGTGGACCGAAGCCGTGCCGCCGATGAGAACAAGACGATCGACGCCATCCACCGGACACTTGCGCTTGAAACCAGGGAGTTGCAGGCGGAAGGTGCCGGAGCCAGCCTGACCGGCCTGACGGACGCCCTGATCCGCAGCAACCGCTTTGACACGGTAAAAGCTCTGCGTAATCTCGATCTGCGGTCATATGGCGCGGGTGTGTTTCCGGTATACCTGTCCTGGGATACGGTCGAAAAGATTTGCCGGGAGAACCATACGGACGTCTTGTTCTCACTGGAGCTTTTCGACGCCGATTCGAAGGTCGGCATCGGCGGATTTAACCTGGAGGCGCTTGCCACGCAGACCAGTGTAAACACCCGGGTCAGGACCGGGTGGCGGATCTATGACCCCGCCACGCGAAATGTTCTCGATCAGTTTGTCGTATACCGCGATCTGAACTTCCAGGGCAATACGATTATTGGCACCGGTTCGGCAATGCTTGGCCGGAAAGAAGCCGTGATCAAGGCGGGGAACCGGGCGGGCGAGGATTATGCCTCCCGCATCATTCCGTATTCGCTCCGGGTGTCCCGGTACTACTATGTTCGCGGTAACGGCAGTTTTATTGTCGCCAAACGCATGGCGCAGGCCGGCGACTGGGACGAAGCTGCCAGGCTCTGGAACCAGGCGACTGCCAGCCCTTCCCGAAAAGTGGCGGGTAGGGGTTGCTACAACATGGCTATAATCAGTGAGATAAATGGAGATCTGCCCGGGGCGATCCAATGGGCGAAAAAGGCATATGAAGTATACCGGACGCCATGGGCGCTCAATTATGTAAATATCCTGCAAGACCGGCTGAACAACGATGCGGTACTACGAAGCCAGACGGAGCTTACCAGTTCGCGCTAGCAACTCGGTCAATTCATGTACCTTTGGGCTAAGGAGAAGATTGGTTTATGCATAGTAAACTGATATACTGGATCCCCATTGTTGGTGTGGTTGTTAGCCTGATGCACTATGAACGGGAAAATGGAATGAGCAGTTTTTGGGCCTACTACCAAGCGTTCGCGTTGGTTGTGGTTATTTGGATTTTAGCATACCTGCAGTCGTCGCATTGAGCAGCCGGCGACCGTCGGTTAAGGATCGAAATTCATAGTTAACAGGTAGAATTTATTGAGATGGCGCTGCGTCGTCCGGGAGGGCGAACGGTCTTCTTGCGCTTCAAACCCCCTTCCTGCCGGTCCCCTCCTCGTTGGGAGAAGACCGGCTGGCGAACGTTGGGGCATACCGGGAGTATAAATAGGATCAGGCCGTCGTTATGGCATCCAGAATGGTTTTGCGGTAACTACGTCTTCTCCTCCCGGGAGTTTTTTGGCCGCGGCGGCCCAGTTGATCGGATTCGAACTCACTTCATTGATGGGATAGTAAAGACGCAATGGGAAGGTCGAAACTTCCCCTATCGGTGGACTGACCACGTCGATATCGGGATAACCCAGTCTCCTGATCAGTGTCCACGATTCCCAGTTCCGGTTGTAACTGGCAATCCACTCCTGGTAGCCTATCTTTTGCTTCCAGGTACCTGCAGCGGTGGCGTAGTTGACGGAAGGCTGGGCAAGGTAGGCTGACGCGTCCGCCGGATTATTGTCGCCCCAGAACTGGATGGAGGCCGTTATGGCGTTGTTGTAATAGGCACCCGCCGAGCCTGGGATAAAGCCCCGCTCGACCGCTTCGGCGAGGTAAAACTCAACCTCCGCGTAATCCAGCAGGTCGCCGGGCAGCGACGCCGAGTACAAGGCCGCGCCAAAATCCGAAAAAAGTCCGTACCCGTTGCCCTGGCCGGGATTCCCGCCGGAATAGCTTCCGTTATATTGGGTGAAATAGTAAGGAAGCCGGGGATCGTTCCAACCTACCATCGTACTCACGAGCAGGTTGGCCGGCACGAAGTCATGCCTGCCGCTGTAGGATATCGCCGCCCAGATGGGGTTGGAGTTTCCGGGCGAGGCCGGGTCATACGCAAACAATGCATTGTCGGTATTGGACTGAAAAACGCCGGTTGTCAGCGCTTCATTGACTTTTGATGCCGCGGTCGTGGGGTCGGTGTCGGCAAGCAGCATGGCCATTCTTAATTTGAGGCTGGCTGCAAACTTGATCCATTGAGCGACACTTCCGCTATAGATGAGATCCGCGCTGCCCATTGCGCTTTCACCAACATTCAACGCCGCAATGCAGGTATCCAACCGCATCAGCAGGTCGGTATAGATCGTTTTGGCGTCGTCGTATTTCGGAAAGGGGATGGCCTTGTTTTCCGCCTCCGAATAGGGAATGTCGCCATACGTGGCTACAAGCTCGCCATAGGCATAGATTTCCAGCAGATCGGTAATCGCCAGGTCATTCCTCAGGGCGCCGGGTGTACCCTGGAAGTTGACCGGAAAGGCTTGTTTTGCCAGGTCGGCGTTCTGGATCAGGTTTATATACATACTGTTCCAAAAACCATCGGGACAATCATATACGGCAAAATCGTATACCGACTCATAGGTATAAGAGTTCTCCGTCCACTCCTGGGAAATGATCCGGAAGGGAGAAACGGAAATAGCGGTGGTGGTATTTACATCGGCAAATTTCTTTTGCGCCTGCGTAAATAAAGCGGCGGCAATGGCAGACGTCGAGCTTTTTGGATCGACATTCAATGAACTCAAGGGCTTCGTGCAGCCGATGGCTAACAGCGCAAGCGATCCTATGATGATGGAATAATTTTTCATTTTCTCAGTGTTTTTAGAATTTAACTTTCAGGATGAAGCTCACGGTTCTGACGGTGGGATAAGCGCCGTTCTGGAAACCGATCGATCCGTTGCCCGCCGCCTGGCCTTGCTCGGGGTCGGCATACGGCAAGCTCTTATGAAGGATAAGCAGGTTTCGTCCGGAAAGGGAAAGATCGATTCCCTGCAAAGCGCCCAGTTTTTGCATCGTATGCTTCGGCACCGACCAGGTGATGGAGGCTTCCCTCAATTTGACGTAGCTGGCGCTATATACAAACTCCCTGTTGGATTCGCCGTTTCCGATCGAGCCGAAAGACCAGGCGCCAAAATCCAGGTTCGATTCGTCGATGCGTTTTGTGTTGGGTTTCCCGTCGGAAGTGACCGCCGGCAAAATAATTCCGCCGCCGTTTGCCAGGGTCGCCCTTACCGGGTTGTGCAGGTCGTTAAATCCGGCTGTCCGCGGGTACAGGCCTGAAAAAGAACCATAGTCCATGTCGAGGGAGTAGACGTCTCCGCCCTGATGGATATCGATCAGGAAACTAACCGTGAGGTTCTTGTAGGTAAAGCTGTTATTGATGCCGCCAATCCAGTCGGGTGCGATGCTCCCGATATCCGAACGCGGGTTGGGGTTGATGAGATAGTGTCCGGTGCTGTCCACTTCCTTTTTACCATTTAGATATTGATAGTCGGTACCCCTGATGATACCATAGGATTTTCCGACCTCCGCGACGATCTGGATCGAATTCTGGTAGGCGCCGATCACAAAGGAGGGCTGGCCGCCATAAAGTGACAACACTTTGTTGACGTTCTTGCTCCAGTTGACGATCATGTTCCAGGTAAAATCCCTGGTTTTAACCGGTGTCAGTCTCAGCGTGGCCTCAACACCCTGGTTTTGCACCGAGCCGCCGTTTACACTGAAATTTGCAAAACCGGTGGCGGTTGAGACGCTGATCGGTAAGATCTGGTTGCTCTGGATAGAATGATAGTAGTCTGCGGTAAAGCCCAGCCGGTTTTGGAGAAATTCCATTTCCAGACCGACTTCGTAGGTCTTATTCTTTTCCGGAACAAGGAATTGGTTATTATTCTGTGTAGAGCCGTTCATTACCGGTTGTCCGTTTATCGGCGTATTGATCGTATAGGTGTTGTACACATCGTAGTATGGCGCGTCGCCGCCAACCTGTGCGTAGTTGGCCCAGAATTTACCGTAGGACAGCCAACCGAAAGTCGGGGGCAGCAGTTTGGAGAAAACGAAGTTGCCGGAAACCGACGGGTAATAGTACGTATTGTTTGCGGCCGGCAAGGTCGACGACTGATCCCGGCGTATCGTAGCGTCCAGCGTGATCAGCTCGTTATAGGATAGCGTCACGCCGCCAAAAACGCTGTTGATCTCCTTTCGGAAGTCGTGCTCGACCGGCGCGTTCGGCGCCTTGGCTGAATTGGAGAGGGACCAGAAGCCTGGCAGGACAAGACCTCCGTTGGTCGAGGCGGAGATAGACGGGTTGTTGTCTTTCTGGATATTGCCGCCTGCAAGGGCCGACAGCTTGACGTTATTGAGGATATTTTTGCTGAAGTTGAGCAGCAGGTTGAAGTTGGACTCGTTAAAGGAGATATTGTCTCTGGTATAAGAGGATGGTTCCACACTGGCCGTATTTATTCGCGTTTCGATGAGCTGGCTATAGTAGTCATCGGTAACGCTGCCCGACAAACTCAGGTAATCCGTAAACGCGATGTTGACTTTCGCATGCCCGGTATACCGCTGTCTGGAATCCGACTCATAGTTCTGGTAGGCCGTCCAGTACAGGTTATTGTGGTAGGACGGGAGGCCGATATTTCCGGCCGCATTGGTCGCGTAGGCAGAAGGCACCCAATTCCAGGTAGCATTGGTCCCGCCGGAGTGGAAGTAGTCGTATTTTTGCGACTGAATATCCACGTTAGTCGGCCACCACTGGCGGAAATCGGTCATCGGATTGGTCGTGGCGGTGTATTGGAACAGGTATCGGTTGATAGCTGATTCATTGACGTAATTCATACCACCCTCAAACGTTACTTTTTCCGATGCTTTAAACGTGGCGCCAAAATCGAACAGGTCCTTTTTTACCTTCGAATTCGGCATAAAGCCTTTCTGATCGTCGCGCGTATAAGCCAGTTTGAAGGTCCCGGAGTTCCCGCCGCCCTGTACGGTAACATTTTCGGTGGTGGTTGCCGGCGTCACGTAATAATCGGTGGGGTTGTGGTGGGCCGCGGGTAACCAGGGTGTAGCCTTATGAAAATTGGGGTCGCTTGGTGAAAAGGCGTCCCAGTTATAAACCATCAGGTTTTTGTCGTAGGCCGGGCCGGTAGCCGCATCGTCGTTGGTGGCAGGGATCAATACGGGGTTACCGCCGTTCACACCCGGTATCGACTGATAATAGAACCCGTAGTTGGGATTGCCCGGAATGCCATACCCGTCGGCGCCATAGCCTTCCCCATTTTGCGTCTGATAAGTCGGCAACGTGCTCCTGTCCAGGCTGCCTGCACTTACGCCAAAGCTGGCGGTGACACCCAATCCTTTTCGCGACAAGCCCTTTTTCGTCGTCACAAGGATCACGCCGTTTGACCCCCTGGACCCATACAAGGCGGAAGCAGCCGCTCCTTTCAGAACACTCATGGACGCGATATCGTCGGGATTCAGATCGGATGCGGCGCTTCCGAAATCATAGCCGTAACCGGTATAGCTGCTATTGTCATAAGGGACGCCGTCGACAATAAAAAGCGCCTGGTTGCTTTGGGTCAGTGATTTAAATCCGCGCAGCACGACGTTTGTGGATCCGCCCATCGCATTACTCGAAGTGATCTCCAGGCCTGCCACTTTTCCCGACAGGTTATCGACCGCGTTTGTCGTTACGGTTTTTGTCAGGTCATCACCGGTGATCTGTTGCGCCGCGTATGGGAGGGTATTCCGGCTTCTTCTGATGCCCAGTGCGGTGGTAACAACTACTTCGCTCAAGGCCGCGCTTTTGCGCGACACCTGGATCGTATAATAGTTATCTGCACCGATGCGCGTTTCCACTGTTGCAAACCCGGTGCCGCTGATTACCAGGGTCTGGCCCTCGTTTGCCTTGATGTTGAAGTTACCCTCCGCGTCGGCGCTCACGCCGGCATGTACTCCCTTGATGACGACAGAAGCAAAGGGAACGGGCTGGCGTAAAGAATCAACGACCTTGCCGCGTATCTGGCGGGTTTGCCCGGTTGCTGAAACGCCAATGAGTACGCAGACAAAGACTGCGAAAGCTCTGAAAAGTTTCATAACAGAAGTTTTGGTTGATAAATGTGACTCGTTTGTGACTCGTTTTGTCGATCAGACTACTCAAACTATTGCAATTGCAGACACCGGAGTTGTCAATTCAATGGCCGGCAGTCTGCAAACGCCTGAAAGCGGCTTGCTTTGCAAATATGCATTTGGGACGCCAGTAGCTGTAGTTGGGACAGCGGGAGCGACAGTTCATATCGGGCCGGAGCGACCCGGCGCCATTCAGCCTTCCAGCAGGCTAAGTACGAGCTCTTTATAGCTTCTGCCGATCGGCAGCCGTTTTCCGCCGAGTTCCACCTCGGTCGCGCTGAATGCCTCGATCTTGTCTTTTGCAACGATAAAAGAGCGATGGATGCGTAAAAAATTGTTTTCACTGAGCAGCTCGTCGAGCTGGCTAAGTTTGTATTTCGTGAGCACGCTTTTACTTTTGGTATTGACCCGGATATATTCCTTCATGCTTTCTATATAAAGGATCTCATCGAGGAATACTTTTACCTTCTTTTTTCCTACATTAAAAAACAAATATGTTCGTTCGGCCGGTTGGCTGACGGGTCTGGCGGGAAGCACCGTTTCCTTGGTTTGCTCTATTTTATTCACCGCCTTCAGGAAACGGCCGAATTCAATCGGCTTCAGCAGGTAATCGATCACGTTGAATTCATACCCCTGCAGCGCATATTCCTGGTAAGCGGACGTAATGATGATCTTCGGGGGGTTCCTGAGGACTTTGATCAGATCGAGCCCTTTCATCTTTGGCAGGTGAATATCGAGGAACATGAGGTCGATCTCGAATTTTTGCAGGCTCTCCATGGCGTAAAATGCATCGCTGCAAACGCAGGCCAGCTTTAAAAAGGGCACCTGCCGGATATAATCCTGCAGCACTTCTGCAGCCAACGGCTCGTCTTCCACAATAATGCACTTATAGATTTGCATATTCCCGAAGATTGATGATCAAATGTACCTTATACAGGGATTCCTCGCATTGGATGGAAACCTCATGCGTGCGGTATAGCAATTCCAGTTGTCTGCGAACATTGGTGAGGCCGATATTTTCATCATTGGGCCCTTTTCCGTTTTGTTCTTTGGTATTCTCGATACTAAAGTCCAGGATGCCGTTTTGCAGCGACATTTCGAGATTTACAAACGATTCGAACCGGCTTTCACTTGCCCCGTGCTTGAATGCATTCTCAACGAAAGGTATCAGCAGCAGGGGTGCTATCTGCTCGTGCTCGTTGTCGATCTCGCGGATAAAGCTAACGGTAAGGCGGTCGTTATAGCGTAATTTCTCCAATTCGATGTAGTCGTCCAGGATCTTGATCTCATCGCTTATCCTGATCTGCTCTTTTTTTGTTTCATACAGCATAAATCGAAGAAGTTTTGACAATTTCATGACGACGTCGGCCGTTTCATCGGACTTCTTTCTTGCCAGGGCATAGATATTGTTCAATGTGTTAAACAGGAAATGAGGGTTGGTTTGATTCCGCAGGAATTTAAGCTCGGTTTCCAGCTTGTCCCTCACCAGGTCGTTGTGCATTTGTTTGTCCGCCAACTGCAGCCGGAATTGCTTTATCATGACGGCCACTCCTGCTACAAAACCTATATCCATAGACATCTGTATGAACCAACCGCCGCTAAAGTAGGGTCCATAATTCAGCGTATTATGGTAGATGACCGGGTTTTGAAAGTACACTCCGATCGCCCGATAGACAGCCGTACTCGCTACCCAGGCGATAAAAAGGAGCGTAACGTATGCGGGTCGCCTTTTCCGGTTGCCGAGCAACCCGGGGAGGATGTAGTAAAGAAGGAAATAGGTGAAAAATAGCCTCGGGATCATGGACGACAGGCTGTTAAAAAAGGCCAGCATCAGCTGATGACCGGTCGAATAGGTCGCATCGAAACGGCCTTTGTCCCACAGGTATATCAGCGCGATGTCTTCTGCCATGTAGGCAAGCCAGAAGGCGATATGGAGGAATATCCTTTTCACATGCAGGATAATTTGCAGGGTGCGTTCGTCCGGAACAAAATAAGGTTTTTTTAAAACTATTGTATCGGGATCGGTGTCGAATTGCGGCGTAAATGCGGCGATTGTGGGTCGCATCGCGTCGTCTGTACGCAGCAGGCGCCTATTCGTTGAAACAGGGGATGTCGGGTCGGCAATTGCTCTAATTTAATCCTTTGGCTTATGGCCGTTACACCAAAACATACAATTATGAAAAAGACTTTCCTCTTCGGTAGCATTCTGGCGATAGGAGCCGGGTTGGTAGTGCTAAGCGGATTTAACCGGGATAGACCCTCGCCGGTGGCCGGCCCGCCATCAGGCGAACAACTGATAAAAGCATATTACGGCGCTTATGAGAAAAAAGATTGGAATGCCCTGGCTGATATTCTTGCCGAAGGTTTTACCTTCTCCAGCCCGATCGATGCGCATATCCCGCTAAAGGACTACAAGGAGAAATGCTGGCCAAATTGCCAAAACACCAAAAGGTTTGATATAAAAAAACTAATGGTCCATGGGGATGATGCATTTGTGACGTACAATGGCTGGACCAACGACGGGAAGATGTTCCGGAATACGGAATATTTCGAGTTCAGCAATGGAAAGATCTTGTCGGACGAATGTTTCTTCGGTCCCGGCGTGAATTACCCGAATTCCGGGAAATAGGCGAATGACCGCAGTTTAAGTGGACCCCTCTTTGGCAGGAGGGGTTTTTTTATTGGTAAGAAATCCGGTCTTAGTTATATTTAGTATACCAATATAATTAGTTGTGAAATCAACCGATTTCGATGTCGTTATTTGTGGTGGCGGTTTGGCGGGCCTGGCGCTTGCCAGGCAATTGAAATTGGAGCGGCCGGCCACGCGCGTCCTGGTGCTCGAAAAAAGCCGGTTCCCCGTAAGGGAAGCAGCGCATAAGGTAGGTGAATCCACGGTTGAAATAGCCGGATTTTATTACAGGGAGACGCTTCAGCTCAAGTCTTATTTTAAAAATGAGCAGTACACCAAGTGCGGGTTGCGCTATTTTTTTATCCAGGAGCACGGGGATTTCGCCCGTTGCCCGGAAATTGGCCTTTCTGAGTATGCGTCCGTAGACTCATATCAGCTTGACCGGGGGAAGCTGGAAAACGACCTTTGCGCGCTAGACCGGCTCAATGGGGTAGTCATCCGGGATAATGTTACCGTGGAGGATATCGTTTTAAATGAGGGAGATGGCGACCACGAGGTCCAATACGTCGATGCGGCAGGTGGGGAAGGCCGCCAATCGGTCTTTTGTAAATGGGTGGTTGACGCATCGGGCCGGCGGTCGATCCTTCAAAAGAAGCTTGGTCTCAGGCGAAAGGTAAAAAGCGCCTGCAGTTCGGCGTGGTGGCGCGTCAAGGGTCGGTTGGATGTGAGCGACTTTGTTCCTGAGGATAATATCGAATGGCATCAGCGGGTCCCCCACAAGATCCGCTATTATTCGACGACGCATTTGATGGGGAACGGATATTGGATCTGGCTGATACCGCTTATCAATGGCAATACGAGCGTCGGGATCGTGGTCGACGAAAACCTCCACGACTACACGGAGTTCAATACCCTTCCAAAGGCGCTGGAGTGGATCAGGCGGCAGGATCCCTTTGTGGCGTCAAGGATAGAAGGCTATGAAGTCCTGGATTTTCTTGGTTTGCGAAACTATAGCTACTCATCCAGGCAGGTGTTTTCAGAGCGGCGGTGGGCTTGTACAGGGGAGGCGGGAGTGTTCCCGGATCCGTTTTATTCGCCGGGCTCGAATCTGATCGGCTATGCCAACTCCATCATCACGCAGCTGGTCTCGCAGTATTTATCCACCGGAGAAATCAATAAGGCCAGATTGGACGGCTATAACCATTTTGTCATTTTCCAAAATGATTGGCTCATTGCCGAGATCCAGTCCGCCTACCCTTATTTCGGAAATTCCCAGGTAGAATCGCTGCGCTATCTCTGGGACATTTTTGTCGGGTGGACCATGGCCGCTCCACAGATGTTCAGTTCCATCTACCTCGATGAAGAAAAGACTGAAAAGGTACAGGATATTATTTTCTCCTTCGGCAATATGGCCTACCGGGTACGGAAACTGTTTTCCGATTGGTCCAGGGTGTCGAGGAAAACGTTCTCCTTTGCATTTATCGACTACTTGAAGGTGCCGTTCATAAAGGAGTTCTATGTCCGCTGTCTGCAAAAGAACAAGACCGCCGGACAATTGGCCGAAGACTATGCTGTCTCCATCCTGAAGATTGAAGAGTTCGTCCAGGTGTTGTTTCTCCTGGCTATCGAGGACTGTATGCCGGAGGAACTGGCTCGGGTGAAGTCCAATGGTTGGGTTAACGCCGCCGCGGTCAGTCTTTCCGTGGAGAATTGGGAGAGCGACGGATTATTTTGTCCCGTTACGCCGGCAAGAGACTTCTCCGAAGTGGACAGCCAGATCAGGTCCCTGTTTACGTTCCATCGGTCTGTCCCTTCCCATAAGCAACAAAACGAAGAATGTCAATACTGACCTTTTGCGGCGAGAATCAACGCCATGATCGCCCAGTTCGTTGCGGCGGCTGAAATGAATTGATTCTTGCCGTGCGGGAACCCGCTATAAACGTAGGGAACCGTAGGGAAGGAGCGGCTCTGCACTTCCCAGGATCCATCTTCGAATTGCGTCTTCAACAAAAAGGAAACTCCCTTCTGATAGGCCGGGTCGTCGGATTTCAACTTCCCGGATTGGTTTAAAGCGTATAACGCTTGCCCGGTGGCATAGGCATCGGTAGGCAATGTTTTTAATTGCGCCCATCCGCCATCCTCCCTTTGTTCCTGCAATAATTTAGCCGCCTGACCTTCGATGAACTCCTTATCCGCATTGGACCATATGAGACCGAGAAGTTGAAATACTTTTTCCTCGTTCTCCAGCGGAATGGCGTTGGTCAGCCAATTGCGGGCTTTTTGCACTTTTTTCTCCAGTTGTTCTTTGTAGTTACCTGGAACATAAACTTGTATTCCTTTTACGGCAAGAGCCGTGGTACTAAAAGAGTAGTATTCCAACGGCGGTCTTGCACTGGGACTTGCCCAGGACCCATCATTGCGCTGTCTGTGCAGCATATCCAGGGCAAGCAACTCAATCCATTTATCCGGTTGGCATCCGAGGGCTGAAAATGCCCAAAGATCATATCCTGCCCTTATCTCGAGTGGCCGGGATTCGTCATTTTCCACGAGAAATCCTTTGGCCCCTTCGGCTTTCAGGTTGTTGTAAATAGAATCCTTTGCCTCCTGCAAGATTTTTTGGTCAATGACAAACCCTTTTCTTTCGGCCATCGTAAAAGCTACAGCACTCAGATCTTGTCCATGGCAGGAATGACAGCTCACCGCATTTTCCAGGAATTCATGACTGCTTCTTTGAAGCAGAGGTATGCCTTTATTGATGGCCAGGGTAATACCCGAAGGTTCTTTCTCTTTATCCTTTAACGCGGTAAAGGCTGTAAAGGCCGCAAGGCTTATGACTAAAACGATTCCCGCCAGGGTTGTTTTCATTTGCATTTTATTTAGCGCCGGCTTTTTTTAGGATTTCCACCGTTTCAGTGTGCCCCTTTTTAAGAGCCCAGGATAAGGCAGTAGACCCATCTTTGGATTTTTTGTTTACCAGGGCGCCTCTCTTCAGCAGCAGCCGGATAAGGTTCGGATTATCGTGTTCGTTATAGACAGCCCACATCAGCAGGCTGTTGCCGTCGCCGTCAATGGCATTGACATCCGTTGTTTTATTCAAAACCGCAACGGCGATCACAGGATCCAGGATGGCTGCATAAGAGAAGGGGATAGAACCCGTGGCATCGGGCAAATTGGCGTTGGCCCCATTTTCCAGCAAACTCAGAACAGCCGGTGCATTTTCGTGCTTGATGGCAAAGCTGAGGGCCGTCATTCCGGTTTTGCTGATGGTATTGACATCTACCCCTTTGTTCAAAAGCAAACGGATCGTCGATGTGTCTCCAAACGCAGCAGCGTACATCAGCGGCGTCTCGCCCATCCTATTTTTTGTAAGCACATCGGCCCCATGCCGTAGCAGAATGTCGATTATTTCGTCTTGCCTCCCGCCGATACAGGCAATCAGCAGCGGGGTATTGCCTGAAGCCGCCTGGACATTGACATCGGCGCCACGATCTAAAAGTAGCCGGATCATTCCTGTATCGTGAATGGCCCAGATTAGGGCAGTTTCCCCGGCGGCATTTTTGGCATCTACTTTTGCACCCTTGTCCAGTAACTCCACCATACAGCCGGTGCAGGAATACAGCGCGGCATGCATCAATACGTAATCTCCATCCTTATCGACCGCATTTGGGTCGGCCCCTTTGTCGAGAAGCATTTGGACGGCCGACGGATCATTCGCTTTGATCGCCGCAAAAAGTGGAGCTTCCTGCGCATTTGCCCGGGTCAAACCGGTCATAAT
The DNA here is from genome assembly GCA_035501395.1 of Puia sp. GTDB lineage: Bacteria > Bacteroidota > Bacteroidia > Chitinophagales > Chitinophagaceae > Puia. The sequence continues at coordinate 87,933 of DATJWK010000132.1, forward strand.
ACCGGTAAGAGCAAGATAAAAAAAGATCCGATCGATCATGTTGCGCGATGTGGAAAGGAACATGAAAATTGGCCGCTGAAGTTTAAAGTTAAAAGATACGAAAATTCTATTATATCAAGCCCTGGCGCCCCTGAAGTGAAATCTTTCTTTTGGGCATATTAAAAGAAAATATACTTTCGAAACCAGGTTTAATATTTTTTATATCAGAAGGAATAGCAATACCATACCGGTACGGTTATTATGCATCTGCTTATGCTGTTTGACACTCCCTTTTATTAGATGCTCAAATACGGGTAGGTCGCTGAAAATTCTATTTGCGGGTGATCTAATGCTCGACCGGGGAACAAGATCCACCATTAGTAGGTATGGCCCGGCATTCCCTTTCGCGAATATAAAGCCATTATTGAGTACTGTCGATTTCTCCATCGCCAATTTAGAATGTGTTGTGGCCGACACCGGCCTAAAGCCGCTCGATAAGCGATTCGTTTTTCGGGGAAATCCTGAATGGCTTTCCACCATCCGCGATAACGGTATCACGCATCTGACCCTCGCAAATAACCATAGTTCCGACTATGGGGAGGAAGGTATTCGTCAAACCGTCGCCAACCTAAATGCGCACGGGATCAAATCCGTAGGCACTAAAGGCAAACTTTCGGGAAGCTATTTACCGGCCATCATAGAAAAAAACGGTGTCCGCTTGGCCATTTTCGCCTCCTGTCTTCTGGCCAGGCAGGATACGCTGGTCTGTACTGAAACTGTTGCCGTTTTGTCTGACAAGATCCGGGCATTTAAGAAAACTCATCCCGCTTATCTTGTCATCGTTTGCCTGCATTGGGGTATAGAACTAAGGTCGACGCCGACATCCGAGCAGATCGAACAAGCGCACTTACTCATAGATGCGGGTGCTGACGCCATTATCGGCCACCACCCCCATGTAGTACAAACCATTGAAAATTACAACGGAAAATATATCTTTTACAGTATCGGGAATTTCATTTTTGACAATAATTACCCTCCTGGCAATACCGGAATATTCGCAATTTTCTCATTATCCAAAAATGGCATAGCTTCCATTGACATCGTGCCATTTACCATGCTGCATTCACGGCCGATCATAATGAGTCCGGAAGAATCTACCTTGTTTATGAAAACAATAGGGGCCGTTTCAAAAAATATAACGATAAAACAAGATGACAACCGCTGGGAGCTTTTCTAATTCTATAAGCATACCTATATTCCTAATTGCTTCTTTTTTTATCGGTTCCTGTACCAATAGTACTTATTTCTCGAAGACCATACCTATTCGCGACGCCTACTTCAACGGGAAGGTGATCGTTGAAAAGATTGAAAAACTGAACGAATACCGCATGACTATTATCGACTCTGTAACTGGCCGGAGTGATCATATCTATACGCCCTATGATGTTTTCGAAATGGAAACCGGAGATATAAACCATGATGGCAGAACCGATATTTGCATTGGCATTATCAAGCCCACTCCGTTCGATCCGGTCTTAAAAAAGCGATTGTTCATTTTTCAGATCGATAGGGACTACATCCGTCCATTATGGTTGAGTTCAAGGCTGGTAAGACCCTTGGAAGAATTTACGGTCTTGAGTGACGGAGAAGGATGCAGGGTTCGAACTATTGAAAGAATAAATCCCGGGATCTTTTGCATCGCTGAATACCGATGGGAATCTTTTGGGCTGACCTTCATAAAAATTCGAAACGATTCATTAAATTACTCAGACGCTCGCTCGATGTTACTCAGATAAAATATTATTCAGATAGAAAGATTTATAAAACAGCTCTTATGAATGTGAAACCATTTACCCTTTTATTACTCCTTTTATTTTCTGTTGGTTGTTTAACGAAAAAGGAGAAGAAAGCTGCGCCCGCAGCATATTCACTTAGCCAGCCGCCTTCCAGGATGGCTAATTATGACGAAGGCTATCCGCTGACAGCCGATTCCGTCGATTCAGCCGCTACCTATAATTCAGCAGAGTACAAGGAACATTACCGCGATTATTATAAAAACAAAACATCGCCTCCTCCCTTTGATTTTAATATGGATCTCTCCCACAAAACGTTCCAGGAGCTCAGGTTATTGAGGGCGGAAATACTCGCGCGCCATGGATTTCTATTCAGTGATTATGTGTTTCGTTCGCATTTCAACGCCACGAACTGGTATCAACCTGTTTTTTGGGACGACAAATTCAAAATAGAATTGAGCGATGAAGAAAAGGCATTTATAGCGAAGGTTTTGACTTTGGAACAGGATTTATATAAAAACAACTATATAGATTTGAATGGGACGAAGAAAGCAAACTTTGAAAATGTAGTCAACCGGGAACAGTTTGATAATATCCCCAACGAGCTTGTCGAACATTTGAAAGTTGATGGCTTTGCCATTAACGAAGGGGAGCATGAACAATTATTTCACGTATACGACGAGAATTATTACGACTATACCCCAAGCTTTATAACCACTGATCTTTATCTCCAGGCACTGCATATGCATATCAGTAAAGAAATGCAATCAATAGAAGAGGAAAAAATGATCGCGCTTCTGACAGAGTTGATAAAAGACCAAATCAATATCGCAAAGGGAAATGCGGCCCCAACAAAAAATCCGGTTATCATAAAAGCCTCGGAATGGAATGAGGTATATTATGCTATTGCCTTATCGTTAATAACCGGGGTGAAGCAGAATGTGGCGGCAGAATATAGTACATCGTACGAGTACGAATATGGACATGCCGCAGAGGGCGAGGGACGGAGATCTGATTTCCTTGACGACCCTTTAATGGATTACACCCAATTCCAACCAAGAGGAAACTATACCAGAACGGAAGCGTTAAAACGATATTTCAAATGCGTAAAATGGTTAAACTCCGCCTCCATCTACATTGATAATGATCCAGGTTTATCCAAGGCGGTGTTGCTGGCGGACGGGCTGCTTCATTCTGATACCTCATTGAAGAACTATCATACTTTTTCCAATATCATACAATTTCTCGCCGGAGAAGAAAATAATCTTTCGATCGCCCATGTGATAAAAGTGCTGCAACAAACAAAGTATAAAACCGTTGAAGAATTATTGAAACCGGAAAACCTTGACAAAATACGCACCGCTCTATATGCTGCCGACCCGCGAAAAATGTTTCCAAAGGGAGGCGATGGAACAACAACCGGTGCCCTGACCAGAAGAAAAATCTTGTTCACAGCAGGCAGGTACACCTTTGACGGGGACATTTTGCAAAGACTGGTCGATATTACGGACCCGGCACCAAAACGCCCCTTCCCCAAAGGATTAGACATTTTCGCCGCCATGGGAAACCATCAAGCGGAAGATATTTTGCTGAATGTGTATAAAGAAAAACAAAATTGGGAAAGTTACCCCGACACCTTGAATGCGCTTAAAAGAAAAATGGAGGGGTTCCATGATTGGGATCAAAGTATTTATAACAAGCAAATGGAGACAGTCCTTTCTCTTCAAAAGTCCAGTCCAGACGCTCCATATTTTATGCAATCGTCCGGTTGGCAAAAAAAGAGTTTGAATACGATGCTGGCATCGTGGACGGAACTAAAGCACGACATGGTACTGTATATTGACCAGCCTAACGCCGCGGAAATGGGCGATGGAGGTGAAGTGCCGCCACCCCAAAAAATTGCATATGTTGAACCGCAAACCGCATTTTGGGAGAACTGTATTGCTTTGCTTAACCTTAATGAGGAGGTACTGGAGGAGAATGAACTGCTGACAGAAAAGTTGGACTATACAAACCGGGAATTATCAGAAATGGCAAGTCTGTTTTTAAGAATAAGTAATAAGGAACTCAAGAATCAACCCTTATCCAATGCAGAATTCGATAGTCTATCGTTTATTGGTGGACAAGTGGAAAGCTTGACACTGAAGATTATGGAATCTAGCCAATCTTCCACTCAATCTGTTACTACTCCTGACCGGTACGTAGCTGTTGCGACCGATGTGTACACTTACAATGACAAGTGCCTTCAGGAAACGGTTGGCATGGCTGATGATATATATGTTATTGCAGAAATAAACGGGTTATTGTACCTAACCCGAGGTGCGGTCTTCAGTCATTTTGAATTTACCGGCCCTTCCAGTGACAGGCTAACCGATGAAGAATGGCAAAAACAATTGTTGGACCATAAGATCCCGCCACAAGCCATTTGGATGAATGATATAAGGATAAAAGTACCACAACCAAAAACCGCCCCCAATTTCAATCTATATTAAGAATTCATACAGGCAAACTTCGCCTATACACCGCGTCCTGGCTCGGAGAGGGATGGTGCCGAACCTGGCCTCTAAAACGCTTTATCTGTAGCGGGTTTCGTCAGTTTCGCTCAATGAGTGGCGAATTCACTCCTGAGGTTTGGCTTTTCTCACGATAGAAAAGACAACACGTATTCCGAGTATGGCGGAAATAAAGAATCCGGCAAGGCCAAGGACTGGTATATTCCACAGTTTCGGCGGCATGTTTGCATGAACAAGTATGGCTGACCCCACGCAAAGGGCCGTCACAATAATGGAAAGAGCGAGCCGGTCCACACTTTTACTTACCTTAATGCTTATCTGGTCAAGGCCCTCGATCTTGTGGTTGATAGCCAACTTATTTTCCCTTAGCTTAATAATTAGAGACCGGAGATCTTCCGGAAATTCTTTTAGGAGCTCGCCGGACATGATGAGCTTGTTGTATCCCTCCTTTAATATACTCCTGATACTTAGTCTTTCATTTACGATATTTTGGACATACGGCTGAATAGCCGTGGCAAGGTTAATTTGCGGGTCCAGCGTCTTACCGGTGCCTTCCAACAAAGTGATCCCCCGTATAAGCAAATACGCGTAATCCGGCAATTCGATATTATTATCCCGGAGAATTTGCTTTAAATTATCAAAGATCATTTTGACATCGAGTTTCTCGATGGGTGTATCATCGACAAGGGCAACCATGTCTGTCAGCTGTTTCTGGAGGTGATTTTCCGATGGAATATCGCAGTGAACCGCCATTTTCTCCAAAGAAGCCGCCAATCCGGGGATGTCCTGTCGTGAAAAACATATCAATAGTTTTTCCAGCCTTTCCCGCTCTTCCGGTATCAGGACTCCCATGTTGCCAAAGTCAATAAAAACGAGCTTGCCATCCGGCCTTAGAAATATATTGCCCGGATGAGGATCCCCATGGAAAAAGCCGAACTTAAAGACCTGGTCCATATAGGAATTCAGGCCCTGGACTGCAATTTTTGCGGGATCGAATCCTGCTTTGGCGATGGCCTTTACGTCGTTGATCTTCATACATCCGTCTACCAGTTCCATACAAAGAATGCCGTCATTGCAAAAGGCATCAATACTCTCGATGGCGTAAACCTCCTCGCTGCCCTTAAAATTCGTGGCAAAGCGCATTAGGTTGATCCTTTCATGGACAAAGGAAAGCTCCTGCCGGATGTAATATTCGAAGCCGGCTACAAATGAGGCGATATTAAGGCCCTTTAGAAAGTCCACATTCGTACCCAGGGCATTCGTAATATCCTTGATGATGAGCAGATCGGTTTGCACCTCCAAATCGATCCCCGGTCGCTTTACTTTAATCGCAATTTTCCTGCCGTCTTCTTTCATGGTTGCATGGTACAACTGCGACATGGAAGCCGAGGCAAATGGCGTTTCTTCGTATGAAGAGAATAGCTGTAAAACATCGGTCTGGAATTGCTCTTTGAACAACGCCTTAATATCGATAGGCACCGTATTTACCTGGTCCTGCAACAACTGTAACTCCTTGACGAGACCGGGTGGAAGGATATCGTCCCGGGTGCTAAGCAACTGGCCCAGCTTTATATAGGTGGGGCCTAATTCCTCCAAGGCCATCCGTATCCTGGTGTACAATGGATAGTCTGCAAGATGCGGCTTTCTTCCCTTTTCGCCCGATAAAGGAAGATTGATCCTACTTCTTACCCTATGCAAGAAGTCGGCAAATCCATATTTTGTAAGTATTGCTCCCAACCTGGTCGTCCGTTCCAATTTATGTTTTGTTTCCATTTTGCCTTTTTTATTGTCCTGTTCTAAAGAAGGCCGATACCTCCGACGAACGATAAAAGGTAGGGATTGTTTACCCGGTTTGTCGTGACCATGATCAGGATGCGAAATGACATTTGTCATCAGCAAATCTGTTATCTTTCCTGCCTCAACTTAAAGTTGATGCTGTTTTAGGGATTTACTCCGGAAGCTTTGTTGAAACTGGGATAGCACTTTTGACGCTATTGCCATCGTTTAACAATAGCAATTTAGAATTGACAATTCCCTGTTGATAGCCCCTGCTCCGCTAGCCAAGCAGGAAAACTAATTTCGGGTAGACGTGACATTTAGGTCCGCCAGAAAAATGGATATCCCAAAAAAGCTTCATAGCATGTTGGTTTACAATTTGCTATGAGGCCAAGCGGAGTAGGATAGAGCAATGGGTATTCTTATTTGAATTTTTGAGGGTACAGGCTATTTTGTTAAATTCCATTGTATATTTTAATTCAAAATGGCGATGAAAGGAAAAAATATATTAGGAATGGTGTTTCGCCAATCAGGCAAACGCAGGGGATATGCGCTGCTAAATATAACCGGTTTGGCGGTGGGGATCGCTTCCTGCCTGTTGCTCTTTGAATACGTTGCCTTTGAACGCAGCTATGACAGCTTCAACCCGAAGGCTGAACGTATTGTAAGGATACAGGATGAGGAATATCAGAACGGCAAGCTCATCATACCCTGTGCTTCGGCTATGCCGGCTTTGAAGCCTTTGCTAATAAAGGACTTTCCGGAGGTCGAAAGCGCATGTCGCCTCTATAAATCCAGTTTTTTGCTGGCCAATGAAGCCGCAAACCTCCGATTCCGCGAGACCAGTATCTATTACGCAGATTCTTCTGCGCTCAACATCTTCGATCTCCATTTGATCAGAGGGGATGCCTCAACGGGGCTGGCAGACCCGGATAAGCTAGTGTTGTCGACTACCGAAGCAAAAAAATATTTTGGCCAGGAAGATCCTGTCGGGAAAACGCTCACGATCCATGATGGAGGTAGGCTAATCCCGCTGCAGGTTACAGGGGTGTTTGCGGATTATCCTGTGGCTTCCCATCTCCGGTTAGATATGCTGGTGTCTTATAAGACCTTTGGTCGGATCCTGGGCACCTATGGCCGGCCAAACGATCCGATGGAAACGGATTGGCGGTGGACGGATTTTTATACGTATGTCTTATTAAAAAACAAGGCCGATCTGGCTGGGCTGGAGAAAAAGCTGCCGGCCTTTATCGATAAATATTATAACGACCGGCCGAAACCCATGGCCGACCGGGACCGGTTTAGGTTGATCGCCATGCCGCTGCAGGATATCCATCTATACTCCCATTTTATCCAGGAAGCGGAGCCGACAGGCAACGGCAGATCCGTATCTTTTCTGTTTCTGATTGCATTTTTTATTATCGGGATAGCCTGGGTTAACTATACCAACCTGGCTGCTGCCCGCTCACTGGAACGGGCCCGGGAAGTAGGCGTGAGGAAAGTGCTGGGTGCACAACAACACCAGCTGGTACGGCAATTCATGATGGAAGGCTTATTGTTCAACAGCTTCGCGCTTTTCGCTGCCTTGATCCTCGTATTCAGCTGTAACGGCCTCTTCGCGCTCCTCACGGGAAGGCCATTAGGCGCCCTCTATACCCTGCCAGTCGGTTACTGGGCACAATTCATGGCCGCTTTTTTCATCGGCACTTTTCTTTCCGGACTGTATCCTTCCCTGATCTTATCCCGGTACGAGCCCGTAAAGGTGCTGAAGGGACTTTTTAAGTATTCCTCCGGCGGCCAGTGGGTTCGTAAAACGCTGATCATCGGTCAGTTTGCTATTTCCATCATTCTTATCGCCGGGACGATTGTCGTTTACCGGCAGGTTAACTATATGCGGAGCAGGGATCTGGGCGCTGACATTAATCAGACCCTTGTGCTGAAAGGCCCCCATAGCATGTCGGATTCCGCTTACAGGAGCAATTTTGACGCATTTAAGGAAGATACCCGAAGAATAAAGGGCGTAAAAACTATTACAGCTTCATCCTATGTGATGGGGGAAGAGATACTCATATCTACAGATTGGAAATGGATGGAGAATCCAAATGGAACGCACATCGTTGAGACATTTATGCTTGGCATCGACGACGACTTTGTTCCGGCCTATGGCATCCGGGTAGTCGCAGGCCGCAATTTGGCGTTGAGCCATCCTTCGGATCGGCGAGCGGTTCTGCTGAATGAATCCGCCGTGCGCAGCCTCGGTTTTCCTTCACCTGAGGCAGCCGTTGGCCAGATGGTTTCCGCGAGCACCTGGCATTTGGATTCTTTTCGTGTTGTTGGAGTCGTTGCCGACTACCACCAGGAAGGGTTGCAAAAGGTAATACAGCCTTTGGTGCTTTGGCGGTTTGGCGATCTCCGCGCGCGGTATTCCTTGAAAATAGCAACTTCTGATGTCGCTCCGGTAATAGCAGACGTCAAGAACGTATGGAGACGATATTTCCCGGATGATCCGTTTTCATATTTCTTCCTGGACGATTCCTTTAACCGTCAATATGCCGAGGATCAGCAGTTCGGGACGGTTTTTGGCCTGTTTGCCGTCTTTGCCATCGCCATAGCCTGCTTTGGCCTGCTCGGACTTTCGGCATACAGCGTCTTGCAGCGCAGCAAAGAGATCAGTATCCGCAAGGTGCTGGGCGCATCCGTGCCTGCATTGTTGTACTTGCTTTCCGTAAACTTTCTCTTGTTGGTGGCAGTAGCGTTGGTGATTGCAGTCCCTGTAAGCTGGGTCTTAATGGACAACTGGCTGCAAAATTTCGCCACTCGTATCGGGATCAGCTGGTGGATATTCGGCCTTTCCGGCTTTCTTGCTTTGACGATTGCATTTTTAACTGTAGCAGGGCAAGCCTGGAAGGCGGCAAGGACTAGTCCTGTTAAAAATCTGAGATCGGAATGATCGGCTAATGCCGTATTTATTTATGAAGGTGAAACGAATTAATGGATTCCGATCTTTCTGATTTCAACCGGGTTCAAAATTGCAAAAGGGCCGTTAGAATTGAATTCTTTCCAGCCCATTTGAGTGCATTTCGATACAAATTTTCAGCGGAGAGGGAGGGATTCGAACCCTCGATACAAGTTTAAGCTCGTATAACGGTTTAGCAAACCGGCCCTTTCGGCCACTCAGGCACCTCTCCAAAGGGGCTCCGGATATTTTCCGGAGGGGAGGCAAAAGTAAAGAATAATTTGGTAGTGTCCAACCGGAATTTTGAGGCACAGGGCGCGGTCCCGGCTGGAGCGAAACGGGCCGCCACGAAAAAACCCATCCGAAGATGGGTCCCTTATAAGTTTTTGGCTGTGTCGTTAGGTTTTTAGCGGGGCGCGGGTCAAATACACGGCGAAGGCGCGCCGAGCAGCGGGCCTTACATCGCGGCGAGTTGCACCTTCTGTTGTAATTCCATCACATTTTCGCGGAAGAGGCTGTCGGTGTCCATCAGGTCCTTGACGGTCTGGCAGGAATGGATGACGGTGGTGTGGTCGCGACCGCCGAAATGTTCGCCGATGGTCTTGAGGGAATTCTTGGTGAAGGCCTTGGCTAGGTACATGGTGATCTGTCTCGCCTGCACGATTTCGCGTTTGCGGGTTTTCTGCAGTAATTTGTCGTATGAAACATCGAAATATTCACATACCATTCGCTGGATAGTTTCGATAGTGATCTCCTTACTGCTAGTTTTCACGAAATTACGGAGCACCTTCTTAGCCAATTCAAGGTCTATTTCCCTCTTATTCAGCGAAGATTGTGCCAAAAGACTGATCAATGCGCCCTCTAACTCGCGCACATTACTATTGATATTATAGGCTAAATACTTGATCACTTCCTTGGGCATCTCGAGGCCGTCGTTCTTCATTTTGCGTTCCAGGATGTCGATGCGGGTCTCATAGTCGGGGACCTGCAGGTCGGCGCTCAAACCCCAGCGAAAACGGCTCAACAAACGCTCCTGCAGCCCGTCGAGGTCCTTCGGCGGCTTGTCAGAAGACAGGATCAATTGCTTGCCGGACTGGTGGAGATGATTGAAGATCGCAAAGAAGGCATCCTGCGACTTTTCGGCGCGGCTGAAAAACTGGACATCGTCGATAATCAGGACGTCCACCAGCTGATAAAAATGGATGAAGTCGTTGATCGCGTTGTTGCGGGAATGGTCGACAAACTGGTTGATGAACTTTTCGGAGCTGACGTATAGGACCACTTTGTTCTGATGAAGCCGTTTGACCTCATTGCCGATCGCTTGAGCGAGATGGGTCTTCCCCAGGCCTACCCCGCCATAGATCACCAGGGGATTGAATGAGTTGGCGCCGGGTTTTTCGGCGACCGTCTTGCCGGCACGTCGCGCAACCCGGTTGCAGTCGCCTTCAATAAATGATTCGAAGGTATAGACGGGATTGAGCTGGGCATCAATCTGCATCTTCTTCAATCCGGGAATGACGAAGGGGTTCTTTACGGGGTTATTTATGATGAGGGGGAAATCCATTTCGTTGTTGGAAAATGTTTTATAGCCATGGGCCGGAACATCCATCGTCAACGGCTTGTTCTGGTGGTTACCGCTGTCTACCATGATCCGGTATTCCAGCATCGCCTCTTTTCCCAGGATCCGCCTAAGGGTCTTCGCCAGCAAATTTACATAGTGTTCTTCAAGGTATTCATAAAAAAACTGGCTCGGTACCTGGATGACCAGTATGTTATTCTTCAATTCAACAGGCTTGATCGGCTCGAACCACGTTTTGTAATGCTGCCACTCTACAATGTCCTTTATTATATCCAAGCAATTGCCCCATACTTTATCGAACGTCTTTGCCATTATACGGTAACCAATTTTTATGCCGAATTAAGAATTGTTGCGTTCAAAAAATTTACAAGGAACTGGATTCAAAAAAATCACGCGGGGCGGCGAATATCAAAATATTTTGCGGAATAAAAAATTTTTTATTCACTGGTTTTTGCTGCTCCGAAGGCCATTCCGTTTAAGGATAAGAAATTCATTGTTTTTCTACAAAACTCCCGATTCGCCTCATCGATATCGAGGCCATTCTAAATGATCAGATCGCCACAATTCGATGCGAATCCGGTTTCGTGACAACCGCCTCCCCGAGGCAGAAAGCGACAGTAGTGGATCCAGACGCTCGTCAGCTGTCCCTGCCGGAACAGCTTAAACTTACTTTTTATGAAGAAGGGAGAATTGAGCTTCGATGTGAACGAACCTTTCTTCATATATGTAGAGTTTTGAGTGAAGTCATTGAAGATAGCAAAATAATTTGATTGCCATTTTCTAAACGCAAATTTTTTTTCGAAAAAAATTCGCTACCTGTTGCGGGTACGTTTACGCCAACAGCTTCCGTTGGAGGAAAATCTGGAATGCCGGATTATATCTCAAACAACCATAGCTAATTACATTATTTTTGCGGCGGAACGGACCATTGTCCGGTCGACCTCGGACCATTCGAACCATTTGCTACGACAATTATCAAACGTTGGCAGTGAAACATCACCGATTATTGTTTCACGCGCCGAGATACACAATGAGACAAAGGCTTCAACTAAAGTTGCTACCCCGGGAAGCATTCGATTCCGATGTCATCCGGGAATATATCGCCCGGGCCACCGGTCATAGTGAAACCGAGATCACCGGGTTCAGGCCCGAGCGCAGATCGCTTGACGCCAGAAGCCGGCAGCCGCATATCCTTCTCACGCTGGAAGCCTTTATCGGCGAGCCTTTCGTAGAGTCGCTCCCGGAGCGCATTTCCTTTCCGGAGGTGTCGGCGGCCGACCGGCAAATCGTGATCGTCGGTGCCGGACCGGCGGGGTTGTTTGCGGCCTTACGGCTGATCGAACGCGGGATTCGTCCCATTCTGCTGGAACGGGGAAAGGATATCCGGTCGCGACGACGGGATTTGGCCGCGCTCAATAAAGAAGGGGTCATCAATCCGGAAAGCAATTATTGTTTCGGTGAAGGTGGGGCAGGAACGTACAGCGACGGCAAATTGTACACCCGAAGCACAAAGCGCGGCGACGTCCGGCGTATCCTGAACCTGCTGGTTCAATTCGGCGCCGCGCCTTCCATCCTGGTGGACGCCCATCCGCATATCGGTACGAATAAGCTACCGCAGATCATTGGTGCAATGCGGCAACAGATCGTCGATTGCGGCGGGATAATTCATTTCGAAAAGAAAGTGGTTGACTTTGTTCTGCAAGACCAACTCCTCCGGTACGTCCGCACGGCTGACGGCGATCAATTTGACGGGGATGCGGTCATCCTGGCAACCGGGCACTCTGCAAGCAATATCTTTCATCTCCTCCATGAACAAAAGCTCTTGATCGAAGTCAAGCCTTTTGCCCTGGGTGTCCGGATCGAACATCCGCAAGATCTGATCGACCATATTCAATATAAGGTAGCTTCCCCGTACCTGCCGCCGGCGGCGTACAGTTTTGTGGAGCAGGTCGACCACAGAGGTGTCTTCTCCTTTTGCATGTGCCCGGGCGGGATCATTGCACCCGCTGCAACCACGGAAGGAGAATTGGTGGTCAACGGCTGGTCGCCATCCCGGCGAAACAACCCGTTTGCCAACTCCGGTATGGTCGTTTCGATCGAAGAAAAAGACATGAAGGCATTCCGGAAGGACGGCCCGCTGGCGGGTCTTTATTTTCAGCGCGAGGTGGAGCAAAACGCTTTTCGGGCCGGTGGGGGAAGATTTGTAGCGCCGGCCCAGCGTATGACCGACTTTGTCGAAGGCCGGTTGTCCGTTGACCTGCCCGATTGCTCATATCTCCCCGGGCTGCGCAGCGCTCCGTTGAAGGAAGTGCTGCCCGGGTTTGTGTGGGAGGCGCTCCGAAAGGGGTTCCGGTTATTTGGTGAGAAAAAGCATGGCTATTTTACCCGGGATGCGGTAGTTGTAGCAACCGAATCGCGGACATCGTCGCCGGTCCGGATTCCACGCGATCCCGAAAGGCTGCATCATCCCCAAGTCACCAACCTTTTTCCGTGCGGCGAAGGCGCTGGGTACGCCGGCGGGATCGTCAGCGCCGCGATAGATGGGGAAAAAGTAGCGGATCAGGCAAGCCGGTGTAATTTTTGACTTTTCGATGCGACTAATAATGTATTTTAGACTTTAAACATGCCGCCTATGCCTATATTGGAGGTTACCGACCTGCAAAAGAACTTCGCCACGCAGATCGCCGTCAATAAACTTAGCTTCAATCTCGAGCAGGGCTCCATTTTTGGGCTGCTGGGTCCCAACGGCGCCGGGAAGACGACACTCATCCGGATGATCACCGGCATCTTTTACCCCGACAGCGGCTCGATCCGGTTCCAGGGCCGTCCTTTCGATCCGGCAAGCGATATTATCCAGATCGGTTATATGCCCGAGGAACGAGGCTTATACAAAAAAATGAAGATTGGCGAGCAGGCGCTTTATTTAGCGCAGCTAAAAGGATTGAGCAGCCAGCAGGCATCGAAAAAGGTAAAAGAATGGTTTATCAAATTCGAGATGCAGAGCTGGTGGAACAAAAAGGTAGAGGACCTGAGCAAGGGAATGCAGCAAAAGTTGCAGTTTGTGATCACCGTCTTGCATGAGCCGAAGCTCATCATCCTGGACGAGCCGTTTAGCGGGCTCGATCCCGTCAATTCCAACCTGATAAAAGATGAGATTTACGCGCTGGCCCGCAATGGTGCGTCAATCATCTTCAGTACGCACCGGATGGAGCAGGTGGAGGAGATCTGCGATCATATCATCCTGGTGAATAAGGGCGAGAAGATACTGGACGGGTCGGTGTCGGGCGTAAAACAACGCTTTAAAGAGAATTTGTTTGCCGTCGGCGCAGAAGGCGGCGTAGACGGCTGGCGACCGGAATCGGCATCGTTTGACGTCGTGGGCCAACGGGATGGGCAATGGATTGTGGGGATTAGGGATGGTCACCGGCCCAACGACGTCCTGCGTTATTTTATGGATCAGGGAAAAAGCATCACCGCCTTTACGGAGATCCTGCCTTCGCTGAATGATATTTTTATCCGCCTCGTGGAAGGGACTCCGCTGGCGCGGCAATTTCAACCAGTTAAAGTAAATCCATGAGTAAGATGTGGCTCATCACCCGGCGAGAGTATCTGACCCGGGTAAGAAACAAAACCTTTTTGATTTCCACGTTCTTGTTACCGGTAGTGTTTATACTGTTTATCGCCGGAGCGGTATTGATCCAGCTAAAGACAAAATCGCACAACCGGATAGCGGTCATCGATGCCAACGGGTTCTTTAAAGATTATCTGAAAGGGGATTCGGCGCTCAGCTTTGACTTTACGGCGGGGATCGACACGACGAATTATGAACAGCAGGGCTGCACGGCGGTCCTGATCATTCCGAAGCTGTCGGACAGTGGTAATACACACCTTCGGCTGAAATACAAGAAAGCATTGGGTCTGGAGCAGGTATCGGCGTTAAACGACCATCTTAAGGACGCGGTGACCGATCATATGATCTACGAAAAGACGACCGTGAGCCGGGCAAAGCTCGATTCGATCCGAAAAGACGCGCCAATTACCAATGTGGATAGCTACGAAGACAACGGGAAAACGGCCAAGGCGTCGAGCCAGACCTCTGCCTATGTTATCGGTTATGTCAGCGGGATCCTCATCTACCTGCTGACGTTCGTTTACGGGGCGGCTGTCATGCGGGGCGTGATGGAAGAGAAAACAAACCGGATCGCGGAGGTCATGGTCAGTTCGGTCAGGCCATTCGAACTGATGTGGGGAAAGATCACGGGGATCGGTGCGGTAGGTCTGACGCAATTCCTGTTGTGGGTAGTCCTGCTTGGCGCGATCGGATTTATCGCTCAGGGCCTGATCCCGCATGATACCTTGCAAAACGCCACGAAGAATGTGCCGATGGGTGGCGGGGCGGCGGCGGCGGCAAGGAGTGTCCCGGCCGGATTCGATTTTGGGAACTTTCTTATTAATACGAATATGGCACTGGTGGTTTTCTGCTTCCTCTTTTACTTCATAGGCGGTTATCTTTTCTACAGCGCGCTGTTTGCCGCTGTCGGAAGCGCGGTCAATGAAGATCCGCAGGAAGCCCAGTCGCTGATGCTGCCGATCACCTTGCCGGTTGTTTTCTCTTTTGTCATTATGACCGTGGTCGTTCAGGACCCTGGCGGTCCCCTGGCAACCTGGGCCAGCATAATTCCGTTTTCTTCCCCGATCGTCATGATGGCCAGGATACCCTCCGGGGTGCCGGGTACGGTACCGTACTGGCAACTGGGACTTTCAATGATCTTCCTGGTGCTGGGGTTTTTGGGTACTACATGGTTGGCCGGAAAAATCTACCGAACCGGCATACTAATGTATGGCAAGAAGCCCAGCTGGAAGATCATGTGGAGATGGGCGTTCCGCACGAAATAGAACGGGCACTCCTATCCAATTAGGATGAATGGTAAAAAACGCTTGAACTCCGGTGCAACATTGCGCCGGATGAAACGTACTTTTATACGAAGCATATCGTAAAGCGGCCGGCCGGTTGAAAGCGCGGATTTTGAGGGTCGGGGATACCGGAATGCCGTGAGTTTGGGAGGATAGCGAGTGCTGAAGATTGCTCAAAAGAAATTTGGCAGGCATAACAATCAAGATAGATTTTAAGCCTCATGTGTAGTAGAAAAAAACGGGACTGTTCTCAGCCCCGTTTTCTCTTTTATAAGTAGCCGGCTTACTAGCTGGCTTGAAAAAAGCGAAGGATTGGAAACTCGGAGTTGTCGGTTTCGCCGTCTACTTCTTGCGGCTGGAATTCGATACATAATTTGATCGAATTCTTCTCACTAACGTTCACGTTGGGTCGCTTGGTTGCGTGATAGCCTTTCTTGTCAAAGGTGATGGTGACCTGCGAACCGGGTA
Source organism: Puia sp. (assembly GCA_035501395.1). Taxonomy (GTDB): domain Bacteria; phylum Bacteroidota; class Bacteroidia; order Chitinophagales; family Chitinophagaceae; genus Puia. The sequence continues at coordinate 103,911 of DATJWK010000132.1, forward strand.
GCTGGGCAAACCGGAAATAGCCATCCGCGTCGGTAAGCACTGCTGTCGTGCTTGTCGAACCGGGAACAGTAGCCGAAACCACCACGCCCGAGAGCGGCTTCTTTGTGATCGCATCCGTGACATAACCGTTAAGGACGCCATCCCGCTTTCCCGTATCCGCCTTTACGCATAAGGCAAACGGTAAGATCAGTAAGAGAAGGAATATTTTTTTGGGGATGCCCATAATACAACTTGTCAACCCGAATTTAGATCAATTTTTACAGAACCGCAAATTGGGATCGGCGGGCAAGGCAAATCTAGGGGTAAATGGGTAGTCCGCCCTTGCCTGGGCTATGGCGGCCGGGATCAGGATTCACCCAGGTCGATCTCGGTATTATCGCCTATGTTCAGGCTGCGGGACTCGCCCTTTACCTCCGTGTCGCTGCCGATGAGGGAGTGAGTGAGTACGATATCGTAGAGGTCGGCGAACGAGCCGATGATCGAATCCTTTATTATAGAATAGTTGACACGGGTCTTTTCGCCGATCGCCACATTGGGCCCGACGATCGAATTACGGATATCGCAGCCGGGAGCGATGCTGACGGGCTGGATGATGATCGTGTTCTCGAACTGGTGGTCAGGCGCGATATTGCCGCCGAATTTCTTGAGCAGCTTGGCGTTGGAATCCAGCAAAGTCTCCTTTTTCCCGCAGTCGAACCAATTTTGCACTTTAAAGGCGCGGAATTTGACGCCGCTGTGGATCATGCATTCGATCGCATCGGTCAGGCTGTATTCGCCGTAGCTGGTAACATGCTCCCGGATATTGCTTTCCAGGCAATTGAACAGGTTTGCCGTCTCACGGATGCGATAGATCCCTACCAACGCCATATTCGACTTGGGTATCTGGGGTTTTTCCACGACCCGCTCGATACTGCCGTCGTCTTCGAGCTCTGCCACACCGAAATTTCGGGGGTCGTCGACCCGTTTTACGCCGAGCAGCGAATGAGACTGATTCAACACGTCCTTTACATCGTATTCGCAGATTGTGTCGCCAAGGACAATGAACACCTCGTCGTCTCCTACTATGCTGCGGGTCAGCAGGACGGCGTGGCCGATGCCCTGACGCTCGTTCTGGTACACGAAATGCACCGTCAGCTCTGGATATTTCTGGCGGACAAAGTCCTGGATCTTTTCTCCCAGGTAACCTACGATAAAGATAAATTCGGTTATCCCGGCCTCCATTAACTGGTCGACAATAATGGAGAGTATCGTTTTCCCCGCTAATGGGATCAAAGCCTTTGGTTGCGTATACGTGTGCGGGCGTAGTTTGGTGCCGGCGCCCGCCACGGGGATAATCGCTTTCATGTCTTCCTGTTACGCGTGTAAAATAGTGAATTTTATTCTTTTTGGCCTAAATTTGCGCCATGCAAAAAGATACGGTAGTCTTTGATCTTATACATAAGGAGCTGGAACGTCAACGCCACGGAATTGAACTGATCGCTTCGGAGAATTTCACTTCGTTGCAGGTAATGCAGGCGATGGGGACGGTATTGACGAACAAATATGCGGAAGGATATCCCGGAAGAAGATATTATGGTGGATGTGAGATCGTGGACCAGGTCGAGCAGCTGGCGATCGATCGGCTGAAGGAGATCTTTCAATGTGAATACGCGAACGTCCAGCCGCATAGCGGCGCGCAGGCAAATGCCGCATTGATGCTGGCTATCCTGCAACCTGGCGATAAGATTCTCGGGCTGGATTTGAGCATGGGGGGACACCTGACCCATGGTTCTCCCGTGAATTTTTCAGGCAAACTCTATCATCCGGTCTTCTATGGTGTAAAAAAAGAGGACGGCCGGGTGGATTATGACAGCATGGAGGCAGTCGCAAAAAAAGAAAAACCGAAGCTGATCATCTGCGGGGCCTCCGCCTATAGCCGGGACTGGGATTACAAGCGGATCCGGTCGATCGCCGATGGCGTAGGTGCGTTTGTGATGTGTGATATGGCGCATCCGGCCGGGTTGATTGCGAAAGGGCTGCTGAACTCTCCGTTTGAGGACTGCCATTTTGTAACCTCAACGACACATAAGACCCTGCGCGGGCCACGCGGGGGGATCATCCTCATGAAAAAGGACTTCGACAATCCATTAGGGTTGAAAGATGTAAAAGGCAATGTACGGCCGATGAGCAACCTGGTCGACATGGCCGTCTTTCCCGGCACCCAGGGCGGGCCGTTGGAGCATGTGATCGCAGCCAAGGCGGTATCCTTTGGAGAGATCCTTGCGGACGGGTTCACGGCCTATGCCAAACAGATCATCGCCAATGCGCAGGCGATGTCCGATGTGTTTGTCGGGAAAGGATATCATATCGTGTCGGGAGGCACGGACAATCACCTGCTGCTGATCGACCTGCGGAACAAGAATATCAGCGGAAAAAAAGCCGAGATCGCGCTTGGGAAAGCGGAGATCACCGTCAACAAAAATATGGTGCCGTTCGATGACAAGAGCGCGTTTGTCACATCAGGCATTCGTGTGGGTGTGCCGGCCATCACGACCCGGGGAATGAAGGAAACGCATATGGCCACGGTCGTCGGGATGATCGACAAGGCGCTGGTGAATGCGGAGAACGAAGCCTTGCTGGCTAAACTGAAAGGAGAGGTGAATGCTTTTATGAAGCAATTCCCGTTGTATCCTGAATTGTAAACCTGTTGATATGTTACAGCGAAAACAAACGGTGTGGATGCTGCTGGCGCTTATTTGCGCAGCGTTGACCTTTAAGTTTCCCTTTTACCAGGGGAACGTGTTAGTGGGGAATTACGGACATGAGCTCCGGGGGTTGACCGCGTGGCCGCATTATATCAACGGAAGCAGTGGAAGTATTCTCATCACTTTTATTACGATCGCGTTGATCGTGGGAATAGGCTGGGATATTTTCAAATACAATAACCGGTCGCAGCAGTTTTGGATCGCGGTAGGGCTTATCGTTCTTTCGCTGGTCAATATCCTGGTATACTGGATCCATAGCGGGAAACCCGATTTTGTTGAAGGCGGTTTTAGCCTCACGGCGGTCCTTGCTTTGGCAATCCCCTTTTTCCTGATCCTGGCGGCGAGAGGGATACGGAAAGATGCGAAGCTGATAAAAAGCGCGGACCGGCTGCGATGAGCGCAAGATGCGATACCGCACAACTACTGTATCGAAACCGGACAGCGCGCATTTTTTTCCAACCTACCGATTTGATTCCCAAATGGCCATATTGAGGCATTGCCTTTGTGGCGGAAAAGTTCTATGATCAAGAACTATCTCCGCGTCGCTTTCCGCAACCTGTGGCGGCATAAGGGATTTTCCCTCGTCAACATCGTCGGGTTGACGGTCGGCATGACCGCTTTTTTCCTGGTCTTTTTATACGTCTGCTTCGAGCTGAGCTATGATTCGTTCTTCGGCAAGGCAGATCGGATCTACCGGATCGTAAGTGATGTCACAACTCCTACCGGGGTAGACCATCCCAATTGCCCGCCGTTGCCGACCGCGCTCCACATGGCGCAATTCCTGCCGGAGGTTCAGATTGCCGCACGGGTCAGCCTGGGAGACAACTGGATGGTGATCCGCGATGACCATGAGGTCTTTGAGACCAGCGATGTCGGTATGGCCGATTCTACCTTCTTCCAGGCATTCGATATTCCGTTTGTCAAAGGCGATCCGAAGACAGCGTTAGCGCGTCCGTCGTGTATTGTCTTGTCGGAATCGACGGCAAAAAAGTTCTTTGGCAATATCGACCCGATCGGCAAAGTCCTTACCCTGACGCGGGATAAGTTCCCCGGGACCGTCACGGGTGTGATGAAAGATATCCCGGAAAATTCACATTTCAGGATATCGATGCTTATGTCCCTATCCACTTTCGCGCAAGGGAATCCGGGGCTTGACAGCGCATGGAATGCCTACGCCTGGGAGTCCTATGTACTCCTGAAGCCGGGCGCCAAGGCAGCGAACCTGCAAGCGAAGCTGCCGGGTTACCTCGAAAAGGTGGCTGGTCCGGCGGTATTCCGGAACAAACAAATCCCTACGCTGCTGCTGGAACCGCTGCGCGGCATTTATTTGTACTCGACCCGGGACGATGCCAAAAACGGCCATATCGGGAATGTATATATCTTTTCGATCATCGGCGCCTTTATCGTGCTCATCGCCGGGATCAATTTTGTCAATCTAACCACTGCGCGGTCGGTCGAGCGGGCAAAAGAGGTGGGCATCCGGAAAGTCGTTGGCGCGGGTAAATGGATGCTGGCGGGGCAGTTCATCGGGGAAAGCATTATCCTTTGCCTGATCGCTTATCTATTGGCAGTTGGGCTGTCCGGCCTGATGCTGCCGCTATTCAACCAACTGGCGGGAAAAGAAGTCAGCACCGGGATCCTCACGCAGCCGCGTTACCTGGCCGTATTATTTGGCATTGCAGTGCTGATCGGCATCCTCGCCGGGCTGTATCCGGCGCTGGTGTTGTCTTCCTTCCAACCGGTGGCGGTGTTAAAAGGGAAATTCAGTACAGGATCGCGGGGGATCATACTTCGAAAGGGACTCGTGATCGCTCAATTTTCGATTGCGATCGGGTTAATGATCGCGACGCTTGTGGTGTACTTCCAGCTGAACTATATGCGAAGCCAGGACCTGGGATTCAGTAAGGAGCAAAAGCTCGTCATGGACACGCGGAATGACTCGGCGAAGATGGCTTTCAGGCAAGCCTTGTATTCCATACCCGGAGTGGTGTCGAACACGATGGCCAGCAGCGTGCCGGGAATGGGTGATTTTCCGAACGAATGCAAACTTGAAAATGGACGGGGTGACATGCAGACCGCCAATGCGACGGCATATTTTGTGGACTACGACTATATAAGCCAGATGCACATGACGATCATTGCGGGCCGGGACTTTTCCAGGTCCTTCGGGACGGATAGCACACAGGCGATGGTCTTGAATGAAACGGCGGTTCGCCAGCTCGGTTATACCTCCCCGGGGCAGGTGATCGGGAAACGATTCGAGCAGTTCGGACGCACGGGCACGATCATCGGAGTTGTCAGGGATTTTCATCTGCGGTCCTTGCAGGATCCGATCCGGTCGATGACGATGCGGGTGGAACCGCGCAACTGCGATCTGATCTGCGCAACGATCGACGGACACCGGGTGCCGGAAACGCTAAGCGCCGTCCAGGCTAAATGGAAGACACTGCTAAAGGACCGCCCCTTTACTTATTTCTTCCTCGACGAATTCTTCGACCGGCAGTACCGGAGCGAGGAGCAATTCGGCCGGCTCTTCCTGAATTTCGCCGTCCTCGCGATCTTTATCAGCTGTCTGGGATTGATGGGGCTGGCGGCATACAGTACGGTCCAGCGGACCAAGGAGATCGGGGTACGGAAGGTGGTCGGAGCGTCGGTGGGGAATATTGTCTTTCTGCTTTCGCGGGATTTCCTGGTACTGGTTGGATGGGCCTTCCTGGTAGCCGCGCCGCTGACCTGGTTGTTTGTCAACGGATGGCTGAGCGGATTTGCCTACCGGATCAGTTCATATTGGTGGATCTTTGCGCTGGCCGGGGTTACTGCGCTTGCAATTGCGCTCATCACCGTCAGCTTCCAGGCGGTAAAAGCGGCATTGGTTAATCCGGTGCATTCACTGCGTAGCGAGTGAGCCGCTCCGCGGCATGCAACATTTTCGCGGGTCAACCGTCTTTTAGCTATGCTAAAGAACTATCTCCGCGTGGCATTCCGCAACTTATGGCGGCACAAGGGCTTTTCGCTCTTGAATATCCTGGGGCTGACGATCGGCATGTCGGCCTGTTTCCTGATCTTTTTGTATGTAAAATTCGAACTGAGCTACGACGATTTCCATTCCAAATCGGACCGCATATACCGGGTCGTGTGCGATATCGTCAATCCGTCGGAAACGATTCATACGAATAATGCGCCGGCAGGTATGCCGGCGGCTGCAAAACGGGATTTCCCCGAGATCGAAAAAATGGTGCGGTTCGATCAGGGCAGCATCCTGGTGCGGAAAGGCGATGCCATCAAGATCCAGGAAGACAATGTGGGGTTCGCTGACTCGACCTTCTTTGAGATCTTTGACTTCCCGCTGTTAAAAGGCGATCCGGTTATGGCCTTGCGCGAGCCGAACAGCATCGTGTTGTCGGAAGCGGCGGCAAAAAAATATTTTGGGTCCTCCGATCCGATGGGACAACACCTGCTTCTTACCGATGAAGGACACATCGGTACGGTTACCGGCCTGATGAAGGACATGCCGGAGAATACGGAACTGAAGTCGGACATGCTGGTGGCGTCTTATTCAGGCGCAGCGGATTCTAACAGGGACAAGAACTGGGGCGGCTTCGGCGACTATACCTATTTCCTGTTAAAGCCGAACACCAATCCGATTGCGCTGGAAAAGAAATTCCCCGCCTTTCTCGAGAACCATATCGGGAAAATGATGAAGGAGATCAACCAGAACTATATTTATACGCTGGAGCCGCTAAAGAATGTCTATCTCTATTCGACGCGGGGCGGTACGGTCAGCGGAAGTATAACGAATGTATATGTCTTTAGTATTGTCGGGGTCTTCATCCTCCTGATCGCAGGGATCAATTTCGTGAATCTGACGACCGCACGATCGACCGAGCGGGCCAGGGAAGTTGGGATACGAAAAGTTGTCGGTGCGGAACGGCAGCAGTTGACGGGACAGTTCCTGGGCGAATCGGTCATTCTTTGCCTGATCGCCTTTGTACTTTCCGTCGGACTGTGCGCGGCATTGCTGCCCAGTTTTAATTTTTTAGCCGGTAAAACGATCGCGTCCGGCATCTTCAATCACCCAACCTATATCCTTACGCTGTTGGGGATCGGTGTCGGAATCGGGTTGCTGGCGGGTATCTACCCGGCACTTGTTCTATCGTCTTTCAAGCCCATTGTTGTGTTGAAGGGCCGCTTTGCGACCGGCGTCCGCGGTCTGTTGCTCCGAAAAGGGCTTGTAATCTCACAGTTCACGATTTCTATCGGGTTGATCGTGGCGACGTTGCTGGTGGGTTTCCAATTGAATTATATGCGAAACCAGGAACTGGGATTCAGCAAGGACCAGGAGTTGGTAGTGGACACACACGGAGACAATCACCGGGACGCGTTAAAAGAAGAGGTCCGTGGTTTGCCCGGGGTAATCTCGGTGGCGATGTCTTCCCATACGCCGGGCAATGGTGCGATGAATGCATATTCGGTCATCCAGAACCGGAAGGGCGAAATGCAGATTTGCAGCCCTGATCTTTTTTTCGTCGACTTTGACTACATCCCGCAATATCAACTAAAACTGCTCGCAGGCCGCGCTTTTTCCCGGGCATTCGGGTCCGATACCACCCAGGCGATGATACTAAATGAAGCGGGGTACCGGATGCTCGGCTATCAAACCCCCCAGGATGCGATCGGAAAGAATTTTTCACAGTGGGGTCGGAAAGGAAAAATAATCGGCATTATCAAAGACTTCCACTATGAGAGTCTTCAACGGGAGATCCGACCGCTATCGCTGCGGATCGAACCGGAAGGCGTCAGCCAGCTCAGCGTTAAAGTTAGTACCACGAACCTCAAAAAAACCATCGCCTCGATCGAGAAGGCCTGGCACCGGATCATTCCTTACCGGCCGTTCAGCTATGCATTCGTGGATGAGATATTCGACCGTCAATACCGGGCAGAGGATCGTTTTGGGAAGCTATTCCTGTATTTCTCCGTTCTGGCCATTTTTATATCCTGTCTCGGACTGCTCGGCCTGGCCTCCTACAGCACCATCCAACGAACAAAGGAGATCGGGGTGCGCAAGGTACTTGGTGCCAGTGTCAGCAATATCATAGGGTTACTATCAAAGGATTTTCTGTGGCTGGTGGGAATTGCCTTCCTGGTGGCGACACCCATAACTTTCTACTTAATGAAGGGCTGGCTGGACAGTTTCTTCTACCGGATTCAAATCTGGTCGACCTGGTGGATATTTATTCTGGGCGGGTTGGGGGCTCTCACGATAGCACTACTTACCATTAGTTTCCAGGCAGTTAAAGCGGCTGTTGCCAATCCGGTCAATAGCTTGAGATCCGAATAACCGAAGCGATGCGCAAAAAATTTTAAAGAAAATTCTTGGCGAATTATAAAAACCCCCTAATTTTGTCTAACGCTGTTAAATTATTTATGGGGAGTAAGGAACGAATCCATCGGTTAAAAGAGAATACCCGGGCCAATATCCTGGATGCCGCCTACGACATCGTAAAAGACGAGGGATGGCAGGCATTGAGCATGCGGAAGATTGCCGACAAGATCGAGTATACGGCGCCCATTATTTATGAATATTATGCCAATAAAGAGGCCATCCTGCTGGAGCTGTCAAAAAAGGGATTTGAAATGCTGGCGGGCAAGATGAGGGCGGCGGCCGCGAAGCACGAAGACCCGGCGGACCAGATCGAGGCCATGTGGCTTGCTTACTGGAATTTTGCCTTTGCCCACAAAGAGTACTACCAGCTGATGTTCGGCGTCGAAGTCAACTGCTGTCTGATGGATGAGCTGTTGCCGGCCGGTTCCACACCCTATGATATCGCCGTCGAACCGATCCGAAAACTTATGGGTATTGAAGACCCGGAAGATGAACGGGTTTGTACCAAATATTACACGTATTGGTCCATCATCCACGGCCTGATCTCCATCAACATCGTTCGCAAGGGGACGACGGATGAGATCAACCGGCAAATCCTCAGGGATGCCATTACGGGTATAACCCGATCCCTGAAGCGATAGGTTTGACGACCGTCGCCGGCTGAAAAAAATTCAACGCTACATGTCCTGTTGTCACTCCTCCGGGTGTCATATGGAAGAATAACGCGGCTTGCCTATTTAACACCATTAAAAAATTTAATAATGTTATGAGACGATTACTAGTCCTTTCCGCCTTATCGGTTATCGTTGCGACCTGTCTCAGCAGCTGTTCTCAGGTCCAGGGCACACAGGCCGCGCCGCCGCCGCAATCGCTACCCGTCCTTGCCGTCAACGCCTCACCCGCCACCACGTATTCCGCATACCCGGCCACGATAGAGGGTAAGACGAACGTAGAGATCCGCCCGCAGGTCAGCGGCTACCTGGACAAGATCTTTGTTGAAGAAGGCGCTTTCGTGAGGGCAGGGCAGCCGCTCTTTAAGATCAATGACCGTCCATATGACGAGCAATTCAACAATGCCGAGGCCAATATCAACGCGGCAAAGGCCAATATGGATAAAGCAGCCATCGAAGTCAACCGGTTGAAACCGCTGGTGGACAACAAGGTTATTTCGGATGTACAGCTGAAAGCCGCAGAGGCTGCATATGCCGCCGCAAAAGCGGAGGTCAGCCAGACCGAAGCAGCCGGCAACAATGCACATATCAACCTTGGTTATACGCTGATAAAAGCGCCGGTGAGCGGATATATCGGCAGGATACCCTTTAAGGTCGGGAGCCTTGTCGGCAAGGGGGAAACCCAACCGCTGACGGTGTTGTCCGACATCCGGGAAGTGTATGCCTATTTCTCGATGAGCGAAAGCGATTTTCTGCATTTCACCGGTGAATCGGCCGGGAAGACGATCACCGACAAGATCCGGACCTTGCCGCAGGTGGAACTGCAACTGGCGGACGACAAGATCTATCCGGAAAAAGGCCGGGTCGAGCTGATGGAAGGCCAGTTCGACAAGACGATGGGAACGATCAGTTTCCGTGCCGTGTTCCCGAATGGTGCCGGGTTGCTTCGGACCGGCAGCACGGGTCGGATCCGCATTCCGCAAATGAATTCGGCAACGATTCCCGTCCCACAGACGGCGACCTATGAGCTGCAGGATAAGATCTTCGTCTTTACCGTCGGAGATTCCAACAAGGTAGTCAGTCGCCCGTTGCACGTCGTTGCCAAAACCACCGGCTGGTATCTGGTGGACAAGGGCGTCAAGCCGGGCGACCGTATCGTGTATGCCGGGATGGACCGGTTGCAGGATGGTGCGGTGATCACTCCGCAACTGCTTTCAGCTGACAGTATATTCAAAGTAACTCCATTGTAAATTTTATGCTTAAGAAGTTTATCGAAAGACCGGTGTTATCCACGGTCGTAAGTATCATATTGCTTTTACTGGGTGGATTGTCGGTATTTACCTTGCCGATTACCCTCTTTCCGGATATTGCGCCGCCCAGCGTGGTTGTAACAGCTAATTATCCCGGGGCCAATGCCGAAGTGGTAGCCCGATCGGTAGCGGTGCCGCTGGAAGAAGCCATCAACGGTGTGGAGAATATGACATATATGACTTCCAATTCCTCCAATGATGGCAGCATGACGCTGACGGTCTATTTCAAACAGGGCACCAATCCGGATATCGCTTCGGTCAATGTTCAAAACCGGGTGGCGAAAGCGACCTCGCAGATCCCGCAGGAAGTGATCCAGGCGGGCGTATCCACGCAGAAGCAGCAGAACAGCATTATCATGTTCATCGCGCTGTACAGTAAGGACAGCTCCGTCTACGATGAGACCTTCCTTCAAAACTATATCAAGATCAACCTGATCCCAAAGCTTCAACGGATACCGGGAGTAGGCGACGCCCAGGCATTCGGCACGAAGGACTATTCGATGCGGATCTGGCTGAAGCCCGACCGGCTGGTGGCGTATAACCTCTCTCCTATCGAAGTGACGGACGCCATCCGCGATCAAAGCCTGGAGGCGGCGCCGGGACGGCTTGGGCAGAGCAGTAATGAGGTATTCGAATATGTTCTGAAGTACAAAGGCAAGCTTAACCGAAACGATGACTACGAAAACATCATCATCAAGTCAAATTCGGATGGTTCGGTCGTTCGGTTGAAGGACGTGGCAAGAGTGGAGTTTGGGTCCTACACCTACTCTTCAAACGGTACCCTGAATGGGCTTCCGACCTCCGGGGTGGCGGTTTTTCAGGTGGCCGGCTCGAATGCCAACGACATTCTGACGGAGGCGCAAAAGCTGGTGACAAAATTTTCCGCGGATCTCCCGAAAGGGCTGGGGACAAGCATCATGTATAACTCCAAGGAGTTCCTGGATGCGTCGATCGACCAGGTACTTCATACGCTGGTGGAAGCCTTCATCCTGGTGTTTATCGTGGTTTTTCTTTTCCTGCAGGATTTCCGGTCTACGCTGATCCCCGCCATTGCGGTGCCGGTAGCGATCGTCGGGACCTTTTTCTTTCTGCAGCTCTTCGGGTTCACGATCAATTTACTGACGCTGTTCGCGTTGGTGCTGGCGATCGGGATCGTGGTGGACGACGCGATCGTTGTCGTCGAAGCCGTCCACGCAAAGATCGAAAATACGGGGTTGGAGGCCAAAGAGGCTACCGTTCGCTCTATGAGCGAGATCTCGGGCGCGATCATCTCGATCACGCTCGTGATGGCGGCGGTGTTCATCCCGGTTGGGTTCATGCGCGGGCCGGCGGGTGTGTTTTACCGGCAATTCGCGTTCACGCTGGCGACGGCTATCCTGATCTCGGCAGTCAATGCGTTAACCCTAAGCCCGGCGCTCTGCGCTTTGTTCCTGAAAAATGAGCAGCATAAGCGAAAAGGGTTTGCAGGCCGTTTTTTTACGGCCTTCAATACGGGATTCCGGACGATGACACAACGGTACCTGGGTAGCCTCCGGTTTTTGTTTAAGCGCCGCTGGATCGCCGTTGCCGCGCTGATCGTGCTGGCGGCTACTTCCTGGCTGATGATGGAACGCACGCCCAGCGGCTTCATCCCGACGGAAGACCAGGGTTTCCTGTTGTATGCGGTTCAAACGCCGCCCGGCAGTTCGCTCGCCCAGACGCATAGGGCAATGAAAGAGATCGACAGTATCATCAAAGCAGATCCGATCACCGACCGCCGTTATAACATCGAAGGGTTGAATTTTATCTCGAATGCGAATGCCTCCCCGTACGGCGCCGGGTTTGTGCGGATGAAGCCGGTTGACCAGCGGGGGCCGATAAAGGACATTAACGCGATCACCGCATCGATGACGATGAAAGTGGCCGGCGGAGTGAAAGATGCACATGCCTTCTTCTTTACGTTCCCCACGATACAGGGTTTTGGGAATGTGGCCGGCTTTGAGTTCATGTTGCAGGACCAGGCGAACGGGTCCCTGGACAAGCTTGGCGCGACGGCCTATCAGCTTATCGGCGCGCTGATGCAGCGGAAGGAGATCGCGTACGCATTCACCACGTTTGCTTCCGGCAACCCGCAATATATGATGGAGGTTAATGACGACAAGGCAAAGCAATTGAACGTCTCCATCAGCGACTTGATGCGGACGATGCAAATCTATTATGGCAGCAGCTTTGTCAGCGACTTCAACCGTTTCGGAAAATATTACCGGGTGATGGCCCAGGCGGATATCCCTTACCGTGCGAACGAAAAATCGCTGGACGGGATCTTTGTCAAGAGCCGGACCGGCCTGATGGTTCCCGTAAATCAATTGATCACGCTCAAGCGGGTGTACGGACCGGAGACGGTAAGCCGCAACAACCTGTACAATGCCGTTACCATCAATGGGGTACCAAAGCCCGGTTATAGCACGGGGGATGCGATCAGGGCGATTGAGGAAACGACGGCGAAGGTGTTACCGCGGGGCTATGCGATCGAGTGGACCGGGATGACGCGGGAAGAGAAGGCGGCCGGATCGCAGATCATCTTCATTTTTGTCCTGAGCCTGGTTTTTGTATATTTCCTGTTGTCGGCGCAATATGAAAGTTATATCCTGCCGTTTGCCATCGTACTCTCGATCCCGGTCGGCGTGTTTGGGGTGTTTAGCTTTCTGAAATTGTTTGGGGTTGACAACAATATTTATGTACAGGTAAGTCTGATCATGCTGGTCGGTTTGCTGGCAAAGAACGCGATATTGATCGTGGAGTATGCCGTCCAGCGACGCAGGGCGGGTATGGATCTGATGGCCGCGGCGCTGGAAGCCGCTCAGCTTCGGCTTCGGCCCATTCTGATGACCTCCTTCGCTTTTATTGCCGGTTTGTTGCCGCTTATGCGGGCTGAGGGGGCATCGGCGCTTGGCAACAGGTCGATCGGGACCGGCGCGGTTGGCGGCATGCTGACCGGGGTGATCCTCGGGGTATTTGTGGTGCCGGTGTTGTTCGTGATCTTCCAGTATTTGCAGGAACGATTCGCAAACCGGCGGACGACCGCCGTCCGGGTTCAGCCGGCGTTGACGATCATCACGCTGTTGATCTTTACGGCGGGTCTTGGATCGTGCAAGGTATCGAAAGATATGGCGCCGCCGGCATCTCCGCTCCCCTCACAGTTTCGATCAGCCATGCCGGCTAGCGATACATCCGGCGGTATAGCCAACCTTCGCTGGAAAACATTCATTACCGATCCGGACCTGCAGCAATTGATCGACAGTGCGATCATACACAATTACGATATGGAGGTGGCCCTGGAAAATATCAAGTCCGCACAGTTGGTATTGGGTCAGTCCAAACTAGGGTACTGGCCGGACCTTACCCTGACGGTAACGGCGGATCTCACCCGACCCTCGGACAACAGTCTTAACGGGATCAGCGCTTCGAGCTTTTTGCATTCGAAATGGCTCAATGATTACAATACCACGGTGGCGCTCTCATGGGAAGCGGACATTTGGGGAAAGATCCGAAATCAAAAGGCGAAGGCGCTGGCAGAGTACCTGCAAACGGCGGAGGCGCGGAAAGCATTACAGACAAACATCGTCGAGGGCGTGGCACAAGGTTACTACAACCTGTTGATGCTGGATGCGCAGCTGGATATCGCGCGGGCCAACCTCGCGCTCAATGACAGTACCTTGCGGATCATCCGGTTGCAGTTCAATTCCGGCGATGTTACGGCACTTGGCGTTCAGCAGGCGGAGGCGCAGGAGCTGGCGGCGGCGGAATTGATCCCTCAATTGCAACAAAACATCCTCCTGCAGGAGAATGCGCTAAGCGTTCTCACGGGCAGGTTGCCGGATCGGATCCCGCGGCGCCGGAAACTCGAAGAAATCGCGGTTCGGGATAGTTTGACTGCCGGCGTGCCCGCTGCGATGCTGGCGCGTCGGCCGGATGTGCGGAGCTCCGAGCTGGCTTTGACGGTCGCCAATGCGAATGTAGGGATCAATAAGGCGGCAATGTATCCGTCGATCGTGATCACACCTGAGGGCGGATGGGATACCTATGTGTTCCGGAATTGGTTTAACATCCCGGGGTCCTTGTTTGGTGCCGTGATAGGAGGGCTGACGCAGCCGGTATTCGAGCGGAAAAAGCTGAAGACGCAATATGAACTGGCGAAGATTGACCGGGAAAAGGCGGTGTCGGAATTCAAACAATCCGTGTTGACGGCAGTCGGAGAAGTGTCGGATGCGCTGGCGAAGATCAACAAACTAAAGGAACAGCAGGCGGTGGCGCAAACGCGGGTGAATACGTTACAGCAGGCGACCGCCAATGCAGGCAGCTTGTTCCGGAACGGGATGGCCAATTACCTGGAAGTCATAACGGCACAGAGTAACGTACTGCAAAGCGAATTGGAACTGGCATCGATAAGGAAAGGACAGTTAAGCGCAGAAGTGGAATTGTACCGTAGCCTCGGCGGAGGATGGAATTAGGGAAGAGCCGGGCGTTGCCCGGCTCTTTTTTTACAGGAATTTCCCGGTATAGCTTTCTTTTACTTTCTTCAGCCCGGCAGGGGTCCCGGCATAGACGAGGTTGCCGCCGCCGTCCCCGGCTTCGGGACCAAGGTCGATCACCCAGTCGGCGGACTTGATCACGTCCGTGTTGTGTTCGATCACGAGGATCGAATGACCCTGTTCGATAAGTGCGTTAAAAGACGCCAGAAGTTTGCGGATATCGTGGAAGTGCAGGCCCGTCGTCGGCTCATCGAATATGAATAAAATGTGACCCTGCGCACGGCCCTTGCCGAGGAAGGAAGCGAGTTTGACACGCTGGGCTTCGCCGCCGGACAACGTGTCGGAGGATTGCCCCAGTTTTACGTAACCAAGGCCGACGTCGCTCAGCGGTTTTATTTTTTGCCAGATTGCCGGCTCATCCTTGAAAAACCCGAGGGCATCGTCAACGCTCATCTCGAGGACCTGGTAAATATTCTTTTCCCGGTAGGTCACCTCCAGGATTTCTTCCTTGAATCGACGCCCGTGGCAGACCTCACAAGTCAGGTGGACGTCGGCAAGGAACTGCATCTCGACGA
Organism: Puia sp.; assembly: GCA_035501395.1. Classification (GTDB taxonomy): domain Bacteria; phylum Bacteroidota; class Bacteroidia; order Chitinophagales; family Chitinophagaceae; genus Puia. The sequence goes on from DATJWK010000132.1 coordinate 119,105, forward strand.
TCTGTTCGCCTTCTCCCTTGCAATTGTCACAGCGGCCGCCATCTACATTAAACGAGAAGTGCTTGGGCTGGAACCCCCGCAGTTTGCTAAGCGGCTGCTGTGAGAAAAGCTCCCTGATCTCGTCGTAGGCTTTTATATAGGTAACCGGGTTACTTCGCGAGGACTTTCCGATCGGGTTTTGGTCGACCATCTCGATCTGGGACAGCTCGTCGATATCGCCTTTTATCGCTTTATGGAGCCCAACCTTGTCTCCGGGCTCTCCTTTTATCTTTTGCAGGGCGGGGTACAGGATCTGCCGGACAAGCGTTGTCTTGCCGCTGCCGCTGACGCCACTGACAACGCAGAGGACGTTGAGCGGGAATTCCACGTTCAGGTCTTTCAGGTTGTTCTGCCGCGCCCCCTCGACCAGGAGCGACCGTTTCCAGGGCCGAACTTTAGGCGGCGGCATGATCCGCAGCTCACCTCTCAGATACTTGCCCGTAAGACTTTCATCGTTTGCGATAAGGGCGTCATAAGTACCGGCGGCCACTACTTCTCCCCCGAGATGACTGGCAAGCGGTCCCATGTCGATGATGTAGTCGGCTTCCCGCATCATCATTTCGTCATGTTCGACAACGACGACGGTGTTTCCCAGATCGCGCAGCTCTTTCAGTACCCGGATCAGGCGTTCGGTATCGCGGGAATGCAGGCCGATGGACGGTTCGTCGAGAATATATAACGAGTTCGTTAGGTTGCTGCCCAGGGAGCGGGTTAACTGGATACGCTGGCTCTCGCCGCCACTTAGGGTATTGGCGAGACGTGACAGGTTGAGATATCCGAGGCCAACATCCGTTAATGTATTTAATCGGTGGCGGATCTCGATCAGGATGCGCCGTGCGATCTGTTGTTCGTGGGGTTCCAGATGCAGGGTTTCGAACCATCCGGAAAGATCACGGACGGGCATTGCGCAGAGTTCCCCGATATGCCTGCCGTTAACCTTTACATAGAGGGCTTCTTTCCGTAGCCGGTACCCATGGCAATCGGGGCACTCGGTGCGCCCCCGATACCGTGACAGAAGGACGCGGTATTGAACTTTATACAGGTTACGTTCGACTTCCGCGAAAAAGTCGTTGATGCCATGAACATGCTCGTTGCCTTCCCAAATCGTTTGATATTGTTGTTTGCTCAGGTCAATGACCGGCTTATGAATGGGGAAATCGAATTTCTTTGCGGCCTTGACGAACTGGTCGCGCCACCATACCAGCTTCTCCCCCTTCCATGGAGCGACAGCGCCTTCGTACACGCTGAGGCGTTTATCCGGGATGACGAGGTCGGGGTCGATGCCCAAAACCTGGCTAAATCCCTCACAGGTCGGGCAGGCCCCAAAGGGGTTGTTGAAAGAGAAAAGATTGGGAACGGGTTCTTCGAAAGTCAGGCCATCCAGCTCGAATCGGTTCGAAAAGGGAAGCTTCTTGTCCCCGTTGATCTCGAGCAGCAACTCGCCTTCCCCTTCATAGAACGCGGTAGTCACCGAATCCGCCACCCGGTGGCGGTCATCTTCATCGAAATCCTTAACGACCAGGCGGTCGATGAGTATATAGGCCGCAGGCGTTTTTGGTCCCGGTGGAGGTAATTTCTTTTTTAGCGCGGGTTCCTCCAATTCGAGCAGGTCTTCGATCCGGAGCGTTTCACCGCCGGCATAGAGACGGGAGAAGCCTTTTTGCAGCAGGATATTCAGCTCTTCCCTGGGTTGACGGTTCTTATGCTGTTTGAATGCCGTCAGGAGGAGCACCTTGTCTCCCGGCTTGCCGTTGACGATGGCGGAAACAACGTCCGTGACATCGTCCTTTTTGACCTGCCGCCCGGAAATGGGCGAAAAGGTCCGTCCGACGCGGGCGAACAGCAGGCGGAGATAGTCATAGATCTCGGTCATGGAACCCACGGTGGACCGGGGCGTCCGGGTAATCACCTTTTGCTCGATCGCGATAGCGGGGCAAAGGCCCTTTATATAGTCGACATCCGGTTTGTCCATCCGGGCCATGAATTGCCGCGCATAGGCGCTGAGGCTTTCCGCATAACGGCGCTGACCTTCCGCGAACAGGGTATCGATGGTCAGGGAGGATTTCCCCGAGCCGGAGACTCCGGTGACGACGATTAGCTTGTTGCGCGGGATGTGAACGTCGATGTTTTTCAGGTTGTGGACCCTGGCGCCCTTTATATAAATGGAGTCGGTCAGGTGGTTCGATCCGGCCGGCTCCGACGTTGACTTAGTGGTGGTGGACATCATGGCAAACACAAAAATACTAAAAAAATTGTCAGGGAGACCCTATATCTTTTCCTTTGGAATGGGCGGCGAGAAAGGACAAAATTAAGTGCAACCTTTATCGAAATATGGGTCAAAAAGAAATTAAGGAACAAAAAAATTCCCAAAATGTTGTTTTTTCCAAAAATTGTATATCTTTAAATCCTATTTAGTGCAAGAATTATTTTTGCACAATGTAGATTGAACTGTGGATATCATTTAGTATTTTTAACGTACCAAAAAATAGTCGCCTATAGACTGATTACTTCTACATCGAAAAGCCAAACCATCTTTAAAATCCAAAATATATCCTATCACCTTCAAAAACCCGTAGAAGTTTATGACATTGCTACGCAAGAAAACCGACCACGAACTTATTCATCAATTCAGGGACGGCGACTTACATGCTCTTGAGGCATTGATTGTCCGTCACAAGGATAAGTTGTACACCTCCATTTTGTTTTTGGTCAAGGACAAATATCTCGCAGAAGATATTTTCCAGGACGTTCTCATTAAGATTATTGACACGATTCGCGGCGGCCGTTACACGGAAGAGGGCAAATTCCTTCCCTGGGCCATGCGGATCGCGCACAATCTCTGCGTCGACCATTTCCGGAAGGTCAAAAGGACGCCGGCGATCAAGACCAGCGATGACCGCGACATTTTTGAGGTACTGCACTTTACCGAAGAAGGCGCAGACACCAAAATGATGAAACGCCAGAGTCACGACAGGGTTCGGCAAATGCTTGACCTGTTGCCGGAAGATCAGCGGGAAGTCATTATTCTTCGTCATTATGCCGATCTGAGCTTTAAGGAGATCGCAGCCCTGACCAATTGCAGTATCAATACTGCGCTTGGCCGGATGCGGTATGGCCTGATCAATCTCCGCAAAATGATGACCGAAAAAAAGATTGCTCTCTAAAGAATTTTACTTTCACCAAAAAGTTTTTGGAAAGATGGCAGCTCGTTTGATGGTACGAAGAAATCGAATGAGTGGTTTTTTTAAGAATCTTTTGACGGCCGTAGGCCGGCACGACGGAAGGTCGAGGACATTTTACACATCTTTAACTGATGTTTAATTACCGGGAACGGACAGAACCGCTAACTTCATTGTGTGAAAAGATCCATTAAAAGAATTTTTGAAAGGGTTCCTGCTCGAATAGGGCAGGGACTTTTTTTTTATACAAGATCTTGTCATTCCGGCTCTCCATCCGGCGTTAAGCACTTGCCCTTGGTCCTGCCGGAAGGTTGAATCGGAATGACGCCTAATTGTGCGGGGAATGCGCCTTCGGAAAATATAGCGCATTCCCCGCAATCATTTAATGTCTGCCCTACCGGGCAGGCGGGCTCCGCCCGCCTATTTGTGCGGGGAATGCGCCTTCGGAAAATATAGCGCATTCCCCCCCCCCCCACGAAAAAAGGACCGCATTATGCGGTCCTTCTTCTTTTCATAGACGGGAAGGTTACGGTTTTCCCGTTAATTTATTATTGATCCCACACCCACTTCCGGGAGCTGCCTGACAGCATGATTACTCCATTAGACAAGACACGAGGGTTAAGCGTTGCACGGAGATCCTTACGATTATATTAACCGGAGCGATCAGCGGGTGGCGGTGGAATGCTGCTGGCGAAAGGCATCGAGGCCACATTGGAGCCACTGGGCATAGGTCACCGCATTGGGCGTATAACCGACCGGTTTGGTCAACAACTTTTCATCGGGGCTGATCACGACATACAGCGGTTGAGAAGCGTTTTTGAAGTTTTCTGACTGGAGGGTCGAGAATTTGTCGCCTATGGTATGGATGGCTTTTACGCTGCCGTCACTGGTCGGAAACGAGAATTGCTGGTCATCCGGAAGAAGCTTGCGGTCGTCGACATAGAGGGAAACCAGGACATAGTCTTTTTTGATCAGTTCCTTGACCCCTCTCCGGGGCCACACATTCTCCTCCATTTTGCGGCAGTTTACACACGCCCAGCCCGTGAAATCGATCAACAAGGGCTTGTTTTCCTGTTTGGCGAGCGCGAGCGCTTTATTGTAGTCATTGATGTAGTTGGCCTCGACCCTGTCGGTTGTATCCTGGGTATACAAACTATAAAACAACGGCGGCGGGAAGCCGGCGACCAGGGACCGGTTCGCATGACTGGTGTTGGTCAGTCCCGGCGCAAGATAAAGTACAAACAGCAGGAAAAGACCCGCAATGATCAGTCTGGGTTTGCCAATCTTCTTCGGTGGCGGATCGTGAGGGAATTTTAGCACTCCAACAAGGTAGAGAACGAGCGCCAATCCGATCGCGATCCACAGGCCAAAAAACGTCTCCCGCTTGAGCAAACCCCATTGGTTGACAAGGTCGGCGTTGGACAGATATTTCAAGGCCAGTGCGAGTTCCACAAAGCCAAAGGTGATCTTCACCGTATTCATCCAACTCCCGGACCTCGGCAGGGACTGAAGCCACTGCGGGAACAACGCAAAAAGCGCAAAAGGCAGCCCGAGCGCGAGACCGAATCCTGCCATGGCTACCGTTAGCTCGACGGCGCCGCCGTTCACCGAACCAAAGATCAGCGTTCCGAGGATGGGGCCGGTACAGGAGAAAGAGACGATTGCCAGCGTAAGCGCCATGAAGAAAATGCCGCCCATCGTGGCAATATTAGACTTGGAGTCGACCGAATTGGACAAGGTACTTGGCAGGGAGATCTCGAACAAACCAAAAAAAGAAAGCGCAAACAATAGAAAGATAAGCGCGAAAAATAGGTTCAGGAAAGCGTTGGTCGAGATATTGTTCAACAGGTTGGCATCCTTTGACTTTAGAAAATAGAAAGGGACGCTGATCAGGATATAAATTACAAAAATGAACAGCCCGTATAAACTGGCGTTGCCGATCGCTTTTCTGCGCGAACCGGATTGCTTTGTGAAAAAAGACACGGTCAGCGGGATCATCGGAAACGTGCAGGGCATGATCAAACCGAAGATGCCGCCGAGCATCCCGAGCAGAAAGACGGCCACCAACCCTTTGGAGTTCTCGGTTCCCGTTCCGCCGCAGTTGTTGACAGGATTGGCAAGGTCTATGCTGGTCTTTTTCAGGCTGTGGGCGTCGTCCGCCGATTGGCGGAGGGCTGTCGATTTAGCGATCCAGCCGCCATCCGTCCGGCCATAACGAAAAGGAACATCGGTCGGGCCGACCACGCTGTCGTTGCGCACCGCAATAAAAGTGATCGTTCCTTTTATATCGCCGGACGGTGGATAGGATCGAAGATGAACGAGAAATTCGACGTCTCCCGTAAAAAAACTGGTCTCGGCGCCGTTGAAGACCGGGTCTTTTTTTCGCTGAAGAGACCCTTTCTCCTGGATGGA
>DATJWK010000133.1:0-33223 GCA_035501395.1 Puia sp.
ATTTATCGGTATAAGGCACCGGAAAGTACAGGAAAATGCGTTTTCACTGCAGGGCCGCGAGGGCTATAAAAGACTTTTTTCAAAAAAAAATGGCATCGGATATGGTTTCGTACGAAAAAGCAGTATATTTGATTTATGGACGCGATGAAACATTCCCTGAAAGACGGCTTAAGTCCCACTCCCACGGAGCTGGAAATACTCGAAATACTTTGGCGTGACGGACCTTCCACTGTCCGGGCCGTGAATGAAGCAATGAACCATGACGGGAAGGGTGGTCAGTATACATCAACCTTAAAGCTGATGCAAATCATGTTCAGGAAGGGCTTAGTCACAAGAGATGAGCGTAAAGTGAAGCATGTGTATAGCGCTGCGCAGGCAGAGAAGAAGACTAAAGGCGCCATGTTGGAGCAATTTCTTAACACTACCTATAACGGGTATGCCAGCAAGCTGGTCATCGAGCTTCTGGGCAACCGCAAGACATCAAAAAAGGATTTAAACGAAATAAAGGAGTATCTGAAAAAGCTGGATAAGCGCTGAAAACCGGTAGGTGATTATTATAAAAATTATTACCTTAACCTTTCCTTATTAAAATGAAACCTTTTCTTATAGAATGGATAAACTTCGGACCATGGGCGAGCAACTTCGTGGTGCAGTCGATATTTCGAACGTTTCTTCATTCTATATGGGAAGGGATTTTGCTGGCAGTGGTCGCCAGTCTCGTCGTCACGAGAACACGAAAATCTTCGGCGAAACTTCGGTACAACATTTTCGCCTCCCTTCTGGTCGCCTTTCTTTGTGCGGTTACCGTTACTTTGATCATCCAGTTGGAGAGTGTTAATTCCGAGGCCGTTTCAAATGACGGCTCCGCCCTTGTACATTCTTCGGCCGCTTATGCGTTGAATCATGCTGCGGGGCGGGCATTAACCTCCGGAGGATCGACCTCCGCTTATATCAGATTAACCCACATCTTCAATTCATTCCCGCATGAGTGGAGTCCGGTGTTGATGAGCCTTTGGGCGATATTCTTTGCTTTCAAGTGTTCGCGGCTTGTGGCGGGTCTTTATAGTATTCGCCAGCTGCGGAGCACGGGTACGCAATCGCCTGGAGTAAAATGGGTTATCCGCACAGGACAGTTGGCTGAAAGCCTTGGTATTCGCAGGGCCGTAACCCTGTTTGAGTCCCGTCTGGCGAAGGTCCCCATGGTACTCGGGTTCTTAAAGCCCATTATTCTTGTTCCCATGGGAATGCTGGCGTTTTTGCCAGCTGATCAGGTAGAAGCTATCCTTTTGCATGAACTGGGGCATATTCGCCGAAACGACTACCTGGTCAACCTGATCCAGCACATGATGGAGGCCATTTTCTTTTTCAACCCCGCTGTCTTGTGGTTATCCGCTTTGCTCCGGAAAGAAAGAGAGTGTTGCTGCGACGATCTGGTGCTCTTACGTGAGTGGGATCGACGGTCCTATGTGGACGCGCTCGTCAATTTTCAGGAGTACCAGGCGACGTTTGCACTGCCATTCAATGGAAATCCCTTACTCGTGAGAATAAAGCGAATTTTGTCCCGCGAGAACAGGCCGCTGAATGGTGCTGAAAAGGTCCTTCTGGTCCTTGGCCTATTGATCGTGCCGGCATTCGGGTTTATGACAAATAAAGAATTGAGCTTTAAAAGGACAACTGTCGCGACCGTAGCGCCTGTTGCGAAATCGGCGGAACAAGTTTCAATTGACCAGGGTCAGGGGCCAGCCGATCAACAGGATACGGCGATCCAACACGCGTTCTCCAGCGCTGGAATTGAGGTTCAGGCTCCGCAGGAGTCAGTAGTGGACAATAGTGCAATTGACACGCGCTCCACCCGAAATGATACACTTCCCTCCAAAAAAGACACGATTGGTGGAATGGCCATACCGGCCGGGCCGATGGATTTTACGCACATTAGCAGGAAAGATCGCATTGATGCCGACGGGTCTCTCACCGAATTTCAGGCAATGGATGAAAACGGAAAGCATTACGAAATCACTAAACGCGACCATCAGTTGGTATCTCTCAGCATTGATGGAACAGCAATTTCTGAAGCGCAGTTAAATCAGTATGATGAACTCGCAGATTTTGTGCCGGCAGTTCAAGGGCTGAAGGCCCGAAATCTCCCAAAGGACTGGTTGGAAGAATGGCTAAAATACGCAAGGCTTGGTGTTCATTTTGATCATGAACAAAAAAGGATTTACGAAAATATGACCTCTCCTGATGAAGATCGGAAGAAAATCAACGACCTGAGAATCCAATATGAGGCAGCGATACAACGTATCATGACCGAATACAGAAGAAAACGGCGGATGGCCAATCTAATGTCTGATCTAAGCCCAACAATTGTAGATATCATCAATGACCTTCGAAAGGAAAAACTTTTTGCAACACCAACTGATACCTTGCTCCTGCTCGACCAAACCGGTCTCTATCTGGACGGTAAGAAACAATCCGACGATGTCTTTGCTCCATTAAAAATGAAATATCTCCATCAGCCGGGCGATCACTATAAGTATCTGGATTCGGCAGGCACGATCCAGACTTGGCAATGACAGCACGGTTAAGGCTATGTGATTAGTAGGTTGAAGGGCAAATAAGATGTCTTAAAACCTACAAATCAATCTTATGAATGTATTTTGCAGCCGGGTGGCGCTGATTAACCTGGCGATTTCCATTCAATTGTCGGCGGCGGCGCAAAGTGTTGACCCAAGACCAGACACTTCAGTTCTAAAAAACGTAGACAGTTCGACCCTGAAAAAGGCAGGCCAATTTCCCGGTGCCGACACTATCGCGCAGCACAAGGTACAGACGCTGCCGGAGTTCACCGTGAAAGGAGCGAAACCCCTGTTGGTAAGGAAGCTGGACAGGCTGGAATACAATGTAGCGGAGAGCGCGTTGTCGAGCGGCAATAGTGCATTGGAAGTTCTCAGTAAGCTTCCGGGCGTCAGTGTAAATCCGGCGATTGGTGTCAGCGTAAATGGAAAGGGTAATATCTACCTGTTGATCGATGGAAAAGGGCAGTATATGCCACCTGAACAAGTGATAACGATTCTAAACAATTTGCGATCGGAGAATATTGAAAAGATCGTTGTCATTACCAATCCTTCGGCGAAATATGATGCAGCAGGCTCAGCCGTTATTGATGTCATCACCAAGAAAGAAAAGATGAAGAGCGACGTCCACTCTACCTATGGCAACCAGCTTTATCCGGCGCCAGGTGTCAGCGGTTGGGCCTATCCTTACTTCAGCGCAGGCACCGACCTCAATTATACTTACGGGAGCTTTAAATTTTTTGGCAGTCTCGACTTCAGCAGGAGCCACGAATTCCGAAATTATACACAAGGCACCCTGAGAATTCCGGCGCAAAATGTGGAGAGGGACAACAGCAGCCTTGACTTGTACAACGAAACGACCTTGAACTACGGGCTGGGTTTCAACTTCAAGGTCGACAAGAAAAGCGATATTAACGTAGTATTCAATAGTTATGGAACGCCGGAGCGGCGTTATCTGCAAACCCAGCCCACCCGCTTCGGAAAGATCGGAACCACTACGGTCGATTCAAATTACTTACTTTCCGGCATGCTGAAAGATGATGGCGGTCGCTACAATGCGTTTTCAGCGGAATATACTTTCCATATCAATCAGCAAGGCACTAACCTTTACGTGCTCTTCGAGTACGCGGGTTACAACCTGCCGGGCAGGCAAACCAGTAACGGGCTGTATAGCTATACAACCCCGCTCCCGGCCAAAAGCGACAGCTTCTCCTTTGTGCAGGACTACAAGGACAGGATCTATGCTTATCATTTGGATTATGTACAGCCGATGGGAAAGCACTTTACTTTGGAGACAGGGGTGAAGTTGACTGCCATCCGAAATGTGAACAATTCGACGACCTTCTATTCGATCGCTCCGACGGCAGGCAATCCACCCCAGCCCATATACGCTCCGTTTAATTATACGGAGACGATTGGTGGCGCCTACGCCAATCTGCGGGCGACGTTAAAAAAGATCAGCTTCCAGGCGGGTATACGAGGCGAATTTACCAACTCAAAAGGGGTTGCAACGTCTGATTTGGCGCCTGTTTCCCGGGAATATTCCAACTTGTTCCCTTCCGGTTCCTTCCAATACAACTTGAATGACCATGACCAATTAGGCCTGACCTATTCCAGCCGCATCGCCAGACCGAGTTACTCCGCATTTAACCCTAATGCGAACTATTCATCCGTCCTCACCAGAACGGTCGGGGATCCCAATCTCAATCCCCAAATCCTAAATAACATCGAGGTTAGCTTCAGACACCAAAATGCGTATCTGTCTATGTCCTGGAGTCATGCGGCATCGCCGAAAATCGATCTGCCCACGTCGCAACAGGATTCCGGAATCACGATCACGGACTATACAACGAACTTAAAATATACCAATACTTTATATACGGATATCAATATTCCTGTGAAGATCACTCAATTTTGGCAATCCTACCAAGATGCAGGGGTTGCCAACAACAGTTCGCTCCTGCTGGACGGCAGCCATCAATCGAATTGGTTTTTCCATTTTAGCACAAATCAGACTTTTTCCGTGTCGGATAACAGTAAGGTTGAAGTAAATTTTAACTACAGCTCGGGCTCGCAGTTCGCCTATTTGCATATCTATCCCCAATCGGGCCTCTCCATCGGGTATAAGCAATTTTTCTTACAAAAGCGTCTCAGCGTCAATCTCAATGTTAATGACGTTATGGGCATCGATAAGTTCAAAATGGTCAGTGACTACGGATACCTGTATGACGAGATGCATTCCATCAAGAATAGCCGATACTTCCGGCTGTCGGCGACCTACCAGTTCAAGACCGGGAATGCCTTTTCCTACCGGCGCAGCAACTCGTCAAAAGGCGATTTTGGGGAAAAGCGGCTTTGATACGAAGGGTGTCGAAGTGTCGTGCGGCGAGATGTCAGGTGTAGTGGCGTCTAGTGCAGCAAGCCAACTAATGTTTTCAGGCTGTTGGTGGAGGGGTCGCCGGTGACGATCTGAAAGGTCAGCACCGAGTTGTTGCCGTCCATCTTACTCGTCAGCTCGATTTTGTCGAGATGCTCGAGGACACGGGCGATAACCAACGCTTTTGGGTTGCCGGCCATGGTCGCCGCGACAAATTGGCTGACGGCTTTGAGGTCGACGGCCAGGGCGTATGTGCTGTTGTCATCGCCGAGCAGGCTGGTGGAGCGACGGTCATGGTTGTCGAAATACTTTTGTGCCATTTCCTTTGATCCGCTGACAACGAGCATATTGTCCCGGACCACTATCTTTTCGGTCAGCTTCTTCATTTTTGCCATTGCGGCGGTGTCGCCCATCGCGGGTCCATTGCCGGAGGCGAGTTTGCCTGCCAACTGCATCATCTTTACCGGGTCGCCGAGGGTAGCCACGAGATAGAAATTGATCTTCTTTTTTGTAGTATCCGTTGTTGTCGTGGTGTCGGCCAGCGCGGCCACCATAAAGTCGCCGCCGAAGATCGGCGTGATTTCACCGATGGATAAACCCTTCTTTCCAAGCATGGAATCTATCGTGGGCCGGGCCCCATACTTATCGAGCAAATCCGGGACGGCTGCGGCGTTGAAGTGCAAGGCCACACAGCCCAACAGGAGCCCGCCCGGGACGCGTGCCAGCAGGTCGGTATTGATGGGCCGGTCGTGCAACCGATGAAGGAGATCAGCGTCTTCGGGTTTGCTAAAGGTGGTCGCCCGAAAGATGATGCGGCCATTTTCAAAATTGAATGTCGACAGGACGGGGGGATGGGGTGTCTGTGCCGTCCCGCCGTATTGCAGGAACGGGTTGTCTTGCATGCCGGGCTTTTTGGAGGCCAATTTTTTGATGAGTTTGGAGATGAAACTCTTGAAATCCATTTTTGTGCTCCAGGCGTGCATATCCTCGTCGGTGGAGAAACCGGCAATAAAATGCTGATCGGTGAGTAGCGGGTTTTTCGGGAATCCGGCAAGGGCGGCGAGGCTTTTTTCGACAGACAGTTCGCCGGTTGGACGGTGGATGGAGCCGGCGGGTTTTTGCGCGGGTTTTTCATGGGGGGTTTTTCCCGGCATGGGGACCATAGCAGAGTCGGAGATCGAGGGTGGCACGGTGGAGGAGGCTTCGGTGATTACGAGGAGCTTGTCGTTCCAGGCCATTCCCTCCCTTTTTTCGTATGCGGTGACCCCTTTACCGGGCAGCCGGCGGAGGTGTTGGTTTTTGAATTCTTTTAGCGAGCTCCGGAATTTGGCAGAGTCCGTGAGGGGAACGAAGATCTGCAGGTAGCTCAGGGTGTCCGCGCCGTCGCCGCTTGCGGTTGTTTGCGCGATCAGGATCTCATGGTCGATGTCGACTCCGGCAGACGCCGGGCTGGTCAGCATATTCTTGTACCAGGCGCCGCGCGGGTCGTTGGACATCGGAATGCCCTGGAGCATGCCGCCCAGGTCGCCTTTGGCGATGATCTGGCCAAGTCTGACCGAGTAGATATGACTAGCTGAAGGGGGGAGATGCAGATATAAGGGGTTAGGGGATTGGGCGAAAGATACGGTGGAAAGGAAAAGGGTGGCTATGGCAAAGGAAAAGTGGATGGTTCTTTTCATGATCGGTTAATTGTGGGTGAAAGTTAGGATTAATTCTTCGAAGGATAGTTCCTTTTGGGCCCCGTCGCGAAGGTCCTTTAGTTTGACGGTTTTTGAGTTCAGTTCGGTGCTGCCGATTATCACAACAAACGGGATGCCTTTTCGTTCGGCGTATTTGAATTGCTTGTCGAATTTTGCGGTTTCGTGGTAAAGTTCGGCGGGAACGTCGGCGTCGCGCAGCCGTTGGACAAGTTCGAATGCGGCCCGGGATTCGGATTCGCCGAGGTTGAAGAAAAGGACTCTTGTGCCGGTCCGGACGTCTTCGGGGAAAAGTTTTGCTTCTTCCATGACATCGTAGATGCGGTCGACGCCAAAGGAAATGCCGACGCCGGGAATACCGGGGACGCCAAAGGTGCCGGTAAGGTCGTCGTAGCGGCCGCCGCCGCCGATACTGCCGATGGATGCTTCGGTGGCCTTGACTTCGAAAATGGCACCCGTATAGTAGTTGAGGCCGCGGGCCAGGGTGAGGTCGAGGGTGAGAGCGGGGACCTGGCTAAGGATATGTTTTAGATCGGCGATACCCTGGAGACCGGTGGGGTTTTTGAAAAAAAGAGTTTCGAGGTGGGAAAGTTTGTTGGAATTGGGGCCTGGGATAGTGAGGTAATGCGTGATGCGATCGACCTGGGTGTCGTTGAGGCCCCGGTCGATGAGCTCGGCACGAACCTTTTCGATGCCGATCTTGTCGAGTTTGTCGATGGCGATCGTGATGCCGGTCAGTTGATCGGCGCCACCGCATGTTTCGGCGAGGGCTGCCAGGATCTTGCGGTGGTTGATCCTGATCTCCACGGGGATGCCTAGCTTTTCGAAGGCGGCCTGATAGATGGAGGCAAGCTCCACTTCGTTGATCAGGGCGCGGCTGCCCACAACGTCTGCGTCGCATTGGCAGAATTCGCGGTAGCGGCCTTTTTGCGGGCGGTCAGCGCGCCAGACGGGTTGGATCTGGTAACGTTTGAACGGAAGGGTAAGTTGATTGTAGTTCATAGCCACGTAACGGGCGAACGGGATCGTCAGGTCGTACCGCAGGGCACGTTCGGTCAGATCGGGATCGTTCTTTCCATTCAGGACGTTCTCGAAGGCAGTTCGGGATTTGCCGATATTCTTCGGATCGCCGAGGCCGTTGTTGAGGATCTTGAAAATGAGCTTATCGCCTTCCTCACCGTATTTTCCCAAAAGGGTATCGAGGTTCTCCATCGCCGGCGTTTCCAGCGGTTGATAGCCGTAGCATTCGAAAATGCGCCGGATGGTGTCGAGAATATATTTACGCTTCCGGACGGTCTCGGGGCCGAAGTCGCGGGTGCCTTGGGGGAGGGATGGTCGGGTGCTCATACTTTTCTGGGACTGGGTTTTGCCGGGTGACCATATTTCGCGATGATGCGTTCGGCGGCTTTGTCGAGCATCGAATATACTTCGTGATAGCCGGGCTCGGGGCCATACCAGGGGTCGGGGACGTCTTCGTCGCAGCCGGGGTGGACTTCGTTCATGAGCAGCTCGACCTTCGATGGATCGAACTGGCGCCCGGCGATGCGACGCATGTCATCGATGACGTCGCCGGCCATGGCGTAAATTTTATCAAAGTATTGAAAATCAGTGGCGGTAAAGCGACGGGCGCGTTGGTCCCCGATGTCGATGCCGTTGTGGCGCGCGACTTTTTGGGAAAGGGGGTGGGGGGCTTCGCCGTTGTGGTACCCGTTGGTGCCGGCGCTATCGATTTCCCAGTCGAGACCGGCTGCGCGGGCTTTTTCGCGAAGGATACCTTCGGCGAGGGGGCTACGGCAAATATTCCCAAGGCAAACCATTAATATTCGTTTGGACGGCATGGGCGCGAAGGTACGATTATGGGGGGATTGTGGAATGACTCCGGGTTTGTATCTCATTTGGCGGATGGGTCCAGATTCGTTAATTTGCCCGTCCCGGAAGGAGAGAGATAGACCCGGACGGCGGGGGAGAACTGGACGGCAGGAGAGAAGGACCGGGGAATAACATTATTTAAATGGACAGAGAAGAAGGCGATAGAAGCAGGAGAAGGAACTATTCGCTGCGGCGGGCTATTATGGACTATGGGATGGGGGTACTGATCCTTGCGGTTGGGGTGGTCGTTCTGCTGGCGCCGAAACTGAAGATCGAGGTGGCCATTGACGATCTGGCGAGGTATATGTTCTTTGGGCTATGCATGCTATATGGCGGGTTTCGTATTTATCGTGGTACGCGAAAGGATTATTTCAATGACAACTAAAGGTTCGGGTATCTGGATTGGATTGGCATTCAGCGGACTGGTTGCCGGATGCGGCAGTGGGAATAAAACACCCCAGGAGACGCCCACATCGGGAACCATCAATATCAGTGTCGATGAATCGTTCCGGCCGGTCATCGATTCGGAGATAAAAGTATTCGAGTCCTCTTTTCCCAACGCCCATATCCACGTGCATTATAAGGCGGAGGCACAGTGTTTTCGCGATCTGACTTCGGACACAACGCGGCTGGTCCTGGTGACCCGGGGTTTGACTTCGGACGAGGATAAGTTTTATGTCGATTCTTTTCATTCGGAGCCCCGATGGGGCGAGCTTGCCGAGGATGCCGTTGCTGTTGTCGTCAATCCGCGTTCGCCGGATTCCATATTTGAGATCAAGGACTTAGAAAACCTGCTGGATGGTACAGACCAGAAACATGTCGCCGTAATGGACGGCGTGTCGGAGACGAGCACCGTCCGGTTTGCGATCGATTCGATCCTGCGCGGGCGGCCCCTTGGCAAGAATGTTATGGCAGCGAAGAGCAGCGAGGGGGTGCTCGATTATGTCTCAAAGAATGAGAACGCCATCGGTTTTATCGGTGTCAGCTGGATCGGAGATCAGCACGACACATCGGAGTTGTCCTGGCTAAAGATCGTGCATGTGGCGGCGGTCCGGTGTACGGTATGCGGGGGCGATATTCCGACCTATACGAAACCGTATCAGGCGAATATAAAGCTGCACCGGTATCCGTTGGTGCGGGGTTTGTATTATATCCTGAAGGAGAACTGGAGCGGGGTAGGAAACAACTTTATCAATTTCCTGGAGTACGAGCGGGGACAACTGATCTTTCAAAAGGCCTACTTATGGCCGACCGGAATTTCCTTTGAAAAGCGGGACGTACAAATTACTCAATAAGATTTAACAATATTTAAGGCAGATTTTGATAAATTTACCACTTCTAACTTAAACACGAAAAAAGTACGATGAAGAACAAGTTTCGACTTCTGTTAATGGTAGCCGGAGTTGCAGGTCTCTGCGGTTCCGTTCGCGCGCAAACGGTGGATCAGGGTAAGAAATTCTATTACTACAAACGGTATAAGAGTGCAAAGGATGTATTGGAAAAGGTGCTGGCATCCAACCCGAACAATATTGACGCCATCTACTGGCAGGGCCAGACCCTGCTCGCGATGAAGGATTCAGCGGGAGCGCAGGACTTGTATTCCAAAGCCTTGCAGACGAACGGGAATGCGCCGATGCTGCTGGCGGGGATGGCGGGGGTCGAATTGCGGTTTGGGAAGCCGCAGGATGCGCGGCAACATGCGGATATGGCGATCCAGCTTACCAAGCAGAAAGATGTTCTCGTATTTAATGCCGTGGCCAAGTCGAATATCGAAGCGACGCAGGGCGATCTGGTGTATGCGCTCGAGAAGCTTACCCAGGCGACAAATGTCAAGAATTTCAATAATCCGACCACTTATGTTCTGATGGGGGATGCATACCGGAGGCAGATCGACGGCGGCAACGCGGTTCAGGCCTATCAGAAGGCGATATCGATGGACAACAAACTGGCGGAGGCGGAGTACGAGATCGGGAAGATCTATCTGACCCAAAACAACAAGGACTATTTCCTGCCGGCTTTTGAGAAGGCAGTGGAGATGGATCCCTCCTATGGTCCGGCCTGGTTCGAGTTGTTCTACTATTATTATTACCACTGGGACAAAGACAAGGCGACCAACGCGCTAAATAATTATGTCGCCAATTCGGATCCGGGGCCGGAAATGGATGTGATCAAGATCGACTTCAAGATTGCGTCGGGGGATTTCAGCGGAGCGAAGGCCGAGGCGCAGGCGCAGATCAATTCGCTGGGGGATAAGGTTTCGCCGGCGATGTACAAGCGGGTCGCCTATACCTGCGATACGTTGGGAGATAATGCCTGTGCGCAAACCAATATCAATACTTATTTCGCGAAGGCGGACCCTGCTACGATCACCCCGCTCGACTATGTGCTGCGAGCAGGTATTGAAGGTAAATCGCCGGATTCGGTAACCCGGGAGAAGGCATTTGAAGATTTTGGGCTGGCGATCCAGAAGGATACGCTGGCTGTCAACAAAGCCAAATATTTGCAGCAGGCGCAGGATCTGGCTAACAAACTTGGTGACAAGCGGGCATTGGCGGCCATCGCGCGGATCGTATATATGGGTATTAAAGACCCGACTAATTCGGACCTTTACAAATGGGGGATAGCGAATTACCAGGCGGGACTTTATAAGACAGCGGACAGTATCTTCTGTGGCATTTATGAGGTGAAGTATCCCAACGAGATCTTTGGATATCTGTGGTGTGCGCGATCTTTGCAGGCCCAGGAAGACACAGCAAACCCCCAGGGACTGGCGATGGCGGCGTGGGACAAGCTTGCGGAGGTGTCCAGAGCGTTGGATTCGACGGCAAAGGCGGCCGGTTCGGCTGACTCGACCAAGTACAAGAACCAAATTGTGCAGTCTTATTTTTACTTGGTGCAGTTCTACAATGATGTCAAGAAGGACAAGGAGACCGCTGTAGCCTACCTGAGAAAGGTGCTGGAGGTCGATCCAACGAATGAGACCGCGCTTAAATACTACAAGATCCTGACGGCGCCTCCGCGCCGGCAGGCGGCACCAGCCAGACCGAAATCGGGAAAGTAATAATTGATCCGAAAGGAGCGGGGCTTGGAAATTCCAAGTTCTGGCTTATTTTTGCGGGAATCTGTCGATCAATCCAAAATTCCTTTAATAATGGACAATTCCATTAGTTATTTTCCTATCGGCCTGCAATTCATCTTCGCACTTGTTTTTGTCTTTGCGATCCTTGGGGTTACGCATCTGCTTGGGCCCAAGCGACGTACGGCGGAAAAGCTCCAGAACTTCGAAAGTGGTATCGAGGGTGTCGGTAATGCCCGGCAACCGATGGCCATCAAGTATTTCCTTGTTGCGATCCTCTTCGTCCTGTTCGATGTCGAAGTGATCTTCTTTTACCCCTATGCGGTCAATTTTCGTATGTTGGGATGGAGTGGATTTGGTGAAGTTCTGCTATTTGTCGCACTATTTCTGGCAGGATTTGTATATATTATAAAGAAGGGTGCGCTTACCTGGGAGGACTGATTGCGGTAAAACTTTAAAATTATGGCACGTCCGGTACGGTTCAATATTCATCCTATCAAGGCGGATATCAATCAGAATATCAGCCTGGCCAATGCTCCGGAAGGTTATGGCGGGGATGGTTTTTTTACGACGCAACTGAGCAGTGTGGTCGGATTGGCGCGGAAGAACTCGATATGGCCGATGCCTTTTGCGACGTCCTGCTGTGGCATCGAGTTTATGGCGGTGATGGCGTCGCATTATGACCTGGCACGTTTTGGCGCGGAACGGCTTGCTTTTTCCCCAAGGCAGTGTGACCTGCTGATGGTGATGGGCACGATTGCCAAGAAGATGGGGCCGATCGTAAAACAGGTGTATTTGCAGATGGCGGAGCCGCGGTGGGTGATGGCGGTCGGCGCCTGCGCGTCGAGTGGCGGGATCTTCGATACCTATTCGGTGTTGCAGGGGATCGACCAGGTGGTGCCGGTGGATGTTTATGTCCCGGGGTGTCCTCCGAGGCCGGAGGCGATCCTTGACGGTTTTATGCGCATACAGGATCTGGTCGGTAATGAGAGCGTCCGGCGGCGAAATGGCGACGAATACAAGGCACTCCTGCACGAGTACGGGATACAATAGCCAAATTATGGGATTAACCAACGAGACAATCAAGGAGCGGCTGATCGCGAAGTTCGGCGAGCAGTTGTCTCATTTCGAGGAGCCTTATGGTTTGCTGACGTTCGAAGCGCCGAAGGAGCTTAACCTGAAAGTGATGCAGTTCCTTTTTGACGACGCGGAATTGCAATTCCGGTTTCTTACCGATCTGACGGCGGTCCACTACCCGGATCAAAAAGACCGCGAGCTTGCGGTGGTTTATCATTTACATAACCTTGTGGATAATGTTCGGTTGCGGTTCAAAGTTTTTACCGCGATCGAAAAGCCTGATATTTTCACGGCGACGCAGCTTTATTCCGCGGCTAACTGGATGGAGCGGGAGACGTACGACTTTTTCGGGATCAATTTTGTGGGGCATCCGAATTTGAAGCGGATCTTAAACGTGGACGAGATGGAGTATTTTCCGATGAGGAAGGAGTTTCCGTTGGAGGATCAGACGAGGATCGATAAGGATGACGCGATGTTTGGACGAGGTCCGCTGCCGGAGGGGTCCGAGCGGCCAGCGAAGGACCCGAGCGAGGCTCGCGCCGGTGGCGCGGACCGAAGCTCTGACAGGGGTTTTGTCGAGACGCCGATGAAAGAAGGCGCACCGACATTCCCGGCGCACGGGACACCGGGTGAACCCGGGGCGAAACAAGATTGGCCGACGGATACCACCAAGGTCTAATTATTAAGATAATGAGTGTCGAGCAACATATCAAGCTGCCGGAGGGCAGCATCGAAAAGAGCACTACGACGTTGAACCTGGGGCCGACGCATCCGGCGACGCACGGGGTGTTCCAGAATATCCTGGAGCTGGATGGCGAAAGGATCGTGAGCGCGGAGCAAACGGTGGGGTATATCCATCGTGCGTTTGAAAAGCTGGCGGAGCGGCGGCCGCTGTATCAGATCACGACGCTGACGGATCGCCTGAACTATTGCAGTTCGCCGATCAACAATATGGGATGGCATCTGACGTGCGAGAAGTTGCTGGGCGTGAAGACGCCGAAGCGGGTGGATTATCTGCGGATCATCATTATGGAGCTCGCGCGGATCTCGGATCACCTGATCTGTAATTCCGTAGTGGGGGTGGATTCGGGGGCTTTTACGGGATTCCTTTATGTGATGCAGTACCGCGAGCTCATCTATGAAATTTACGAAGAGGTGTGCGGATCGCGGCTGACGACGAATATGGGGCGGATCGGCGGGTTCGAGCGGAATTTTACGAACGCGGCCTTTGAGAAGATCGAGAAGTTCCTGGCGGAGTATCCGGGCGTATTGAAAGAGTTTGAGAATTTGTTCAATCGCAACCGCATCTTTATGGAGCGGACGATCGGGGCGGGCCCGATTGCTGCCGACCGGGCGCTGAACTATGGGTTTACGGGGCCGAACCTGCGGGCGGCGGGTGTGGACTATGATGTGCGGGTGCATCAGCCTTATTCTTCGTACGAAGACTTTGAGTTTGATATCCCGGTGGGTTCGACGGGTGACTGTTATGACCGTTTCCTGGTCCGGAACGGGGAGATGTGGCAGTCGCTCAGGATCATCGAACAGGCCTACCGGAAGGTTCAGGAGTTCAAGGGGGCGGAGGCGGAGGTCTTTCATGCGGATACGCCGCATTTTTATCTGCCGCCTAAGGAGGATGTATATACGAAGATGGAGGCGCTGATCTACCATTTCAAGATCATCATGGGAGAGACGGAGATCCCGGCAGGAGAAGTGTATCAGGCCGTTGAGGGCGGAAATGGGGAGCTTGGGTTTTATTTGATTTCCGACGGGGGGAGGACGCCGTACAGACTGCATTTCCGGCGGCCGTGCTTTATCTATTATCAGGCGTATTCGGAGATGACGAAGGGGGCGATGTTGAGTGATGCGGTGATTGTGATGAGTTCGCTGAATCTCATTGCGGGGGAGATGGATGCTTAAGGGATCGCGCGCGCGAAGCGCGCGCGCATAATTTTATGCTATGGTCAAATTTTCGGAGGAGAAGTTAAAAAAGGTCGACGAGATCATCGCGCGGTATCCGGCGGGTAAGCAGAAAAGTGCGCTCCTGCCGTTGTTGCATTTGGCGCAGGATGAATTTGGCGGCTGGCTGAGTGTGGAGACGATGGATTATGTGGCGGGGTTGCTGAAGCTGGAGCCGATCGAGGTATACGAGGTGGCAACCTTTTATTCGATGTATAACCTGAAGCCGGTTGGGCGGTATGTGTTCGAGGTTTGTCAGACCGGCCCCTGTATGGTTCGGGGTTGTGACGAGATTATCGAGCATATCAAAAGGCGGCTCGGGATCAAGGTGGGGGAGACGACACCGGACGGGCTTTTTACGTTGAAGACGGCGGAGTGTCTGGGAGCCTGCGGGTATGCGCCGATGATGCAATTGGGCAAGTATTTCCGGGAGCATCTGACGCCGGAGAAAGTAGATCAGATTATTGATGAATGCAGACAAAAGGCGGCATTAAATAACTAGCATGGCTAAAAAATTATTGTTAGAGAAAGCGAACGTCCCGGGGATCCGCGGGTATGACGTTTATCGCCGGGAAGGGGGTTATCAAAGCGTCGAGAAGGCGCTGAAGATGACGCCGGACCAGGTGACGGATGAGGTGAAGAAGAGCGGGTTGCGGGGCCGGGGCGGCGCGGGTTTCCCGACGGGGATGAAATGGAGTTTTCTGGCGAAGCCGGAGGGGGTGCCGCGTTACCTGGTTTGCAATGCCGATGAGTCGGAGCCGGGAACGTTCAAGGACCGCTACCTGATGGAGTTCCTGCCGCATTTGCTGATCGAAGGGCTTATCGTGTCGTCGTATGCGCTTGGCAGCAAGGCGACTTATATTTATATCCGTGGTGAGTATGCGTGGATACCCGAGATCCTGGAGCAAGCGATCGCGGAGGCGAAAACGAACGGCTGGCTAGGCAAGAATATTCTGGGGACCGGATTCGATTGCGAAATCTATATTCATACGGGCGCGGGCGCCTATATCTGCGGTGAAGAGACGGCGCTGCTCGAATCGCTGGAAGGGAAGCGGGGTAATCCGCGGATCAAGCCGCCTTTCCCGGCGGTAAGGGGAGCGTGGGATTGTCCGACGGTGGTCAACAATGTCGAAACACTCGCGGCGGTGGTGCCGATCATCAATTTCGGCGGCGAAGAGTATGCGAAGATCGGGATCGGGAAGTCGACCGGGACCAAGCTGATCTCGGCCTGCGGCAATATCAACAAGCCGGGAGTGTATGAGATCGACATGACGATCTCGGTGGAGGACTTTATTTATTCCGATGAATATTGCGGCGGGATCGCAAACGGGAAGCGTCTCAAGGCGTGTATCCCGGGCGGCTCGTCCGTGCCGATCCTGCCGGCGAACCTGTTGCTCAAGACGGCAAAGGGCGAGAAGCGGCTGATGAACTATGAAAGTCTTTCGGACGGCGGTTTTGCGAAGGGGTCGATGATGGGGTCGGGTGGATTTATCGTGCTGGATGAGGATCAGTGTGTCGTGAAACATACGTTGACGCTGGCCCGCTTCTACCGGCATGAAAGCTGCGGGCAATGCTCGCCTTGTCGCGAGGGGACGGGCTGGATGGAAAAGATCTTGCGGAATATCGATACCGGGAAGGGAAAGAAGAGTGATATCGATCTGTTGTGGGATATACAGCGGAAGATAGAGGGGAATACGATCTGTCCGTTGGGGGATGCGGCGGCGTGGCCGGTGGCGGCGGCGATCCGGCATTTCCGGGATGAGTTCGAGTGGCATGTGGAGAATCCGGAGGAATGCCTGCGGCGAAATTATGGACTGGCTCATTATGCCGACCCGTTGCAAGTGGCGACGGCGTAGGAAATTATACGACTATGGCTGAAGAACAAAAGAAATTATTTAAGGTTACGATCGACAACATCACGATCGAGGTCGAGCCGGGGACGAGTATCTTGAATGCGGCGCGGAGGATCGGGGGGCATGTGGCGCCGCCGGCGATGTGCTACTATACTACGTTGAAGGGGAGCGGGGGAAAGTGCAGGACCTGCCTGGTGGAGGTAGCAGCGGGATCGACGGCCGATCCGAGGCCGATGCCGAAATTGGTGGCCAGTTGCCGGACGAATGTGATGGACGGGATGGTCGTCAAAAATATTACGAGCGAAAAGGTGATCGATGCACGGAACGGCGTCGTGGAATTTCTGCTGATCAACCATCCGCTCGATTGCCCGATCTGCGATCAGGCGGGCGAGTGTTCGCTGCAGGATCTCGGATACGACCATGGGTTGGAGGGCACGCGGTATGAGTTCGCGCGGCGGACCTTTCAGAAGCATGACCTGGGCCCTTATATTCAGCTGCATATGACGCGGTGTATCATGTGCTTCCGGTGCGTTTTTGCGGCCGATCAGCTAACGGAAAAGCGGCAGCATGGAATCCTGGATCGCGGGGATCACGCGGAGATCGCGACCTATATCAAACAGTCGCTGGACCATGATTTTATCGGGAATATCATCGATGTGTGCCCGGTAGGGGCGTTAACGGATAAGACGTTCCGGTTTAAGAACCGGGTATGGTTCCTCAAACCGGTGGATGCGCACCGCAACTGCAGCCATCCGAAGTGCAGCGGGAAGGTGACCTTGTGGTACCGCGGCGATGAAGTGTTTCGCGTGACGGCGCGGAAGGATGAGTGGGGCGAGGTGCATGATTTTATTTGCAACGAGTGCCGGTTCGGGAAGAAGGCAACGGCGGATTGGGAGATCGAAGGGCCGACGAAGGTCAGCCGGCATTCGGTGATCGCACAGGGTCATTATGTCGGAGTAAAGCGGCCGCAGGAGGTTCTGTATGACGTACTGGATGGGCGGCGCCCCCAGTTGCTGATGGATATACACGATGTAAGCGAGGTAGACCGGCCGGAGATCGATTTGTCGAAAATTCAGGGACCGGCGCATTCTACAGATTTTGAACCCCACGAACCGAGATAACTTATGCATACCACTTTACTGGCTATCGATTCGGTATTAATTCTTGACAAGGTCATATTGGTCTCGGTTATCCTGGGGTTGTCGCTGTTGATTGCGATGTATGAAACGTGGGCGGAGCGAAAGGTGGCGGCGTTGATCCAGGACCGGCGGGGACCGAACCGGGCGGGTCCGGGGGGTATTTTACAGCCGCTGGCGGATGGGTTGAAATTGTTCATGAAGGAGGAGATTGTGCCGACGTCATCGAACAGGTTCTTATTTATCCTCGGACCGGGCTTAGCGATGCTGACGGCGATGATGACGAGTGCGGTCGTGCCGTGGAGCAGTTACCTCGAGATCGGGGGCCGGCATTTTGACTTGCAGATCGCAGATGTAAACATCGGCATCCTTTATATTTTTGGTGTGGTCAGCATGGGGGTCTATGGCGTGATGATCGGGGGATGGGCGTCGAACAATAAGTTCTCGCTGCTGGCGGCGATACGCGGCGCCTCGCAGATCATCTCGTATGAGCTGGCGATGGGCTTGTCGATCATTTCGTTGCTGATGATCTCGGGGAGTCTTTCCCTGAAGACGATCGTGGGGCAGCAGCAGGATCAGGTGTGGTATGTGTTGTATCAGCCGTTGGGATTTCTGATCTTTCTTGTTTGCGCGTTTGCGGAGTGTAACCGGACGCCGTTCGATCTGTCGGAGGCGGACAGCGAGTTGAATATGGGTTTCCACCTCGAGTATTCGTCGATGAAGCTCGGGTTTTATCTTTTTTCCGAATATGTGAATGTGTTCATCAGTAGTGCGGTGATGTCGACGTTGTACTTTGGCGGATACGATATTCCGTTTGTCAACGATGCGTCGCTGGCACACCGGTGGGGCCAGAATCCGGTGGCTATCCTGGAGGCGGGTTGTTTTTTTGCGAAGATCGTGCTGTTTATCCTGTTCTTCATCTGGGTGCGGTGGACGATACCAAGGTTCCGGTATGATCAGCTGATGCGACTGGGGTGGAAAGGGTTGATACCGCTGGCGATTGTCAATATGCTGGTGACGGGATTTTTGGTGTTGTTGAAGCAGAATCACTGGCACCTATAGCGCCCGGAAGGCGCTAGCGCCGTCCGCGCGGATTTGGTAGAGTGGGGAGAGAAAAATACTTTTGCGAACTGTTTAAAATATTAATATGCAACCGTTAACGAGCAGGGGTAAGGCAGTGGACCGGAGGCGGATGAACCTGATGGAGCGGACCTATCTGTGGCCGATTGCAAAGGGGATGGCGATCACTTTCGGGCATATGTTCAAGAAGCGGCCGACGGTGAACTATCCGGAGAAGAAGCGACCCTTCTCGCCGGTATTCCGGGGTCTTCACGTATTGAATCGGGATGAGGAGGGACGGGAGCGGTGTACGGCGTGCGGGTTGTGTGCTGTAGCTTGTCCGGCGGAGGCGATCACGATGGAAGGGGCCGAGCGGCTTCCGGGCGAGGAGGGGTTGTACCGGGAGGAGAAGTATGCGGCGAAATATGAGATCAATATGTTGCGATGTATTTTCTGTGGACTTTGTGAGGAGGCTTGCCCGAAGGATGCGATCTACCTGTCGGAGACGTTTGCGCCGTCGAATTATACAAGAAAGGGATTTATATACGGGAAGGAAGAGTTGTTGATTCCGGATCCGAAGACGGACCCGGAGGGGTATGCGAGGGCCAGAGGGGAGCGTAAGTAGGTTGGGAATGGCCCGAAGCTCTTGAAAGCTCGTGGACAGCATAAAACATCCAAATGAGATGAATATTACTCAGGTTTTGTTTTGGGTCTTAAGCGTGATGGCGATTCTCGGCGCCATCCTGGTGGTGATCAGCAAGAACCCCGTGCACAGTGTGTTGTGGCTGATCGTGGTCTTTGTAGCTATTTCCGGTCATTATATATTGTTGGATGCGCAGTTCCTGGCGATCGTGAACCTGATCGTTTATGCGGGGGCGATCATGGTGCTGTTCCTTTTTGTAGTGATGTTGATGAATTTGAATACGGATTCGGAGCCGCAAAAGAACCGGTGGCTGAAGATTGCGGGGGTGATTTCAGGTGGGGCATTGCTATTGGTACTGGTGGCGGCGTTGAAACGGGCGGATCTGAAGATGCAACTGGATACGGGGAATGGCGATATCGGGTTGATCCGCAATCTGGGTTTGTCCCTTTTTCACGATTATGTGATCCCGTTCGAGATCAGCAGCGTGCTGTTTCTCTCGGCGATGGTTGGCGTGGTAGTTATTGGTAAGAAAGAGTAATTATGTCGATAAGTCATTACATTTTTTTGGCTGTGGCGTTGTTTTGCGTCGGCGTGGCCGGGGTGTTGACGCGCCGGAATGCGATCATTATTTTTATGTGTGTGGAGCTGATGTTGAATGCGGTGAATTTGTTGCTGGTCGCATTTTCGAAGATGCAGTGGCATGCCCTGGCGGCGGGGAATCCGAATGCGGGGATCGACGCGCAAATCTTTGTTTTCTTTATCATGGTGGTGGCGGCGGCCGAGGTCAGTGTCGGGTTGGCGATCATCGTGATGATGTACCGGAATACGCATTCGATCGACGTGAATTTCCTGAACAGGCTTAAACATTAAGAATCGCGTCTGAAGGCGCGACATACCCGCTTCGCCGGGGACAATGAAGAACATATGGTAAATTTAGTCTGGTTGATTCCTGTCTTGCCGCTTGCCGGGTTCCTGCTGACCGGCTTATTCAGAAACTTTTTGTCCAAGGGGTTGACGGGGGTGATCGGGTGCGGGACGGTTTTGGCGGCGTTTGTGCTAAGTGTGCTCATTTTTGGGGAAGTGAGGCAGGAGAATTTTCTACCGGTGGTTGTGAATTTCTTTGATTTTATTACCGTGGGGACGCTGCATATCGCTTTTTCATTCCAGGTCGATCAGTTGTCGGTGCTCTTCCTCCTTATTATCACCGGCGTAGGATTTCTGATCCACCTGTATTCGACTTCGTATATGCATGAGGAGGCGGCGCCGCATTTTGCGCGGTATTTTTCTTATCTCAACCTGTTTATTTTCTCGATGTTGCTGCTGGTGCTCGGGTCGAATTTTGTCATCCTTTTTATCGGCTGGGAGGGAGTTGGGCTCTGTTCGTATCTGCTGATTGGGTATTGGTTCAAGAACACAGAATATAACAACGCGGCGATCAAGGCGTTCGTGATGAACCGGATCGGGGATCTCGGTTTTTTGATTGCGATTTTTCTGATGATCAATACCTTCCATTCGGTGGATTTTGAGACGGTGTTTGGAAAGGCGGGAGGGGCAACACATGGCGGGGCTTCGACCGGGGTTCTGACGGCCATCACGATGCTGCTGTTTGTCGGGGCGACGGGGAAGTCGGCGCAGATCCCGTTGTACACCTGGTTGCCGGATGCCATGGCGGGCCCTACGCCGGTATCGGCGTTGATCCATGCCGCGACGATGGTGACGGCGGGTATTTATATGATAGCGCGGAGTCATGTATTGTATGACCTGACGCCGGTGACACAATCCGTCGTGGCGGTGATCGGGCTTGCAACGGCTTTGCTGGCGGCGAGCATTGCGCTAAAGCAGAACGATATCAAGAAAGTGCTGGCGTATTCGACGGTTAGCCAGCTAGGGTATATGTTTGTCGGCCTCGGGGTGGGTGCATATACGGGTGCCGTTTTCCATGTGATGACGCATGCGTTCTTCAAGGCGCTTTTGTTTCTCGGGGCGGGATCGGTGATCCATGCGATGGGCGGAGAGCAGGATATGCGGAAGATGGGTGGCTTGTCGAAGGCCCTGCCGGTAACGCGGTGGACGATGTTGATCGGGTGTATTGCGATTGCGGGCATTCCGCCTTTCTCCGGTTTCTTTTCAAAGGACGAAATTTTGTCCGCGGCATATGGAAAGAGTCCGGTCTATTATGTGATCGGGGTCTTTACGGCGTTGCTGACGGCATTTTATATGTTCAGGCTTTATGCCACGACCTTTATGGGCGGGTTCCGCGGGAACCATGAGGATCACCATCTGCACGAAAGTCCGGCGGCGATGACAATCCCGCTGATTGTTCTGGCGGCGCTGGCCATAGTTGGTGGTTTCCTTGGAATTCCGGAAGTAATAGCGCCAAATGCGCATTGGCTGGCGAAGTTTCTTGGACCGGTACTGGGTGGAGAGGGTGCGCCGTCCGGGGTGGCGAAAGGGACGGAATGGGGGCTGATGGGTGTGTCGGTGGTGGTAGCGCTGATCGGGACCTTTTGGGCTGTCGCGCGGTTTTCAAAGAAACCCGAATTGGGCGAGGCGACCGGTTTCGGGAAGGTGCTGGCAAACAAATGGTATGTCGATGAGTTCTATAATGCGGTTATTGTACGGCCACTCGATCTTTTGGCGCAATTCCTCGAGTGGTTTGACAAGAACATTGTCGACGGGATCGTGAATGCGGTGGGAAGCCTGGTGCAGTACGGAAGCCGGCAATTGCGGCTATTACAGAGCGGGCAAGTCGGAGGGTATGTGTTGCTGATGGTGTTGGGGATACTCGTGTTGTTCCTGGTGGAGCTATTGCATGGCGGCGGGAATACAGCGCCGCAGTTGGTGGCGCCTTCGGCGGGGAGACCAATGCCGCATTAAACTAATTATCTGATATGATTCCTGTTCTATTTATACTTATTCCACTGGTTAGCGGGCTGATCGGCTTTTTTTTGAAGAGCGCCCGTGCGGCCAGGGGCTGGGCGTTGTTTTCGTCGCTGATCACGCTGGCGGTGGCGTTGTGGGGCTTGTCGGTGGGTAAGGACAGCACGCTGTTGAAGGCGAGCGTAGAGTGGCTGCCTGACCTCGGAAGCCGGTTTTCGGTGCGGCTGGACGGGTTGTCGACGATCTTAAGTTTGCTCGTGGCGGTGAGCTTTCCGATTATTTTTATCGCTACGTGGCGGGATGAATACCGCAGGCCGTGGAATTTCTTTGGGTTGATGTTGTTATCGCAAGCGGGGCTGATGGGGGTTTTTGTGGCGACGGATGCGCTGTTGTTTTATTTCTTCTGGGAGCTTGCGCTGATCCCGGTGTATTTCCTGTGCAGTCAATGGGGCGGGGAGCGGAGAATACAGGTGACCTTCAAGTTCTTTGTCTATACGTTTGTCGGCAGTTTGCTCATGCTGGTCGGTCTTATCTGGATCGCCTGGCATACGCCCGGGCATTCGTTTGCGATGGAAGACTTCTACGCGATGCGGTCGAAGATCCAGGCGAACGATCAGATGTGGTTGTTCTGGATACTTTTTATAGCATTTGCGATCAAGATGCCCATCTGGCCGTTGCACACGTGGCAACCGGATACGTATGAACAGGCGCCGACGGCCGTGACGATGGTGTTGAGCGCGTTGATGGTGAAAATGGGTGTGTTTGGGCTGATGCGATGGCTGGCGCCGGTTTTGCCGGAAGCGACCTGGGCCTGGGGGGATACGGTGTCAACGGCTTGTGTTATCGGGATGATCTATGCCTCGCTGATAGCGATCAAGCAGGACGATCTGAAACGGTTGATCGCGTATTCGTCGATCGCGCATGTGGGGTTGATGTGCCTTGCCGTGTTTGCGACGACGTCGATCGGGATGCAGGGGGTCATGATACAAATGTTCAATCACGGCATCAATATCCTCGGGATGTGGGTGGTTGCGGATCTGATCGAGCGGAAGACCGGGACGCGGAAGATCTCGCAGCTCGGCGGGCTGGCGCAGAAGGCGCCGGGTCTGGCGATACTCCTCGTGGTGGTGGCGCTTGCGAATATCGCTTTACCGCTCACGAATGCGTTTATCGGCGAGTTCCTGTTGTTCAGCGGCGTGTTTACGTCGACGGCGACGCAGTATAATGTGATCTTTACCGTGATGGCGGCGGTGACGATCGTCCTTGGGGCGGTGTATACGCTGAATATGATCAAGCGGGTGTTTTTTGGGGAGGTGAATCCGGTTACGAGCGGGGTGACCGATATCAAGATGAACGAGAAGGTGGCGTTGGGGGTGATAGTCATTTTGATCGTCGCGGTGGGTGTATATCCGAAACCTATAC
This sequence comes from Puia sp., assembly GCA_035501395.1. GTDB lineage: Bacteria > Bacteroidota > Bacteroidia > Chitinophagales > Chitinophagaceae > Puia. The sequence continues at coordinate 23,619 of DATJWK010000133.1, forward strand.
TGGAGCTCACTCAACAGACGGCGGAGTTTATATTGGGGAAGATGAATTACAAGTTATGATCCGCCCTTCGGGCGGGTTTTTCCCCGCCGAAGGCGGGGCGAGGCTTAATAAGATATTATGAATGCGATTTTACTTTCTGCGGTTTGGGGAATTGTGATGATGTTCGGCGGGGTCTTTACGAACAGTAAGACCGCGATCCGCAATCTGGCGGTCGTAGGGTTGGTGGTATTGCTTGCGGGGAACTATGCGGATTGGCTGGGGCATCATATCCTGGTACTCAACGTGCACAAGATGCTATTCTTTGACAACTTCGGGATGCTTGGCAACAGTATTGCGATTGCGGCGACGTTGATGCTGGTGTTGTTGTCGGGACGGGACATGGAGAAGGTGGGGCACAACCTGGCCGAGTATTATGCGTTGATCTTTTTTACGTTGTGCGGCATTACCCTTGTCACGACGTATAATTCGCTGTTGATGCTTTTTCTTGGTATCGAGATCCTGTCCATACCGCTGTACATCCTTACCGGGAGCGAGAAGCGGAATTTGAAGGGAAATGAGGCGGCGCTGAAATACTTTCTGATGGGGTCGTTCTCGACGGGGCTGATGCTGCTTGGCATTGCTTTTTTGTATGGGGCGAGTCCGACCGGGTCGTTTGTGATCGATGATTTGTGGACGGCGAAGCCGGCGGTGACGCCTTTGCTGGCGGCGGGGATTGTTTTGTTGCTGGTGTCGATTGCGTTCAAGGTATCGGCGGCCCCCTTTCACTTTTGGACGCCGGATGTGTATGACGGGGCGCCCACGGTCTTCACTTCGTTTGTGGCGACGATCGTCAAGGTATCGATTTTTGTCGGGCTTGTACGGTTGTTCGATGAAGGGTTCTCGGTGAATCCGGACCAGTGGCAGATCTTTGTGGCGATCATCGCGGCCGCAACGTTGTTCATCGGCAACATTACGGCGGTCTTTCAGCAAAGTGTGAAGCGGATGCTGGCATATTCTTCGATAGCGCAGGCTGGATTTATGTTACTGGCGTTGTTGTCGCTCACCGGTGTGGCGAAGGACGGCATCCTGTTGTATGCGGCGGTGTACAGTGCGGCCACGATCGGCGTTTTTGCCGTCCTGATGCGAATGAAGGATTATACGTTTGAGGGCTTTAACGGGTTGGCGCGGCAGCAACCGGTGCTGGCCGCCACGGTTACGATCTTTTTGTTGTCGCTGGCGGGGATCCCGTTGACGGGCGGCTTCTTTGCAAAATATTATATGCTTTCGTCGGTCGTATCGACCGGCAAATACCTTTGGCTGGTGATCTTCGCGGTCCTTTGTGCGGCGGTCAGCGTCTATTATTATTTCCGGGTCATCCAGGCCATGTATTTCAAAGAAGGAGAGGGTACGACGGAGTTTGCGCCCAGTGCCGGGTTCAAGGGGCTCCTCGTGTTACTGGCGGCCGTGGTGGTTTTGCTCGGTGTTTGGCCAAATTTGCTTCTCGGGCAGTTACAACATTTCATTTATACTTGGTAGGGTTTTTTTTGGTATATTGCCTTCCCCAGCCTGAATTCGCATGCGACTTAGTGATACATTATCCCTGGCCTACCGGACGATCCGTGGCAACAAGCTTCGGACTGGATTGACAGTTGCCATCATCGCGTTTGGAATAATGGCGCTGGTGGGGATCAACACGGCGATCGATGCCATGAAGCAAAAGTTCACGGAGAGTTTTTCGGCCATGGGAGCCAACGGCTTCACGATCCATTACAAGAACTGGTTCAATTTCCACGACGGCCAGGTCAAATCACAAAAAAAGGGTGCACTAAAAGAAAAGCGGTCGAACACCAATGAGCCGATCACCAAGTTGCAGGCGGAGACGTTCAGGTCCCGGTACAATTTCCCGGCAACGATGGGGCTCGGGTTGATGGGGGTCGGGGATGCGGTTGTGTCGGTGCAGAACCGGAAAACGAACCCGAATGTACGGGTACAGGGCGGGGACGAGAACTATATAGAACTCAATGGGTTTACGCTGGCGGCCGGCAGAAATCTCAATACGCTGGATCTGACGTCCGGGCGGAATGTGGCCATCATCGGGCATGACATCGCGAAGCGTTTTTTTGGCGGTAATGCGGAATTTGCCGTGGAGAAGGTCATCCGGGTCAACAACCTTCCCTTCAGGGTCATCGGTGTATTGGACTCGAAAGGAAGCAGTCTGGGGATGAATTATGACAATATGATCCTCACATCCTATAACAATGTCCGGCGATTTTTCAGCGGGTCTCAAACTTCCTTTAATATCCAGATCAAAGTGCCGGACGTAAAGGAGATCGACGGAGCGATCGACCAGGCGGAGGGGATATTCCGGCCGGTGCGGCGGCTTGAGGTGACGGAAGCGGACAATTTCCTGATAGACAAAAGCGATACGTTTGTAAATCTGCTACTGCGGAATTTGAGTTTTATCACATGGGCAGCGTTGATCATCGGCGGGATTACGCTTCTCGGCGCGACGATCGGGCTGATGAACATCATGTTGGTAGCGGTGTCGGAGCGCACGAAGGAGATCGGGCTGGTGAAGGCGATAGGAGGGCGGCAGCGGGTGGTACGGCAGCAGTTTCTGTGGGAGTCGGTGTTGATCAGCCTGTTGGGCGCGGCTTTCGGGGTGGTGCTGGGGGTGATCGTCGGGAATTCATTCTCGATCTTTTTGTCCACCGGGTTTGTGGTGCCCTGGGGTTGGCTGATCGGTGGCATCTTAACATGCGCGGTGGTTGGTTTGCTGGCGGGAGTTTACCCGGCGATCAAAGCGGGCAGGTTGAACCCGATCGAGGCGTTGCGGTATGAGTAGGGTCCGGGATCTGTTCGAGGGCGGGGTTATCCGCAGCTCATATGGAGAAACTTGCTGTCTGTGGGTGGATGGTGGAGCTTTGGTTTGAAGTGAGGGTTTGTATCAACTTGTTCGGACATGTACCGGGTCTTTGCGCAACAAATAATTAAATTAGCGATATCAATTTGAGGGCCCGCGGGACCCTTGTTGACGGGCTGCGGACCGTGTAATGACGGGCTGTTCGAGGTATTGAGATCCAGATTTTTGACTTTGCCGTTTATAAAAATTGCTTATATTGCGTGGCCCGGTCAGGATTTTTAGAATCTATTCAAGATTTCACATCCAATTTCTCCGATTGAAAAGCTTTTTTGTGTAGACTTGTACATTCATTTTCTATTACATACCTCAATTTTTTTAAAAAACACTAAAAACAAACGATCATGGCTGGAACAACAAAACCGACTGCAGCGCCGGCGGCTAAAAGCACTTCTTCATCCGTACAACCAAAACGAAAGGGTAACTCCATTTCCTGGCTCGCACCGTTGGTGTGTATTGTCGCGGGATATTGTATCTGGAGGTTTATTCTCGGTAACCCAAGCAATTTCAATAAGCCTGATCTGGGTGGTGGATTCTGGCCAAAACACGAAGATGCAAAAACGGATCTCTCCCGGATGTATATCGGAGGTATCATCGTACCGATCCTGATCGGTGCGCTGCTGACCGTTATTACGTTTGTGATCGAGCGTTTCCTGACTATCAGCAAGGCAACCGGCAGCGGTAATATTGCCGAATTTATCCGCAAGGTGCAATATCATCTGGCTAACAAGAATGTAGATGCGGCTATCGCCGAGTGCGACAAGCAAAAAGGTTCTGTCGGGAACGTTATGAAAGCCGGTCTTCGCAAATACAAGGAAATGATCACTACCGAACTGGAAACCGAACAAAAGGTGTTGGCTATTCAGAAGGAAGTGGAAGAAGCCACTGCGCTGGAGTTGCCCATGCTGGAAAAGAACCTGGTGTTCCTGTCGACGATCGCTTCGGTGGCTACCCTGATGGGTCTGCTCGGAACGGTTATCGGGATGATCCGGTCATTTGCCGCGCTTGGCGCAGCAGGTGGTGGTGAGGCTGCACAGCGCCTGTCCCAGGGTATTTCCGAGGCCTTGTATAATACGGCCCTTGGTATCGGTACTTCCGCCGTTTCCATCATTATGTATAACGTGTTCACTACCAGGATCGATGGTATCACGTATGGAATTGATGAGAGCGGATTTACGCTGACGCAAAGCTTCGCTTCGCTGTACAAATAATATAGGGTGTGAGCGGTGCCGGTTTTTCCGGCGCCGGAAATGGGGTATGGAATGTTAAAGCAGGGCCCCTGTTGTGGAATATAGGAAGTTTTGGGTCTTATTTCGGTAATAGAAAGTGTTTTTCACTGCCGGCTTTGACCGGCGACCGATGGGTAAGATCAATTAAAAATCTGACCGGCAACCGAGGGGTAAGGTCATAGACAATCAAACGATTCAAAAATGGGCAGAGCAAAATTACCGCGGAAGAGTACGAACATTGACATGACGGCGATGTGCGATGTCGCTTTCCTGTTGTTGTCGTTCTTTATCTTAGCGACCAAGTTCAAACCGCCGGAGGCGTTGAGCGTAACAACTCCAAGCTCGGTGTATACCAAGATTGCCGCAGAGACGAACGTGGTTCTTATTACCATGGATCGTCAGGGAAGGGTCTTTTTCAGTGTCAGTGACAAAAATGTCCCTGAGAAGGACGAGATCATCAACACGATCAATACGCAGCACAATCTGGGTTTGACGAAGACCGAAATGAATAACTTCTCGCACAATCCGACCGGTTATGTCGGGGTTCCGTTCACCCAGCTGAAGGCTTTGCTGGACCGGGGTGTGGCGCCGGATGCGCTCAAAGGGGTGAATATGCCGGGGATACCCACGGTCGACAGCACCAACAATGAGCTGAGGGACTGGATTGCGGCGGCGGTGGGGGCATTCCAGGGAGGGCATATGTACATCCTGATCAAGGGCGATGATGCCGCTTCATATCCTGCCTTTAGCGGGGTGATCTGGGCACTCAAGAAGAATGACCAGTTGAAGTTCCAGCTGATCACCAGCCCGATCGCAGCGCCTCCCGGATCTGAACTGTACAACAGCCAAATCAAGTCCGGCAACAAGCTGGTGGAGTAGATTTGCGTTAAGGTATTGATATTTAACACGTTAAAAAAAGATGATTTATGGCAGAGATGGATACCTCCAGTAAAGGAGGCGGTCATAAAAAGGGTCCCGGCGTTAAGAAAGGCAAAAAGCTTTCTACGCGGGTGGATTTGACCCCGATGGTGGATCTGGGATTCCTGCTGATCACGTTCTTTATCTTTACGACGACGATGAGCCAGCCTACGGCGATGAGGCTCAATTTGCCTAAGGATACGGACAAGCCGGATGAGCAGAACAAGCTCAAGGAGTCGGCGGCGTTTACGGTCATGCCGGGGAAGGCCGATCAGGTCTATTATTATGAGGGGCTTGATCCTTCCAAGATCCAGACGGCAAACTGGAAAACGATCCGGGATGCCATCCTGGACAAAAAGCGGCGGACGAACCCGGATGACTTTATGGTGATCATCAAGCCGGACAAGGATGCTACCTATAAGAATACGGTAGACATGCTGGATGAGATGAAGATCGATGAGGTCAAGCGGTACGCCCTGGTGGATATTTCGCCGACGGAGTACCAATTTATCCAAAAGACCGAGCAGGCCAACGGGATAAAATAAGGGGAACCGATCCGTATGGAATGCCCGGGGGCATGAGTCTCATATGGCAGGATCCGGTCCACGAGGGCCGGGGACGATAGGATCCGGTCGAAAGCCGGGGATGAATAAAAAACAAGCAAACCCATTACAATGGAAGTCAATAAAATACTAAACGCCGACATCCTCGACATCGTCTTTGAGGGGAGGAACAAGGAGTATGGCGCTTACGAGTTGCGCAAGACCTATAATAAGCGCCTGGTAAAGGCGATCATAGGGATGGCGGTCATTCTCGTATTGCTTTTTGTTGGATTTTTCTTATCCAGCATTGGCGGCGGGGGCAAAAAAAATGCGCTTGTCGTGGATGACGTACAGCTTGAGGATATCAAGCAGGAAAAGAAAAATGAGCCGCCGCCGCCGCCGCCGCCCAAGATAGAGCCGCCGAAGGTGGAAATGGCAAAATTCACGCCGCCCAAGATCGTTCCGGATAAGGAAGTGAAGCCGGAAGAAAAGCCGCCGGAGCAGGAGAAGCTCGAGGACACGAAGATCGGTACCGTTAACCAGGAAGGTATCAAGGATGAAGGGATTACCGCTCCGCCGGTGAGTGATGCCGGAAAGGGTGTGGTGGAAGCGCCGAAGAAAGACGACGAGGATTATGATAAGACGTTTACGAAGGTGGAAATCGAGTCGGAATTTCCCGGTGGTTCCGGTGCATGGTTGCGGTATCTGAACAAGAACCTGCGTTATCCGGACGATGCGGTGAACAATGAGATCCAGGGTACGGTGGTTGTGCAGTTCATCGTGGATAAGGAAGGTAATGTGAGCGATGTGCAGGCGATCAGCGGTCCCGAGAGCGGCGGGTTGAGAGAAGAGGCAGTTCGGGTTATCAAGAAGAGCGGTAAGTGGACGCCGGCCGTTCAGAATGGACGTCAGGTGAAATCGTATAAGAAACAACCGATCGTGTTCAAGTTGGAGTCGCAATAGATTGTTGCGTGCTACGCACGCGTGCGATATGAGATCGAATCCCCTCTTTCAGAGGGGATTTTTTTTTCGGTTAATCGGGAACGTTAGGTCTGCGAGCGCAATGTATGTGGAAACATGCCCGGGTCGGAGTCTTAGTAGTAACACTAAAACCTTTGTTTATGGAACTAAATCAAATTAAGGACGCGCATTTTCTTGATATTTTGTTTGAGGGCAGGAACAAGGAATATGGCGCTTATGTACTGCGAAAGACGTATAACCGGCGAATGGTAAAGTCGATGGTTGTGATGGGATCGGTGGTGGCGATGATTTGTGTAGGTGGAGCGGTGACGGGGTTTGGGAAGGGGGTGAAGGTGAGACCGATAGAGATCGCGGATGACACCTTGATCTCGGTGAATCCGCATGAGAAGGAAGTGATCATTCCGCCGGTGCCGAAAGTGCAGCCGCAGGTGGCGACTATCCGGATGACGATGGTAAAGATAGTGCCCGATGAGCAAGTTAAACCGGATGAGAAGCCGCCTGAGAATGATGCGGCAAACGAAGTCCATATCGGGACGGAAACCAAGGCCGGAGATCTGCCAGGCGATATCGTCGGACCTCCCTCGAATGGAACGACTGCGGGGGTCATAGCGGCGCCGAAGAAGGAAGAGGAGGCATTTATCCCGATCGAGAAGGAGGCGGAGTTTCCGGGTGGGGCGCAGGCCTGGGCCCGGTTCCTTGGCAAGACGCTACGGTACCCCGAGGAAGCGTTGAATATGGAAGTCGAGGGCACGGTGATGGTCCAGTTTGTGGTCGACGCGGATGGAAATGTGAGTGAAGTGCAGGCGGTCAGCGGACCGGAGAAGGGCGGGTTGCGGGAAGAGGCGGTTCGGGTGATCAAAAAAAGCGGGAAATGGGTACCGGCATTACAGAATGGGCGGTATGTAAAGGCCTACCGGCGGCAGCCGATCATCTTCAAGCAACTGAATGAGAACTAGCCAATTTGGCGCGTGGTTTGCAAGATATTGGGCGTAATTGACGTTGTAGTAAATCCCTGGATGTCGGGGATTTACTATTTTTATCAAGAGAAGACCCTTTTAAAGATGCTAAGCGCAAATCGTTCCGTCCTATGGTATCGTGGACTGCGGGCTGTGATGCTTGGGGGAATGCTTTCGCTGGTGTGGGGGAGGGGGTATGGGATGGGGGAGGCGCTTGTACTCACTTTTTCGACGGCTACTACGCCGGAAATCTGCGGGAACGGACAGGGAACGGCGACGGTTACTGTTTTGAATGATGTCGGGCCTTTTGAATTCTCAATCGATGGCGGAGCGACGTGGCAGGCTTCCGGAACTTTTTCCAATCTGACACAAGGGGTGTATACCGTCATGGCTTACGAAGTCGCGAATCCGGCGAATAGTGGGTCGGTGGGGGTGACGATTACCAATATTGCGGGGCCGACGGCTTTTTTGCAGCCGTTTCCCGCGACTTGCGTAAATAATGACGGAGAGATCGACGTCACGACGCTTACCGGAACTCCTCCTTTTCAATACCAACTGGATAATGGGTCGTTTGGCCCCGGCAACCTGATCGGCGGAGTGTCCGGCGGAAATCATTCCGTTACGATCAAGGACAACAATGGCTGCATGGTGACGGAGTTTACCAATGTGCCGTTAACTAACAATCTCACGCTTACCATGGGTCCCGGGGCGACGATCTGCCAGGGCTCGAGCAGTATGCTCACGCTAATGTCGAATGCTACGGCTTATAGCTGGGCTCCGGCCGCCAGCCTGAATAATCCTTCGGTTGCTCAACCATCTGCCAGTCCGCAGTCTACGACTACCTATACCGTTACTGCGACATTGGGAGTTTGTACGACCACCGGTCCGGAGACCATCACCGTGCTGCCCGCGCCTCATCCAACCGCCACGCCGGTTGCGCAGCTATGCTATGGACAATCGACCCAGCTACAGGGGGCCGGAGGGGTCACTTATCAATGGTCGCCAGCGACTTATCTAAACAGTACGACGGTTCCAAACCCGGTTGTCACGGCCCCCCAGAAAAGTATCACCTACAGCCTGAATGTAACGGATGCCGCCGGGTGTTCGTCGCTGCAGCCGGCGTTGGTGCTGGTGGTCGTGACGCCGCCGCCGGTAGTGTTTGCGGGGGATGATACGGCGATACTGCTGGGACAGACCTTGCAACTGGATGCCGTGGATGTGAATGGTGCCGGGTTTACGAGTTATTCCTGGTCGCCGGCGATCGGGCTGGATAACCCATCGATCCAGGATCCGGTGGCGACGGTTACGGGTGATATGACCTATGTGGTTACGGCAAGCACGGTGGCGGGTTGTACCGGGACGGATACTATCCGGATCAAGGCGGTAACGGCGTCGGATGTCGTGGTTCCCAATGCGTTCTCGCCGAACGGGGATGGACGAAACGATATTTTGCGGCCGCATGCGATCGGCATAAAGGATTTCAAGTATTTCAGAGTGTTTAATCGCTGGGGGCAGATGGTGTTTTCGACGACCAATGAGGGGGAAGGCTGGGATGGCCGGGTTGCGGGACAGGTGCAGCCGTTGGGGACGTATGTCTGGGTGGTGATGGGGTTGGATTTTGCCGGGAAGCCGGTGGAGAGGAGGGGGACGGTGGTGTTGGTGAGGTAGGGGTGATGAGGGGCGCGGGTAGTGCGCGTGTGGCGGGGTGCGGGGGCGCGATGGGTGGCAAACGAGGGGGTAGGTGGTATGCGTGTGGCGGGGTGCAGGGGCGCGATGGGTGGCAAGGGAGGGTGTAGGTGGTATGCGTGTGGTGCGAGGTGGCGGCCGGAGGAGAGTTGAGAGTACGAGCGAAGTGCGGTGGATCGTGATCAGCCGGTCGATCAGGTGTTCCGCAGGCTCAGGGTAATTTATGCGCATGATTTTTATTTATGCGTATTGGGGTGGATGGCGGGGATGGACTTGGTTGATCGGGCGGCGCCCGGCAGAAGGTGGTGTCAGTAGCGCCTTGAGTTTTTTCGGGGTATCTTTGTTTTTATGTTAGGAAAACTGGCTGGGTGGGCGGATACGATCGTTGCCCTGG
>DATJWK010000134.1:0-23728 GCA_035501395.1 Puia sp.
CGTCGTCGATGTAGAGCCAGAAGAACTGAAGGTCGAGGACGAATGCGGTGACGAAAAATATAGCAATAAAAGGGCCGATAAATGCCTTTACGATCAGCAGATCCAGTTTCTTGAATACGCGGTTAAGCACGGAGAATGCTATCTTTAATGAATGGGGCCAAATGTACGACTTTCGGCAGAGGAATTGCGGCTGGTCAGCGATCCGGCGTGGATTTTAACGAAGAATTCCATCATTCGAAAGGTGGTGGAGTTGTTTGGAGAATTGAGTGGCGAATGGAGGGAGATGGGGGTGGTTGCGGGGCGGGGGTCGGAACCCAGGATCTCGCGTGGCGAGCAACACAAAGGCTTGCCGTGGGTGATGCTGGATTATCCGCGCGTTTTTGGGAAGGAGGATGTACTGGCGGTGCGAACGATGTTTTGGTGGGGGCATTATTTCAGCATAACGATGCATTTAAAGGGGACGCATTTACGGACATACCTGCCTGTTATTTTGTCGAAGCGCGGCGAGTTGGAACGCGCCGGGTTTGGGCCGGGGACATCGGAAGACGAATGGGAACACGAGCATCAGCCCGGCGAATGGGAGATCGCGGACCGCCGATTTTTGAAAGTGTCTGCCAAGATCGGATTCGACCAGTGGGATCAGGCGGCGGAGATCTTAACGGATAAATTTATCGTGCTGGCGCGAATATTAATTACCTAGCCGGTGGAAGAGGTCCTTCACCTGGTAGCTCCAAAGCTGGGTCTGGTCTTTTACTTCGCCTTTACCCGCAAAATCGCTAATGACAAGGATCGTCTGGTTGGTTACCTCTGACTTTTCGATGCGGAACTCAAAGAATTCTTCGGCGGGAGCTTCAACCCAATGGAAGCGGATGAATTTTTCAAATTCGCTTTCGGTTACTTCGGCTTTGTCGGTGGTTCCATTCCAGGAGAAGCTAAATACATTATCCCGTTCATCGACTTTATCTGCGAACCACTCCTGCAATCCTGCCGGAGTGCTTAAGAATTCATATAAGATCGAGGGCGAACATCTGACCGGATACTCTACAGTAAACAATTGTTTCTTCATCTAATGCTTTTGGTTCATGCCATCAACAACCTCTGACTTAAGGATGTTCAAACCGGCTTTGTGCAATAATAAAAAAATAATTGTACCGTCAAAATTTATTTTCCCCTATGTGTATTGATGCCCAAAAGGTAAATTTTAAGGAGATTTTAATGTAAATGCTATGATTATCAGCAGTTTGTGAAATAAAATAGGTTTCCAACCCGGAAAGGGTTAAATTGGGGGTAACATTTATTCGGGACGAATAGGCGAGCGATCGATACAAGAAAAGGTTAAATTATTCGTTTTCAATCAAGACGGCTAACAATATTTAAACCGATTTCAAATTTGTCCAAGTCGGCCGGAGGCCGTCGACCGACAGGTCAGTCATAAGTACACATATCGATTAAAAGCAGTACCTAAAACCCTTTAAATGACCTCTGCCTATGAGCATGCGTCAACTGAAGATCACGAAGAGTATTACGAATCGTGAATCTCAGAGCCTGGAGAAATACCTGCAGGAGATTGGAAAAGTAGAGTTGATCAGTCCCGAAGAAGAAGTCAAACTCGCCATCCGTATCAAGCAGGGAGATCAACGAGCTCTCGATAAACTTACCAAGGCGAACCTTCGCTTTGTAGTATCCGTAGCCAAGCAGTATCAGAATCAGGGTCTTTCGCTGCCTGATCTGATCAATGAAGGCAACCTCGGCTTGATCAAGGCCGCACAACGGTTTGATGAGACCCGGGGTTTCAAATTTATTTCCTACGCAGTATGGTGGATCCGTCAGAGTATTCTGCAGGCGTTGGCCGAGCAGTCCCGGATCGTTCGCTTACCATTGAATAAGGTAGGATTGACCAACCGGATCCAGAAGGCATATTCGCAGCTGGAGCAGGAATTCGAGCGGGAACCGTCGGCCGAAGAGCTGGCCGAAGTACTGGAGCTGGATATCGAAGAGGTTTCGTCATCGCTCGGGATCGCCGCGCGGCATGTCAGCATGGACACGCCGCTGTCGGAAGGGGAGGACAATACCCTGATCGATGTACTGGAAAACCCCAATGCCGAGCTGGCCAATTCGAATATCGAGCATAAAGAGTCGCTGAAGCAGGAAATCGACCGCAGTCTGAAGACGCTGACGGAACGCCAGAAAGAGGTGATCTGTTTCTTTTTCGGTATCGGTGTCGACCATCCGATGAGCCTGGAGGATATCGGCGAAAAGTTCAACCTGACCCGCGAGCGGGTCCGCCAGATAAAGGATAAAGCTATTACCAAACTGCGGAGCAATTCGCGGTCAAAAATGTTAAGGAGTTATTTGGGAATATAAATCTACACTTCGCGCCCTGCGCGGACTTTACTGACTTCGATAATTTTTCGTATTTTCGCACCTCTTTAAGTGAATGTAACTTGGTTATGTTCACTTTTTTATTTTTTAGACTATGTTTGAAAGTTTATCCGAGCGGCTGGAGACTGCCTTTAAGCAAATTAAGGGCGAGGGGCGCATTACAGAATTAAATATCGCGGCTACCGTCAAAGACATCCGGCGGGCGCTGATCGACGCCGATGTTAACTTTAAGATCGCCAAGGAATTTACCGACACGGTGCGGGAGAAGGCGCTGGGGCAAAAAGTGCTGACGGCGGTCAGCCCCGGACAGCTCATGGTGAAGATCGTAAAGGACGAACTGGTAGACCTGATGGGCGGAAGCGAGGCGGAATTCAATGCGAAAGGGTCCCCGGCGGTGATTTTGATCGCGGGGTTGCAGGGTAGCGGTAAAACAACGTTTTCCGGCAAACTGGCCAACTATCTAAAGACGCGAAAGGGGCTGTCGCCGATGCTGGTGGCGGCGGATATCTACCGGCCGGCGGCCATCGAACAACTCCGGGTGCTTGGCGAGCAGATCGGCGTGGAAGTGTACAGCGAGCCCGACAACAAGAATGCGGTGGAGATTGCGCGAAATGCGGTGCGCGATGCGCGGAGTAAAAACAAGAATGTCGTTATTGTGGATACGGCCGGCCGGCTGGCGGTGGATGAGGCGATGATGCAGGAGGTGGCGGCGGTCAAGGCGGCGGTGACACCGCAGGAGATCCTCTTCGTCGTTGACTCGATGACGGGCCAGGATGCGGTGAACACGGCCAAAGCCTTTAACGACCGGTTGGATTTCTCCGGTGTGGTGTTGACAAAGCTCGATGGCGATACGCGTGGTGGTGCGGCCCTTTCGATCAAGTACACGGTGGCCAAGCCGATCAAGTTTATTTCGAGCGGGGAGAAAATGGATACACTGGATGTTTTCTATCCCGAACGGATGGCGCAGCGGATCCTGGGGATGGGGGATATCACGACGCTGGTGGAGAAGGCGCAGGCGCAATTCGACGAGGCGGAGGCGAAGAAGCTGGAGAAAAAGATCCGGAAGAATCAATTCGATTTCGAGGACTTTTTATCGCAGCTGCAGCAGATCAAGAAGATGGGAAATATCAAAGACTTGTTGGGGATGATCCCGGGAGTCGGGAAGGCGATAAAGGACATCGATATCAGCGATGATGCCTTCAAGGGAATCGAGGCGATCATCCGTTCGATGACGCCGTTTGAGCGGGCGAACCCCGATGTGATCGATCTGTCGCGGCGGCAGCGTCTTGCCCGCGGAGCCGGAAAGGATATCGGCGAGGTCAATGCTTTTCTGAAGCAATTCGATCAGATGAAACAGATGATGAAGCAGATGAATAAGATGCCCATGGGGGCGATGCGGGGGATGAGGCGTTAGGGCATGGGGCTTTGCGGCGCGGGTGAGTTGAAGGTGTTGGAGGGTCGGGAAGAGGCAGGGTCGAGGGACGGCAGGAGGTCGGGAGGAGGTAAGGTCGAGGGCGGCAAGGGGCCGGGAAGAGGTAGGGTCGAGGGGCGGCGGGGGCCCGGGTGTATGGAGCAGGCGTCCTGCGGGGGCACGGAAATTGCTGATAATGTGCGTTGTGGACATTATTCCATGAATGTTAAATCGTTATAGCCCGCCGAAAATTTTGCCTGCAATATTCGCTCGTTAGTTCCCGAAGTATTATTTTTGAAATGTGATCACTGAGTGCTAGATTTGCACTCCCAAAATTGGAATAGGTAACCTTATTTGTTCACGCATTTAAATTTCTATTTAAAATGCCAGTTAAAATCAGACTGCAACGCCATGGGTCTAAGAAGCGGCCTTTCTACTTCATCGTAGTCGCCGATGCCCGTGCGCCCAGGGATGGTAAATTCATCCAGAAAATCGGTACGTACAATCCTTTAACAGTTCCTGCTTCCGTTCAGCTTGACCGCCAGAAGGCGCTGGATTGGCTGCACAAAGGTGCTCAGCCGACCGACACGGTTCGCCGCATCCTTTCCTACAAAGGCGTATTGTATCTGAAACATTTATTGCGTGGTGTCAAATTAGGGTTATTCGATGACGCGGCTGCGATGGAGAAATTCCAGAAGTGGCATGGCGAACATGAGATAGCCCTGAAGAAACGCGCAGAAGAGAACAGGAAGGCCCGGCCCGGCGGTCGTCGTGGTGCGGGTGGTCCTCCGGTGAGGAGGGTAGAACGTTCCGAACGTGGAGAGCGCCCGGAGCGGGCAGAGCGCAAGAGCGAAGGCGGACCCGCGGCTGCTCAGCAGGAGGCATAAATGTTCGTGGTAAAACTAATCTTCCAGGAGGCTTAACAGCCTCCTTTTTTATGACATCATGACGTCGAATTATCGCAATATCGGCCGGCTGGTGGCGGTCTTTGGCCTGCAAGGCGAGCTGGTGCTGGAGCACCGGCTTGGGAAGAAGACGGGTTTGAAGGGGTTGAAGGCAATCTTTTTGGAAGAGCATCGCGACGAGATGCTACCGTGGTTTGTGGAGGGGATCCGGGTAAAGAGTGATTCCGAGGTGTACGTGAAGCTGGAGGGGATCGACACAAAGGAGGCGGCCCGGCGCGTAGTGCAAAAGGAGGTTTGGTTGACCGACGCGGATTTTGAGCGGTTTGCGGGGCGGACGGCGCCGATCTCCATGGTGGGGTTCCGGCTTTTTGACGGGGGGGTCGATCTCGGGGAGATCCTCGAGGTGATCGAACAGCCGCACCAGGTGTTGTGCCGGATCGATCTTGAGGGGAAAGAAGCGTTGATCCCGGTGCATGAGCAGACGTTGCGGCGGGTGGACGCGAAAAAACGCGAAGTGCATGTGGAGCTACCGGAGGGGCTGCTGGATGTATATAGGTAGGATACGGCGGCCGGCGGCGCCGGATACGGAATGGGGGCCGCCGGTTATGGATTCGGGTTTTGGCGGGGCGTTGCCCGGGGCGACCTTGTGGCAAACCGATCAAACATGAGACTCCCCTTTGTGTGTCTTTTACTTGCCGTGACGGGGCCCGCGGCCGCGCAATTCAATGGCAAACTGGTATACCAGGTGGATCAGAAAAAGTCACGAACCGTGATGACCTATTTTCAGACCGGCACTTCGGGCAAGATGGAGGCCTATGACATCTCCTTTAAAAATGGGATCCCCGACAGTTCGACGATTAAAGCCCAGGACACCATCCTCTACAATTTTGCCGACAGTAACGAGACCCACTTGCAGTACGAGACCAGGAGGGCGATGAAGATGAGATACCTGGCCATCACGGAAGCGGCGATGGTGGCCTCGCGGATGAAAGGGAAGACTTCCACTACGGTCACCGCCAATGGTCCTGACACGGCCAATGGGCATAAGTGTATGCACTTTACGATTTCGACCACGTCGGCCCTGGGAACGGGTATCCGGGATATCTGGCTAACGGGGGATTTCGGTCAGGGTGTTTCTCCATCTGTTTGGGTGGTAGGCGCTTACCTGTATTATCCGCCAGGGAGTCCGCATCTTTTGGAACTCCTCGCAAAGGGTGCCGGCGGAGTGGTGGTCAAGGTTGTCGCCAGTTCACCGCATCAGGGGGTCATTTACACGATGAACCTGATGGCCATCGAGCAGCCGCGAAGATACCGGGCGGCGGAATTTAGCGTCCCGTCCGGTTATACGCTGGTAGACAGAACGGGTTTTACCGGAAATTGACCCGCGCCCGCCGGAAATGGAATGGGCGTTTGGAATGGGTGGGGAAGAAGTTAGTATTGGGCAAATTTTTGACATGAAAACCCTTCTTACGTTCCTCCTCGTGACGGCCGCGGGGTCGGCTTTCGCGCAGTTTAATGGCAAGCTCGTTTACCAAATCGATCAGCAAGGTAGCCGGACGGTGATGACCTATGTCCAGAATGGAACGAATGCGATCGTAACGGCCTACACCATCAAACTAACCAACGGCGTCACGGACACTACCACCTTTCACGCACAGGACACGATTATTTTTGATTTCGCGGCCGCCACGGAGACCCATTTGCAGTACAGGACCATGAATGCCTACAAGCAAAAATATATGGGCACCTTAATGGCGGGGGCTATGAAGAACCAAGGGGCGGTCACCGCCGCAGCGGCCGGGTCGGCTTCCGTGAACGGATATAACTGTAACCACTACGTGATCACGACCAAGTCGGCGCTTGGTATCAGTACCAAAGATATTTATACGACCGGCGATATCGGCGGGTCGCCCACGCTTTGGGTGGTGGGTGCATTTACCTATTACACGCCGGGTTATCCGCATTTTGTCAAGCTGATGGCGGCGGGGGCGAGCGGGGTGGTAGTGCAGGCGAGCAGCAGTAATAACAAGCAGGGGCTACTGGTCACCATGAATCTTGTCTCTGCCGACACCAAATTTGTTCCGAGGGCGCGCGGGTATTTTAGTGTGCCGTCGAGGTATAATCTTATAGACGAGACGAATATGACTCTTCCGGGGTCGGGGAATTAATCAGTACTGCAGGACAAATTTGATCGGGCGCTTTGTGCGACATCGTACGATGTGGCCATTTTGCAGGGCGGGCGCCCATTTTCCGCTTTCTTTTATTACGCGGATCGCTTCTTCGCGCAAGCCGCCGCCGTTCGGGCCGCTGATTGCCTGGATGTTGGTTAGGGTGCTATCGGGTTCGACGATGAATTGCACGATGACTGTTCCGGAGATCTCATTACTGACGGCGTCCATCGGGTAATGGAGGTTCTTATTGAGAAAGGCCATCCAGGCCTTGTCTCCGCCGGGGAAGTCGGGCATGACCTCTGCTTTTACGAAGAATTTACCGGTGTCGGGGATGGGGGACTGGGCCCGGGTGGAGGCGGTTGCTGCAGCAAGGAGAAAGGCAATCAGATATTTTGGTTTCATATTTCAAATATAGTCGGTGTTTAGATATCTTGCAAGTTATGGATAGCTCGATGCCTTATTTGCTGACAACGGCCCGGCTTGGGATGCGGCGGTGGAGGGATTCCGACTTGGATATTTTTGCGGAAATGAATGCAGACCCCGAGGTAAGGGAGTTTTTTCCCGGGTTGCTTACACGTGAAGAGTCGGCGGAGTCGATCGCGCGGATGGAAGCCTGCTTTGACCGGCACGGATATATGTTTTATGCCACCGACGAGCTGGCCACGGGGATGTTGATCGGGTTTGTCGGATTGGGCCGGCCGAATTTCGAGGCGTTTTTTACGCCGTGTGTGGAGATTGGCTGGCGATTGCGGCGGGAGGCGTGGGGGTTCGGCTATGCCACGGAGGGCGGGACCGCGTGTCTCCGGCATGGGTTTGAGCAGTTGGGGTTGGAGCGGATTTATGCGTTCACGGCGGTGGGGAATGTGCGGTCGGAGCGGGTGATGCAGAAGATCGGGATGAAAAAGGCGGGCGAGTTCGAGCATCCGAAATTGGCGGAGGGGCATTGGTTGAGGCGGCACGTGGTGTATGATGCAACAAGGGGTGTATGATGCAACGGACTCGAGCTAATCGTTGTCATAGATGCGAATTCATTGGCTTGGAGATGAAATACCTTTTGTTCGTCGCAGGGCTGTCTTTCACTTATTTTTTCGGTTGCGCGCAAACGGCGGACACGACGGGGCGGGCGGGTAGTTCGACCACAAACGGGGAGGGACGGGTAAGTGACACGGCGGCACGGAAACTCACGTTGAAGGAGCGGCGGCAGCAGGAGATGTTGCGGATGTGGAATGAGCGGGAGCGGCTTATGCATATGAAGCCGGCGGAGCGGCTCGCGGCGACCGAGGCACGGCCTTACTATCGGGCGGATTCGGCACATTGGAGCCTGTCGTTTAATCCATTAGGGGTTTATGAGCTGCAGTCAGCGCTGGGTTTGGGGGTAGGATACCAATTCAACCGGTATTTGCAAATTTGGCTCGAATCGTCAGCGCTTTTTCAGACGTACCCCGGGGCGACATACAGTTGTCGGGGTGGGATACGGGAAATATTGGCGCTCAAATATTATTTCGGGCCGCGGCAAAGCCTGTTTTTCGCGGGTGAGTTTAGGTATAAGGATGTCTACTATCATGGTGTCGACGAATTCTTTGACAATATTAACGACACGTTCGTGCGCGACTACACGGCTAAAGTGGAAGACATCATCCTTGGCGGCGGGGTGTGGTTTGGCGGCCAGATCCGGATCTCGTCCAACCACCGGTGGCGGCTGGAACCGAATATCGGCCTGGGTCTGAAGGGCCGGACGGTGGTCTGGCACGGCCTTCCGCGGGGCTATACCCGTGTAAATGAAAGTGACATCAGGTTATATCCCGATCCGGGGCAGACGCCGAAGGCTCCGATGGTGTATTTTCCTGCAACGGTGCGGTTCGTGTATGTGCTTTGAGGTATGGAATTTGCTCGCACAACGGTATGGTAAGTCAAACTATCCAGAGACGGTCGTCATTACTGGCTACGCATATTTTCCGGCGTCTCTTCGACCGGGTTGACCGGGAGGCGGTGAAGAAGAAGGTTGACGAGATGGGCTTGGATGGCTTTGTCAACCATTGCGCACGCGTTGCGGCAACCACGGGTGTGGTCACGGGGATCGGCGGCGTGGCGACGTTGGTGGTGGGTGTGCCGGCGGATGTATTGAACAATCTTACACAGCAATTCCGGGTGACGCTCGCGGTCATCTATGCGAAGACCGGCGATTACAAAGTCAGTTTTGAAGATTTTATTGCTATAGTGGCGGTTTCGGTAGGCGTGGAGACCGGCGTCTTGTTGACGAAGTCCGTCATGGTGCGGATCGCGGAGCGACTGCTGATCCGGATGGGCGAGCGGACCGCGGCGCGGGTGGTACCGATACTGGGTGCGGCGGTCGGCGGAACTACAAATTATCTCTTTATAAAGGGCATCGGGGCTTCGCTGAAACGGCTGGTTGCGACGAGGCCGGCGCAGCATTAAGTTACCAATTTTTGGTAACTTGTGTTTATGGGTCATTTTATTCGCGTTCTTGGTGTTTACGATGATGTCATTCCGTTGGACGAGCTGGAGGCGGCGCTTGAAAGCGATGGGCTTGTCGCTTCGTTGAGTCCCGACCGGGAGGATGGTCCCTGGTCGGTGATCGATGTGGAGTCCGCCAAGGGGTCGAGGCTTGTCCAGATCGAGAAAAATTTTGTTTTCCCCGGCTGTCTGGCGCAGGCGGAGCTGGATGAGTTTCGCCTGCTGATCCGCGAGCATCAGCCGTTGTCGGCGGTACAATGGCTTGATGGGTATTTTGACCGCATTAAGGTCGTGTATGCGTTCCAGGTGATGGATGTGGCGATGATCGACGATAACTATGAAATAGTGAGTTCGTTGAAACGGGCAATCTGGGGGAAGTCGGGTGGGCTGCTACAAAACGATCTCGAAGGCTTTTCCAATGATGAAGGTTATCATATTCTCTGGCAATTTCCGGATGATATTACGGGTGATAAGTACTGTGCGGTGCTTGACAATGGGGCTTGGGTGAGGTTCCGGATGGATCTTGGAGATCCGTTTCAGCGGATGGCGTTCTGGGCGGGCGAAGTGCCGCAGATGGCGGTGCGATTGTAGGGGGCGGGGGGGGGTGCGGCGACCGCGAGAATGGCGAGCTTAGAAATAATTCCTTTGTCTAAAGGCGGCGTATAGTTTGTCCAACGCGGCATCCGTGGGAAGTCGCTGTAGAGGCGGAACAAGAGCGCTTCTGCCTGGCGGGTGCAGCCTGCATTTTCGTCGCGTTCGATCTCACGCAAGATCGTAGCCATGCCGCCGAGGGAATCGATAGGAACGGGCGGCAATTGCGGGAGCACTTTTGATTCATCCACCAATGCAATATGGCCTGAGTCGGCAAACTGGAGGCGGCCGCCTTCGCCGACGATATCCAACGCCCACCCATACGTGTTGCCCATGGGCATGCGCCCGGGAAAGTGAACGGTTGTCTGCGTGTCGGTAAGGACGCTGTCATAGACCAGATGACCGTCGGGGCCCCGGAGGCGAAGGAAATATTTGCGGGCCCAGGAGACATTTGGCCAGCGGAAGACGATGCTGTCGAGGGAAGTTGCATAATGGGGGCGAGGATCGAAGATGAATGGGGTAGCATTTGGCGAACGTGAGGTATTACCGGAGGAGTTCACCATGTTACGGGTCACGAAAGGCGCGGGCTTTATCTTTTCCTGCCAGAAGAACGAATAGTACCGGATCATCATCGTGTCGCGGATCGGGATGCGCGGCCGTTTTTCAATCTCGGCGACCGTATAGTTGCCTTTGCCCAGCAGACGGATATAGCAGGTATCGCGGGTGAAGAGTGTGAGCTCGGCAATATTGTCCGGCATCATCAGTTTATCGTTGGCGTAGAGCCAGGTATGGGGAGCAAGCGGAACGATGCCGCCGCCATGGCCGGGGCTATAACGGGTATCGGCGCAAAAGTAAACGCCAAAAACGGGGATCTGGCCACTGACGCGCAGACCCTGGATAAGGAGTAAGGCGAGGAAAAGTTGGATCGGGAGGGAACGATTCATACCAATAGATAATCAAATATACTAATGGAAGGGCGAATAAAATAAATTTGGTTTGTATTGCAAACTATATTTACTTTGTGATGTAAATTTGGAACGATGCAATCTGAAGAAAGAACCTTGTTACCGCAGGAGAGCCTGGCGCTTATTGCGGATGCGATCCGGAAAACGAAGGATAATTTCCGGGAGAACAGCCGGTATTTTTTGTTGTGGGGCTGGTTGATCGCGACGGCGAGCGTGGCTTTTTTTGTTCTCCGGCAATACACCGGTACCCGGTTTTTTTTCCTGCCATTTCCGATCCTCGTGGTCGCGGGGATTGTGACGAGTTTGATCTGGTACCGGCAAATGAAGACCGAGGCGTCAACGGAAACCTATTTTGGCTATTTTTTTAACCGGTTGTGGCTGGTGCTGGGATTGAGTTTTATGCTCGTGGTATTTGTAAGCCTGAGCAGGGGTTGGACGCCGTTTTTGTACACACTTGTGGTGGCGGGGATCGGCACGCTGGTCTCGGGTCTTTTGATGAAGTTCAAGCCATTGATTTGGGGTGGCGTGATCTTCTTTGCGGCGGCGGTGGCGGGCGCGTATTTGCCCAATACCTGGCTGCCCCTACTGAACGGGATCGCGATGGTTGGCGGGTATTTGATTCCGGGATACCTTTTGAAAGCGGCACATGAGTAACCAGGAGATGTACAATGAATTGGATCCGGTGTTGAGTACGCCGGTTCGTCTGGCGATTGTGTCGGCGCTTGTCAAGCTGAAGCAGGCCGACTTCAACTATCTGATGGAGGCGACGGGCACGACCCAGGGCAATCTCAGCCATCAGTTGAAGCGGTTGGCGGCGGAGGAATATGTTGAGGTGGTGAAAACGTTTAAGGGCAGTTATCCGCATACGATCTGCAAGCTTACGGCGAAAGGGCGTAAGGCCTTTGAGAAGTATGTGGAGGATATCAAAAAGTATTTGCACTTGTGAGAGGGGACGAGATATTTTTTTTGCAATTTTAGTTTGTGATACAAACTATATTAATGATTTAAAACAACTAAAAACAACGGTTATGGAAAACAATCCGACCATTCGGTTTCGGGGTCCTCATGTCGGGATCCTTGCGGTGATCTTCGCCACACTCTTTATTTTGGGCCTTTCTTATGTAATCACGTTTACGCCGGGTGCGCCGCATTATCCCAACCCCTATGATCCGGCGGCCGCCGTGGTCGCCTATTTTCGCGAGCATCCGCATGATGCGATGATGTGTTCATTTTTTCAATTTCTGTCCGCGATCCCGCTGGGCATCTTTACAGTGACCATATGGACCCGGTTACGGTGGCTGGGCGTGAAGGCCGCCGGGCCGACGATCGGATTGTTTGGCGGACTGCTGACGGTCGCAGGCGTGGTTGTATCGTCGCTGATCGGCTGGACCCTGGCTTTTCCGGGTATGGCCGGCGATGAGGGAACGGTGCGGGGGCTCTACTATCTGTCGTTTGCGATCGGCGGGGTAGGTTATTCGGTGCCGTTCGGTCTGCTCGTCGCGGGGATTGCGGTGTCGGCGGGGTTTGCGCGGCTGCTGCCGCGCTGGATGGTGGTTTTTGGGGTTATTCTGGCGATTATCGGGGAGGCAAGCTCGCTTTCGCTTTTGTCGCCCGGGTTGACGTTGCTGATCCCGCTTACGAGGTTTCCGGGGTTTATCTGGCTCATTCTCGCGGGGATGAAATTGGCGATGCGAAAGCCGCACGAATCGCCTGCACGGCGGTCGTCAGCAGCGCAATCAGGAGCATCACCGCACTTGTCGCTATGAACACCGATTTGCGAGCGGTAAGCTCAGCGTTGCAGAAAATATGGATATTTGGCGGAAACGTTTACATGATCTTGATCACGAAGGCGAATACGAAGATGCAATTCAAGGAGATGGAAACCTTCGGGCGAGCCGTTTTGGCTGAAGTGTATGCCTCGTATTTTCCGCGGGAGTGGGCTGATTATCTTGTTGAGTCAGGGCACACGGCCGTGGCGCTGGAGGCACAGGCGGCGGATGGATATCGACACTACCGCGTCGAGGTGGACGGCGCGCTGGCAGGATATTTTGCGTTGCATGAACAGCAGGATGGAGTGATGATTTTGACACATTTATATCTGCGGTCGGATCGCCGGGGGCAGGGGCTGGGCCGGCGGGTAATGGATTTTGTTCTCCAGGAGGCGGTCGCGGCCGGGGTGCCGGCGATAAAGTTGGTTGTGCTGCGCGCGAATAAAGCGGCGGTGAGTTTTTACCGGCGGCATGGGTATGAGGTCGAGCAGGAGATCGTGACCCTGATCGGGCCGGGCGCGGAGTTGGAGGATTATGTGATGCGGAGGGAGGTGAATTCTCCAAATAAATGATATGCCGGCATTTCGATGAACGAGGGTGCAATCCAACAAGCGGGACATCGGGTCGGGGAAAAAAGTAGTGACGATAGCGGTGGATCGATGAGTGGGGGCTTCGATTTAAAGCGCGGTTATGTGCCGGAGTTGCACGGTTAAGTGCCAAATCTACGCGATTATAAAGTTGTCCCAAAATAACCGGAATGGCAATTGGAATTCCGCGTTTGTTTAACTTAACTTCGTATCGACCGTTAAACTATAGTCCTTTTCCCTCCTGATTTCTTTTCCTGGTCGTCCCGCTAATCAATAACCAGTTAACCAAACACTTTGCTACTATGAAATGCAGCTTATCCTGCGCGCATGTGCGATTCCGACGACAGCGCTATATGCCTTTCCCCCCAGCTTCCCACCACCTCTCTTGATGAAAGGATGTAACTACTGAACACTACTCTCATGTTCAATAAACCGGCTTTAAGCCTTATGGCAGCGCTTTGCCTTGCCATAACGGTTGCCTGCGCCCAATCGGTTGATTCAACTCTTGGTCAACTGGCGGGTTTCCCCACCAAGCTATTCAATAAGATCAGCGGTCGGACGGCAACGTTAGAGCGAAGACTCGAACGGCAGACCCAGCGATACCTTCAGCGGATGTCGCGGAACGAGGCGGCCATCCGGTCGGACCTGTACAAGACCGATTCGGCCAAAGCCGCGGGGCTCTTTCCGCAGAACCCTCAGCAGCGGTATACAGCCTGGATGCAAAAGTTCCGGGAGGACAGCAGCCGGGTGTTCTCGTCCATGGGACCCGAGTACCTTCCGCATGCGGATTCATTAAATGGCATGTTGGGTTTTCTGAGCAAGAACCCATCGCTGTTGAATGGCGATGCTGCCGGGCAGGCACAGGTTCAGGCGGCGCTGGCGCAGGTCCAGCAGCTGCAGGCAAAGCTGCAGGATGCCGATGCGATAAAGGCCTTTATCGCGGCTCGCAAGGCCCAGATCCAGCAGTACTTGAGTCAGTATACACAGGTGCCTGGCGGCGTGAGCAGCGCCTTGCAGCGTTATAACAAGGAAGCCTACTACTATGCCGAGCAGGTACGGGAATACCGGCAGATGCTCAACGACCCCGACAAAATGATCCGGACGGCGCTCGGTTTGATGGAAAAGATCCCGGCCTTTGCGAGTTTCATGAAACAGAATAGTTTTTTGGCTGGGCTGTTTAGCGTTCCTGCGGGATATGATGATCCGCAGTCATTGAGCGGGATGCAGACGCGCGACCAGGTCTTATCGATGATCCAGAGTCAGATCGGGCAGTCGGGAGGAAGCGGCGCGTCGGCGATACAAAGCAGCCTGAATACAGCGCAGCAGGATATCAATAACCTACACAACAAGTTGAATTCGCTGGGAGGCGGGAGCGGCGGTATGGACATGCCGAATTTCAAGCCAAATGATCAGCGGACAAAGACGTTTTTTCAGCGGCTGGAGTACGGGACATATTTCCAGACGATGCCGGCAACGACGTATTACCCCAGCTATAGCGATCTGGGGTTGACGCTGGCGTATAAGCTGGGGCATTCGAACCTGATCGGAGTGGGCGCGAGCTACAAGATCGGATGGGGGAGACCGATCCAACATATTGCGGTTTCGAGCCAGGGAGTTGGGCTGCGGTCGTTTGCGGACATCCATCTGAAAAAGAGTTTTAGTCTGACGGGAGGGTACGAGCTGAACTATCTGACGCCCTTCACGAGCTTCCGGGATATCCGGTTGTTGAGCCGGTGGACGCCGAGCGGGCTGATCGGAGTGAGTAAGACGGTGTCGTTGAAGAGCGCGATGTTCAAGAAGACGCAGGTGAGTGTTTTGTGGGACTTTCTGAGTTATGAGCAGGTGCCGAGGACGCAACCGTTTGTGTTCAGGGTAGGGTATTCGTTCTAGTCAAGATTTATTTTTCATAGACATCCATTAATATGCAAAAGAATATAATCTGCCTTCTTTTCCTGTGGTGCGCGGTGACGACTTCCATAATAGCTCAGAGCTATAATACCACTATCGGTCAGGTCAGCATTGTCTCCCCTACCGCCGCTTCGCTTGGAAAATATGGAGACATTCCTGTAAATGAACATACCGGGATACCGGAAGTCAATATCCCGATCTATACGATTAACACCAGGTCGATCCAACTGCCGATCAGCTTAAACTATCATGCGTCGGGGTTGAAAGTCCAGGAACAGGCCAGCTGGGTTGGCGCCGGGTGGAGTCTGGATGCAGGTGGGGTGATCACGCGGACTGTTGTGGGCGCGCCTGACGATAGAGGATTGAACTCCGCCTTTACGACGAAAGGGCATTACAGCGATTATGGGTATAGCAGCTATCTTTTTAGTCCCGGGCCCGCCGGCTGCAATTCCACTGTATTGCCATACTGCCCTGTGGGAAGGACAGGCATGCCGGTGACTAACAATCCAGCACAAGATGGCAATATCGAAGCCGGGATCTTTGATGGGGAACCAGACCTGTACTTCTTTAACTTCAATGGGCATACGGGAAAATTTTATTTCAATGACGACCGGACACCCATCATTATGCCGGAACAGGACATGCAGATCGCACCGATCTATTCGAGTACCGATTGGCGCGGCATGATCGGATTTGTTATCACGACGCCCGACGGGTTACAGTATTATTTTGGGCAGAATCCCAACACCGACGGAAATCCGGATGCCATTGAGATCACCTATGATGTCACCACTCAATTGCAGTATAACGGACAAGGCGCGGTATCCGCCTGGTATCTCAATAAGATCTATTCACCTGACCGGCAAGACTCGATATCGTTGATCTATAAAACGGAGAGCTATAGTTACTATTTGTATTCAATGTTTCCGATCCCTTCCGTGGAAAATCCTAACTTGAATCAGTACACTCACGAGTATGATCTATGTAAAAATTTTACCAACGGCGTGCGGCTCTCCAAGATCGTCTTTTCAGACGGTGAAGTTGACTTTACACCGGGGGCGTTGCGTCAAGATATGAGCCTGGGGACCGGCCCTTTTCCGAACTATACGTATACCGGACTTACGGATCAGGCGAACAATGATGCCGTGAATGGTGCACGATCTTTGGGGTCGATCACGATCAAATCCAGTTCACTATGTAAAAAAGATTCGTTGTACTATGGATATTTTTATGACAATACGCCGTTGACAGGGCAATTGCTAACCGTTAGCTATCCGCAATTTCAGCCAACCTCGGATGAATATCGTCTCCGGCTGGACAGCGTCCGGGAAACCAGCTGCGATGCCTCGCTTCATGTACCATCATACAAATTCGCTTATTATTCCGGAACGGTTCCGAGGAAATTGAGCATGGGCATCGACCATTGGGGGTTCTATAACGGGGTGACGTCCAATCAGGGGCTCATTCCCACATATACCGTTGCTCCACAGGCAGGATTGCCTGGGCAGTTGATTACCTATCCCGGAGCAGACCGGGACACCCATTGGCCTTATAGTGAAGGCGGTGCATTGCAGCAAATAACGTACCCTACCGGTGGATATACCCAGTTCACTTACGAATCTAACTACGTATATACCGCCACCCCGACGTATACGAAGACTGTGGTTTCCAATTTGACTGCCGGATACGGGAATCAAACGGTGACCGGTACTCCTTTCACCACGAATGCCGATACTTATGAAATCGATATGTCCAGCAATCAGCCGAACACGGAGACGGGGGGTACCTTAAACTTGTTGGTCAATGGATTCGTTTCTCAGAATTACTCCGTCGGCGCAGGCCTGTCGAATACTACCTACACCACATTGCCATCAGGCACAACTTATACGCCGCAGTTGGTCGACAATAATAATAATGGGCCATTGGGTGGTTCGGGTATAAGTGAAACGCTTTATGATCTTGTTCCCAGTACTGTTTATGGAAACTCTCAGGTTGGCGGGGTGCGAATCAAGACCATCACGCACAATGACGGGATGACAGCCACAAATCAGGTGACTAACTATCAGTATACTTTCAATAATGTTACAGGTGGGCAATCGTCGGGAATTTTGTTCAGTCAGCCGGTTTATGTACAAGCGATTCGAAATGATCTGTGGGCAGAGGTGAATGGACTTTGGTGCAGTTCGCTAGGTTGTATGTTCTGTTATACCGGAGCGAGCTATTATCAATCCCCATCGAGTATCCGGCCGATGGCAACCTCGATGGGAAACCACATCGGCTATGCGGAGGTCTACGTTTCGCAGACAGGGAATGGCTACACGGAATATCAGTATTACGGTAACAACGGCGCTTTTGTCCATCCTTCAGATCCACCGATTACAGACGTCTGCGTCAGAACGACGACTACCTATTGTTCACCCGCCATTCCGAACTCACCGGCTGCTCCCCTGCCTTTCGACCCCCAACGTGGCGAATTGGCCTACCGGGCAGAATTTAATGCCAGCGGACAATTATTGAAATCGATGAACTCGATCCCGTTGTACCAGTTCGATTCCCTTACGACTCCGGGACTTATTGATAAATTCTTTGTGACGAATTATGAACAACAGCCCGTTTCGCTCAGCCAAGGGCAAGAGGAGGATCCCTTAGCTAATATACCCTCACTCACATTCATCCCTGTCGGAGTAGCGGTTCTTACCGAATACAATTTGCAATCTGCCAAAAAGGTAAGAGACAGTGTGGTTACGCGTTTATATGATCCTTTGACGGGGAACAGCACAACGGATATTGGAACCACTTATTACGGAAGCCGATATCATCACCAGCCAACGCAAACACTGGCGTATTCCTCCAGCGGTCAAACGCTGGTCAGCAAGATCAGCCATGCCTTTGACTTCCGGATCAGCAATTTCAATATCCCGGATCAGTTGCCGACCTTTTACAGCAATATCAACTTGGACAACACGTGGCTGTCCGATTCTTTGGGGAATATAAAGCTTGCTATTTCGGATCCCAATTACATTTTGACCCGGTGGAGCGCATTCCAGGACTGGCGGTATATGGAGGCGATCGATCGGCAAACTTATATTACCTGGCGTAAACAGACATATGGTCCAGGAGGCACCTATGCCACTGATCATACGAGTGCGGAGGCGGCGGCGGATGGAGAGTTGAAACCGGTGCTTGTGATGCAGGATAACTATCAGGACCCGGTTATTGAAACCAGCACATGGAATAGCGGCAGGCTAATTCACAGCGAATATACCCATCACGATTTTTCATCGAATCCGGCGGGTTCCGTGTATCCGTATAATACGCAATTGATCAATCTCCAGGCGCCGTCGACAACTTTTGCTCCGGCGGCGGTGAGCGGAAATTCGATTGTGAAGGACAGCCGGTATGCGTTGGAGTCTTCTGATGCTTGGGCCCTTGGGAATGTCCAGCAGGTGACGCCGCACAGCGGCGTCACAAATGCCTATATCTGGGACTACAATAATTCCGAGCCGATAGCTAAAGCAGTAAATACGACGATCGACCAAATAGCCTATACCAGTTTTGAGTCGAACGGTACGGGTGGCTGGACCTTTTCGGCCAGCGGGGTCGATCCGGGTCATGGCTTCACCGGGAATGGAGCATATAGTCTTGCTGGAGGGGGAGCAGTCAGCCGGACCGGTCTGACCGGCGGGAACACATATGTAGTTTCCTATTGGAGCATGTTGTCAACCGCGTCAACGGTAACCGGAACGATATCGGTGCTTCAAGGCAAGACAATCAATATCAACGGTACCACCTGGTACTATTTCGAGCATACAATAACGGGAGTCACGTCAGTATCTGTCTCCGGCACGGCTGAGATCGATGAGCTGAGGTTGTATCCTTCGACAGCGCAAATGACAACGTACACCTATAACCTTCTGGAAGGTATCAGCAGCGAATGTGATGTCGATAACCGGGTCACCTATTACTACTATGATATGCTCGGGAGGTTGAAATATATTAAAGATCAGGACGGCAATATCATCAAAACGATCGAATACCACTATATGAACCAATAAACCCATTTTATGCAAAAGCTAATTTTTTTGGTCATTTGTCTTGCGGGGTTTGTTGGAGTGGCAATGGGGCAGGCTTCTGTTAGCGGTCCCGGCTGCGTGGTTGGCGGGAATACTTATTCTTATACTTTGTTCAGCGCGTCAAGCAATTTCTCTTATACCATTACGAACGGGGCACTTACGACGGGCGGAAACAGCGGTAGCCATAGCGGTTCTACCAATACAACGGTCAGTATCATCTGGAACAGCAGTTTTACCAGCGGTAGTATATCGCTAAGCTCTTCCAGCGGAAATGCATCCGAGACAGTGACCATTACAACCGCCCTGGTTGGAGGTACCATTACCGGAGGCACGCAAAATATCAACTACAATACAATTCCTGCGTCTCTTACTTGTACGGCAGCCTCCGGGGAGGCCTGCCCGGCAAATTATGTTTACCAATGGATGCAAAGTACGGACGATGTCAATTTCAGCAATATCAGCGGAGCCACGGGGGTCAATCTTTCCTTTACTACTGCATTGACAGCGACGCATTACTACAAGCGGATGGTGACTGAGATTAATTCGGGGTCGACGGCCTATTCCAATGTAGAGACGGTTAACGTATACCCTCAGCTTGTAACAGGAACGGTGAGTCCCTCGAGCCAGTCGATCAATTACAATACGGTGCCATCAACGATGACTGTTGCGGGGACAACCGGCGGTGCCGGCGGCTATACCTATCAGTGGCAATGGTGTGCGACGAGCAATGGCACTTATACGACGATCAGCGGGGCGACGAGCAGCTCTTATACGCCCGCCGCATTGACGGCCACGACCTATTACGAGGTGGTGCAATCCAACAATGGAATTAGCGTCACATCAGCGCCGGCGGTCGTGAATGTCTATCCGCCACTAAATGCAGGGAGTATTTCTCCTGCTTCGGAAACGATTAACTATAATACAAATGGTTGGGTAATGACGCTAAGCGGCGTGTCGGGTGGCACTGGAACCTATGCCTATCAATGGCAAAGCTCCCCCAATAACTCGACCTGGAGCAATATCTCGGGGGCAACTGCCACAACCTACACTCCAATCAGCCTGACAAGCTCGACTTATTACCGCGTCGCTGTCACGAGTGGGGCGACGGCCTATACCGCCAGTGTGCTAGTGACCATCCTTCCGCCGGTTTCAGGGGGTATGGTGGGCAACTCTCAGAACATCAATTATAATACCGTCCCTGCGCAATTAAACCTGACAGGTGTTAGCGGCGGAAATGGTATTTATACCTATCAATGGTACTATTCCATCGATGGCGGTACCCTCTGGACGGTGATCAGCGGCGCGACTGCAGCAATCTATGGGCCAGGAGCACTGACAGCGACGACGACGTATAAGGTGATCGTGACCAGCAATGGGGCTCAGGCTACCAGTGGTTATGCCACAGTGACCGTATACCCGCAATTGGTCACAGGTACGGTCAGCCCCTCCAGTCAATCGATCAACTACAATACGGTACCGACGGCACTGAGTATTTCGGGAGGAAGCGGTGGTAGTGGAACCAATACCTATCAATGGAAATCCTGTGCGACCAGCAACGGCACGTACACGACGATAAACGGGGCGACAGGCAGCTCGTATAGCCCACCGGCGATGACAGCCACGGTCTATTATGAGGTAGTTACGACCAGCAATGGGGCGAACGTGACTAGTTCGCCGGCGACTGTGAATGTATATCCGCAATTGGTGGCCGGGGTGGTAAATCCGGCATCGGTCACGATCGGTTCAGGGACAAGCCCCGGTATTATGACTTGTACACCAGCCACGGGCGGCGGCTGTGGCGGGAACTATACGTATCAATGGTACAGTTCGCCGGATAATGCGACGTGGACGGCGATCAGTGGGGCGATAGCGCTGTCATACACTCCGGGAAATGTTTCGGTTACGACCTATTATATGTGTAAGGTCAACTGTGGCGGGCAGACTGCGAATTCGGGCAGCGGGCAAGTGGTGATCGGTACGGTACCCAGTAGTCTTAATTATATCCGGACACGCATGCTTTCAAAGCCCGGGGTGATGGACACCGTAACGGCGGACGGGTTGACAAGTCCGGTCGATGTACTGCAGACGACGACTTATTTCGATGGACTTGGGCGGCCGATCCAGGCGGTAGAAAAGCAGGCCAGTCCTTTGCAAAAGGATATGGTGGCGATGAAGGTATATGATCCGTTAGGAAGAGAGGCCACACGCTATCTGCCGTTCACTTCTGCGACGGGTGACGGAAACTATAAGCCGAATGCGAATAGCGAGCAAAGTACTTTCAATTCGGCGCAATTTCCGGGCGAACAGTACTATTATAGCAAGACGGTTTTTGAACCTTCTCCACTGAACAGGTCGCAGGCAGTAAATCCGGCGGGAAACAGCTGGGTAGGTAGTGGCAGAGGCATCGCGTGGCAATACTCCGTCAATACAATTTCAGACAGTGTGCAAAACTGGACGATTGCTTCGGCGCCTGGCAGCCTGCCCGTGGATCTAGGTATCTATCCTGTGGGGGCGTTATATAAAACCCAGACTGTGGACGAGCAAGGGAATCAGGTTATATCCTATTATGATCTGCAGGAACGGATGATCCTTAAAAAGGTTCAGTCGTCGGCTTCGCCTGGGCCTGCGCATGTAGGTTGGCTGAACACCTACTACGTTTTTGATACATTAGCGAATAAGCGCTTTATTATTCAACCCAGAGCGGTTGAATTAATCAACGGAAGTTGGATTATAACGCAGAGCATAGCAGATGAGCTATGTTTCAGATATGAATACGACTATCGATCCCGACTTGCGATTAAGAAGTCCCCTGGTTCGGGTGAGACCTGGATGGTGTACGATGGAAGGGATAGGCTTGTAATGCTGCAGGATTCGAACTTAAGGAGCCAGGGTAAGTGGATCGTTACCGAATATGACGGGTTGAACCGATTCGACAGCAGCGGCCTTATGACAGACAATCACAGCCTCCCCTATTGGCAAAATCTGGCAATCAACAGTTCCTATTGTCCAAATATATCCGGGTTCCCGTATCAGTTGCAGAAGGTGAGTCACTATGATAATTATAGCTGGGTGCCGGGGGGGATAAGCCCAACTATGACGACGACCTATACGGGTAGCGGCAGCTATTTTATTACGACATACAATGCTTCGCCCACTTACGCCGTGCCGATCACTTATTTTCCTATTACCCGCGGAGTGCAGACCGGTGCGGCAGCGTACGTGATCGGGTCGGGGCAATTATTAACATCCGTCAATTTCTATGATGATAGGGGAAGACTTATTCAACTGGAAGATGTCAACATTTCGAATGGTATAGATATCACGACCTCGCAATATGATTTTAGCGGCAAGCCAATAAGGCTGATGCTTGTGCATAAGAAAAACGGGCTTCCAGCCGCCCAAACACATATCGTATTGACCAAATTGGCATACGATCCGAGTTTCCGGCTCAAAAGTGTATTTAAGAACATCGATGGCCAACCTGCCGATCAGTTAATTGACAGTGTTCAATACAGCGAGCGGGGTAGAATGAGCACAAAGTTTCTTGGCAATAACGTCGACAATATGGCTTTTACCTATAACGTAAGGGGTTGGTTAACCGGCATCAATCCTAACTATGTTAACGGGTCTGCCAACAATTATTTCGGAATGGAGCTTGGCTATGATAAGACGGGCTCGGTCGCCCCGGGCAACACGTATAAGCTTCCGGAATATTCAGGAAATATCGAAGGAACGGTGTGGAAGACGGCGGGAAGCGGGATTAACCGAAAATATGATTTTACTTATGACCCGGCGAACCGGTTGACCGGCGCTGATTTTAATCAATATAACGGCAGCGGCTTTGATAAGAGCGGGAAAGTGGATTTCAGCGTTAGTAATTTGACGTACGATGCGAATAGCAATATTTTGACGATGAATCAGCAAGGCTTTCTGGTTGGGGGTTCGCAGCCTATTGACGGCTTGACTTACACTTATATGAATGGAGGCGCGAGTAACCAGTTAGCCGGAGTAACAGATGCAAATAATAACGCTACAACACAGCTTGGTGATTTTCATTATAATCCTGCGACTAAGGGCGCGGCGGACTACGCTTACGATGGCGACGGCAATTTGCGGATCGACAACAACAAAGGAATAGATTCCATTAGCTATAATTATCTCGGCCAGCCTCAGTATGTCCATCTTAAAGGTGCGGGTACCATCACCTACACTTACGACGCCAGAGGCGCGAAGTGGCGGAAAATAATAACCGACAACGTCAGGAACCTTTCGACGACGGTTACGTATATCGGAGGTTTTGAATATCAGCAGGTCGACAATATAAACAATCCGGGTGGCGGCTATGACACGATTCAATTCATGCTTCACGAGGACGGGCGTGCCAGGTGGTCGCTTCACACTTATCTCAATGGAACGACCGGATACGGGTGGGATTACGATTTCTTCGAGAAGGATCATTTGGGGAACACGCGGGTCGTTCTGACTCAGGAG
>DATJWK010000135.1:0-9765 GCA_035501395.1 Puia sp.
CACGCATGGCCACAGAGAAAACCTGGGACTGATCGAATCCCAGGTCTTTTTCCCTGATATACCTCAACTGATCACGGATGACGATGGTGGAAATGATAAGCCCGACGGAGCAGGCAAACTGGATTACAACGAGTATCCGTCGAAAGTTTGTGTTGCTGATGCCGAGGGAGGCGATCTTCCCTCTCAGCGCGTCGATCGGCCGGAAGGCGGACAGTAACAGTGCCGGATAGATGCTCGCCGCGGCGAGCGTGCCGACGATCGTGCAACCCATGACCAGCCAGACGCCCGGGTCGTTCAGGTTGAAGACGAGCTGTTTGGCGGCAAGGTTATTGTAAAGCGGCAGCAACAGCGTGATCAGGGTAAAGGCCAGAATGGACGCGAGGACGAAGAGCAGGGTCGATTCGGTGATGAACTGGAAGAAGAGCTGGGGTTTGTCCGCGCCGATGATCTTGCGGACGCTTACCTCTTTTGATCGCAGCATGGACCGGGCGGTGGACAGGTTAACATAGTTGATGCCGGCGATGACGAGGATGAGGATGGCGACGGCGAAGAAGATGCGGACGATCGAAAGGGCGCTGGTATTACCTTCTGCTGTTATCAGGTGGATGGATCCGAGGGATTGAAGGGCGAATGAGTCGTATTTGCCGCCCGGGCCTTTCTTCTCGCGATAGATCGCCGTGAGTTTGTTTTCGACAGCGGCCGGGGAGGCATCGGGTCTTAGCTGAAGATAGGTAGCGAAGCCAAAGTCTCCAAGGTCCTCGTCTATGGTCTTCCAATTGAGATTGCCTCCAAAGTGATGGGCATAGAGGTCCATGGGGAAGATGATATCGTAGTTTATCGAGGAGTTAGCCGGGAAGTCGGCGAGTACGCCGGTGACGGTGAAGTTATCTGTCTTATCCATCACCAGGACCTTACCCATGGGATCTGCGTTGCCAAAATATTTCCTCGCTATGGATGCGGTGATAACAATGGATTGGTCGCCGCGGAAAGGATGGGTACGGTTGCCTTTCAGGAGAGGAAAGTCGAAGATGGTGAAGAAATCCGGGTCGGCGAAGGCGGTGTTGGCCTCGAGGAATGATTTAGATCCATAGGTGGTCAGGAGCGGGTTCCATCTATCGATGATGCGAGCGGCTTTTGCGACTTCCGGGACGGAGTTGCGGGCGAAGACGGCGATCGGTGCGGGAACGCCTGTCCAAACGCGTGCGTCGGCTCCCGTGCCGAGATGTGAATTTACCGAATAAATGCGGTCGGCATTCTTGTGGAACCCGTCGAAGCTTAGTTCGTCTTTCACCCATAGGAGGATGAGGATGCCGACGGCCAGACCGATGGCGAGGCCGGTGATGTTAAGGACGCTATAGAAGCTGTTACGACGGATGTTGCGCCAGGCGGTGAGGAGGTAGTTTTTTAACATGGGCTTGAAGTTGTTCGGTTCGCGTATTCGGGTGTTTGCACGATTACTCTGTTCGCAGGCTTTTTACGGGGTTGGTCAGGGTTGCTTTCAGGGACTGGAGGCACACGGTGACGAGGGCGATGCTAAAGGCGAGGGCTCCGGCGATAGCGAAGGTCGACCAGCCGATGTGAATGCGATAGGCAAATTCCTGCAGCCAGCTGTTCATGGCCCACCAGGTCAGCGGTACGGCGATGACGAAGGCTACGGCAACGAGCACAAGGAAGTCGCGGGAAAGGATGAATAACAGAGTCCGGACGGAAGCGCCGAGGACTTTGCGGATGCCGATTTCTTTTGTGCGTTGGATTACGTTGTAGGCGGAGAGGCCAAGCAGCCCCAGGCAGGCGATGATGATGGCCAGGCCGGCGAAGAGGCCAAAGACGGCGCCAAAACGTTCGTTCTCGGCATATTGTTTATTGAAATACTCATCCAGAAAAAAGTATCGAAAGGGGTCGGCGGGGAAGTGGCGTTGCCAGACGGCTTTTATGGCGGCGATGGTTTCGG
Source organism: Puia sp. (assembly GCA_035501395.1). GTDB lineage: Bacteria > Bacteroidota > Bacteroidia > Chitinophagales > Chitinophagaceae > Puia. The sequence goes on from DATJWK010000135.1 coordinate 1,952, forward strand.
GCGTATTGGAGGCATTGATCTTTATTGAATAGAAATTAGGCGATGGCAGGCGCAGGATGATCGCCATGGGAGTGATGGCTTTTTGGAGGCCTTCATGGTGGTAGTCGGCGACCACGCCGATAACGTGTACGTTCCCGATCTGGCCCTGGTTGGCGTGCAATGGCTCCCCGATAGCATCCTCCGGTTTTGCATAGCCGAACGCGCGGATTGCCGATTCATTCAGGATAACGCCTTTATCGTCGGTGGGGAAGTCTTTTGAGAATTGGCGGCCGGCGATGATCTTCAAGCCATAATTGGGGATATAATCATAGTCGACGCCCAGGTGGCGAAGGCTATAATTTTTTTTGGGATTACCGCGCAGTCGCTGCCAATCCGTGGACCAGGTGATCTCGGTGCCTTCCACATCCGATGAGCCCGTGATGTTTTTTATATCTTTTGTGTTGAGAATATCCTGCCGGAAAGACGGGTAGACGGTGTTGTATGTCGAGTCCTTCATCGAGTTTACGCCGTAGAGGACCAGCGTTTGATCGATGTTGGCGCCGAGGGTCTGACTGCGCATATAGTGGACCTGGTTATAGACGATGATGGTCCCGGCGATAAGCAGAATGGAGGCGGCAAACTGACCGACGATCAGCCCTTTTCGCAGGAGCTGGCCGCCGCCGCTGTTTTTGAACAGCCCCTTAAGGACAGAGACCGGGTTATATCGGGACAGGACGAATGCCGGATAGATGCCAGAAAGAAAGGTGCCGGTTATGAAAAGGGCTGAAAAATATTGCCAGTAGGTTAGCGGAATACTGTCGATGGCCCGCCCGGTCAGCCGGTTGAAGAGAGGACCCACTGTCCAGAAGATAGCGATGGCGAGCATCAATGCGAGGAAATTAAGCAGCAGACTTTCGACGAGAAACTGGCGGATCAGATCCTTCCGTAGGGCGCCCAGTACTTTTCTTACGCCAACTTCCCTTGCGCGTTCGAGAGAGCGGGCAGTAGCCAGGTTGATATAGTTAATCCAGGCGATGGACGCGATAAAAAAGGCGATCACGAACAGGAAGTTCACCGAGCTTCCGTCTCCGTTGGCTTCGGCTTCCTCACCATAGTGGGAATAGAGATGGATGTCGGTAAGGGGCACCAGTTGGAGATTATCATAGTCGTTGTTGGCTTTGTGTTCCGGCAGGGAATTGTAGTGGCGGTTTTCGAAGTCCTGGAGTTTTGTTTGAAAGGCTTTGGGGTCCGTTCCGGCTTTTAGCCGGATATACGTGTAGTAGTCGTTCCAGGACCAGGCGATCTGGGTGTAGTCGTTGTTGTTGTCGTAGGCGCCGAGAAAATATTTTAATGTAGGATAGGAGACCAGCACGTCGAGGATAAGGTGAGAGTTGGAGGGGAGACTTTGAAAAACGCCGGTCACTTCGAGGGGTTGGCGGCGGCCGTTATTTACATACAACAGGCTTTTACCAATCGGGTTTTCGCTGCCAAAATATTTGTGCGCCGTCTCTTCGGAGAGGACGACCTTGTAGATGCCGTTGAGAGCTGTTTCGGGGTTGCCTATTATCAACGGCAAGCGGAACATTGTCAGGATGGAAGAATCGGCGCCGTAGGATTTGGTTTCATAAAAATGGGCGTTGTTGAGGGGGTTGACAAGCTGCAGGCCCATTTGGAATACCCGGCAGACATTTTCCACCTCCGGCATTTCTTTTTTCAGGGTCGGGCCGACGGCAGGTGAGGTGGATGCCCAGCTGGCTATCAGGCGGCCGTTTTCGTAGTCGTGTTCCTGGACACGGTAGATTCGGCTTGCGTTGGGATGGAAGTTGTCATAACTGCGTTCGTACGCGACGTATTTGAAGATCAGCAGGCAGCAAGTGATGCCGATGGTTAGACCCAACAAATTAAGGATGGAGTGGCCCTTTCGCTTGGTAAAATTGCGAATGGCGATGTGGAAGAAACTTTTAAGCATGGGGGTGCACGTTGGGAACGAAATTGCGGGGCAAAAGCGGTGCCGGGCTATATAATATTGATTACCAACGAGGCGAATTGGGCGTGCGAAACCGGTGTACGGATTTGATACAGGTTTCGTGCGGTGGTGATACAGTGGGGGAGGGCGGCGGGCGGGACGGCTTCACTTCCGTGCGAGGAGGTCGGAAACGAGAACTCCGTTGATGGTCAGGCCGGTGATATTGCAATCGGTGACGTCGACGCCGGAGAGATTGCAATTGCGGAGTTTGGCATCCCGGAGGTCACAGTCGGTGAATTGGCTGCCGGCGAGAGCGCAGTCGCCGAATTGGGTGCCCGCGAGGGCGCAGTCTTCGAATTTGACGGGGCGCATTTTGGCGCCCTCGACGTAGAAGGGATGATCTTTTGGGGGCATACCGATGTTGTGGATGTAGGCGCCGCCGAGTTGTGCGCCTTCGATCTCGAGGTCGCTGAGATTAGCGTTGATGATCTTTAAGTCGCTGGCGTTGACATCGTCGATGACGGTACCGCTCATCATGATATTGTTCAGGCGGCTGTTGCGGAGGCTGCCTTTTGAGAAGCTGGATTCTTCGAGGTCGAATTCTGTTGCTTCGATGCGGTTCTTTGATTGGTGAACGCGGATGTGTTGCATGGACGGTGCTTATTTTTTGTGAAATTAAGTATTTCATGAGGCGATGGCGGGGGCGATTTTGACTTTTTTTGGGGGGGATTGCGCAGGTGGGTTGCGGTATGTGATGGTGTTGCGTGGCGCGGAGCGGGGACGGATGATGCGAGGTGGGGCGGGAAAAAAGGATCTGTTCATGAAACTCCTTTAATATTGCATAAACAAATAGATTACCATGGAAATGCGAAAGGTCAAGTTCTCGGTTTCGCTGGCTGGCGGCGGGGGGGATGGGGGAAAGCGGCCAGTCGGCACGGGGGAGGGGAAAGCGGGCACCGTGTCGGGCGAGTATATGATCCCGGACAAACCGAAGGCCATCCTGACTTTGGCGCATGGCGCGGGCGCGGGAATGCATCATTCCTGGATGGTGGAATTGGCGACGGCACTCGCGGAAAAAGCGGGTATCGCCACGTTGCGATTTAACTTTCCTTTTACAGAAAATAAAAAGGGGAGGCCAGATTCCCCGGCGGTTGCTCATGCGACGATTGCGGCGGCGATCGATCATGCCCGGGCGTCGTTGCCGGCGCTGCCGTTGTATGCGGGCGGAAAGTCATTTGGGGGCCGGATGACGTCGCAGTATCTCGCGGCGCAGCCGCGGAAGGAGGTGAAAGGAATTGTTTTCTTTGGATTCCCGCTTCATCCTTCGGGCAAGCCTTCGATCGATCGGGCGGAACATTTAAAGGAGGTAAAGGTCAGGATGTTATTTCTACAAGGTACCAAGGACGAGTTGGCGACGTGGGAGTTGATCGAATCGGTCTGTGCGAAGTTGACTTTGGCCACCCTGATAAAGATCGATGGCGCGAATCATGCGTTCAAGGCGGGGAAACGCGATGTCATCGGCGAGCTGGTGAAGGCAACGGCGGGATGGATGGGAATTTAATTTGATTTCCATTTGTGCAATTGATTGAGGAGGGCGCGCAGGTCTTTCGGCAGGGGGGCTTCGAAGCGGTGGGAGGTGCCGCCTGCGTCGGTGAACCGAAGTGAATGGGCATGGAGGGCGAGGCGGCCGAGGAGGGGGCGTTCGGCTTCTTCGGATTTTGACAGTTTGAAGTTGCGTTTGATGCCGGACAAAAAGATTGGTTTGCCGTCACCGTAGATATCGTCGCAGGCGATAGGGTGGCCGACAGATTGCATGTGGATGCGGATCTGGTGAGTGCGGCCGGTGTGGATGCGAAATTGCAATAATGAGTAGGGGCCGATTGTTTCGATCACCTCGTAGTCGGTGAGCGAGGCTTTGCCGCGGCGGTTGATCACCATGATACCGGGTTTGGTCGGGTGTTCCATGATGGGTAGATCGACAGCGCCCTTTGCTTCGGGTGGTGTTCCGAGGACGATGCCCTGGTAAATCTTCTCTACGCTCCGGTCTTCAAAAATTTTCGAGAGATATTTGTGGGTGACTTCGTTTTTTGCGAAGACTATGACTCCGCTCGTATCGCGGTCGAGGCGATGCACGGTAAAGATATTCCCATATTGGTCGCGGAGGCGGCTTTTCAGGGAGGGCTCTTTGCCTTCACGGTCCGGAATACTCAGGAGGCCGGCAGGTTTGTCGAGGACGATGAAGTCGGAGGTCTCGAAAATAATGGAGAGGGTGCTCATGATTTTTTGGGGGCGACGTCTTTGGCATGGAGCTTCCTGGGGTCCATGTCTTTGGCGCGGGCGGGCGAGCCTTTGATTGAAGAGTTCAGGTATTTGAGGATGCGGACTTCTTTTTCACCGAGGAGGCGCCAGTGGCCGCGTTGAACGTTCTTTTTTGTCAGACCTGCGTACATCACGCGGTCGAGTGCTCTAACGTCATAGCCCAGGTGCTCGAAGATACGGCGAACGATACGGTTGCGGCCGCTGTGAATTTCGATGCCGATCTGCGTTTTGTCTTTCGGGTCGGCGTAGGCCAGGTCATCGACGGGAGCCGGGCCGTCTTCCAGGGTGATGGAACCGGAGGCGATCTTGTCGAAGTCGGCTTTTGTGAGGGGTTTGTCTAGGGTGACGTGGTAGATCTTTTTTATCTGGTGGCTGGGGTGTGCGAGTTTCTGGGCCAGGTCGCCGTCGTTGGTAAATAGCAGGACTCCGGAGGTGTTGCGATCAAGACGGCCGACGGGGAAAACGCGTTCGGTGGTGGCCGAGCGGATCAGGTCGAGGACGGTGCGGCGGCCCTGCGGGTCGTCGGTGGTGGTGATATAGTCCTTGGGTTTGTTCAGGAGGATATACACGAAGTTATGTGAGATCGTGATTTTCTTGTTATTGACTTTGACGGTGTCCGTCGGATGGACTTTTGTGCCGGGTTCGGTGATGAGTTGGCCGTTGACGGTGACTTTTCCCTGGCGGACCAGTTCGGCGGCGTCGCGGCGGGAGCAGATGCCGCCGTGGGCGATGTATTTGTTGAGGGGGAGGGTTTCGGTGGGGGCGCCGGGCGCGGGTTTCGCGGGGACGGGGTGAACGGATTTCGCGGGGGCGGGGTGAACGGACTTCGAGGGGGCGGGGTGAACGGATTTCGAGGGGGCGGGGGTGAGGTGAACGGGTTTCGCGGGGGCTCCGGGTTTGGCGGGTTTCGCGGAGGCGGGGGCGGGGTGTCCCGGTCGCTGCGTCGGGTTGGCCGAAATCTTCGGTTTGGGGGAAGTGGAAATCCCGGAGCCGGGTTTGGCGGCTTTGGCGAATCCGGGGTGAGCGGGTTTGGCGGCGCCGCGGGCCAGGCGGCGCTCTTCATAAAGGCGTTCGATCGCTTGTTCGCGTTCTTTTTTGGCGGCTTTTTTTTCCTGACGGAAGCCTTCCTTTATGGCGCTGTTGCGTTTCTTATTGTAGAATTTGCTGAAATTGTCGGTTTTGCGTTTGCCCAGGCTGGGACGCGCCCCGGAGGGGGAACTCTTTTTCATGTGCGTTTTGTTTGCTGTTTTACAACAGTAGTGAGCGGCGAAGGTACGATAAAAAAACTATCTTTAGTCAATAACCGCCCGGGTATTGGGCGAAAAGCGTTGATATGCAGGATGAGGTCACCAAACACGCCAGAAAAATCTTTCAGGAAGTGAAAAATCGGGAGCATGGGTTTTGGGAGAAGACGCGGGAGATCGTTATAGAGATCCTGATCATTGTTTTTGCGGTCACCCTTTCGATCTGGCTGCATAACTGGTCGGATCACCGGGCCGAGCAGAAGCAGACGGAGGAGTTCCTGGCGGGGATCCAGGCTGACCTGGCCAAGGATATACAGATCATGGAAGAGAATAAGGATGGATACAAGATAGTGCAGCGAAATTTCAGACGTCTCGAAATCATGGATAGCACGGGGGCTGTCGATACGACCGACCAGCAACGAATTGCCAATCTGCTTGATTTTGAGAACCGCACCCTGCACGCGAATGTGGCGCGCTATGAGGGATTCAAGTCAAATGGCAAGATCGGCACGATAGAAGACGACTCTCTCCGTCAGGCGATCTTGTCGTATTACCAGCAAACGGTTCCGGCCGTCAACGATATCGAGGAGGTCGTCAATGGATTCCAGGTCCGCATGATGGAGGCAGAACTTAACCGGAATGAATCCCTGTCGATGCGGGTCTTTGCAAAAAGTTTCAAGGTGCACGCGCTGCTGGAATTCACCCGGGAGAATATCGGGCCTGCGATACAGGAATATAGCTGCGCCCAGGAGCAGGCGAACTGGATCATTCGCCGGATCGGCGTATACCTGGGGACGCGGAAATAGCGTTATGATTTGTTGGCGAGCTGGCCGCAGGCAGCGTCGATGTCTTTTCCGCGGCTGCGGCGGAGGCGCGCATTTACGTGGTTCTTTTCGAGAAGCGCCATGAATTGATGGATGGCCGGCTCGTCGGGCTTCTCGAACAGCGCCTGATCGATGGGGTTGTATTCGATGATGTTAACGAGGTCGGCGGGCACCTGGCGGTAAATTTTTGTGAGCTCCTGGGCGTCCTGGGGGTTGTCGTTGAAACCTTTAAAGAGGATATATTCGAATGTGATCTCGTTGCCGGTCATTTTATAGAAGTAGTTCAGCGCATCGATGAGCGCCTTTATATTGTTGGTCTCGTTGATGGGCATGATCTCGTTGCGCTTTTTGTCGTTGGCGGCGTGGAGGGAGAGCGCGAGTTTGAACTTCACCATGTCGTCGCCGAGCTGGCGGATCATTTTGGCGACCCCGGCGGTTGAAACCGTGATGCGGCGCGGGCTCATGGCCAGGCCGTCGGGGGAAGTTATCCGTTCGATGGCCTTGAGGACGTTGCGGTAGTTCAGCAGCGGCTCACCCATGCCCATGAAAACAATATTACTCAGCTTTTTTTCGAAAACCTTCTCGCTTTGTTGATTTATCAGCACAACCTCATCATAAATCTCGTCGAAATCCAGGTTACGTTTGCGGTCCATATATCCGGTCGCGCAGAATTTGCAGCTCAGCGAGCAGCCGATCTGGGAGGAGACGCAGGCGGTCTTGCGTTCGTCGGTAGGGATGAGGACGCCTTCGACCAGGTGGCCGTCGGCGGTGCGGAAGCGGGTTTTGATGGTTCCGTCGGCGCTATTCTGGGTCGTGTCGATGGTGAGAGCGGGAAAAGTGAACGTATCGGCGAGTTGCTGGCGGAGCGGTTTGCTCAGGTTCGTCATGTCATCGAAGGAATGGGCGTGTTTTTGCCACAACCACTCGTAGGCTTGTTTAGCGCGGAATTTTTTCTCACCGAGAGTCTCGAAATACGATTCGATCTCGGGGAAGGTGAGGTGCCTGATATTTGTTTTCGCCTTTTCCATGCGGGGCGCAAAGATACGATAATTTGAGGGATACGGGGCGGTGAATTGGGGTCTGTATCGAAAGCGGACAGAAGGTTGTAATGAAACCGGACGCGCCGGGGGACGCGCATTCGGCGGGGATGCTGAATATGAGTGGATTATGGGGATGGAATCGTTTTTGGGTCCTTCGGGTATGATAAAATCCTATCTGCTTATTGCGTGGCGGAGCCTGGTCAAGAACCGGGTGTATTCCGCGATCAACCTATTCGGTCTGGCGATCGGCATGGCGGTCGTGCTGCTCATCGGTCTTTGGGTCCAGGATGAGCTCAGTTACAATAAAACGTTTTCCACCTACAGCCGGGTCGTGCGGGTGATGTTGACATCTACGCGTGCGGGTGGGACGCAGACGGACGAGTCGGTGCCGGTGCCGCTGTCGGCGGCCCTGAGAACGGATTTTGGGGGCGATTTTAGCGCG
>DATJWK010000136.1:0-20697 GCA_035501395.1 Puia sp.
ATATATCTTGGGCCAAAATATCTGATTTAGGATTCCAACAGAATCGTTAAGGCTTTCGCTTCAGAAGTGTTTTAACAATCAAGTAAACCCGGTCGGGATAACTACTTTTCTCACTGTTAGTTCTTCTTTTAGCCACGAAAATTCCCACCAAGTCAATAGTTTGGGTCTGGATAATAAGCCGGATAGATATCGGCATCGAAAAAGATGTACAGCAGAATGAGAATGACGATTAATATAAGTACCCACTTTAGCCCCGATATTAATTGCGTTTTGTTCCACCGCATATCTAAAGATAATAAAGAGGTTATAAAATTCCCACCAATAAATAACCGCCCCCTGTCCTTTGACCGGTCCGAATGCTATCAGAAGCGGTACTTTATTAAATCTGCCGGATAACCATATCCAGCAGAGTCAAACCTTAATCTCTTTAAACCTTATCCTATTTCGGCGGATAGGTCGAAACGACCCTCCGTAGCCCACCTCCCGTACCAACCGACTCCGCTAGAACGATTTTTGCATCAGCTACCCGGACTTGGCTCCAAAATGCATGGTCATGATCCTTAAAACGTCGAGGCTGACATTTATCTCCTACCTGTTCAACATCCTGTTCATTTTAACCGGGGCTTTCTTCGCGGTTAAACGCCTCCGCTTCCAATATAAATTGGACCACCCGGCGACCCGGCCCACTTATACAAACAACCCGCAGTATGCTGAGCAACTAAACATTGAACCCGCCTATGTCCGGCCGGTCAATGTCATCCTGCTGGGAACATCTCACGTCTATAAGGCCCATTGGGATGAATTACTCAACCGTTCGGACATCGGGAACCGCGGTATCGGCTCGGATATTACCGCCGGCTACCTGCATCGTCTCCAGTACGTGCTAAACAGCCATCCGCGGATCTGCTTCATCGAAGGTGGGGGGAATGACATCGCCCTTCACATTCCGATAGATACCATCGTCGCCAATATGGGGAAATTATTGGACACACTGCGGTATGCGCATATCGTCCCCGTTCTCCAGGCCGAATTCTATGTCGGCGCCGATTATCCGGCGAGCGACTTTATAAACGGTCGGCTGCAAACGCTAAACCAGCAAATGTCCCGGTTGGCAGCCAGCCGTCACGTCGAATATCTGGACCTGAATCCCATCGTTGCTCCGGACGGAGTTTTATTGCCCTGGTACTGCCAGCCGGACAACATCCACCTGAACGCCCACGCCTACCTGCGATGGAAAGATGAGATCGAAAAAGTGCTGAGGATACACGATATCTGATCTACGGGCAGCCGACCCTGGATTTCAACCGATCGATCTACTCCAACCGGCTATCCGCGAAAAATCCCATCGCCGATCGCATAAACGCCGCAAATTCCGGATCGGGCTTTCCATCCTCGGCCAAATACCGATCGTCGGACACGTAAAGATCGCCAAGCCCCTTATATGCTTTCGCCTTGACGGGTTCGTCGCCGCTTAAGCCCCAGAAGGCGCGGATCATCTCATAGTGTCGCCCGATCTGCGTCTGGACCGGCTCGTCGTAAGGGTCTGCCTGTCGCAGCGAACGCAGCCGCCGCATAATATCCTTCTGGTCGGCCTTCAGCCGTTCAAGCCGATCCTTACCCATTCCCATCAGGGCAACCTCCGATTTCCGGATTGCGTTCTCGCCCCAATTGTCGATTGCTTCCTGACGAAGTGCCGCGGCTTCCTCGCGCGGCATCCCTTCGTATAATTTTTCAAAATTTGACATCGTCTTGTTTTTTAGATGATCAATAGTGGCTTCGATCGTTTTCAGCAGTGTTTCCAACCGGTCGCGCCGGGCGGTCAGGGCAATCCGGTGGCCTTCCAGCGCCTCAACCAGGTCGAAACCGGGGTCGTCGAGGATTTCCGCGATCTGCTTCAGCGGAAGGTCCAGTTCTTTATAAAAAAGGATTTGTTGCAGGCGAAGCAGCTCGGACTCGCCGTATTGCCGGTATCCCGCATCGGTCCGGATCGAAGGCTTCAGCAGTCCCATCTCGTCGTAAACGTGTAGTGTGCGCACACTCACGCCCGCGAGCCCGGCCAATTGTTTAACGGAATATCGGATAGTACCCATGCTGAGATCGTTTCTGCAAAGCTAGGGCATCACCTAAGGTAAGAGTCAAGCGTTTTTGAAAATAAATGTTGGGGGCCGCTAATTCATCCTGGCCGCCAGCGCCTTATCATGGAGCAATCCGATCGCCGTCTTGAAGATAATGATAAATAATCCCGCCTCTTCTTCGGTGAAATTACTCTCCTCCCCATCCTCCGCGTCATCACTGTAAATGGTGGCCGCCGCAAATTGCAACAACTGGGGCTGACAAAACGAATCGATCACCGCCATTGCATTCGTCTCATCGTAACCCTCCTGGAAAATATCTTCCATCTCGTCATACTCGGCATTGAAGGACGCCTCGAATTCTTTCTCGGAGATGGCCGCGAGCCCCGTGACACACTCCCGGAAACTCAAGAGGATTACGGTTAGCACATAGGCCACGTCTTCCCGTGCATCCGGTTCTTGAAGCTCCTGGCTCTCTCCCAGCACATATCCTACCAACGCCGGTTGCTCCCGGGCAAATTCATCCCATATCTTCCCGATCTGCACTTCATCCATATTTTGGATTCGGTCATTGACCAGATCGATCGTTTCATCGGTGATCGGTAGCATTCCTTTTTTTTTCAAACCTACGATTTTTTCCTCGGCCGCCGAAGCCTTGGCGAAGGCGGGAGTTTTAGCGAAGGCGGGGGTTTGCCCCAAAAAAGGTATTTTTGCAAATGGTAAAGAATTACCCACATAAGGCAAAAGTCCACGTTTCCGTCTCCTCGGAAGTTGGCCGTCTCCGCCGCGTCCTGGTCCACAGCCCCGATAGCGGCCTGGGTAAGGTGGTCCCTTCCAAAGCGCAGGACTGGCTGTTTGAAGATATCGTTCACCTCGACACCATTCGCCGGAAAGAATATGACTTCTATACAAAAATTCTTCTATATTTTCTCGACCCGGAAAAGATCCGCGGCCGGCTCGCCGAGATCGACAATCCCGACAACCGGCGTGCTTTTTACAAACCCGGACACCCGGATTTCTTCCGGTCCGATAAAGTCGTGGAACTGCAGTGGCTCCTCGCCGATATCCTAGGACACAACGAGATCAGACTGAAACTGGTCGCCTCGGTATGCGCTATCGAAGGCTGCAGCTATGACACCCAGAAAGAGTTGTTGCTACTCGACCCCGTCCAGCTGGCGAAAACATTTATCAGCGGCTCCATGTCCGACGACCGCATGCTGTTTGCGCCCATTCCCAATTTTATCTTTACCCGGGATATCGGGATCGTCATCAACCACTACGTTCTGCTCAACAAACCGGCAAAAAAAGCGCGCACCCGCGAAGCGCTCCTGGCCAAGTATATCTTTTTCAACCACCCTCTTTTTGAAGAATACCAGGACAAGATCATCGAGCTCACGGACACCCATCATCATTTCTTGCTACCCCGCGAAGGCGACGATCATAAGGTCACCCTGGAGGGCGGTGATGTAATGGTTATCAGCAAAGACCACTTATTGATCGGAGTCAGCGAACGGACCTCCCTCGACGCCGCGCAGCAGGCCATCAAAGTATTGTTTGACAAGAATGTAGTCAAAAAGATCACGATTCTCCGCATTCCAAAGAAGCGGGATTACATGCACATCGATACGATCTTTACCCAGATCAAAAGAAATGTCTGGATCCTCCTCGGCACGTTCTCGAGCAAGGCGATCCGCCGGGATGACGACGATGAGATCCAACGGATCCTTGACAGCAACAAGAAAGAAGACAAGCTCAGGATCATCCAGTTCCGGAAGAAAGACCCCGGGAGTCCCGAGTATTTCGACAACCTGGAAGATCTGCTGACCGACATCAGCAAGAACGACCTCGAATGCGCCGAAAAAGTGAGATTTATTTACTCCGGAAATAATGAGTTCCCTTTTGATGCCCGGGAACAATGGACCGACTCCTGCAACCTGCTCGCGTTGAAGGAGGGTGTCGTGCTTGGCTATGACCGCAACGACAAGACCGTGGAGGCGTTCAAAACCGCCGGCTTCGACGTCATTCACGCGGAAGACCTTATCGACCGGCTCGAAAGGAGCAGTCTGGATCCGGATGACCTGGAGAACACCCTCATCCTCATGCCTTCCGCGGAGCTATCCCGCGCCCGCGGCGGATTCCATTGTATGAGCATGCCTCTCCACCGCGATGCACTCTAAATTACACGCCATGCAAACCACTTCTCACATCCTTATGATCCGTCCGGTGAACTTCAGCTTTAACGCCGAGACGGCCGTCAATAACGCATTTCAGTCCGCAGCCACGGCCGACGCCCAGCATAAGGCGGGCGAGGAGTTCGACCGGTTCGTGGCGTTGCTCCGCGAGCACGACGTCGACGTCACCGTCATCGATGACACCCCCGAACCCTATACGCCGGACTCTATCTTTCCAAATAATTGGATCTCATTTCATGAGGGCGGTCTCATTTGCCTTTATCCGATGTATGCCTCCAACCGCCGACTCGAGCGGAAACCGGGGATCATCGATCAACTGCGACAAACATTCCGCGTCGACCGAACCCTCGATTTCAGCACCTATGAGCGGGAAGAACGTTATCTCGAAGGCACCGGCAGCATGGTGCTCGACCGTGATCACCGGATCGCCTACGCCTGTCTTTCTCCAAGGACCGACAAGACCGTTCTCCTCGATTTTTGCGAAAAGACCGGCTTCACGCCGGAGATCTTCTCCGCCGTCGATGCGGACGCAAAGCCCATCTACCATACCAATGTCATGATGTGCGTGGCCGATCGATACGTCGTGGCCTGTCTCGACTCGGTGCCTGATCCCAAAGAACGCGATCACCTGGAATCAACGATCCGTTCCACCGGCAAACTCCTTATCCCCATCACGGTCGACCAGATGAACCGCTTCGCGGGCAACATGCTCCAGATCCGGAACCGCGTGGGTGAACCCATCCTCGTCATGTCTTCGCAGGCCTTCGATTCCCTCACACCGGATCAGGTCGGGCAACTCACCGCCTTCAACCGGATCCTGCACTCCCCGCTCACGACTATCGAGACCAATGGTGGCGGCAGCGCCCGCTGTATGATGGCCGAGATCCACCTCGACCCGCGTTGAGACATCGCCACCCCCAACCGTGTTGAGACATCGCCGGGTCGGGAGGCAAGGATAAATTTAAATTGTCGATTTTTTGAACCCTGCCAAATTCCATTAGAAATTATTTAATGTGCCAGTCACTTTGTTGATGGATCAAATACAATTCCGTTCCTGCATTGTAGTTTGTGATTCAATGCAAATCCGTTACTTTTGGGCCTTCGATTTGTAAATCAGCGTCTTTAACCGGCCCTTCGGACTTAGGATTAAGATAGAAATTTTTCGACAATCAAATGGAAAACAAAGTCTCCAAAATCGGCGTGCTCACCTCGGGCGGCGATGCTCCGGGAATGAATGCAGCCATCCGTGCCGTTGTTCGTACCGGTATATATTATGGAATGGAGGTATTTGGGATCATGCGGGGCTATAGCGGAATGATCGAGAACGACATCATCCCCATGCACTCGAGAAGTGTCGCCAATATCATCCAGCGTGGCGGTACCATCCTCAAAACTGCCCGTTGCAAGGAATTTTTTGAACATGAGGGCCGCAAAAAGGCATATGCCAACCTCAAAAAACTCGGCATAAACGGCGTGATCATCATCGGCGGCGACGGCTCCTTTCGCGGCGCCCACAAACTCAGCACCGAATTCGACATCCCCTGTATAGGCCTGCCGGGTACGATCGACAAGGATATCGCGGGGACCGACTTTACCATCGGCTTCGACACCGCCGTCAATACCGCGGTAGAGGCCATCGATAAGATCCGCGATACCGCCGACGCCCACGACCGGCTGTTCATCATCGAGGTCATGGGAAGAGATGCCGGATATATTGCCCTCCATAGCGGCATCGCGACCGGCGCTGAAAATATATTGATCCCGGAGCGTAAGACGGATATCGAAGAACTCATCAGCTCCCTTCTGGAAAAAGAGCGGCGAAAAAAGCTCGTCAACCTGATCGTCGTGGCCGAAGGCGATAATTTCGGCGGCGCCGACGACATCGCCAAGGTGGTTAAGGAACGCGTCCCCACCGTGGATACCCGGGTGTGTGTGTTGGGTCACATCCAGCGCGGTGGCGCTCCTTCCTGCATGGACCGGCTTATCGCCAGCCGGATGGGCTACTCAGCGGTCGAATGTCTGCTCGAAGGCCGCAATAATGTGATGGTGGGCATTGTCAATAACCGTATGCACTATACTCCCCTCGAAAAAGCCGTGAAGGCCAAACAAAAGATCGGCGAAGACTGGCTGAAAATCGTTAAAATATTAGCATCCTAAAATCCTCCTGGAAATGAGCAAGAATTTATCGAAGTACCTGTACACCGGCATGGACAAACAAGCTGGCCTTCAGCATACATTTCATAAGACCAAGATAGTTGCTACCGTCGGGCCGGCCTGCGATACCTATGACAAACTGCTGGAGCTGGTAAAAGCGGGAGTTAATGTTTTTCGGCTCAATTTTTCCCACGGCAGCCATGAGGATAAGGCAAAGATCATCGGGCATATCAAAAATATCAACCTCACCGAACCGTATAATATTTCTATCCTCGGCGATCTCCAGGGCCCCAAACTCCGGGTCGGCGATATCAAGGATGGCAGTCTCACCATCGTTCCGGGGGACATTCTTACCTTTACCTCCCGCGAAAAAGTGATCGGCACCAAAGAAAAGATCTACGTCTCCTATCCAAACCTCCACCACGACGTGGTGCCGGGCAACAAGATCCTCATCGACGACGGGAAGATCGAAGTGGTGGTCGTGAGCGTCGACCCCGAAGGAGATATAAAAGTCGCAGTCACCTATGGCGGCGTACTCCTGCCCAAAAAAGGGGTGAACCTGCCGGATACCAATATCTCCCTTCCCGCCATGACGGAAAAGGACATCATCGACCTGGAATTCATTATCGAGCAGAAGCTCGACTGGGTTGCCTTGTCCTTTGTCCGGAAAGTAGAGGATATCATCGACCTGAAGAAACGTCTGACCGACAAAAAGAGCCAGGCCAAGGTCATCGCCAAAATAGAAATGCCATCCGCGATGGACGATCTGCGGAATATCGTCAACCAGTCCGATGGCGTCATGGTCGCCCGCGGCGACCTGGGTGTCGAGCTGCCCGTGGAAAAAGTGCCGATGGCGCAACGCGAGATCATCCGCAAGTGCATCCATCGCGCCAAACCCGTGATCGTTGCCACTCAAATGATGGAAAGCATGATCGACCGGGTGAAGCCCAATCGGAGCGAGATCACCGATGTCGCCAACGCCGTCCTCGAGGGGGCCGACGCCGTCATGCTCAGCGCAGAGACCGCCACCGGCCAGCATCCCGCTCTTGTCGTGGAAACTATGCGTAAGATCATCCTCGAGGTCGAACGGACCGAATACCACTATAACCGGGAAGAAGACCTCGCGCCGCAGCCACACTCCCCCTCCTTCCTCAGCGACGCGATTTGTTACAATGCCTGTAAGCTGGCCAAGGATTCAAACGCCGACGCACTCATCGGTATGACCCAGTCCGGTTATACCGCTTTTGTCCTGTCCAGCTACCGGCCCAAATGCCCGCTCTATATCTTCTCGAAGGAGCGAAGCCTGATCAACCAGCTCAGCCTCAGCTGGGGCGTACGCGCCTTCCACTATGCCGAAGAAGAAAGCGTCGATGACATTATTCACGACCAGCATGCGATATTGAGCGAGCGCGGGTTTGTAAAAAGCGGGGATGTGGTGGTGAATACGGGAAGTCTGCCCATCGATGAGCACCTGCCGACGAATATGCTGAAAATTACGAAGCTGAAATAATTTCCCTGATCTTCCGGATCTCCTCCTCATCGGCCATCACCATCGACAGGTCTTCCTCCATGGCGCCGTTCACATACTCCATCGCGCTTGCGCCGCGCACCCGCGCCGACGTATGAAACTCCACCGCCCCCGTCCGCGCCGCCAACTCCGCAATATTCGAAGCCCGCACCCCCGACCCGGGCATGATCACGATCCGCTCGTCAGCCTGCCGCACGAGCTCACGCAGTAGCTCCGCTCCCTCCATCGCCACCGGCCGCTGTCCCGACGTCAGAATTCGCTCACACCCGATCCCGATGATCGTCTCCAACGCCTCGAATGGGTCGGCTGCACGATCGAAAGCCCGATGGAAAGTCACCCCAAGCGGATACGCCGCTTCGACTAACCGCCCGCACCGCGCCTGGTCTACCCGGCCATCCGCCAGCAACATCCCGATGACTACCCCATCACATCCAAGCCCGCGACAAAACGCGATATCCTGCATCATAACCGTAAACTCATCTTCCGAATACAAGAAATCTCCTTCCCGCGGCCGGATGATAGGATAAAGCGGAATGCGGAGCATCTCACGCGCCCTGCGGATCAGTCCTGCCGATGGCGTTACCCCTCCTTCCTCCGGTGCAGCACAAAACTCGATCCGGTCGGCGCCGGCCCGCTGCGCCGCCAGCGCGGCGGGCAGATTGAACGCACAAATTTCAAGCAGCATCTTAAAAATAGCTTTTTACAGCCACCATTCGCTCCTCGGTGTTGGTCTTCAACGCATAGGAAAACCCTTTTTGCAGCGCATACCCTCCCGTCTCGCCTTTCTTATTGATCGCAATAAACGCGACCTGGATATCTTTCGCCTTTTCCTTTTTTATTCGGGCGACCTTTTCCACCGCCGCTTTGCATGCCTTTTCCGGCGACATCCCCTGCCGCATATACTCCACGACCGTATGACTGCCACACATCCGGATCACATCTTCACCCTGCCCGGTGGACGTAGCCGCACCGACTTCATTGTCGACGAACAAACCGGCGCCGATGACCGGCGAGTCGCCCAACCGGCCCCGCATCTTGAATCCCATCCCGCTCGTCGTCACGCTGCCGCTCAGATTACCGGTCGCGTCCATCGCCACCATCCCGATCGTATCATGATTCCATTCACCGTTCGGCAAGCGCGCGGGCGCCGAGAGGCCATGATCGCCGCCACTCCCCGAACCGCCATGATCGCCGCCACTCCCCGAACCGCCATGATCCCCGCTTTTAGTATTTTCTATATTGATGATCGGCTTGTATTCCGACTTTTTCAACCACTCCTCGTACGTCTTCTTCGCATCGTCGGAAAGCACCTGCGGTTCGAGCGTAAATCCCTCGGAGACCGCGAACTGCTGCGCTCCCTGCCCTACCAACAGCACATGCGGCGTCTTCTCCATCACCCGCCGCGCCACCGAGATCGGATGCTTGATCCGTTCCAGCGCACCCACACTGCCGCAATTCCATTGATGATCCATGATCGACGCGTCGAGCGTCACAAATCCATCCCGGTCGGGATTGGCGCCAAGACCCACACAACAATTGGTCGTCGATTCCGTCACCATGACGCCTGCCTCCACCGCGTCGAGGGCCGAGCCGTTTTTACCCAGTACCTCCCAGGCGCCTGCATTCGCCTTCAGGCCGGTATCCCACGTAGAGATCACCACCGGTTGACCCGTTACGGTGGCGGGGGTCGCACCCATCCCCTTTTTTCCAAATAGCACCCCGAGGGTTCCCATTAATGAAGACTGCAAAAAAAATCGTCTGTTGAGCATATTATGTTACTTTTTCATAAATCTTTCCAACCTGCGCCCCGCCTGCCGCTGCACTTTGCCCTGTAACCATGATGTCCATCCGAACAACATCCCCTTCCAACCCAACGCCTGTGAACACCAACGCGGGAAACTCCATTCGTCCTGGTGCTCGACGATCTTTCCGTCCCGGAAGGCAAACCTGGCCATACCCCGGTTTACGACCTTCCTCCCGGTGGCGGTAAATATATAAGAAGCCACCCATTTGCACGATCCATAACCGGCATCGGCGGAAACCTCGCTAAACTGCAGATCCAGTGCCCCGCCGCCGCTCAATAGCATCTCCCACATCGCCCCCACTTCTGCTCCCCGCAAAGGGCCAAATATCGGATCATAAAAAAAAATATCGGGGTGATATTCCCGCACCATTCCCTGCCAGTCCCGCTGCTGAAGGTTCCTGTAAAAACGTTCTATCAACCGTTCCTCCTGAATCATAAAAAAAACCGTCGCGATTAGCCGACTTTGCTATAAATTGGCTCGCGGGGTCCAAACTGGCCCCGGCCGGTCAACATCAACGAACTAAAATTAACGGAATAACCATGAGAAAGCTCCTTTTTTTATTCCTTTTTTCCATCGCCATCAACTTCGCATTCGGTCAGGGCACAGCGCAGGACAGCGCATGGATCCGTGACAATTATTTTAAAACGGAAACCTACATCCCCATGCGGGACGGGATCAAACTCTTCACTACCATCTATGCCCCGAAAGACTCGACGGAGAAACATCCCATCCTGATGACGCGCACACCCTACTCCTGCGCCCCCTACGGAAAGGACAAATGGCGGAACTTCTACACCGGTTATTTACGTTACTATTTGCGGGAGGGCTACATTATGGTTTATCAGGACGTTCGTGGCCGCTGGATGAGCGAGGGCGTCTTCGAAGACATCCGTCCATTCAACAAAGATAAAAAGACGAGCAAGGACGTCGACGAGGCAAGCGATACTTACGACGCCGTCGACTGGTTGGTCAAGAACATTCCCGGAAACAACGGCCGGGTAGGCGACTTCGGCATCTCCTATCCCGGCTTTTATGCCACCATGGCTTCCGCAAGCGCCCACCCGGCCCTGAAAGCCGTCAGCCCCCAGGCGCCGGTCACCGACTGGTTCATGGGCGATGACTTCCACCACAATGGCGCCTTTTATGTGATGGACGGCTGGGACTTCTATTCCTCCTTTGGCAAACCCCGGCCTCAACCCACCACTATCGGCCCGAGCGGTTTCGAATTTTACACCCACGATAATTATAAATGGTACCTGGAGACCGGAGCGCTGAAGAATATCATGAAACTCACCGGCGACACCATTGCGTTCTGGAAAGATATTTACAACCACCCGAATCACGACGCTTTCTGGCAGGCCCGCAATGCCCGTGTAGCCCTTTACGATATCAAACCGGCGATGCTGGTAGTCGGCGGCCTCTACGACGCGGAAGACTGTTATGGCGCGTGGCACGTTTACAAAGCGCTGAGGGAGCAAAGTCCCGGCACAAACAGCCATATCGTCATGGGCCCCTGGTATCACGGCCAGTGGGCATCCAACGATGGTACGCACCTCGGGAACGTTCAATGGGGCTCCAATACGTCGTGGTGGTATCAAAACCATATCGAGATCCCGTTTTTTAATTACTATCTCAAAGGCAAAGGAAAGAACCCCGGCACACCAAACGCCACGGTCTTCTTCACCGGAGCAAACGAGTGGCGGCAATTCGATCAATGGCCGCCCGCAGACACGAAGGAACAGCCGATCTATTTACAGCCGGACGGCAGCCTGGCCTCCAACGTTCCCGCCGGCAAAAACAGTTTCTCCGAGTACATCAGCGATCCGGCGCACCCCGTTCCCTACACGGAGGCCGTTCACTTCTCGCGCACGCGTGAATACATGGACGATGACCAGCGTTTCGCCTGGCGCAGGCCGGACGTCCTCTCTTTCCAGACACCCGTGCTGACCGAAGACCTCACGCTCGCCGGTCCGGTCACCGCCGACCTCCTCGTTAGCCTCACCAGCACGGATGCGGATTTTGTCGTCAAGGTGATTGACGTCTTCCCCGACGACTTTAGCTATTCGAAAGAAGGCGTGACGATGAACGTACGCAGCCATGATAACGGCCCTGCCTACCCGATGGGCGGTTACCAGATGCTTGTCCACGGCGAGATCATGCGCGGCCGCTTTCGCGAGAGTTTTGAAAAACCCACTCCTTTCAAACCCGGTAAGGTCGAAGAAGTTAAATGGGCTATACCCGATGTCGCCCACGTTTTCAAAAAAGGCCACCGGCTGATGATCCAGATTCAAAGCACCTGGTTCCCGCTGGTAGACCGCAACCCGCAGAAATTTGTCGACATCTATACTGCCGACGACAGCGATTTTACGAAAGAGACGATCCGCATCTGGCACGACGCCGATCATGCGTCAAAGATCATTTTGCCGGTTCAAAAATAGAATCGTTATGCGCATACTCCACCGTCTTATCCTCCCCGTGCTGATGCTGCCTGCGCTGGCGCAGTGCCAGCGCAATAGCAACGAAGGGAACTTTGTAAAAGACAACTACGATAAACAGGAAGTCTATATCCCCATGCGGGACGGCATCCGGCTGTACACGGTCATTTACACGCCAAAGGATAAGACGCAGCCCCACCCTTTCCTGATGGAACGGACGCCCTACGGGTCGGGCCCCTACGGCGACTCCAACTACCGCCGGTCCCTCGGCCCTGGGCGGACCCTGATGCACGAGCTCTATATCTTTGTCTACCAGGATGTCCGCGGTCGCTATATGAGCGAAGGACAGTTCGAGGAAATGAGCCCCGCCCGCAACAACCCGCATAACGCGGATAAGGGACCCGACGCATCCGGACGCCAGACCGATGAAAGTTCCGACACCTGGGACACCGTGGATTGGCTGTTGAAGAACGTAAAGAACAACAACGGTCGGGTCGGTATCTACGGCATTTCCTACCCCGGATTCTTTGCTTCTGCTGCGCTGCCGGATGCCCATCCAGCCATAAAGTGTGTTTCCCCTCAGGCGCCCGTTACGGACGAATTTATCGGCGACGACGCGAATCACAATGGCGCCTTTTTCCTGCTTGACAACTTCGATTTCGACAATTTCTTTGACATCCCCCGGCCTGCGCCGGTAAAGAACTACAGCGGCAACCTCTTCTCCGTCCAATATTCCGACGCCTACAAATTCTTCCTCGAATTGGGTCCGTTGAAGAATGCGAACAAACCGCAATATTTTAACAACAAGGGCAAGATCTGGAATGAATACATGGCCGCGTCCACGTACGGTCAATATTGGAAGGCCCGGAATATCCGTCCCCATCTAAAAAATATCCGCCCCGCGACCCTCGTCGTCGGCGGCTGGTTCGATGCCGAGGATATGTTTGGTTCCCTCCGTACCTATGAAGCGATCGAGCAGCAAACGCCAAACAACGACAACCATATCATCATGGGCCCCTGGACCCACGGTGGCTGGGCGGGCGGCAGCTGGAACCGCTTTGGCATCCTCGACTTCGGCCAGAACGTAAATGACTATTACCACGACATCGAGACCAAATTCTACGATCACTACCTGCTGGGAAAAGACAATGGTACGTTGCCCGAGGCCATGATCTTCGAGACCGGAACCAACAAGTGGAAGACCTATAACACCTGGCCCCCAAAAGAGGCAGCCCCGGACAAGCTGCTTCTCCTACCCAATCATAAACTGACCCTACCCTTCACTCACCCGTCGGCTATCCCCGCAGGCGAAAGCCCGGCAACCTTTAGCTATGACGAATACGTCAGCGATCCAAAAAACCCCGTCCCCTATATCGACGGCGTCCACGGCGGCCGCGACAACCAATACATCGTCACCGATCAACGATTCGCGTCTCAACGATCCGACGTCCTTGCCTATCAGACGGACCCGCTCACCGCCGATTTCACCGTTACGGGTCGCCTCCGTCCTGATATCTGGCTTTCCTCCACCGGCACCGACGCCGACCTTATCGTAAAGCTGATCGACGTATTCCCGGACACCGGCGCCAACCCCGGATATCAGCGGCTCGTCCGGGCAGAGGTCTTCCGCTGCAAATTCCGAAACAGTTACGAGAAACCCGAGGCGCTCATCCCCGGCCAACCCGCCGAGATCGCGTTTAACATGAACGAAATCGCTCACTGTTTCAAAAGCGGCCATCGCATCATGGTCCAGCTCCAAAGCAGCTGGTTCCCGCTGGTCGACCTCAATCCCCAAACCTTCGTCAATATCCCAACTGCCAACGAATCGGATTTCAAAAAGGCGACCATCGGCATCTGGCATGACGCGGCACACCCTTCCGGGATCACACTGCCGGTTATGCCATAACTTTTTCCGCCGCAGCCGATCGCGGGGGCCCATTTTCGCCTAAATTCGTCTCCATGAAACAACTACGTCTTCTTTCCGTTCTGTCGCTGGTCTGCGCCGGTCTTGCCTGCTTCGCCCAATCGTCCACACCGCCCGCGCCCACGACTCCCCCCGCGTCCATCATTCCCGAGCCTGTCAACACCGTTTGGAAGCAAGGAACATTCAGCCTCAACGCCAACACCGTCATCGTCGCCGAACAGTCTGAAATGCCGGCTGTCCAGTTCTTCACCGACTATCTGAACAAACTCTATAAGATCCATCTGACTGTCGCGGCCGCCAAGCCTGCAGCCAACTATATCGAGCTCACCGGTCTCGGTATAGCCGACAAGACCTTCCCCGAGGGCCATTATCATCTCGATGTATCCAACAACCACATTCAGATCGACGCCGCCACCAACCCCGGCATCTTCTATGGCATCCAAACCCTCATCCAACTCCTTCCTCTCAGCCCCTTTACCGCCACGCCGACGGGCTACGCGATCCGGCAAACCGCAAGCGCCGGTGGGTTCCCGATCCCCGCGGTCGCCATAGACGACTACCCCCGCTTCGCCTACCGTGGTCTCCACCTCGACTGCGGCCGCCACTTTTTCCCCGTCGAATTCGTAAAACGCTATATCGACTTTATCGCGCTCCATAAAATGAACTACTTCCACTGGCACCTTACCGAAGACCAGGGCTGGCGCATCGAGATCAAAAAATATCCCCGCCTCACCGAAGTCGGTTCCTGCCGCAGCGGCACCATCATCGGCCACGCTCCCGGCACCGGTGACGACAGCACCGAATATTGCGGTTACTACACGCAGGAACAAATAAAAGACATCGTCAAATACGCGGCAGACCGATACATCACCGTCATTCCCGAGATCGAACTGCCCGGGCACTCCTCCGCGGCCCTCACCGCCTACCCCTACCTTGGCTGCACCGGCGGTCCTTATCATGTACAGCACGGCTTTGGTGTGTTCAAGGACGTCTTCTGTGCGGGCAACGACAGCACCTTCCAGTTCCTGAATGATGTCCTCGATGAGGTCATGGCGTTGTTCCCGGCCAAATACATCCATATCGGCGGCGACGAATGTCCAAAAGACTCCTGGAAAGTCTGCCCGAAATGCCAGAAGCGGATAAAAGACCTCGGCCTCCGCAACGAAGAGGAATTGCAATCTTATTTTGTCCAACGGATCGAAAAATACATCAACTCAAAAGGCAAACAGATCATCGGCTGGGACGAGATCCTCGAAGGGGGTATCGCACCCAACGCCACGATCATGAGCTGGCGAGGCGAAAAAGGCGGGATCGAAGCCGCAAAACAACACCACAACGTCATCATGACCCCCGGCCAGTATGTTTACTTCGACCACTCCCAGGTCCGCAACGATGACTCGCTTACCATCGGCGGTTACCTGCCTCTCCAGCAGGTTTATTCCTACGAACCCATTCCAAAGGAACTCGCGCCCGACGAAGCGCACTATGTTCTCGGTGCACAGGCGAACGTGTGGTCCGAATACATGAGCAACCCACGGAAGGTCGAATACATGATCTTCCCGCGGCTCAGCGCACTTTCCGAAGTCCTGTGGAGCCCGAAGGCGGCCCGCAACTGGAAGGACTTCCTCCAGCGCCTCCCATCGCAATTCAAACGATACGCCCTCTGGGGCGCTAACGCCTACCAGGTCTATATCCCGCCCGCCGACAGCGCGGTCCGGGCCAACCTGGATCGCTGGCAGGACAACAAATTCGGTCTGCTGATGCATTGGGGCACATATTGCCAGTGGGGCATCGTGGAAAGCTGGAGCATCTGCCCCGAAGACGAAGGCTGGACCCAGCGCCGGGGACCATACGCGGCCAACTACAATGACTATCTCCAGGCGTACACGCACCTGCAGACGACGTTCAACCCACGACATTTCGATCCGGCCAAATGGGCCGCCGCCGCGAAGGATGCCGGGATGAAATACGTCGTCTTCACCACCAAACACCATGACGGCTTCTGCATGTTCGATACAAAACAAACCGACTATAAGATAACCTCACCCAAGTGTCCTTTCCATACCGACCCGAAATCAAACGTCGCAAAAGCCATTTTCGACGCCTTCCGCGCCGACGGCTTTATGACCGGCGCGTATTTCTCAAAGCCCGACTGGCATTGTCCCGACTATTGGTGGCCCTACTTTCCGCCAAAAGACCGTAACGTCAACTATGATCCCGCCAAATACCCGGAAAGATGGGCGGCCTTTACAACATATACCTACCGCCAGATCGAGGAGTTGATGACCGGTTACGGCAAAATGGATGTCCTGTGGCTGGACGGAGGCTGGGTCCGGCCCTTAAGCACCGTAGATCCTTCGGTAGATTGGCAGAGGAGCATTCCCTATGACCAGGATGTCGATATGCCGGCGATCGCAAAAATGGCGCGCAGCCACCAACCCGGCCTGATCGTGGTCGACCGGAGTGTGCCGGGCGAATTTGAAAACTACCGGACCCCCGAGCAGACTATTCCAAATCACGCAGTCGACGATCCCTGGGAATCCTGCATTACGATGGGTAACTCCTGGAGCTATGTCCCCCACGATCAGTATAAGTCGACAACGACTATCATCCAGCTGCTCATAAAGATCGTCTCCCGCGGCGGCAACCTCCTCCTGAACATCGGGCCCTCGCCCGACGGGGACTTTGACGACACGGCCTACGCTCGCCTGAAAGAGATCGGCGCCTGGATGAATATCAACGGCGAAGCCATCTACGGTACACACCCGATCCGCCCCTATGCCTCCGGCGACGTTTGCCTCACCCAATCAAAAGACAGTCTGAACACCTTCGCTTTCTACCTAAGCGATACCTTGCCCCCGGAGATCAGCATAGACCGCTTCAGCCCTGCCGCGAACAGTAAAGTCACCCTGTTGACGTCAAAGACCCAACTCAACTGGCATGAGGCAGGAAAGAAAATGATCATCACGATCCCCCCAACGCTGCGCGACAAACCCGCCGGCCGGCACGCCGTCGTCTTTCGGATCGCGGCATGATCCGGTCGCGTCAGCCTCCGGTTTGCCAAAAAATAAAGTCGGCCCGTGAGGGCCGACTGTTACCATAGGAATTAGATGGACTACGACTGCTAGAGATTACACCAAAGTTCTATTGTGCATCCCACCAGACGCGGGAAGACATTTTGTCGCCATTGTTCAGGTCGCTGACCGCTGCGCTGTAATTCGCGGAATTGGTCGTTGCCTCACCCTGCGGATAGGTGAACCGGCGCGGGATGGTCCCGTTCGTTACGTTTCCCGGATAATTAACCGCTGTCAGTGTTGGATAATTGCTCCGGCGCCAGTTGGCGAACGATTCGTTCTCATCCATAAAGCTGGCCACCCAATACTGATCGTTGATCTGTTCGAGCGCGTCAGCCGGATTAAAAGGATTGGCAGTCAGGTAGGCTGTGATCGACGCCTGTGAAGGACCGGCGCCGGCCTGAGCTCCCAGTTGCTGCATCGCACCCGTAACCCCATTGGCGTAATAAGTAGCATCTGTCGTCCCCGTTACCCATCCCCGGTTTGCGGCTTCCGCCAACAACAGCTGAGTCTCACCATAAGTCAGGAAGAAGGTCGGAGCCGTCAGTCGGGAAAATGTATAGCGGTTGACAACAGAATACAGGTTCTGATTTCCGGGCCAGTTTGCCGCCGTCGTCAGGTCATATGCACTGCCGCTTCCGGGAGGATCGAATCCGTTCGGCTGCCCGAGTTGATCGGCAAAGGTCGTATCACCCAATTGCGTACCGTCATTCGGGTTGGAACAAACTGTCCCCAGGTAACACAGCCGCGGATCGCCGGTGCCCTTCAGGTAATTGACAAAAGTCTCGCTCAACCGGTAAGCATTGGGGTCATTCCCGATGAGGATGAGCCCGGTTCCGTTCGGTACCGGTGTTCCGCTCACATCCTGGTGCTGGATGATGGCATTGTCACTGTTGCCGGTCATCACCCCGCCCTGCACCGCGATCTGCACCCATTTCTGCGCGTTTGCCGCGTCCACCTTGCTCAGTCGCATCGCAAGCCGCACCATTTCCGAGTAAGCGAATTTCTTCCACTCGCTCACGTCGCCGCCATACATCAGATCGGCCGTCCCGACGGTATTTGGTTTTGATGCGTCCAGATTGGCTGCCGCGGTTTGCAATTCGCTAAGCATGGCCATGTATATATCCTGCTGCTTGTCATACTTGGGTGAAGTGATCCCGGAAATATAGCCAAGCCCCGCCTGGGAATAAGGACAGTCTCCATACATGTCCGTCATCCGTTGGAACATGAATACCTTGAAAATCCGGGCGATATTATAAAAATTCCATTGATTCGCGGAATCCTTGCCGGTATTCGTCACGACTTCGACGATATTGGTGACGCTGTTTGGAAATTGGTCGTCCCAGTAGGCGGAATTATAACTCGCATTGTACAGGTATTTGTCACCATCCCAGTACCCGGTGGTGCTGGACAAATGCTGGATCATACAGGCCGAGTAGATCAGGTTGTTCCGCCAGTCTTCGTAGCCGTTGGCATCGCTGTTGCCCGAGGTGATCAGTTGCGCGTTCGTAAACAGGTACCCGAAATTGATATTGGCCGAGGTGATATGATTCGGGTCCGTATTGATCGACACGAAGTCTTTTTTACAACTGCCCATCACCATCGTGGCGGCCGAAGCAAAAAGGATAATTCGAATATTATTCTTCATTTTCATTTGATTAGAATTTCAAGTTGATGTTTAGACCCAGGTTCCGCGTGGCCGGATAACCGGACAACTCCAGACCCTGACCGTTGCCATTGTTGAGGCTGGACTCAGGATCGATATTCGGCACGTGCTTCATGATCGTCCAAAGGTTGCGGCCGACAGCCGTTATGGTCACCCCTTTGATGAACGTCCCCTGGATCACTTTCGCCGGCAGCGTATATCCAAGCGTCAGCGCCCGAAGTTTTATAAAGCTGGCATCATAGACGAACTCCTGCGCGATGTGGTCGTTGCCATCCGCGGAAATATCCTGCCAGTAGGTCTGCGCCGGAACGGCCGTCGTATTCGCCGCACCGGAGATATCATCCCCTTTGCCGATATAACCGGTCTCTCTTCCCTGCAGCGTATTTTTCTGAAGACCATAGTAATCCAGCAACAGATTGGTTCCGGAGTAGATCTTCGCCCCATATTTGAAATCCAGCAGGATCGATAACGACAAATACTTATACGTGAAGGTGTTCTTAAATCCGCCGGTCTGTTTGTACACACTGGATCCCAGCGGTACGACTTGCGCGCTTTGAACCGGCTCCCCGTTCTTGAACTCCCGCTGCCCCTTGTTATCCGTGGTGTATGCATACCCAACGATCTGACCGTACGGCATTCCGACGATGTTCTCGATGGCTACTTCGCTGCCCCAACGTGGGTTGGCGCCGGCTATCGCTATGCTCTTGGCGCCGCCAAGATACAACACTTTGCTGTTGTTCTGCCCGATATTGAACGACACATCCCAGGAGAAGTCGCGGGTTTTGACCGGCATCCCGTGAACCAGCAGTTCGATCCCTTTATTGCTGATCTTCCCGATATTCTCGACGTTGGAGTTATAACCCGACGTGGGGCTCACGGTCACATTGACGATATCATCCGTTGTTTGCTTGTCATAGTAGGCAAAATCAAACCCGACCCGGTTGTTCAAAAACTCCATGTTCGCCCCGATCTCTTTTTCCTGGATCTCCACCGGCCGTAACTTTGAATTGGGGATCAGCCCGCCGCCGGCCACATAACCCACGGGCTGGTTGCTGACCGTATAACCCTGCAACCCATAGGTCAGGATGTTCTCGTATGGCGACGTGCCGTTGGAGGCGCCGGCGTAGGATGCCCGGAGTTTGCCGAAACTTACCCACCACGGCAGTTTCAGCGCATCACTGAAGACAAAGCTCGCCGCAAACGATGGATACAGATAGTGATCGGAATTAATGGCCAGGGTCGAGAACCAGTCATTCCGCGCCGTCGCGGTCAGGAACAAAAAGTTGTTGTAACCGATGTCGGCGCTGCCGTAGATGGAATTTACGCGATAGTGTGAATAGCTGATCCCGAATGGCTTGGTCGAAACATTGTTCGCGCTGTAGAATCCATAGATCTGGAAGGGTCCTGCGCCGCCATTGCCCGAACCCGGAACCGCGCCTACGCCGTAATATTGCGTGACATCGTCCTGCTGATTGCCGCCCGCATACGCATTCAGCGAAAAATGTTCGCCGAATTTCTTGTTGACGCCCAGCATAAAGCTGCTGTTCTGCTCGTGGAAATTGTCTTCGTATTGCGTCAGGTTTCCACCGTGGATACCATCGCTCCGCGTGTACTCGACGCCGGATGGGGTGACCTGGAAGACATCGAAGATGTACCCGTCGCGCTGTACCTGGCCCTGGATATACAACCAATCCAGAAGGTTATATTTCAGCGTGATCGCCCCCGTCAGGCGGTTCCGTGACGTCTGGTTCTGATAATCGTATGCGATATAATACGGATTTTCGAAGTAGGGATCCAAACCCGGCAACCACTCCGTACCGTCCGGATTCACCAGCCGGTTCTTCATC
>DATJWK010000137.1:0-22329 GCA_035501395.1 Puia sp.
GCCAGGAACTAAAGGAGCCGATCGACTTGTATTGGCCGATACGCCGATACATTTGCAGAAACCCATCCTGCAAAATCTCCTCTGCCTCCTGACCGTCCTTTGCATAACGAAGACAAAGCATTAACATTCGCGGAGCATACCAGTCATAGATCTCCCGCTGGCTGGTGCGATCCCCTGCCACACACCCATGTATCAGCTTTTGTAAATCCTGATTCGCTATATCAAAAGATTTATCCAACATAGATGCAGAATGCAAAAAGGTGGTTGGGCAAAAAAACTTTATTTTATAAATAGTTGTACAGTCGCATCGGTGCGTTAAAGTTCGGCTATTTTTGGATACTACCGCATGAGTACATCCGGCATTTCACGGTCGATCCCAGGTTTCCGGTCATCGCAACCAACCATTTCCTGCCGGAGAATCTCACTGCTTTTTTGCCAAACCGGCGTTGGCGGACCTTCGCCGAACGAAAAATGTGGTGCCTCTTTTCCAGGGTGTATAATAAGGTGTCGTTGGTCACGACCCCAACGGAGACCGGCGCGAAGTTGATTCGGCCGAAACTAAATGTCGAGGTAGTCACTGTGTCAAGTGGAATCGACCTTAAGCTATTTGCCCCGGGTGCCGACAATGGGGATCTTCGGCAACGTTATGGGATTCCAGCCGGCCCAATGTTGCTTTTCGTCGGCAGGCTGGACCCGGAAAAAAAACTTGAACAGATCCTGAAAGCCGTCAAGCTTGCCGGGGATTTTGCGGACTTTACCTTTGTTGTCGCCGGGCGTGGTGCAAGGAGCACAGCACTGAAGACCGCGGCCAGGAAGTTGGGAATTTTGGATCGGGTGGTCTTCACCGGTTTCATCCCGGAGGCTGACTTGCCTCGTCTTTACGTTTAAGCCGTTGCTTTATTATTGCCAGCGAGGCTGAACTGCTCAGTCTCGCGACCCTACAGGCTTTGGCGACGGGGCTACCCATCATTGCAGCCAGGGCTGGGGCACTGGAAGAGCTAGTAAAGGATGGTGCGAACGGCTACTTGTTCAGCCCGGGAAATATTGAAGAAATGAGTCGCTGTATCGTCAGGATTTTAACCAATCCGGACTTATGCCGGCAAATGAGCAGCGTTAGTCTGAAAATTGCTCCGATCCATGATTTGAACCGAACTACGGATGTCTTCGAGAGTATCTATGAAGAAGAATGTTGTAATTGGAAAATGGCAAACGTGCTGACAGACGGTTAGCGCTTTTTGAAACGAGGCGGGGTTCCGCCCATATGGTACAATGCTTGCATGAACCGAAAGGTTGGGTGATGCCAGGTTTTAACAAAAATATAGGTGGTTCGCCTGCTTTTTTCGAAGCAACCTTGTCTAAACATCGACCGTATTAAATGAAAATTGGTAATTTGCCATTTAAGATATTTACCGGATCGCGATATGACAAAAACAATCATTGGCCTGCTGCTTACCTTGTTCCTGGCATCGAATGTCTGGCATTATAATTTGACCGAGGCCCGACAGCTTGCCAAAGAGCAGCACAAACATATCTTGCTCAATTTCTCGGGAAGTGACTGGTGCGGCCCTTGTATTATGTTGCGTAAGCAAATACTTGACAACGCCGATTTCCTGCAAATGGCGGACAGCAGTCTTGTACTTGTCAACGCCGATTTCCCGAGGAGCAAGAAAAATCAATTGAGCCAGCAACAACAATCCCTGAATAATGCCGTAGCCGATAAATACAACCCCCAGGGAAAATTCCCTTTCACCCTTTTGCTGGATGCTGATGGAAAGGTCCTCAGGACCTGGGATGGTTTCCCGAACGAAAAGCCGGCTGATTTCGCAGCCGAAGTCCGTGAAGCTATCGAAACAAATCCATGACCGGTATAGCAGCCATATCATCCCATGTGCGGCGGACGTTTAGAAAGACCTTGCCTCTCATGGGAAACAAATTCGAGCTGACGGCAGTTTCAGATGACGAGCCTTGGGCCATGGAGCAGATCGATGCAGGCATTGCGGAAATCCGGCGGATCGAAAAATTACTTACGACCTACAACGAGGAAAGCGAAACGAGCCTGATCAACCGGAATGCCGGAATATCGCCGGTTACTGTCAGCCGTGAAACGTTTGATCTCATCAACCGATCTATCCGCATTTCGCGACTGACACAGGGGGCTTTTGATCTCAGTTACGGCTCGGTCGATAAGCGGCTCTGGAACTTCGACACGAGCATGAATGCATTACCGGGCAAGGAAACCGCCCGAAAAATGGTTCGGTTGATCAATTACCGCAATATCGAGCTTGATGAACGGAAATGTTCCGTATTCCTCAAACAAAAAGGGATGCGGATCGGTTTTGGCGGCATCGGGAAGGGCTATGCGGCGGAACGGGCCAAAAGCGTGATGCAGGCCATGGGCGTCGATAGCGGGATCGTCAATGCATCAGGGGACCTCGCTATCTGGGGACATCAGGCCGATGGGAGCCCGTGGACGATCGGCATCGTCGACCCCAACAGCCGGGGACACGTCTTCTCGCACATGAACGTCACCGATATGGCCGTGGCGACCTCGGGTAACTATGAAAAATTCATCCTCGTCAATGGAAAGAAATATAGTCACACCATAAATCCGCGCACCGGATTGCCGATCACCGGGATCAAAAGCGTAACGATTATTTGCCCCAATGCGGAATTCGCCGACGCGATCGCCACGCCGGTCATGATCATGGGCGTGCGCGCCGGGATCGATCTGATCAACCAGCTAAAAGACGTCGAGGCGATCCTCATCGACGACGATGACCGAATCTATCCCTCCGCCAATCTTCGTTTCACCTAAATTATACACATGAGAAAAACAACACTGTACCTGCTGGGCCTAGTAGCAAGCGCGACGTGTGGCCTTTCATCGTGCCAGCCGGTAAAGGAATACCAGAAAAGCCGGCTCAACGATTCCGAAATGACCCTGGGCAACCGCAAGATCGAAAAGGAAGAGCTGAATTTCCAGGGTTATCGCGAAGGCTCGTCCGGAGCAAACGGCGGCAAGACCGGCGGCGGCTGCGGCTGCAATTAATTCATCAATCCCGCTTATCTACTATTCATGAGAAGAGTTTGTCTTACAATCACCGGCCTGGTTTTCAGCGTCCTGGCCGCATTCTCTCAACAGGCTCCGGCGGATACGACCGGGTTCAAATCCAGACATCTGAAGATTGACGAAGTCAATATCCTTTCCAGCTATTACACCCAAACCGCGGACAAATCGGCCGTTTCGGGCGGCGATCCGGGACCAAGAGGGATCGGAAACGTCACCGACCTTTCCAATGGCCTCGAGATAAAAATGGTCGGCTGGGATCCCAAAGGGCGAAAAAATTCGCTGACCGGGGGCATCGGGTTGGACAACCACACAGCCGCCTCACAGGGATATGTCGACTCGAGCGGCAAAGGCAAACGAACGGGAACCCGGATCTATCCTACACTGGACTGGACGATCGAAAATGAACAACGCGGCACCTCGTTTGGCATCGGCGCATACTACTCCGCCGAACACAACTACTATCACTCGATCGGGCTTAACACATCGTTCAGCGCCCGGACAAAACATAACGGCGAATTCAGCGCCAGGTTCACCGCCTACTTCGACCGGATCGTCATGATCACGCCGTCTGAACTGATCCCCATAGACAGCTCAAATGTTTCCACCGGGTCGACGACAGACAGCGTGGTATATATTACGACTGCCAGCGGGCGGACTGAGGCGCTAAATTACTACACCGGGCAAGTCCTTAGCAAAGGTAGCAAGGTCAATACGCCTTCGAGCAGCCGCGATTCCTATTCGGCTTCGTTTTCCTTTGCGCAGGTCATCAACCAGCGGATGCAAGGCGCGATCCTCGTCGACTTCGCCTATCAGACCGGGTACCTGGGCCTGCCGTTCCATCGGGTCTACTTCGCCGACAGCAGCAAGGCGGTTGTCGAAAAATTACCCTCGCAGCGGGTAAAGCTGCCGATCGGGCTTCGCCTCAACTATTTCCTCGGCGACAAGATCATCTTGCGGGGATATTACCGGTTTTACATTGACAACTGGGGTGTCCGGTCGCATACCGCCAGCCTGGAGGTACCGGTAAAGATCACTCCATTCTTTTCCATCAGCCCCTTCTACCGCTACTATATTCAATCGGCCGCCAATTACTTCGCTCCGTTCAAAGTACATACGGCAGCCGATGAATACTATACGAGTAACTACGCACTTTCCGCATTCAGCGGCCAGTACTTCGGGGCGAGTATCCGGCTGGCGCCACCCGGCGGCATTGGCACCAAACACTTCAGCGTGATGGAGATCCGGTATGGTCATTATTCGGAGACCACGAATCTGCAGTCGAACCTGATTGCACTGAATCTGACGTTTAAATAACGGAAACACGGGCGGGTTCGCCCCGGCGTCCGCCTTTCGTAAATCTCCGATACCCGCTTCGGGTAGTACGCATCCCTAAGTACTCCCTTTTAATCCAGCATGAAAGAATCAATAAAAAGTGGAAACAACAGCCTTCAAATGTTGCCCCGACGCGCCGCACATCGCATCTTTGTATGGTCAAAAGCAAAACACCGTACCCTAACAACGTCCAAAGAAAATCCGTATCCTAAAAAACCCGTACCCGATCCAATATCCTTAAAATCCGAAACCGATGCCTTAGAAATCCTGTACCCACCGAAGCGATCCGCCCTTGTTTACCATCCAATGTCCAAAGCCAGATTTACCCTAACCCGTGAAACCACAGATTCGCTTCTCCCCAGGCAACTAACGCATCGAACCCGCCAACCGGCGGGTTTTTTATGTTTATCGCCGCCTCCAGAGCTCATAGCTGACGCGGAGCGTAAACGACTGGTTGTTTTGCGCGCCTCTGGCGCCGTCCGGCTGAACCGGCAGCCAGGAATTAACGGCCCGCTCGTAACGGAGTCCGAGGGTCAGGCGCCGCCACCGGTATTCCGCATCCAGCAGGAAACGCCAGTCTGACCGGGAGATCCGGTTGTAAGCGGTGTCGTTGGATTTGATCGAAACGATTTCGGAAGTTAATACGGTGTCAGAGACGCCGGGATTGGTGGCTTTCATGAGCAGCTGCCGGTCGCCGACTGCGCCCTGGAGATGTCCGTAGGTGAACCCTGCGCCCAACCAGAGATTGTTGAAGACGCGGTGATGGACGGTTGCCGAGAGCTCAGAATAGAAAAGTTTTTTTGCTGAATATACATTATACTGCCGGTATCCCTGGAAAGGGGAAATGGTGCTGCTATCGCCACCGGTGCTGTCGACAACGGTTGAGCGCGTGTATTGGGGTTGAAGCGCCGTCAGATCGACCTGAAGGTCCCAGTTGCCGCCGTAGTATGCCCGCGCATGGACGGACGGCAGGTAGTCGGCCCAAATGTTTCGCGACCCGTTGATCGTGTAGGGTGCCGCTTGCAGCTGTGAGAGGTTGAGACGGCCAGACAGCGTGAGGCCCGCTGTGAAGATGAGCGCATGCGCGGTCGCAGATGGAGATTGCGGGAAATTGCCAGGATTCATGGCGCGTTTGCGAAGCAGCGAGTCGGCCAGCCGGAAGCGGATGGATGCAGGGCCGCCGGCGGGGCTCAGCGCGGCGAGACCGACCGGAGAAGTTTGACGGCGTGCGGGGGTGTTTGAACGGGAGGCAGGAAGGGTTGAACCGGAAGCGGGGATGTTCGACCCGGAGGCGGGGATGTTCGACCCGGAGGCGGGGATGTTCGATCCGGAGGCGGGGATGTTTGACCCGGAAGCGGGGATGTTCGACCCGGTGACCGAATCGTTCGATCCAGACGCAGCACCGCGAATTTTTCGACGGTCCATTTCCGCTACCCCTTTTTTCCGGGTTGACTTGCGGGAATTTTGCGAACCGGGCGAAGCGGCAGAAACCGACGAATGGTGGGTACCGGATACACCGGTCGATTGATGCGCATGATTTGAAATGATACGCACGATTTTACCGGGAAGCACGGACGACATAGTATTCGATTGCTTCCCCGACGGTGTGGGTTCGGTGGTTGGAGCCGCCGCAGAGGGAGTTGCTGTCGACGAAGTCGCTGTCGATGGCCTTGCCGTAGAGGTAACCGCGGTCGAAGGGTGCTCGTTGGAAGGAACGACGGACGCCGGGGCCGTCGTCGATGGGGTCACGGAAGACATGGTGGGGCGCGAAGGTGGAAAGGAGACCCGAGTGGACGAGTCAGGAGCCGGCGCAGGCGCGGAAAAGGTGGCCGACGAATGGCCGGAACGAACAACCACTTTAAAGAACACGACTGTCAGCACCGCACCGGCCAACACCATGCCGAGAAATCTCGGGCGCATGTAAAACACCTTCCCCACCGGCGCCTTTAACACCGGCATCCGGGCGTCCAACGCGCTGCGCATCAGCGACCAGGATTCATCCACGGGCGGAACTGGAACCGGCGCAATAGTGTTCTCTTCACGCATAGTTACTCATTAAAGTGTTGTTCCAACAGAGATTTCAGTTTGTGGCGGCCATCGCTCAAATGCCATTTGACCGTTCCGGCAGATACCGAAAGCGCCTCGACGATATCCCTGATGGTGTAGTTTTCCAGATAGAACAGATTGAAGACTGCCCGGGTCGCCGGCGGAAGCCGGTCCAGCAGGCGGTAGATATCCCTCTCTTCCATCAACCGGAGTGGATTATCGCCGGCATCGATCCCGGGCCAGTCATCATCGAGGATGTCCGTTTCCAAAGTCCGGGTGATCGACGACCGCAGTTTGTCGAGTGCCGTGTGGCGGACGATCGCATAGACCCAATTAAAGAACCGTCCCCGTTCGGGCTGATAGGAACCGATCCGCTCAAAAACTTTCATCATCCCATCGTTGACCGATTCGACTGCTTCGTGTTGATTGGTGAAAAACCGCCGGCACAGACAGTATAGGGGCACATAGTATTGCCTGTATAGCTTCTCCTGACTTTTCCGGTCATTGCGGATACAACCCGCAATGATTTGCTGTAGATCTTCCAAATACTGTGACGGTTATAACATGAAACCCGGGGCTTGCGCCCCGGGGGATGAAAGTAAAGGGTTGTCGCAGCCCGTGCTACCTATTTATTTGAAGCGGCGATATCACTACGCCACTGGTATAGCTCCAGGTAAATGAATAGCTGCCGCCAGCGATCGTCACCGATCCCGAATAGGAAGTCCCGCCGACATTAACCATGAGCGGCCATGTCCCGTCGGTATATGCTGCAGTGTTGGTGAACTCGAAGGCCGTGGCCGGATTGGCGATCCCGTTGCAATCGCCGGTACTATTGGAGATTACCTCATAAAAGTTGGCCGTGATCGGACCGCCGGGTGTGGGCGCATCGTACAACAGGCTCACGAGGTAAGGTTCGCAGCCATAAGAGTTGTGGGTCTGCGCGGTAAACAGCAAATTTCCGAGGGAATCAAACGATGGTGTCAGGGTGATCAAGTCGCCGGCAAGACTGGAGGTGTCGAGGTTGGCGGGGGGCGGCGGGCTGTAGGTCGAATCGGTGACCGTTACCGATGCGACGGCAGTGTCGGAATATGAACTGTCGGCTGCGCCATACACGGCGGTGATCCGGTAAGTGCCGGTACTGGAAAACAAGATCATGGCCTGGCCGTTTGCCGGGGTTATATGGGTAGGTGAGCTCGTGCCGACCGACCATTTGACGGCAGTCGCCGTGATACCCGAAGGCAGGCTGGCGATAAGCGGCTGGCCTTTGCTGACTTGCGTCTGCGAAAGAGATAGGATGCCGATCGTCGAGCCCTTTGAGGACGAACTTTTGCTTGCGTTCTTGGTACAGGAAGTGACAGTGAAGGTGAGGATGGCGATGAGGCCCAACCCCGTGAAAAGATTTTTCATGTTGTGCGATTTGTTACCCGCTGTACGCATGGGATGGTCAAAAAGGTTGGGTGGTTTGAAAAAATTCGTCGTCGTTCGGGGGCTGCCGATAAATTGGAGTATTTTTGTGGTTGGTACAGAACTTTTTATAAATACAGCGCCATGCCATATAATGAAAAGTTAGCTGATAGGGTCAGGGAACTAATCTCCCTAACCCACAAGAACATTGAAGAAAAGCGGATGTTTGGCGGGTTATGTTTTATGGTCAACGACAAGATGTGTATTGGCGTTGAAAAGGACCGACTGATGGTTCGGCTCGATCCGGAGAAATACGATGAAGTGATCCAAAAAGAAGGATGCAAGCCTATGGACTTCACGGGAAAACCAATGAAAGGCTATGTCTTTGTCAGCACCGATGTGTTAAACACAAAAGCAAAACTGGCTTACTGGATCGGTCTCGCGCTGGACTACAACAAGGTTGCAAAGGCATCAAGGAAAAAAAATTGAACGCTTGCTTTTACCGGGCCACCTGCTCAACTTCGACTGAATTTGCGGTAAAACCAATGCTTTAGCAGCTCCGCGGAGCCAACATAGCCAGCAACGATCAGGGCGATCCAGCCGTAGTAAACCAGCGGCAAGGGGCAGAACCCGAACAACCCGGCCAGCGGGGTCAGCGGAAGCGCCAGTACGAACAGAACGATCCCCCCCGTGGCGGCAGCCAGCCATTTCCCCGGCGGGCTCTTGACAAAAGGAAGCCGGGTACGTACAACCAGCACGATAAGGGCGGCCGACATCACGGATTCGATAAACCAGCCGGTCTGGAAGGTCCTTTCGCCGGCTTTCATGCCTAACAGCAACACGCCGAAGGTCAGATAGTCGAAAATCGAACTGAGCAGGCCGAAAATGAGCATGAATCGCTGGATGAAACGAATATCCCATCGGCGCGGTCTTTCGATCATCACCGGATCCACCCGGTCGGTCGCAATGGTCATCTCCGGGAAGTCGGTGAGGAGGTTGGTCAGCAGGATTTGTTTGGGCAGCAGGGGCAGGAAGGGCAGGAAGAGGGAGGCGCCAGCCATGCTGAACATATTGCCGAAGTTGGCGCTGGTGGCCATAAAAACATATTTCATCGTGTTGGTGAATGTCTTCCGGCCCACGACGATCCCCGCCGCGAGGACATCGAAATCCTGATCCAATAAAACAATGTCCGCGGCCTCTTTCGCCACATCTACCGCATCGTTTACCGAGATCCCCACATCCGCGGAGTGCAGCGCGGGCGCATCGTTGATCCCGTCGCCCATGAATCCGACGACATGCCCCGCTTTTTTCAGCTGCAGGATGATGCGTTCCTTTTGGTTGGGTTCGACTTCGGCGAAAATGTCGGCCTGGTCAGCGCGCACCCGCAGGGCCTCATCGCTCATTCCCCGGATATCGGCGCCGGTGACGATGACGGCTTCCGCCAGCCCGATCTGACCCGCGATGCTTGCCGCCACCAGCGCGTTGTCACCGGTGATAAGCTTGAGCCGGACGCCAAGTCCGCTCAAATTGCGGATCGCAAGATCCGCGGCCTTTTTAGGCGGGTCGAACAGTGCGATAAACCCAAGAAAAACCATGTCTTTTTCGTCGTCACGGGTGAGGTCGTGATCCGGGGCCATTTCTTTATAGGCGATGCCCAGCACCCGGTTACCGGCCGCGCTGAGTGCCTGATATCGCCCGAGGATCTGCGCGCGGCGGTCGTCGAGGGGAAGAAGCTCTCCCTTCTCCGTTTCCACTGTGGAACAGATCGAGAGGATCTCCTTCAACGCTCCTTTTGAAATGGCCAGGGATTTCGGCTCGCCGGTCACTTGCACCGTCAATCGCTTTCGCAGGAAGTCATAAGGGATTTCGGCAATCGGCTTGCTGCCGGGGGTAACCGTTCCGTAGGCGGCACAGATCGCATCATCGATCGGATTTTGGAACCCCTGTTGCAGCGAGGCGTTTAGTGCGGCCAGGCGGAGCGCCTTGTCGGAATGCGCGCCGGACACGTCGAGCACATCGCGGATCGTCACTTTTCCTGCCGTGATCGTGCCGGTCTTGTCCGAGCACAGGACGTCCATGCTGCCGAAATTTTCGATGGATGCCAGCCTTTTGACGATGACCCGTTTTCGCGCCATCTCGCGCGCGCCCACAGACAGATTGATCGTAATGATGGCGGGCAGCAACTGAGGCGTCAGCCCGACGGCCAGCGCCAGCGAAAAAAGAAAAGAGTCGAGCACCGGCTTGTGCAGCAGGACATTGGTGGCGAAGATGACGAGGGTTAGGATCAGCGTGATCTCCATGAGCAGGTAGCCAAACCGGCGGATTCCGTGTTCGAATTCTGTTTCGGGCTGGCGAAGGCGGAGGCGGTCGGAAATGCGGCCGAACTCAGTCCGGCGACCGGTGCGTACAACCAGCGCACGGCCACGGCCGCTTACGACATGCGAACCCATGTAAAGGGTATTGAACCGGCCGGAAAGCGGGGTATCGGCCGGCACGATGCCGGTATGTTTTTCCACGGGGAAGGTTTCGCCGGTAAAGGCCGCCTCATCCACAAAAAGTTCGTTTGATTCCATCAGGAGACCATCGCCGGGGATGACATCGCCTGCGGATAATACGACGATATCCCCCGGAACAACCTGGCCGGCCGGCCAGTCCCCCACCGTGCCATCGCGCACGAGGCGGCACCGGATCTGCACCAGCTTCAGCAATTCCTCGACTGCCCGGGTAGCCCCTTTTTCCTGCCAGAAACCCAGCAGGCTGCTTATGAGGATGATAACAAGGATGATGAGTGCGTCGGTTGTGTCGCCGAGCGCCATCGACAAAATAGCCGATGCGATCAACAGCAGGGTAATGGGGCTTTTGAACTGCGAAAGAAAAACGCCGATACCCGTGGCCCTGGCGCGCGGCCGCAGCGTGTTCGAGCCATATTCCTGAAGCCGCTCTTCCGCCATTGCGGTCGAAAGCCCGTTTGGATCGCCCGATAGCTGTCGAAGCGCTTCTTTTGTGTCGAAGGTCCAGAAGGCCCCGGTTTCGGTAATATCGGGTTTAGGGGGTGTGGTCATAGCGACTTATTCAATTTCTCAAACGAACTTCGCCAGCCTTCGAGATAATTGTGTGCGGATCCTTCCCACAGGTTGCCATGGGAGAATGTCATCTGCGTTCTGCCATCTGTAAGCGGCTCGAGTGAAATGGTGACAAAGGAAATAGCTCCGGGCTCGTTCTCCCATTCCCAGGTAAAGGCCAACTTTCGATTGGGATAGACCTCCTTGTAGATTCCCTGGCAGACAAATTCGGTCTCGTCGGAGTTTCTAAATATCACTTTGTACGTACCGCCGAGGCGGGCATCCGCCGCCGCATAAAGAACCTGTCCCTTAGGGTCCGAACCGAACCAGGTCATCCGGGCCGGTTCGGTCCAGGCTTGCCATACGCGTTCCGCAGGGGCGTCAAAAACTGCTTCTATGGTTATTTCTTGCATATATTACCAACAGCTATAGCCGCCGTCGACCCCGACGATCTGGCCGGTTACGTAGGAAGAGGCATTACTGGCAAGGAAAATATAGGGGCCGATAAATTCTTCGAGGTTTCCGCGGCGGCCCATAAGTGTTCGGGCGATGATCCGTTGCTGATATAGGTCATTTGGGTCATATACAACGCCGTCCATGATATTGTTGAGATAACCGGGTGCGATCGCATTCACGCGGATATTGTGCGGCTGGAACTCCACGGCCATTGTTTTTACGAGCAGGTTGATGGCGCCTTTGGAGGAGGCGTAGGGCGCGAGACCCGCAACCCCGAATTGTCCGGCGATGGACGAGGTCATGATGATGTTTCCCGACTTACGCGGGATCATTTCAATCGCGGCGTACCTGGCGCAGAAGTAAGCGCCGCGAAGGTTAACGTCGAGGATCTTGTCCCATTCTTCTTCCGAATAGTCGGTAGCGGACTTTATGATGTCGGTGCCGGCGTTGCAAATACAGGTGTCGATCCGGCCGAATGTTTTGACGGTCTTTGCAATAAGATGTTTGCAGTCCGTGGTTCGCGAGACATCGCAGGGAATAGCGGTGACGTTGAGATTGTCTTGCTCGAGTTCTTTGAGGGTTTGATCGAGCTCGGGTTCGTTAAAGGAGGAGATGACGACCGTTGCGCCATGTTCAGCGAAGGCGCGGGCTAGCGTTTTTCCGAGGCCGCGGCTGCTGCCGGTAATGCAAACGACCTGGCCCGCTACCGAGAAAAGGTTGGTCATGGATGGCGCTTTGACAACAAATTAGGCATTTTCGCGCGAATATATTGCTGAAGCAAATTAGCGAAAAAGGCCGGGACCAACAGGTCACCATTTCAGCAGTTTCCTGCTTTGCCGCCAGCTGCCGATCGTGGCGACCACCACGTAATCACCCGGCGCCATACCTCCCAGGGCCAGGGGCGAATCCATTTCGGGAGTTGTCTTTGCGACCACGAATTCCCGGACAAACCCGCCGGCTGAGGTGAAAAAATCCACTTTCATCCGCCCGGTGAGCGGGTTGTTGACGTGGAGCTGCAGCGAACCGCCGGTTGGGTTGGGATACAGAGACAGCGGCTCACTGAATAGGGGGTTATTCTCCGGCAAATTGTCCAGCGCCGTAGCAAATCCGGTTGCCGGGGTCGAATCGCT
This sequence comes from Puia sp., assembly GCA_035501395.1. Taxonomy (GTDB): domain Bacteria; phylum Bacteroidota; class Bacteroidia; order Chitinophagales; family Chitinophagaceae; genus Puia. Next base: position 12,501 of record DATJWK010000137.1, read on the forward strand.
TTCCAGCGGTACGATTGGCAGGCCGACGATAATCTGGGTTGTCGCCGATGATGTCAGGTTGGCGTTGTCGGTCGCGGAAAATTTAAAAGTATAGACCCCCGCAGCTGTCATCCCGGAGACCGTGGTGACATTGTAGGAAGGATTTGATATGACCGCGACGGCCGGACCGCTGACAAATGTCCAGGTATGCGAGATAATCGATCCGGGATTTATGCTGGCCGACCCGCTGACCGTCGCGGTGCAAAGCGGCAGCGTAATATTCTGCGCGCGGCCGATCCCGACTACGGGCGGCCGACTGGCTCGAGAATGGCTCAGCATCCACTGATAAACATTCATGTTGTTGACGGTGAATGAAGGATTGTATGTTTTTGTCCATGCGTCGTGATTGGCGGAGTCTAAAATCGTCAACATCGCCAGCGGATTCGGCGATGGCGCATCATTGATCCATTGCACTTGCATGATGGACCATTGGACGGGAGCCACGGGGTCGAGATTATTATGCGTTGTCCATACGGGTAAGTTGGAAGCAGCGATGACCCGGCCGCGGAGCGAATCCGGCAGTGCATACCCGCAGATTGGAAGAATGGCCGCCAGGCGATTCGCGAATGCAGCTTTGGTTCCGGCGTATTCCCAGGTCATTCCGCCGCCCATACTCAGCCCGGTAAGATAAATGCGGGAGAAGTCGACCTTATACGTGGTAACACAGAAGTCGATGACGGAGTCGATGTCGCTGACGGTCGGCTGCACGACGAACTGCGGGGTGATCACGATAAAGCGGTAGCTCTTTCCGCCGACGTTAAAGGAATCGGGAAATTGCCCCAGGCTCATTTCGCGGACGGGACCGCTGCGCAGGACTAGTTTCATATCCGTCGGGGTACCGTTGCCGTAGTCACCCGCACCGTGTATATATACCATCAGCGGATATTTTGTGATGGTATCCCTGGCATTGTAGCCCAGCGGAAGATACTCCCAATACGCTTTGGAGTTATATACGATGGAGACGGAGCGGATGTAAAGGTATTGGCCGGAGCTGGTGAGGGGGGCCAATTCAAGCACAAACGGGAGTAAGACGACCAGGTTGAGGTAAAACTTTCTCATACGGATAACACCAACTTTGCAATTGTCGTTCCACTCCGCTATACGTATCGTAGCCACTTATTTTCCGGGTGCGCCTTTTTATACCGGGCGTACCACCGGCAGGGCCAATAAAGGATAAATACGATAATAAAATAGTTGAGGTATAATAACCATAAGGGCCAGTGGTGCTGCGGCTCCATTTCGACATACGGCGCCCGCGCATACCACGGCGGGTTGACAACCCCCTCGCGAAGATAGTCGGTTACCAGCGCCGCGAGGTGGATCGCAAGGATGTGCACCAAATAGTAAAAGAATGGCACTTTACCCACGGTCTCCATAACGGTCGCCAACTTCCCGTTCCAGTTCCCGGCAAACGGGATCAAAAAGATAACAGGGCCAAGGGTCATCAGCAGGAAGAGTTGGGATGCCGGATATTTGCGTTGGCCTAACAGCTGCTGGATAATTGGGATATCGTTCGCGCGATCACGCAGGACCAGGATAGTCCCGGCAACCAAAAATGCGATCGTCGCTGCCGAGCCGATCCATTTGCATATCCTTGAACGTCTGGCGGGTTCCGCAATCATAATCAACCCAAACCCATAGCCCGCCATCATGACGCCAATCCACGGTACGATGACATAGAGGATGGCGATGCCGCTCCAGGGATGCCCGCAGGGGTAGATAAAATTCCAGAAATAGCCGAAGTGATCGCGGGAGCCTGCAGGCAGCAGCCTGGGAACTTCGCGAAAGAGATCTTGGGCGAATAGGATGAAAAGCCCGGCGATACCTACGGTAAGTGGTCGAAGCCAAACCAGGGCCGACATCAGCACCATACACCAGCCCAGCATCCAAATGATCCCGGCGAGGGTAAAGTCGCCGAAATTCAGGTTAAAGGTCCAGAAGAAGCGGATGAGGGTGAGTTCGAGGATGACGAGAAGCAACCCGCGCGAGAGGAGGTACCGGGAGAGGGTCGCATTTGGTGATGAAGGGGGGTTCGGGGATGACCCGCTTTTCGGGGATGACCCGCTGTTGGGGGATGATCCGATGTTCGGGGATGACCCGCTGTTGAGTGATGAAGCGCCGGTGCTTTGCGGCGCCCCATTATTTTGTAAACGCAGCCCGTAGAGAAAAGCGCTCGTCCCGGCGAAAAAGGCGAATGCGGGCGCACAAAAATTGGTGATCCAACGGGTGAAGAAGATGCCGTAGTCCGTACTCCAGGCGGGAACGCCAGAATAGACCCGGACATGGTCGATCGCCATGATCAGCATGACAGCGCCGCGAAGGATGTCGATAGACCGTATCCGCTGGGTTGATGGGGGCATGTTGGGGGATATATCCCCAATTTAAGAAATTAATTTGCATAATCTTCCTCCAGCCGGGTGTGCAACAGCCAAAAATTCGGCGGGGTCCGACCGTGCATGGCCGCGATCATAATTTCCAGGTGCGTGTGCCATCCGCCGAGCACGCTGGCGCGGGATGCGGGATCGGCGGGGAGACGGCGGTGGGTCACGGTCAACAGGACAGCGCCTTTGGTTTCGGTCAGTTCGAAAGTGACTTCGGAGTCGCCTTCCCAGGTGAAGGAAAGGAGACGCGGCGGATCGACTTTTAGAATTTTCCCTGTGAAGGAATGGCCGTCTTCCATCGACTTATACTTCTCGGGTGGATTACCTGGCAGCGGGCTGAGGTCGCGATGATGAAAATGAAGAGTGACCGCGCCGCCTTCCACCAGATCCATCCGGCCCTTGGCGAGCCAGCGACCACGCTTGTCCGATTCCGTTAGCCAGGCCCATATCTCCGCGATCGGAGCGTTCAGGCGGCGTTGAAAACGGATCGTGTCCGGGGCAATAAGGGTCCCGCTGTCAGGGATGAATCTTGTTGCGTGCTTTTGCATATCGGTTATTTTTTTAGCCGGTATTTGGAAGATTTTGGGTTGGGTCGCACGGTTTTAGGTTTGCGGGATGGAGTTTTTGCGTCGGGGCGCGCACCTCCCGGTGTGCCGGGCGAGTGAGCGTCGGGCGAGCTGGCGGCGATCAATTGCTCCAACCGATCGAAACGGTCTTTCCAGAAGGCGCGATATTGTTCGGCCCAATGAACGACATCATCCAGCGGTTGAAGGCTTGCCGTACAGTGGCGCTCCCTACCCTGCCGGGTAATCACCACCAGCCCGCATTCGGCGAGGATACGGATATGCTTGGATACTGCGGGCTGGCTGATTCGAAAGTTCCCGGCGACCGCGTTTAGCGTGAGGGTCCGACCAGCCAGAAGACCGATCATCGACCGGCGTGTCGGATCGGCGATAGCCTGGAATACGTCTCGTCGGGCTTGCATTGGCGAAGAAATTGAGTAGTTAACCGTTCGGTTATGTAAAGTTATATAACCATTTGGTTTGGCAAAATTTTTTTGAGGGACCGGGAAGCCACCCGCCGAACCCGGGATGATAGCCTTGCCGATAACACCGGGAGATTAATACGCATGATTTTAATTTATGCGCACGATTTTAGCGGGAAGCTGGAAATAGAGACGGCGCGCGGCAGGTAGCCTTAGGAGTCTAATCCGGGATCGCACGGGAGAGCGGCGTTGACCGTCGCATTTCGGATCGCACGGGAGAGCGGAGCAAGCCGCACGCGGCCGCATCTCCATAAAATGCGTGTGCCCCCGGATCGGGGGCTACGCGTGGGGTACGATCAGCGTGATCGTGGTTCAGGGTTTAGGGGTGCAGAGAATCGGTTTAGGGTTTAGCAGGTATCGGGCTTATCGATCCAGGTTTAGCTATTGAGTACCGGCGACTGTGCCAGGTATTTTTTCGACGGATAATAAATGAAGAAACAAGTACCGTTCTTAACGACCGGGATGATCTGCGTGGTCATCTCATCCGGGATCGCAGGGCAACCATAGGTCGTACCCATCACGCCATACTTGCGGAGGATCCGGGTGCTGACATATGAAGCGCCGTGGATCACGATGGCCCGGCGGGCGGCATTGTCGTTAAAACCTTTGTCCACTCCCTGAATGCGGAGAGACAGGCCGTTGAAGCCATAATAGGTACCGGAAGTGATATAGAAACCAAGGCTGCTTTTGCAGGATTCCATTCTATTAGAGAAAGCGCTTGCATATTCCTGACCGGAGTTGATCCCGTGTGCAACAAAAGTACGGTACAACAGGCGACGGTTACGAACGTCGATCACGTACAGACGCTGGTTGCTCGACGACTGGCTGAAGTCTGCGATCGTCAGAACGTTCGTCCGACGGAGCAGGCCCTTTTTCTTCAATTTATAATAACCGGTCCAGGCAGCTTCGAAGGCTTTGCGGTTCAGACCGGAATCTTCGAGGCTCATATCCTGGTAAATGCTCGAGGCCATGGCGAGGATCATACGCTTCTCGGCGCGGAGGGCCGCGGCCTTGGAAGCATGCGTGACGGCCACCGTGTGGGTGGCGCTGATCGGCGCCGGCATGGGAGCGGCATACATATTAATGGTCAGTATGCAAAGGGCGGTTACCAGGAGGAAGTTCGGCTTTAGGGTTGACTGCTTCATAACGTCGGATTTTAGTACGTATCGGATTTGAGTTATATATGCCAACAGCCATACCAAATTGTAACACTTTGTACATCAATGGCATAGAAGAGCGTCGACCTGGGATCGGGTCCCATTCCGGGACGGGAGTCCCTAATTTTGGAATTTGTCCGCGGGTTGGAGAGAGGACCTGGTAGTGGCCGGGTAGGTCCAAACGGGCGAGACCGGCCCGGCCTGGCACACAATTTTACCACACAATTCCATGAAGGTCTTCTTTCTTCGCCTCTACGATGTCTGGCAGTTCACGCTGCAATTCTGGAAAGAGGTCTTTCTTCCGCCATACGAAGTAAAAGAGATGTTCAATCAGTTCTTTGAGGTGGGTATCCGTTCGCTGTCGATCATTTCGCTGACGGGGTTCATTACCGGCGTTGTCTTCACCAAACAATCGCGGTCATCGCTGGCGGAGTTCGGGGCGACCTCGTGGTTGCCCTCGCTGATGGCGCTTGCGTTGCTGCGGGCGCTGGCGCCGCTGGTCACCGCATTGATCGTGGCAGGGAAGGTAGGATCGAATATCGGCGCGGAGATCGGGTCGATGCGAGTCACCGAACAGATCGATGCGATGGAGGTCTCGTCCACCAATCCATTCAAGTTTCTCGTGGTCACGCGGGTGTTGGCAACAACGTTCATTGTTCCGGTACTGGCGATCTACATGGGCTTTGTCGGCCTGCTGGGAGCTTATCTGAACGTGTACTACAACGAACAGACCGGCTTTGTCCTTTTCTTCCAGTCGGCTTTCGTCCGCATCGGATTTCTCGACCTGCTGATGCTGGTGGTGAAGTCGGCGGTTTATGGATTTACGATCGGGATGACGGGCTGCTTTGCGGGTTACAACGCGAGCCAGGGAACCGTCGGTGTGGGTCGCGCCGCCAATACATCGGTTGTGGCGTCCATGTTCCTGATCTTTGTCGAGGAGATGATCATCGTGTCGTTGGTCAATACCTACAAATAATGAAACAGCAGGGCAACGATATTGTCATCGCATTGAAAGGAGTAAGGAAGGCCTTTGGCACGCAGGAAGTCCTGAAAGGCATCGATCTCGAAGTGCATCGCGGTGAGAACGTAGTGGTGCTGGGTCGGTCAGGGAGCGGCAAGTCGGTGCTGATCAAGATCATCGCGGGTCTGTTGCGCCCCGACGCGGGGAAGGTGAATGTCCTTGGCGAGGATGTGGATGAACTGGATACCCGGCACTTGCGCGAATTGCGGACCAAGATCGGCTTTTCGTTCCAGGGCAGCGCATTGTATGACGGGATGTCGGTGCGGGCAAACCTCGAATTTCCGCTGGTACGGAATCGGCGAAATCTCAGCCAGCAGGAAATCGCCCAGGCGGTGACTAAGGTGCTTCAGGATGTCGGGTTATCGCAGACGATCGACCAGATGCCGTCGGAGTTGTCAGGCGGTCAGAAGAAAAGGATCGGTATCGCGCGAACACTGATCCTGCAGCCGGAGATTATGCTTTATGACGAGCCGACTGCCGGCCTCGACCCGGTGACCAGCGTAGAGATCAACAATCTGATCAACGAAGTGCAGAAGCAATACAGCACAAGTGCCGTCATCATCACGCACGACCTCACCTGCGCGCGGACGACGGGTGACCGCGTGATCATGTTGTCGGAAGGGTGTTTCCTGCGTCAGGGGAGCTTTGACGCCGTATTCGACACCGACGATCCAAAAGTCAAGGGCTTTTACAACTATAATTTTATATCGGAGACCAATGAGCGAAACCAACAATCGTAGAAAACTGGCGGTCGGCGTTTTTATCCTGATCGGAATGGCAATTCTGCTCACAGGCGTATTCGTAGTCGGCGGCCAGCATAAGGCCTTTGTGAAGTCTATCCGGTTGGATGTGGTCTTCGATGACGTGCAGGGCTTACAGGCGGGCAACAACGTATGGTTGTCGGGGATGAAGGTGGGGACGGTCAAAAAAGTATCGTTTTATGGCCGCTCGCAAGTCCTCGTAGTACTGAATATCGAGCGGCAGGCGCAACCGCATATCCGCAAGGACAGCAAAGCCGGGATCAGCACGGATGGGTTGGTGGGAAACAAGATCGTTGTTCTGACGGGAGGCACAGACAGCGCGGCGGCAGTTGTCGACAACGACCGGCTGCAGTCCGAGCAGCAGGCGGGACTGGGCGAGATGATGGGCAAACTGCAGGGGATTATGGGCACCCTCCAGGAAAGCAACGGTAACCTGCTCGCGATCACCGGCAATCTGAAGGTGGTGACTGAGAAATTGCGGGCGGGTCAGGGATCGCTGGGTGAACTCGTGAATGACCCCTCCTTTGCGGATGCGCTCCGCGGGTCGCTTGGAAATCTGCGTACCGCTACGGCTGCGACAGAAAAGATGGCGGAAAACCTCGAAGGGTTTTCGGTGAAGCTGCAGCAGCCGGGCGGGCTGGTCAATAAATTGATCACCGATACAACGGTTTTCAGGCGGTTACAGGACGCCGTTACACGGATCAATCAATCCGCGGCATCTGCCTCTGAGTTTGGCGCGGCATTGCGAAGAGCCGGTAGCGGACTAAATGACGAACACTCACCGGCGGGCGTATTACTTCACGATGAAGAGACGGCGGACAATCTCGCACGAACGATCAAGAATCTTCGCGTGAGCTCACAGGAGTTGAGTGATGACCTCGAAGCGGTTCAACACAGCTTTCTGCTACGGGGATTTTTTAAAAAAAAGAAAAAGGACGGGCAATAGTGGGGAATATATTCCCCATCGAAATACCGTGCGGCTTTATCCGGAAATAATGATTTCTCCAACGCCGGTTTGAGTATCGTCATCCTCTATATTTGCTGAAATTACATATTATGGCCCTTGATAGCCTCGCCGTTCTGCAAAAGAAAAAACAGAGTATCCTGGAGATGTGGATCAACAATCAACTTTCCAGTGATGCCCTTCGTGACGACCTGATCAGCAATGAAGATGCAAGGATGCAGTCGGAGGAACTGCTGGACGCATTCCTGAATAACCTGCGGCATGAAGCTCGCGGCGGTTCGCCGGACAATGATAATGATCCTGTGCTGGACGTACTCGAAACGATCGCGATCACCCGGGCGCGAAAGGGGTATTCGCCCCGGGAAACGGGGATCTTCCTTTTCAGCCTGAAGGAGGCGTTGCTGAAAGCGTTGAGTGATGAAATAAAGAACGATCCTGCCACCTTGTATGATGAAAGCCTCAAGATCAGTAACAAGATCGACAGCCTGACGATCGCCAGTTTCGAGACCTTTATCAAGGGCCGGGAGGAGGTCATCCTCCGCCAAACGGATGAGATCGCGGAGATCTCGACGCCGGTGATCCGGGTCTGGGAAGGGATACTGGCGCTGCCGATCATCGGTACGCTGGATAGCGCGCGTACGCAGGTGGTCATGGAAAGTTTGCTTTCGCAGGTTGTGGAAACCGGCAGCGAGATCACGATCCTTGATATCTCGGGCGTACCGGCGGTAGATTCCCTGGTCGCGCAGCACCTGATCAAGACCGTTAGCGCAACCCGGCTGATGGGGGCTGAATGCATTATCAGCGGCATCCGGCCGGAGATCGCTCAAACGATTGTTCATTTGGGCATCGATCTTTCGGGTATTATCACGAAAGCTTCGTTGGCAAGCGCGCTGAAACATGCTTTTGGGGTGCTCAGGCTGGATGTGAGAAAAATAAAGGAGGTTAAAGCATAGATTTTCAACTATGGAAAAAATACCAATTTTAAAAATGGGGCCATTCTTGCTGGTGACGATCCAGGTGGATTTGTATGACCGGCTGGCGCTGAATTTGGAGTCGGACCTGATCCAGATGGTCCATAAGAAAGGCTCGAAAGGCGTACTCATCGATATATCTGCCGTCAATATCGTCGACTCCTTCATGGGGCGCATCCTGGGAAATATCGCTAGCATGTCGCGGATACTCGATGCACAGACCGTAGTCGTCGGGATGCAGCCGGCAGTGGCGATCACGCTCGTCGAGCTCGGGCTGCCGCTAAATGGCGTCCGCACGGCGCTGAACGTAGAAAAAGGTATGGAGTTACTGCAATCAATGGTCCCTCCGGGCGAAGTCGAGGCGGAAGAAAACTTCGAAGATGATAGTATCGCTGTCCAAGGATGAAATGGTGGTCCTTCGGGAACAGGATGTGGTGCCATTCCGCAACAGGGTTCGCGAGTACGCCGTTCGCATCAAAATGGGGTTGGTAAATCAGACCAAACTCATCACGGCTGCCAGCGAGCTGGTGCGGAATATGCTGAACTACGCTAAGGGCGGAAAGATCCGGATCGAAATTGTATCAAAGGGTCGGGAGAACGGTATCCGCCTGACCTTTGTCGACCACGGCCCGGGGATATCCAACATCGATCTGGCGATGAAGGATGGTTGGTCCACCGCAAGGAGTCTCGGCCTTGGGTTGCCGGGCGCCCGGCGGCTGGTCAACGAATTCGATATCCGGAGTGAGGCCGGGAAAGGCACGACTATCACGATAATCAAATGGTCCAATGGATAGCGCCACCCACGCCAGCCTGATCGTACGCGACAGAAGCTTTGCGGCAGGGGCCAAAAAAGAAATTCACTGGCTGGCACTGAATGCAGGATTCGCGCAACGGAAGCTCGACGAAATAGATATCGTGGTTTTGGAATTAACCAGCAACCTGGTGAAACACGCCAGGGATGGGGAAATTTTGGCGGGGATAGTTCATGACAGGCGGAGCGTGATGCTCGAGCTGATCGGTATCGACAGCGGACCGGGAATCGCTGACCCGGCTCGAATGATGCAGGATGGCGTTTCGACTAAAGGCACGCTTGGGCATGGACTGGGTACGATCCGGAGGTTGTCCGATCAATTCGAGATCTATTCGTTGAAAGGCTGGGGAACCGTCGTGCTGATCCGGATCTACTTGCAAAAGAACGATGATCCCGCGGCGAAACGGCTCCCGTTGATCCTGAGGTCGCTGATAGTGGCCAAGCCGGGAGAAGCGGTCAGCGGCGACGGCAGTTATAGTTTCATAGCCGGCGATGGAACCTACCGGCTTCTCGTTGCAGACGGGCTGGGGCACGGCGCCGAGGCCAACCGCGCAGTCAGGGAGGCGTCGCTGGCATTCCGGGAAATCGAGTCCGACAGTCCGGTGGATATACTTCGCTATATCCATTCGATGATCCGCAAGACCCGGGGTATTGTAGCGGCAGTCGTTGTCGTCGACCA
>DATJWK010000138.1:0-33424 GCA_035501395.1 Puia sp.
CACTGTAAGCACCGCCGATCTGAAGGCCCGAAGAATGGAGATGTTCGCCCATATAGGTGCCCATCGTCACATACCACGAACTCCAGATAAAATACTCGACGAACATCATGAACGCCAGTTGACTACCCGTTTTGAATTTCATATGCAGCTTTTGATTAGCGATTGGTGAAGCGACCAAAAATCGCAACAATATAGTTCAAAAACCCTAAATCAAATATTTAGCAAAGCCTTTATCTTGCACCCGGGATGGGAACAAAAGAATAAAATGAGAACTTTCGACGATACATACCGGCATAAGGGACTGCGCCGTCAATTGCTAGAAGTCATCCGTCATAAAGGCATCACCGACGAACGGGTCCTGAACGCCATCCTTCACCTTCCCCGCCATTTTTTCATGGACTCTGCGTTCGACAAAATTGCCTATGAGGACAGGGCCTTTCCGATAGGAGAGGACCAAACCATCTCGCAGCCCTATACCGTCGCCTACCAGACCCAGCTGCTGGAAGTAAAACCCTTTGAAAAAGTCCTCGAGATCGGCACCGGTAGTGCTTACCAGGCTTGTATCCTGGCTGAAATGGGCGCCCAGGTCTTTACCATCGAACGACAAAAGAAGCTCTTCGAAGCCAACAAGCAATTTACATTCATAAAAAAATATGCGGGGATCAAATTCTTTTATGGCGACGGCTATGAAGGCCTCCCGACCTACGCGCCCTTCGATAAGGTTATTGTTACCGCTGCCGCTCCCTTTATCCCGCCCAAACTGGTCGAACAGCTGAAGCCCGGCGGCCGGATGGTGATCCCGGTAGGGGAGGGGAATGTTCAACAGATGTTGCGTCTCACGCCACGGCCTGACGGTACGGTTGCCGAGGAGATATTTGATAACTTTTCCTTCGTCCCATTGCTCGGCGGAAAAAACTCATAAGAACCCGACAATTTGATCGAGCACCTCCTGGTCCTTGTATACTTTTTTATGGCCAAGCCCGGTCGTAAAAAGGAACCGGATATTCTTGTGTCCGTCGCCGCGGATCGTTTTTGCCTCCTCGAGCGAGATCACCGCATCCCCCTCGTCCTGGACGTACAGGATCTCCGCCTGAACCGACCCGATACTGCGCCGGAGAGAAAACCAATCCGGCGGATGCCCCGCCACTTCTGTCGCATACTCATCGATCTCGCGAATAACCGGACCCGGCAACCCGAGCGTATTCGTCCACTCCGCCAGTGCCGGTGCAATCCCCGGAGCCGGCGCCACCAGCACTAATCGCCCGCTTCCCTCGACCGGCACATCCTCCAGCGACAGGACCAGCGCCAGGCCACCCAGCGAATGCGCCATCCAGGACTGGAAGGGCCCATGCGCTTTTTCGATTGCCTTCAGCATACGGATATAGTCGGTAATGAATAACCGCTTTCCACCGGAAAGGCCATGCCCCGGTGCGTCAAACGCCACCACCTCATACCCTTTTTTCAGCAGTGCAGCGATATAATGCTCGAACGCCCGGGAGGAAGACCCGAAGCCATGCGCAATCAGCACCTTCCGCGGCGACGTCACCTCCGACGGCCTCAAGGCATCCGAATATGGCTCCCAGCGGTGTCCCCGGATCGTATGCCCGTCCTGGCGGAATGAAAGCGCCTCGCCGGTTTCAAAGATCGGCGGGAGCTTCCCCTTTCGACGCTTCCGCGGCGTGACGAACAGCCGGAATGCCTTCACTGCCGTTTTACGGATGCTCACAAGCGACAGAATATTTAGCTGTGCACGCGTATACCGCGTTGCGAGTTTTTCCTTTAATTTCATGCTGTTTGGGGCCGAAGTTGCGGCCACCATAAAGATACAGCATGAAGACCGTTATTATCGGCTCTGGAAATGTGGCCACAGTCCTCGGCGAATCGATCGTCGCGGCAGGCCACACCGTGTTACAGGTCGTGGCGCGCGATGAGACCCGCGCCGCCGCCCTCGCCCGGCAGCTTGGCTGTTCTTTCGCCGTGCGCTACGCCGATATCGAACCCGACGCCGAGCTCTATATCGCAGCCCTTAGCGATACCGCCCTGGAGAGCCTCGGCCAGCCTGTGGCTTCCGGCGACCGCCTCACCCTCCCCGGCAGGTTCGTTGTACATACCGCCGGAGCGATACCCGCCGACACCCTTTTACCCATTACCACTCGCTTTGGAGTCCTGTATCCCCTTCAATCGCTCCGGGCGGCTATCCGACCTTTTCCGCCGTTTCCGCTGCTGGTGGACGCGGCCCGCCCCGGCGACCGCCAGGCGCTGGAAGCCTTTGCACAGACCTTGTCCGGCCAGGTGCGGCAGGCGGATGATGCGACCCGGTTGAAGCTCCATGTAGCCGCCACCCTGGTGAATAACTTTACCAATTATCTTTACACGCTGGCTGCCGGGTACTGCCGGGAGGAAAAGCTGGATTTTTCGATGCTCCTGCCGCTGATTCGCGAAACGGCCAATCGGCTCGAACGCCATTCGCCGGAAGACGTCCAGACCGGGCCTGCCATCCGGGGCGACCGGAAAACGATTGAACGACATCTGAGCATGATCGATAACTATAAGGAAATTAGAGTTTTGTATGATTTATTCACAAATTTAATAGAAGAGCATTTTCACCATGAGCGTGTTGGAAAAATTTAAATCGATCCGGACTTTTGTATTCGATGTTGATGGGGTCATGACGGATGGCAGTGTCCAGGTTTTTGAGACCGGCGAACAGGTCCGTCGGATGAGCACCCGTGACGGCTACTCGCTTCAACTGGCCGTCAAAAAGGGTTATCGGGTTGCCGTGATTTCCGGCGCCCTTTCGGAAGGCGTTCGCCAGCGTCTGTACTACCTGGGGATAAAGGACATCTTTCTCGACATCCACGACAAGGTGGGCTTGCTACGCAAATACGCGGCAGACCATGCCCTGGAGGTGGAGGAAATGCTTTATATGGGGGACGACATGCCCGATTTCGATCCCATGCAATACGTCGGACTGGCATGTGCCCCCGCCGACGCCGCCCCGGAGATCCGGCATATCGCCGCCTATATTTCGTCTTTTAACGGCGGACAGGGATGCGTCCGGGATGTCATTGAAAAAGTGCTCAAGCTGAACGGCCATTGGGACCTTCATACAACCGTTGCCTCAAAATAACTGCAGCATGGCGTTACTTTCTGCTTTTTTCCGCCTTATCCGTTGGCCAAACCTGTTGTTCATTGGCCTGACCCAGGTATTGTTCTATTACTTTGTTATTATCCCCTCCTTTGCCTTCCAGGGGATCCCGGTCGAGTTGCGCCCGGGGATGCTGGCTTTACTCACGCTGTCCTCCGTGCTGATCGCTGCCGCAGGGTATATCATAAACGACTATTTCGACCTCAATATCGATCGGGTGAATAAGCCCGACAAGCTCGTCGTCGAGAAGGTCATCAAGCGGCGCTCCGCCATCCTTTGGCACTGGTTCCTTTCCGGTCTTGGCGTCGTTCTTGGCGTTTATATCAGCTGGAAGCTGCGGAATCCGATCATCGGGCTTGCCAATATCGCATGTGTCATCCTTCTTTGGTTTTACAGCACGACCTTTAAACGGGCCCTTCTGATCGGGAACGTCACCATCTCACTGTTGACGGCCTGGGTCATCCTGGTCCTTTATGTCTGCGTCTTCCGGCTCGAGAGCCTCGGTGACCACGCCTACCGGATCGTTCTTGGCCGCATCTTCAAATATGCCATCGTATATGGCGGATTCGCCTTTATCATCTCGTTGATCCGCGAGGTAGTCAAGGACATGGAAGACATGGACGGCGACCAGCGATACGGCTGCCGCACGATGCCGATCGTCTGGGGGATCAATGTCGCCAAGGTCTTTACCGCCACATGGCTCGTCGTCCTGATCAGTGCGCTGGCCGTGATCCAGTTCTATTTTCTTCCCCGCGCCCAGTGGATCATGATCGCCTATGGGATGCTCTTTATCGACATTCCTCTCCTGTGGGCTCTCCGCACGCTGTATTATGCACAGGCAAAACCCGATTATCACCGGCTCAGCGCCGTCATCAAAGGGGTAATGCTGGCCGGTATTCTTTCGATGGTTCTACTTTTGTTATCATGAAGCCACCACCTCCTCCCGGATCATCCCGTATCGTCCTGGCCTCCGGCTCACCCCGAAGAAAGCAGCTGCTGGAATGGGCGGAGATCGATTTTGAGATCATCACCCGCGATACCCCTGAAACCTGGCCGCCCGGGATGCCGGTCCCGCAGGTCCCCGTCCATATCGCCCGCAATAAGGCGCTCGCGGTTCAGCAAGTGGTAGCGGCTTACCCCGCCGCCGAAGCCCCGGCGGAGGCGGCCATCATCATCGCCGCAGACACCGTTGTCGTGCTGTCGGGCGACATCATCGGCAAGCCGGCAGACCGCGCCGACGCGATCGGGATCCTCAGTCGCCTTTCGGGTAACCGGCATGAAGTCGTCACCGGCGTGGCCCTGCTGAAAGGGAACGAGGAGCGCACATTCGCCGATACGACCGCCGTGTGGTTTCACCATCTGACCCGTGCCGAGATCGAAGGGTATGTCGATCGCTACCATCCTTATGACAAAGCCGGCGCCTACGCCATCCAGGAATGGATCGGTGTCGTCGGAATCCGTCGGATAGACGGCGATTTTTATAATGTCATGGGGCTGCCCGTTAGCAGGGTAGTGCGGGCGCTAAAGGAATTTTAGATCGCCCGGATCCGGCCGCCCGTCCCAAATCGGAGTTTTCCCACCCCGCGCCGGAATTTTACCCTACCTTGCCTAACGGGAGGCGAACGAACATGAGGGATAACCGGATAAGCGAAGTGCTGCTGCACTTCATCTGGCAATGGCGCTATTACAACCAACGGGATTTGACGACGGAAGCCGGCGACCCGATTTTCATCCATCATCCCGGCAACCCGAACACGGACCAGGGCCCGGACTTCAAAAACGCTCGCATAACCATCGGCGATAATATCCTCGAAGGCCCCGTCGAACTTCACGTAAAAGCCACCGACTTTTACGGTCATGGCCACGCCGGCGACCCACACTACCGAAATATCATTTTGCACGTCGTCTGGATCAATGACTCCGCTCAACCGCCCGCCGGAATTCCCGTTCTCGTACTCGGCGACCGGACGCCATTGACATTTATAAACCGTTATCAACAATTGAATGACGGGCGGTCATTTGTACCGTGCGCGTCCCTGTTATCCGCCGCCAACGCGGCGTGTGGCGCCGGCATTGCGCCTTCTCCGGACACCGCGTTCTCTCCATCCCCCTGGCCCCCTTTGCGCTCCCGGCTCCTTTGCGAGCGTCTGGCGAAACGCACCTCCTTTATCCGTACCCTCCTTGATGAAGGCAGCCCCAACTGGTCGGAGGTCCTTTTCCTGCTTATCGCCCGTAGCCTCGGCCAACCCCTCAACGCCGATGCCTTCCTTGCCGTCGCAAAGGCTTTTCCGCTTAACTTTCTGCTCCGCCGCCGCACCGACATAACCCGGCTCGAATCACTCTTTATAAGCCACGCCGCTGGCCTGAACCCGCCGTTATCGGTTCATCGCATGCGACCGGCCCACTCGCCCATCGTTCGCCTCCGTCAACTCGCCGCGCTACTTCTCAACCACAGCGGCCGCTTCACGCTTCTCCTGGAGTCGGATGACCCCGAGGCTTCCCTCGAAACCCTCACTGTCAACGGGCTGGGCCTGACCACCCGGCGTTCCATTGTCATTAATGCGCATATTCCCCTATTATACGCATACGGGACCCTTCGCGCGGAACCGCACCTGCGCGAAAAAGCGCTCCGCTGGCTCGGGGCCTCCGGCCCCCATGCCGTTGAGACCTCGGCCGTCACTTGCGCCGCAGGGTCGGTTGCACCGCCAGAGAACAATCACGTGATCCGCTCCTGGCGCGAATTGGGCATCATCGCCCGCACCGCTGCCGACACGCAAGCCCTGCTTGAATTGAGGAAAAATTATTGCCTGGAGAAAAGATGCCTCGACTGCGCCATTGGCCGTCTATTGCTTCGCCCGCCGACTTCGCCCGCCGAAGCTTTAGCGAAGGCGGGCCCGCCGACTTCGCCAACCGAGCTTCAGCCAAGGCCCCTCACGCCGGCACCGGCCAGTGAAAGTCCACCGTTACCTCCAGATCCGGATGAATACTGTACATCACCGGACAGGTATGCGCGGTCCGCTCCAGGATCGCCCGCGTTTTCTCATCGGCCTGGAATCCTTCCGGAAAATCGAACGCAATATGGACACCCGCAATCCGCCGCGGATCCGGCTTCATGATCTTTTGTACCGACAGCTTCATCCCACGCAAATCCACGGGCAAATCCCGCGATTTGATCCCCATAGTCGTCGCCATACACGCACCCAGCGCGGTGGCTACCAGGTCGGTGGGACTAAAACGTTCCCCCTTCCCCTGGTTATCCGTCGGCGCATCCGTCTCAATTTCGGACCCCGATTGCACGTGTGTGGCAACCGTCCGCAAATCTCCCTCGTAAATAATTGTTGAAGTCGGCATTGTGCAAATTTTGCCTAAATTTACGCCAGTTAATTCAAAATCATCCCAGTGAGCATACTAAATGCCCGGTTCCGGCATCTTTGGCTGACGGTCGTCGCTACCATCCTGTCCCTGCAACTTTACGCCCAGGACAGCACGTACACTCCCCAGCCCACCACCCGGCAGACGAGACAGCAGGCCAAACGAAACCGGATGAATAACGCGCTGCGGATGGAAGAAGAAGGTGACCTCATCTTCAACCGGCAGAATGTTTTCGGCATCCGCCTGGCCACCGACGGTTATGGCCTCTCGTTTGAAAAAGGTTACTTCCGCACTCCGACCCGTACTTTCCTGTGGGACTTCGAGCTCAATGAGAAGCACTCCCAAAAAGAACACCACGTTTCCGCCGGCGACGGCTTCGACTTTTCTTCCGTCGTTCCGTACAAACTCAACAACCTGTATGAATTCAAGGTATCCGTCGGTCAGCAGATCCTCATCGGTGGTAAAGGCAACAAAAACGGTGTGGCTGTGTCGGCGATCTATGCCGGGGGTCTTTCGCTGGGCATGCTAAAGCCGTATTATATCACCGTACAGAACGCCGTCTCCTATGCCAGCAACCAGATGACCTATGCGCAATTTGCGAAGGATACCATCCTCGGCGACGAGGTTGCGGGCGCTGCAGGCTTCCTTGTCGGCTGGGATAACCTTACCGTAAAGCCCGGTGTCAATGGCCGGCAAGCCATGCGCTTCGACTACGGGCGTCTTAATCAGACCGTGGCTGCCATCGAGGTGGGGCTGACCGAGGAGTTCTATTTCGGCAAGATGCCGATCATGTACCTCGTGCCCGCCAAACAATTCTTCTTCAATGCCTACGTCAGCATCCTCTTCGGCGGCCGGAAGTAGCCGCCGCCCGCCAGGCGCTTTTCACCAACCGGAAATAAGCCGTAACTTTGTCCGCATGGACCAAAAGATTCAAAAGCCTAACTGGCTGCGTGTCAAGCTACCCATAGGGGAGAACTACAAGCATGTGCGCGGGCTGGTGGATACCCACAAACTCCATACCATCTGTGAAAGCGGTAACTGCCCCAATATGGGCGAATGCTGGGGCGAAGGCACCGCGACATTTATGATCCTCGGCAATATCTGTACCCGCAGCTGCGGTTTTTGCGCGGTCGCCACCGGCCGCCCTGAGCGGGTAGACTGGGACGAGCCGCAACGCGTAGCCGAAGCCATCCACCTCATGAAGGTCAAACATGCCGTCATCACTTCGGTGGACCGGGATGAACTGAAGGATGGCGGCAGCATAATTTGGCAGAACACCATCCGCGCCGTTAAAGCCCTTAACCCCGATACAACCCTTGAAACCCTCATCCCTGATTTCAAAGCGGAAAAAGAGAATATCCAGCGCGTCATCGACGTTGCACCGGAAGTAGTGTCGCACAACATCGAAACCGTCGAACGACTGACCCGCCAGGTTCGTATCCAGGCGAAATACTGGCGCAGCATGGAGACCCTGAAGATCCTCAAAGACGGCGGCGTACGCACCAAGTCCGGGATCATGCTCGGCCTTGGCGAACATAAAGAGGAAGTGCTGCAGACGATGCAGGACCTGCGCCGCAGTGGCGTCGATGTCATTACACTCGGCCAGTATCTGCAGCCGACAAAGCGCCACCTTCCCGTCATCCGATTCGTTCACCCCGACGAATTCGCGGAATTGAAGGAAGCCGGCTATGAAATGGGTTTCGACTACGTGGAAAGCGGCCCCCTCGTTAGATCTTCCTATCATAGCGAACGCCACGTGATCCCCGGCTTCGGAAGATCGGAGTGGCTCCGGACAAAGGAGTTGACTGCGTGACAATGTCCAGACCCTTTCTGATCCTTCTCACCTTGCTAATGACTGCCAAACTAGGCGCCAATGCCCAGCTTCGCTGGCGGCGGGTCGATTCGAGCTTCGCGCCGCTGCCGCCTTCGGTCCATGTCTACCGCTCTCCTGACAGTCTCGACGGCCTGCCCTTTGTCGCCTATTATGTGTCCGCACGCCTTCGCGACAAACACCTGACCTTTACGACTCAATCGGTCAAGCATAACCGCTTTACACCCGCTCAATTCTACCAGATCGAACAACAACCGCTCGTCGTGGTCAATGCTACGTTCTTCTCCCTGGTGACAGGGGAGGACTATAACCTTGTCGTTCGCAACGGCCGTCTCGTTTCGCGTAGCCTGAGCTCCCTCCACGGAACCGGCCCCGATTCCGGCCTCTACTATTATCCGACCCGCGGTGCCATCGGGATCGACCGCCGCCGCCGCGCCGACGTTGCCTGGACCTTTACCGACACCCTTCGCATCTGGCCATACGCTTTTGAGGACCGGCCGGTCGTCGCCAAGGGCCGTGATTCGCTGCCTACCATCTACAGCTTCGACGACATTAACTGGAAATGGTGGAAAATGCGTACTGCCGTAGGCGGCGGCCCCGTTCTTATCCATGACGGCAAAGTGGACATCACCAACCGGGAGGAACAATTATTCCCCGACGCTGCCGGGGACTACCAACCGCGTACCGCCATGGGCTATACCCGGGACGGTCACCTGATCATCCTCGCGGTACAGGGCCGGACACCCGGCAAAGCGGCCGGCGCCACCCTCCGGGAAGAAGCCCTTATCATGCTGGGCCTGGGTTGTTATGAAGCCGTAAACCTCGACGGCGGCGGCAGCACCTGCCTGCTCGTCAACGGCAAAGAGACCGTCCGCCCTTCCGACCCGAAAGGCGAGCGCCCGCTCCCAACAGTTTTCTTGATAAAACGGAAATAAATCGCGTGAAGCGCTAATTCTTCATATCCCACACCAGCGCACTCGCTCCGAGGATCGCCGCATCGGACTCCCTCAGATGGCTAACCAATATCTTGACCTTGTTTTGAAACACCTGGATCAGGTTCGCTTCCATATTCTCGCGCGTAGGCTTGAGGATCAGATCCCCTGCCTTCGTCAGCCCTCCGAAGAGGATGATTGCCTCCGGGCTGGAGAACATCACGAAATTGGCCAAAGCAAGACCCAGTATCGACCCAGTGAAATCGAATATCTCCTTCGCCAGCTCGTCCCCCTGGATCGCCGCATCATAAACGTGTTTGGAATCCAGCTTTTCCTTCGGCACCCCACGCAATAGACTGGGTTCCGTGTGCTGTTCGAGCTTTTCGATGGCCGTCAGCTTTACCCCGGTCGCGGACGCATAACTCTCGAGCGACCCCTTCTTTCCCGTGCCCTCATGATAGCGACCGTTCGGGATGATGATCGTATGCCCAAGCTCACCGGCAAAGCCGTCGTGGCCGTAGATCAATTTTCCATTCGCGACGATCCCGCTCCCCACGCCGGTGCCAAGGGTGATCATGATAAAATCCTTCATTCCTTTTGCCGCGCCGTACATCATCTCGCCGATGGCCGCGGCATTCGCGTCATTGGTGAGGATGGCCGGCAGCTGGAATTTGTTTTGGATCATCTTGGCCAGCGGCAATATCCCTTTCCAGGGCAAATTGGGGGCATATTCAACCGTTCCGCTATAATAATTTCCGTTTGGCGCACCCACCCCGATCCCGCGCATCCGTCCCGATCCACCCGCCTTGTCGATCAGCACGAGCAGGTTCTTGTGAAGCTCGTCTATAAACGCTTCGACGGAGGCAAACCCGCGCGTAGTCATTTCTCCCGAGAACAACAGGTTTCCGTTGCGGTCCACGATCCCGTACTTGGTCCCGGTACCGCCGATGTCGATGCCGATCGCCAACGATTCATAAGAAAGAGAAGCTGAAGAGGCCTTTGCCATGTGAAAAATACCGTTTTAGCTGGTGGGGCGGCAAATATAAGACATTCATCAATGCCCGCCGCCGATCTGTTCATCGAAGTTTAGCCCCTGCGCCTTCAGTACACTACGCAGCTTGAGCGCGAGCCAGGCGAGCAAAACATAGCAGACAACCGCCACGAGGTAGCTGTAGTGCATCCCGGTCGCCTCGCCGAGGATATCGCCTACGGCCCCCTGGAACGGCGGGATAACGGCCCCGCCAAGGATCATCATGATCAGGAAGGAAGATCCCTGCGACGTATATTTCCCAAGCCCCGCTACTCCCAGCGAGAAGATACAGGGCCACATGATCGAATTACAAAGACCGGCGGCCATGATGCAATAGACCGAGAAGATGCCGCTGGTGAGCACGCCCGTCAGGATAAAAGCCCCCGCCAGCAGGGCCAGCGTAAGCAGGGTCTTGACGGGTTTTTGCTGGCCGTAAAAGAAGGCGACGATGGCGATAGCCACGAAGGCAGCGTAGGGGTAGAGATCGTTGATATCGCCGCTATACAGGTAGTTGACCAACAGCGCAACGCTAAATGCCACGAATGGCACGACTACAGTCGCGATCCGCTTCCCCATTTCCGACAAATTGAACACCCCGATCGCACCGGTCCAGCGCCCGATCATCAGGCTGGCCCAGTATAGACTTACATATTTGGAGATCTTGCTCTCATCCAAACCGGCGGCAGTCAGATAATTCTTTTCGCGAAGCAAGGCCCCGAAATTATTATCGATCGTCACTTCCACACCGACATACAAAAAGATGCCCAGCATGCCGTAGATCAACTGCGGATATTTCATGGCGCCCCAATGATCCGGCCTCTTGAGTGCCATGCCGTTGGAGGTAAATAGAATACCAAGCACGATCACCAGCGTGGCGATCAGCAGCGGCAGCTTTTGGACGCTCGTCAGTTGCCCTACAACGATGATGGCCACGATCAGGAGCGTCATCAGGGTCAGAGAACGCGATGCCTTGCTGCTGGCCTCGAAATGTGCGTCATCCTTTCCGGCCGGCAGATTGGAAAAGGTAAAGAAGAGCGCCACGGCCGCAAATACACAAGCCACGATCACAAAAAGGTAATTGATGTTGGTGACGGTTGCCTTACTGGCATCGCCTCCGACCTTCCCGAAGAGGAATACGCTGAAAATGATGGGACCTAGCGTCGTGCCGAGCGAGTTGACGCCGCCGGCAAAGTTTAACCGGTGACTGCCGGTAGACGGATCGCCCAGCATAATGGCAAACGGCTGCGCGGCTGTCTGCTGAAGAGAGAAACCCAGCGCGATGACAAAATATGCGGCCAGCAGACCCGGAAAAGAATGCGCATTGGCGAACGGAATGATGAGCAGGGCGCCCGCCACGGAGATCCATATCCCGTATATGATGCCTTTTTTATAGCCGATCTGGTTGATTATATCATATTTCAACCCGGTCGATATGAGATAAAGCCCCAGCGAACCGATAAAATATGCGCCGTAAAAGGCGGAGCCCAACAATTGCGACTCAAATTGGGATAAACTGAAATTGTGCTTGCAAAATGGAATAAATATACTTTGCGATGCGGCGATGAATCCCCAGAAAAAGAAGACGAGGACCAGCGTGGCAAGGGCGCCGGTATTGGTAGGTTGTTTTGCTGGAATGCTTGCTTGAATGGTTACACTCACGGTTTTGGAATTAAGGTCTGAAAGTAGCGAGAATTTCGGAAGCTAAAAATTTTTTCATACCCGGCACACCTTATAATGAAAAACCTTGCTAAATTGAACGACAATAGCTTGCGCTTCACATGGAAATAGTTCACGTTTCGGCAGAATGTTATCCCGTGGCAAAAGCCGGCGGTTTGGGCGACGTGGTCGGGGCTTTACCAAAATATCAAAACGGGCTTGGGCATAACGCCAAAGTGATCATGCCAATGTATCGCACCAAATTCCTAAGCAATAATGAATGGGACGTCGTACATAAGGGCTACACCCATTTGCACGACTATTGGTTCAATTACACGGTGATCAGGGAAGCAACCAACAAGCTGGGATTCGAGCTCTATCTCGTGGATATCTACGGCTTGCTGGACCGCGATAAGATATATGGTTACGGTGACGACACCGAACGCTTCTTTTCTTTCCAGATCGCAGTCTCCGACTGGCTCAACACCTGGTCAAACACCCCCGACGTCGTCCACGTGCACGATCATCATTGCGCCCTCATTCCGTTCATGTTCAAGTACTGCTTTTCCTTTCGCAAGCTGGAGAATGTCGCCACCGTTCTGACCATCCACAACGCACAGTACCAGGGCCAAACGGGCATGGAAAAGACCGTCTACATCCCCGAATGGGATGTCTGGAAGCGCGGCCTGCTGGAATGGGAAGGCGCTCTTAACCCGCTGGCGTGCGGCATCCGCTGTGCCTGGAAGGTCACCACCGTCAGTCCCACCTACCTCATCGAGATGCGGCATAGCTCCATGGGTCTCGAGCCGTTGCTGGAATACGAAAAAGGCAAGTGCAGCGGTATCCTCAACGGGATCGACACCAAAGTCTGGGATCCGGCCACCGATCACTATTTTGAACACCACTATAGCGCAGCGACCGCGGATCAAGGCAAACAGAAGAACAAGGAAGCATTGTGTTTCGAATATGGGCTCGATCCGCGCAAGCCGCTGATCACCTTTATTGGCCGTCTCGTCGGCGACAAAGGGGCGGACCTGATCCCGCAGGCGGTCGAAGACTCCTTTTATTATATCGGCCGCCGCATGTGCTTTCTGATCCTCGGGAGCGGGCTGCCTTCCATTGAAGGCCATCTGCAATCCATCCGGGACATGTCGCGCGGCGACTACAATACCTATATCGGCTACGACGAGGCGCTGAGCCACCGGTTATATGCCGGCGCGGACTTTATCCTTATGCCTTCCCGGGTGGAACCCTGCGGGCTGAACCAGCTTTACGCGTTACGCTATGGAACGGTCCCCGTTGTCCGAAATACCGGCGGCCTCCACGATACGGTGCTCGACTACGGCGACCCCGGCGGCTATGGAATCCGTTTCCTCCACGCTTCCGTACAGGATATGACCCACGCGATCTGGCGCGCGACCGAACTGTTCGCTAACCGCGAGATGCTGAAAGACGTCCGTCAGCGGATGATGCAGCTGGATTTTAGCTGGGAGGCCAGCGTCCGCGCCTACCTGGATCTGTACGAACGGATGCGCTCCGGCCAATAATCACTCAACAACAAACCCATTCGATATGTCAAAAGAAATTCTTTCCGTGATTTTGGGTGGCGGCGCCGGAACCCGGCTCTATCCGCTTACAGCCAGCCGTTCCAAGCCAGCCGTTCCCATTGCCGGCAAATACCGGCTTGTTGACATTCCGATCTCGAACTGTCTGAATTCCGGGATTACGCGGATGTTCGTCCTGACCCAATTCAACTCGGCCTCGTTGAACCGGCATATCAAGAACACCTATCACTTCAGCGCCTTTAGCTCGGCCTTTGTCGACATCCTCGCGGCCGAACAAACCCCCGACAACCCAACCTGGTACCAGGGGACGGCCGATGCCGTGCGGCAGTGTTTAAGGCATCTGGGACCGTTTGACAGCGAATACGTATTGATCCTGTCGGGTGACCAGTTGTATCAAATGGACTTTATGGAGATGCTGGACCACCACAAAAAATTAGGCGCCGATATCTCGATCGCCACCATCCCCGTCAACGCGCGCGATGCCTCCGACTTCGGGATCATGAAGATGGACGAAAGCGGGTTTATCAACAGCTTTACGGAAAAACCCAAACAGGACGCGCTGGGTCCCTGGGTGAGCGACACCGGGCATACCATGCAGGCGCAGGGTCGTAACTACCTCGCGTCGATGGGGATCTACATCTTCAACCGGCAATTGCTCACCGACCTGCTGCAAAACGAATACGTCGAAGCCACCGACTTCGGAAAAGAGATCATCCCCCAATCCCTCGAAAAGTACAAGGTCGTAAGCTACCAGTACGAAGGTTACTGGACCGATATCGGGAATATCCCGTCTTTTTTCGAAGCCAACCTGGGCCTGACAAAGGACATCCCGGATTTCAATCTCTTTGACAACGAAAAAACCATCTACACCCGCGCCCGGATGCTGCCTCCGGCCAAGATCAGCGGTACGACACTCGAAAAGACCATCATCGCGGAAGGTTGTATCATCAATGCCTCGCGGATCGAGAACAGCGTTATCGGCATTCGCACCCGCATCGGCACCGGTACGACAATTGTCAGCAGCTACCTGATGGGCGTCGACTACTATGAGACGATCGAGGAGATCGAACAAGCCCAGTCGCACGGCCTTCCCACCGTCGGGATCGGTCACCGCTGCTATATCCGGAATGCCATCGTGGACAAGAACTGCCGGATAGGCGATGACGTGCGGATCAATGGCGGCCATCACCTGGAGAATTCCGACCATTCGCTCTATACCGTGAAGGAAGGGGTGGTCGTAATCAAAAAAGGGGCCGTGCTGCCCAACGGATTCGTGATTTAACGATTGCACTTATGTCAAACACACCCGCTCCCGGAGCTGCGCGGCCCGGAACCCATAGCAAACCGCTCCTCACCACCCGCCAGATCATCACCATGAGTTTTGGCTTTCTGGGGATCCAGTGCGGTTTTGCCCTTCAGAACTCCAACACCAGCCGCATCCTGCAGTCCTTCGGCGCCGATGTCGACCAGTTGCCGGCTTTCTGGCTGGTAGCGCCGATCATGGGTATGATCATCCAGCCCATAATCGGGCACTATTCCGACCGGACCTGGAACCGTCTCGGCCGGCGCAAGCCCTATTTCCTTACCGGCGCCTTACTATCGGCCCTCGCCCTTTCGCTCGTTCCGAACTCCGGCAACCTGGCGGGTTTTATCCCCGCTCTCTGGATCGGCGGCGGCTTCGTCATGATCATGGATGCCTCCTTTAATGTTGCCATGGAGCCATTCCGGGCACTTGTCGCGGACAACCTTCCCGACAGGCAGCGGGCGAAGGGGTTCGCCATCCAGGCCTTCCTCATCGGGATCGGGGCCGTGGCCGGTTCCTATATGACCAGCCTTCTCGCGTGGCTTGGGTTTAGCCAGACATCGGGGCAGAACGGCGTGGCGGACAACATCAAATATTCGTACTATATCGGCTCGACGATCTTTGTCGTGGCCATCCTGGTAACGGTGCTTTTTTCAAAGGAATATCCGCCGGCCGAATACGAGCGCTATAACGGCCATCCGGATGGCAAAGAGGAAAAAGCCGGGCTGGGCCAGATCGCAAAGGATTTTGCCCGGATGCCCCGGACGATGCGCCAGCTTGGGCTGGTACAGTTCTTTAGCTGGTTCGCCATGTTCAGTATGTGGGTGTTTATGAGCCCGGCGGTCGCCACGCACGTATATGGCCTTTCCGGCGGCTACGTCCACACCAAGGCCGGGAACGACGCCGGGAACATCGTGGGCAATGCCTTCGGGGTTTACAATGGGGTGGGGGCGTTGTTTGCGCTTTGCCTGACCCCGATGTCGCGACGCCTGGGCAGAAAGGTGACCCATTCCATTGCCCTGCTGATGGGCGGCATCGGGCTGATCTCCATATTCTTCGTCCGTGGCCAGTGGGGGCTTTACGGCTCGATGGTTGGCGTTGGCATCGCCTGGGCCAGCATTCTTTCCATGCCCTATGTCATCCTCAGCAGCAGCATTCCCGCCGGGAAGATGGGGATCTATATGGGCATCTTCAATTTTTTTATCACGCTTCCGCAAATCGTCAACGGCATCTGCGGCGGATGGATCGTAAAGCATATATATGGCGATCAGCCGATCTATTCGATCGTTCTCGCCGGCTTTTGCCTGATTGCCGGAGCGGTCTCCGTTCTCTTTGTGTATGACGGCGGCGCGATTCGCATCCAACAGGAGAAGGCGGGATTTTATGCAGATCAATTATCGTAACCATATGAAGAAATTAATCGCACATTTCACCGCTTTCCTGTCGCTTTCTGCAACCGCTCAAGTGTTCGACACGCCCAAAGTCTACCCCACCAACTGGTGGGTCGGCATGCATTACTCGAAGCCCGAATTGATGATTCACCTGAAAGGTGTCGGCAACGCCGCCTCGGTCACCGTCACCTATCCCGGCGTCACGATCACCGACTGGCACCGCGTCGAGAATCCCAATTATCTTTTTCTGCATATGCAGATCGCGGCCACGACGAAGCCCGGTAACCTGAAGATCGTGATCCGGCCAAAGGGCGGGGGCGAGGCGATCGATTTCGACTACCCCCTCCTTCCCCGCCGTCGCGGCAATGGCACCACCTACGCGCAGGGCGTTACGTCCAAAGACTTTATCTATTTCCTCATGCCCGACCGCTGGTCGAACGGCGACCCTTCCAACGACCGGGTCCCTGGGCTGAAAGATCAATCCCTGAACCGCGACAGCATATTCCTGAGACACGGCGGCGACATGCAGGGCATCATCAACCACCTTGACTATCTGCAATCCCTCGGCGTCACTACGCTCTGGATGACGCCGGTGATCTTAAACGATATGCCCAACCGAACCGAACACGGGTATGCGTTCACCGACCACTATACGATCGATCCGCGGCTTGGCGGCGCACAACAATACCTGCGGCTCTCCGACTCCCTCCACGCCCGCGGCATGAAGCTCATCCAGGATGCCGTATACAACCACGTCGGGCTTTACAACTGGTTCATCCAGGACCTCCCGGAGAAAAGCTGGCTGCATCAATGGCCGAAATACACGCAGACCAATTACCGCGACCAGCCGCTGTTCGACCCGCACGCGAGCGACCACGATCGTAAACTTAGCAGCGACGGCTGGTTCACCGGCCAGATGCCGGACCTTAACCAGGACAACCCGGACCTCGCCGAATTCCTGATCGAACATGCCATCTGGAGTGTGGAAATGTTTGGCGTCGACGGCTGGCGCATCGACACGTATATTTATTGCAGTCTCCCGTTTATGAATAAGTGTAATTCGGCGCTGATCGCCGAATATCCGAAGATGACGATGTTCGGCGAGACCTGGGTCCACGGGGTGGCGAACCAGGCCTGGTTTGTGCGGAATAACCTCAACGTCCCATTTAAGAGCAACCTCATGGGCGCTGTCGACTTTCAGCTGCTGTTTACGGGCATCCAACCCGCGGTTAAAGACAGCTCCGGTAGCTGGGACGGGGGAGTAGGCTCACTCTACAATACCCTCAGCGACGATTTTCTCTACCAGGACCCGACCCGTAACGTCATTTTCCTGGACAATCATGATATGACGCGCTTTTTCTCCGAGATCGGCGAAGACACCGCCGGTCAAAAAATGGGCATCGAATGGCTGCTGACGGAGCGTGGCATTCCCCAATTGTACTACGGAACCGAGATCTGTATGAAAGGGATCAGCAACCCGGATGGCAATGTGCGGCTGGACTTCCCCGGTGGCTGGCCCGGCGACCATAAAAACGCGTTTACCGGCGAGGGGCTTGCACCTTATGAGGCGGATGTCCAGCAGCTTGTCCGAACCATGGGTAATTTCCGGCTACATTCCAGCGCCCTGAAGACCGGCAAAATGATGCAGTATACGCCATCGGGGAGTCTTTACGTGTATTTTCGTTATGATGCCGGGCAAACGATCCTATGCGCCATGAATACAGGCACCAGGCCGCGCCAGATCGACTTCAGCCACTACAGCGAGCGCGTCGCGGGATTTACCCGCGGGATCGATATTCCATCGGGTCAGCGCTTTTCATTGGATCGGCCGGCCGTGATACCCGCCCGGAAAATGTGGGTGCTGGAGCTAAAAAAATAATCCTACAGCATCGTATCCCACATAAACTGGCGGCCCTGTTTGCCCCAGTCCTTCAGCGATTGTTGGATCGTCTCGAGCAGCCCGGTATTTGTCACGCGTTTGCCCTTGGCCGGCGGAGCCAATTGAACCTCCTGCACCGGCACCGCTTCAACTTTCGTAGCAAACCAGGTCACATGCTCGTGCGGCAACGCTATCCCGAGGATCATACCCGGCAGACCGCTGAACGATTCCGGTCCGCCCGACGTCAGGATCTCATCCGTATAGAACGCCACCACATAGATCGAATCCATGATCAGCGCATTGGCCCTCCGGCAGTTGAACCCTGCGATCACCCGCGTTTCATCCGTGATCTTCCATTTGATCCGCCGCATGGTATCGGCAACCAGGAATGTCTGCTCGAAAACCGCCTTCTGGCTCACGCTGCTTCCCTGCTCAAGATCCGCATAGATCACGTTCTGTTGGGCCGGAGCCTGTACGAACCATTGATTTGGCTTGTCGGGGCTTTCCTTGCCCGGGCGATATAGTGTTTTGTTCCGGGTAAACAGCAGGTCAAAATAGTCGGTCTTGAATTTGCTTCCCATGAATTTCTTCGAAAATTCCACCCAGGCTTCATCGCCCGGGTCTGTAATTGCCTCGCGCTGCGCGTATTGATTGATCTTGCGCTCGAATTCGATCTTTCCCTGCGAGAGGAAGATGTTATTCTGCGCCGCCCCCCGGAGGGTGAATGCCAGCACGATGAGGGATAAGATCGCTGTTCGGATCATGTGATTCCTTTTTAAGGTTAATTCCGGCCTGGTATCGGCACACCTGCCTTGGTGAAGTTCCATACCACCGAGAACAGGAAATAACGTTTGATCGTCGTGTACGTGTTTTGGGTGATAAAGCTGCTGCTGACGTTGCGGGAGAACCCGTTGTTCTGGTTCAGCAGGTCGTTTACCGCGGCCTTGAACATCAACTGGTCGTTCTTCAGCAGCTTTTTGCCGATCCAGCCATTAATCAAAAATACATTGTTATTCGTCGTGAACACCGGCGTCTTCTGCCGGATATTCATATCGGCGTCGCCATGGAGCTGTACATGCCAGGGCAGGAAAAGATCCAGGCCGGGATTGATCTGCCAGGAAAAATAATGCGTGGTCAGTGTAGGATCGATGGTCGACTTGCTCGTCGTATACGTCACATTCGCATTCATGTAGAACTCGAATTTCTTCTCCTTCGATTTGTACATGCCGATTCCCCCCGTGTAGTTGCCCGAACGGGTGAGATTGGTGACATGGTTGACGACGGTGACATTGTTGGTGTTGTTGAACTGCCCGTTGAAGTTAAGGTTGAAGTCCGGGCCTTTTATCTTAAAGCCGTAACCGAGCCAGCCTCGGAAGGAATGATTGCCTTGCACGTTTACCGACTGGGTCGTCTGCTTGCCGGTGCTGTCCACGGTCAGACTGCTGCTGATCGCATTTGACGTAAAGGTGTAACTGATATTGCCGTAGATACTCCGTTCGGTCAGGATATGGTAACTGTTATACCAAATATTGAAGTTATTCTGAAAAGCCGGTTTCAGACCCGGGTTGCCGATAATGACATTCAGCGGGTTCTCGTTGCTTAAGATCGGCTGGAGCTGTTGCAGCGTCGGGGATTGAGTATATCCGTTATATCGGAAATTCAACCGGGTCTGAGCCGCAAACTGATAGTTGAGCGATGCGGAGGGATACCAGTTGACGAAATTGCGTCGCACCGCCGTATCGGCGACGAGATCCTTCTGATAGTAGTCGGCGAAAGCGACATCATTGGCCGCTGTCAGCCGGAATTTCTTCCGGATCAGCGTGTAGGACAACCCGCCCCGCTGGGTCAAAATATTGTATTGGTAGTTATTGCTGAAGACCGAGTCCAGCGCATCGTATTTTCCGTTCCCGTCCTTGTTATACGAATTGCGGTCCGAATGGGTGTTGTTGAGGGTCGCGCCATAGTCGATGCCCAGGAACATCTGCTTGCCGATCGGCTCTGTGTAGATCAGTCGTGAATCCAGCAGGAGGTTGGTCGTGAGATAATTCTTATACTGGTTGACCAGCGAATCCTGCATGAGGGTTCCGCCGCTATAGAACACCGTATTGCTGTTCAAATATCCGGATGAGGTATTGTCGCTGTAGTTCTCCCGCACATTCAGTGAGAGCGTCCGTCCCGGCTTGCCAAACTTCTTCCGCCACAGGAGGTTACTGTTATAACCCCGGTTATCGCCCACGGTACTCACCGTCCGGACGTTTTGGTTGACCAGGATGCTGTCACTCGCGATGCTTTGTGCCGAATCCAATTCGCTGTTAACCTTGTGGTCGTTCCCGCCGTCGGCGCTGAACTTGATCGAGGACGTCGAGTCGATCTTCCACTCATAGATCGCGCTAAAGCTCTGCCGGATAATATTTCGGTTGAATTTTTGGGACGAGTTATTGTAAAAAAAAGTGTCCGGCAGGATGTTCTCTGAACTCGTCGCACTGTTGCCATTGATCGACAGGTTCATATATTTGTAGTTGCCATTCAACGACTGCGCATCGTCCTTCCACTTGTTGTTGTAATGCAGACCTCCCGTCTGCACTTTCGGGAAACCCTGGCCGCTATACTGCCCGTTCCAGTCATCCAGGTCGTCGTTGTTGCCGACGCCGGTAAACGTTACCGAACCCGTATTCTCATCCACATCGAGGTTGCTGGCAAAACTCTGACCGTAGGTGTCCCGGTCCTGCCAGTTGAGACCCGTCTTCCCGGTATTGGAGAGGATGCCGTATGCCGACACTTTCTCTTTCTTCCTGAAGTAATTTGCCATTAGTTCCTCGTCATAATAGCCATTCGTGCCCGCACCGGCCGTGACCCGGCCGAAATAGCCGTTCTTCTTGCTGTCCTTGAGTTTGAGGTTGATCGTCTTATCCCGCACTCCGTCATCGATCCCGGTAAAAGTTGCCTGATCGCTCTTTTTATCGAAGACTTGCACCTTATCGACCATATCCGCCCTAAGGTTCTGTGTCACCAGGGTCGGGTCGTCGCCAAAGAACTCCTCCCCGTCGACCAACACCTTTTTTACGGTTTGGCCTTCTGCCGTGATCTGACCGTTTCGGTCGACCTGGATCCCGGGCAGACGCTTCAGCAAGTCCTCCACGTTGGCGCCCTCGTGCACTTTAAAACTGTCGGCGACAAATTCCGTCGTATCGCCCTTTATATGCATTGCGCCTTTCCGGGCACTGAACACCACGGCTTCAAGCAACTTGGCTTTCATCACCATGGGGACCGGCGGCAGGACGACCCTGGCGCCGGAATCGACTTCCACTGTGTCGACATAATCAGCATAGCCGGGATACGTGACAAGGACAAGATAGTGACCGCCGGCTATTTTTGTCAGGCGGAAGTTGCCGGACGCGTCACTGCGGGTATGGCGAACCAATATGGAATCGGCTTTGCGTAAAAGAAGGATGGAACTGTTGGCGAGATTCTTTTTTTCGGCGGTATCGGAGACTTTTCCGCTGATCTGTGCGCTTTGGGCAAAGGCGACGGACGGGATGAAGGCCATGCCACCACAGATCAGTCCTAACAGAACACAGGCAATTAGTTTGGGCATAATGGATTTGGTTAGAAGGGCGACCCGAAATTATCCGCAAAAACAGCGATATGCAAAGCCGAACCCTTAAATTTACGTTAAAGACGGCAAGAGTGAGGGTTATGTTGCACGACGCAACGGGAGACTCAAAATATTTCAAATTCCATAAATAATCTTCCTTGGAACCAGCAATCGGAAAAAAATACGAGGACATCCATTTCGTCGATTCGACCAAACCGGTGTGGAATTATTCGCTGTTCTCCGAGGAGGATATCCGAAACTTTCAGCAGGGAACACACTACCGGATATATGAGCGCATGGGTTCGCACCGGGTTAATGTGTTAGGCACGGACGGCTATTACTTTGCCGTTTGGGCGCCCAATGCCACCGCCGTTTCGGTCATCGGCAACTTCAACAACTGGACGAATGACGCCCACCCCCTGTACGTCAGGCTCGAGCGGTCCGGCATCTGGGAGGGATTCATCCCGCATTTCCGGACGGGAGAGGTCTATAAGTACCATATTCATGGTTTTGGCGGCGGCACACTCGACAAGGGCGACCCCTATGCTTATTTTTGGGAAATGCGTCCCCAGACCGCGTCAATCACCTGGCAACTGGACTATCGCTGGGGAGATGGGGACTGGATGGAGAAGCGGGGCGCGCATAATGCACTGGACGCCCCCTGGTCGACCTATGAGGTGCATCTGGCCAGCTGGATGCGACCGGATCCCGGCAATGAGGAACGTTACAATAATTACGACCAGATCCGCGAGCGGCTGGTGCCTTACGTAAAGGAAATGGGGTTTACGCACGTGGAACTCATGCCGGTGATGGAGCATCCGTTCGACGGCAGCTGGGGTTATCAGGGCACCGGCTATTATGCGCCCACGTCACGTTTTGGCGACCCGCAGGGGTTTATGGCCCTGGTGGACGCCTTTCACCAGGCCGGTATCGGTGTCCTCCTCGACTGGGTGCCGTCCCATTTCCCATACGACTATCACGGGCTTTATTTGTTCGACGGGGCCAATACCTATGAATATGCCGATATGCGCAAGGGCTTTCACCCCGACTGGAACAGCTACATCTTCAACTACAAGCGCGGCGAGGTCAAATCCTTCCTGATCAGCAATGCGCGCTACTGGCTGGATAAGTATCATGTCGACGGGCTGCGGGTAGATGCTGTAAGCTCCATGCTGAAGCTGAACTATTCGCGGAAGGAAGGGGAGTGGGAACCCAACGAACACGGCGGCGATGGTAACCTGGAGGCGATCGCCTTTATAAAGGATCTCAACCAGACCTTGTACCGCGACTTCCCGGATATCCAGACGATCGCGGAAGAAGCAACCGACTGGCCGGGGGTCAGCCGCCCGACCTTTGCCGACGGCCTCGGCTTTGGCATGAAATGGATGATGGGCTGGATGCATGATACGCTCGACTTCTTCAAGCTCGACCCCGTATTCCGCGGCGCCAACCAGGACAAGTTCACCTTTTCCATGGCCTATTATTATGACGAGAACTTTGTCTTGCCGCTAAGCCATGACGAGGTGGTCCACGGCAAGTCACCGATGCTGTATAAGATGCCGGGAGACGAATGGCAAAAAGCGGCCAACCTCCGCATGCTCTATACCTATATGATGACGCACCCGGGCGGCAAACTGCTGTTTATGGGCAACGAATTCGGTTCCACCACCGAATGGAACTACAAGACGGAGCTCCCCTGGGGTCTGTTGACATATCCCAGTCATCGCGGCATAAAAGACTGTTACCGCGACCTGAACCACCTGCTGACCAGCCAGCCGGCGCTGTATGAGAATCAGTTCAACATTTTCGGTTTTGAGTGGGTCGATCTCCAGCACCGCGACGAAAGCGTCGTCGCCTATCGCCGCAAAGGCCGCGATGCAGCGGATGACCTCCTGATCGTCCTGAATTTTACTCCGGTGGTACGACGGGACTGGCGGGTATATGCGCGGGGCAAAAATACATGGCGCGAGATCTTCAATAGTGACGATAAGAAGTATTGGGGGACAGGGGACACCAACAACCCATCGATTCCGGTAAAACTGATCGACGAAACGGATGACGGCTATGAACTGATCGTTCATTTGCCGCCGTTGGGCGGGATTATTCTAAAGTAGCCTACATCCGTTCCGGCATTTTAATTCCCAGCAGCCACATCGAAGACGCAAGTACCTTCGACGTCAACAGCGACAATTTTAAACGCAACGATTTCTTTTCGGGCGTTTCAGCCGAGGCGATCGAGTGCACATTATAAAAGGAATTGAATGCCTGTGCCACCTGGAACGCGTAGGCGGCGATCAGCGAAGGATTCAATTCCTCACCCGCCTGCATAACGATCGACGGATATTTCTCCAGCGCTGCGATCAGGGCCTTTTCAAGAGGCAGCAAGTCGCTGCCGGTAGGTCCAGTCATGGGCGAAGGTCCTTCTTTCCGGAAGATCGAGCGGATCCGCGCGTAGGCATACTGGATGAATGT
Organism: Puia sp.; assembly: GCA_035501395.1. Taxonomy (GTDB): domain Bacteria; phylum Bacteroidota; class Bacteroidia; order Chitinophagales; family Chitinophagaceae; genus Puia. The sequence continues at coordinate 24,175 of DATJWK010000138.1, forward strand.
CGCCGTATACCCGTGCAGATCGATCGACTCTTCGGGGTTGAAAAGCATCCGTTTTTTCGGGTCGACCCGGAGGAGGAAGAATTTCAGGCCGCCCAGGCCGATCGTTTCGTACAGCGCGTCCAGCTCGGCGTCGGAGAAGCCCTCCGTCTTGCCTTGCTCGATTGTCTTACGCTCCGCTTCCGCGTGCATTTCGTCGAGGATGGCATCGGCGTCCACTACCGTCCCTTCCCGGGTTTTCATCCGGCCTGTCGGCAGTTCCACCATCCCATAGCTCAGGTGATAGATGCCGTCAGCCGAGGGCAGCCCCAGTTTCTGACAGATCAGCTTTAACACCTTGAAGTGATAGTTTTGCTCGTCCCCGACCACATAAACGCTGCGGTCGGCGTGAAACTCCTCATAGCGCTGGACTGCCAGGCCGATGTCTTGCGTGATATAAACCGCCGTTCCGTCACGACGCTGCACGATCTTTTGGTCGAGACCGTCCGCGCACAGGTCGATCCACACGCTGCCGTCCTCCTTTTTGAAAAAAACGCCCTTTTGCAATCCCGTCTCCACCAGCTTCTTCCCGAGGAGGTAAGTGTCGCTTTCATAATAGATCTTATCGAAGTCGCTCCCGATGCGCGCATAGGTGGCATCGAAACCGGCATAGACCCAGCCGTTCATTTTCTTCCACAGCTCGATCACCTCCGGCTTGCCCGCCTCCCAGTCGACCAGCATCTGCTGTGCCTCTTTCATGATCGGCGCTTCCTTTTCCGCCTCCTCTCTGGACATCCCTTCCGCGGCGAGTTGTTCCACTTCTCTTTTATATTGTTCGTTGAACAGCACATAATAGTCCCCGACGAAATGATCTCCCTTGGCTCCGGTGTCCGCCGGCGTTGCGCCCGCCGCAAACCACTTCCATGACACCATGCTCTTGCAGATATGGATGCCCCGGTCATTCGCGATACAGGTCTTTACGACCTCGTAACCGTTCGCTTTGCAGATGGCCGCAACGCTCCAACCCAGGAAGTTATTCCGCAAATGGCCAAGGTGTAGCGGCTTGTTGGTATTGGGTGAGGAATATTCGATCATCACTTTTTTCCCGTTTGCCGGGCGGGAACCAAATGCGGGCTTGTCCGCCGATTCCGTCAGAAAACGAAGCCAGCGGCTATCGGCGATCGTGAGGTTCAGAAAACCCTTGATCACATTGAAACCCGAGAAGAGCGATGGAGAATCCCGGATAAGGATCTCGCCCAGTTCTTTGCCCAGCACTTCCGGCGAGCGGCGCAGTGTCTTGACCAGGGAGAACAACACTACAGTATAGTCCCCTTCGAATTCCGGCTTCGTTTCGTTAATGGGAACATCGCCGTTCTCCGGTAAAAATTGATAATTCGTCGATAGGGCCTGCAGGGTGGCTGCTTTGATCTCGCTGATAATGTCCATTGGTTAGAAAACTCCTGATGTGGGCGCAAAAATACAACAGGATAGCGAATAGTAGGCGATTTGTCAGTATCTTCGGGCTTTAAGGCAGCCGACGATATGGTCAAAAAGTGGATCACCGGTATCATCGATTTTTTTTACCCCCCTTTCAGCAAGCTGATGCCCATTCAAACCTTCCGCTACGCGGTCTGCGGGGGCACGAATACCTTGCTGGACATTTTCCTTTATTTTATCAGCTACCACTATATCCTGCACGAACGCTATGTCAACCTGGGACTGGTCACCATATCGCCATATATCCTGTCGTTCCTGATGTCCTTTAGCATCAGTTTCCCTACCGGATACCTGCTCAATAAGAATATCGTTTTCCCCCAATCCACGTTACTAGGCCGCGTCCAGCTTTTCCGCTATTTCCTGCTGGTGGTGATCTGTCTTGGGCTGAATTATATTTTCATAAAGCTGTTTGTCGAACAATTTCATCTCTATGCCACCGTGGCCAAGATCCTCACCACGATCATCGTGGTTTCCTTCAGCTATCTTACCCAAAAGAATTTTACGTTCAAGGCGGAACGCGTCAAGGCGAATGAGCCTGTAGAATAGCGGGCGGGATGCGGCGAGCCCGGTGAAGTGCGGCACGCGGGGTGCCGCGTGGGGGCGCCGTCCTGATCAATGTTCCTTCGGCTGCGTCATGCTGAACCAATTCCCGACTCCATCCATAATGATTGCCTCGGTTCCATAAAACTGTTCCCTCGGCTCACCTTTGAATTGCACCCCTTTGCCCTTCAGCTCCTGGTATGTCGCCCGGCAATCGGGTGTATAGAGCACCCCGGCACCCAGGACGTTCTTCTCCAGCAGCACTTTGAATGCATTCCTCGTTTCGTCGTCATATCCCATCGCCCCGGGCGTCAGCGGCGCGAGGACGGCGATTTCGAGGTCGGGCTGGTCCGGAGGCGTAATGGTCAGCCATCGGAACCCATTATCCATCTTTTGATCCGTGTGCACCTTAAATCCCAGTTTGTTGACATAGAATTCATATGCTTTGTCCTGGTCCAGCACAAATAGCGAAGTGTGTGAGATTTTCGTGATCATATAGACGTGTTTTTGTGCGATAAAACTACTTCTTCGGCATAACCTCTGTATCTTGAATATTGCTTTTCTCACCGGTCAGCTGCGAAATAAAACAAAAAGGGATCACCCGTCGGGGCTGTGCGTTCGCCTCCGCCCGACGAATCTTCAGGGCCTCCCGGTATTCTCCGGGCGCAACCCCGATCTCCTTCTTGAAAAGCATGCTGAAAGAGCCGAGGCTTTCGAAACCGACCTGTGCGCAAACTTCGTTCACGGTACAGTCATGGGCCGTGAGGAGCTGACGGGCCTGATCGATCCGCTTCCGTGTGAGGTACCGGTGCGGCGTTTGCCGATAGATCCGGCGGAACAAGCGGTGAAAATGGTAGCGGGACAGGCAGGCCTCGCCCGCGATCGCGTCGAGGTCGATAGGTGTATCGAAATGTGCGTCGATAAAGAGCTTGGCGTCAACGATCTTTTTGTATACGTCGGCAGCGATCGGCATAGGCGTGCGCGTCATGAATTAAAAGTGGGTTCATTAAAATTAATGTTTGTTTTTCAAACGCTTGCGTTAAGTTCTTGGCACAATTTTAGGGGCGGGTTGTTACATATAGATGATCACAGTTATAATTCCTGCATTTAATGAAGAGTCCACCATCCGCCAGGTCATTCGCCAGGCCAAACGGAACGAACTCGTCAATGAGATTATCGTGGTCGACGACCTTTCTACCGATCATACCGTTGCCGAAGCTGCAGAAGAAAATGTCAAGGTGATCACCCCCACCCATTCCGGAAAAGGAGAGTCGATGCGTGAGGGGTTGCTCATGGCCAGGAACGAAATCATCGTTTTTCTCGAACCCGATCTCCCGGACTACGACAAGGATATCGTCGGCCTGCTTACGGCTCCGCTGATACGGGACGAAGCCGATTTCGTCAAGTCTTACTTTGAACGTCCGGCAGGCAGGGTGACCGAAATCCTGGTCAAACCGATGCTGGAGTTTTTCTTTCCTCATCTGCTCGAATTCCGGCAGCCGCTCAGCGGGATGATCGCCGGGAAAAAGCCGATCTTTCAAAAGGTGGAATTCGATAATGATTACGGAGTCGATATCGGCTTGCTCATCGATATGCACCAGGTTCGGGCCCGGATCAAAGAGGTCTGCATCGGTGAAGCGGAGAACGACCGCCACCCGCTCCATGTGTTGGGTCGGATGTCCAAACAGGTGGCCAACGCGATCTTTAAGCGCGTTAATATCTTTGATTCGGGCCGGCGCCAGGAAGACGTCGCACCGCAGATGCGCGAACAGGTCGAATTTGCGCTGAAGGAGCTCGAAAGACAACCGAAAAAGATGATCGTCTTCGATATGGACAACGTCCTGCTTCAAGGCAGCTTTATCCAGGCGGCCGCAAGGAAATTCGGCTTTTGCAAGGAGCTCCAGGATATCCAGCAACAGTCCAAAAGTCCCTTTATTAAAACCCAGAAGATCGCCCGCCTTTTCGAGGGCCACACGTTCGCCGAGCTCATCCATGTTGTGGAATCCATTCCCCTGATCGGCGACGCGGTCACTACGATACGGGAGCTGCAGGCCCGCGGCTATGTTTGCGGGATCATCAGCGACAGCTACCACGCGATTGCCAATCATATCAAAAACCTCCTCGGCCTTGACTTTACGCTTGGCAATGAGCTCGAATTTCAGCGAAGTGTTGCAACCGGGGAGGTCCGGATCCCCTCCCAGCTCCTTAAGGACCGGTTCAGCCAGTGCGAGCACGACCATTGCAAATCCAATATGTTTCAATACATTCTGCACCGTTTTGGCATCAGTCTGGCAGACGCGGTGGCAGTCGGGGATGGCGAAAATGATATTTGTATGGTCAAAATGGCGGGAACCGGCATCTCCTTTAATTCCGTCACGCCGCTTGTCGATCAGGTGGCAGACTACGTGTTTCGGGACACCTCCCTTCAACCGGTTCTTGGAGTGGCCAGGTAATAAACCTGCCATTTTTTCACTTTTACCTGCGTGGCATAATGATTGTCAATGCTTATCCGATAAATCTATTAATATATGGGAAAAATAATCGGAATTGACCTTGGCACCACGAATAGTTGCGTAGCCGTAATGGAAGGCAATGAGCCCGTTGTCATCGCCAATGACGAAGGCCGCAGGACGACCCCTTCCATCGTCGCATTCCTCAAGAACGGGGAAAGAAAGGTCGGAGATCCTGCGAAAAGACAGGCGATCACGAACCCCGTGAACACGATCATGTCTGTCAAGCGATTCATGGGTCGCCGCTACGACGAAGTGACCAATGAGATCACCCACTGGAGTTATAAGGTCGTCAGAGGAGATAATAATACGGTGCGGATCGATATCGACGGCCGTCTTTATACCCCGCAGGAGATCTCCGCGATGATCCTGCAAAAAATGAAGAAAACGGCGGAAGATTATCTCGGCCAGGAAGTCACCGAAGCCGTGATCACCGTACCCGCATATTTCAACGACGCCCAGCGCCAGGCCACGAAGGAAGCGGGTGAGATCGCAGGACTTAATGTTCGCCGTATCGTCAACGAGCCGACGGCCGCAGCGCTTGCTTACGGGCTCGACAAGGCCGGGAAGGACGAGAAGATCGCCGTTTTCGACCTGGGCGGCGGTACCTTCGATATCTCCATCCTCGAATTAGGGGACGGCGTATTTGAAGTGAAGTCCACTAACGGGGATACTCACCTCGGCGGTGACGATTTCGACAAGATGGTCATGGACTGGCTGGCTGAGGAATTTAAAAAGGACGAAAACGTCGACCTCCGCAAGGACCCAATGGCCCTGCAACGGCTGAAAGAAGCCGCTGAAAAGGCAAAAATCGAATTGTCTTCTTCATCGGAGACAGAAATCAACCTGCCCTATATTACTGCGATAGATGGTGTGCCAAAGCACCTGGTGAAAAAGCTGACGCGCGCCAAATTCGAGCAGCTGACCGATAGCCTGTTCGAGCGCTGCCTCAAGCCCTGTGAGCAAGCGCTTAAAGATGCCGGTGTCAGCGCTTCCCAGATCGATGAAGTGATCCTGGTTGGCGGCTCGACCCGTATCCCGAAGGTGCAGGAGATCGTGGAGAAATTCTTCGGGAAGAAACCCAACAAGGGCGTCAACCCCGACGAAGTGGTTGCGGTAGGTGCTGCCATCCAGGGCGCGGTACTGACCGGTGAAGTCAAGGACGTGCTCTTGCTCGACGTAACCCCGCTTTCGCTGGGTATCGAAACGATGGGCGGTGTCATGACCCGGCTGATCGACTCCAACACGACGATCCCGACGAAAAAGTCCGAGACCTTCTCTACCGCCAGCGACAATCAGCCCGGCGTTCAGATCCACGTCCTGCAGGGAGAAAGGCCCATGGCCAATCAGAACAAGAGCCTGGGTACCTTTAATCTCGACGGTATCCCGCCGGCCCCCCGCGGCGTTCCGCAGATCGAAGTCACCTTCGACATCGACGCCAACGGTATCCTGCATGTAACGGCAAAGGATAAGGGCACGGGTAAGGAACAGAAGATCCGCATCGAAGCCGGCAGCGGTCTCAACAAAGAAGAAGTTGAACGCATGAAGGCTGAAGCGAAGGCAAACGAAGCTACTGACAAGGCGGCGCGCGAAAAGGTCGACAAGGTCAACCAGGCCGATAGCCTGATCTTCCAGACCGAAAAGCAGTTGAAGGAATATGGCGACAAGCTTCCGGGCGATAAAAAGGCCCCGATCGAATCGGCGCTTACCAAGCTGAAAGAAGCGCACAAGTCGCAGAATCTTTCCGCGATCGACGGTGCGATAGCCGAGCTGAACAATGCCTGGACGACCGCGAGCGAAGAAATGTACAAAGCCACGCAGCAGGCAGGCGGCCAGCCCGGCGGCGGACCGCAGGGTGGACAAGACAGTGGTCAGGCACATGCTGGCGGCAGCGAGAACGTTACCGACGCTGAGTTTGAAGAAGTGAAATAACGAAGTTTTCGATATTTAGGATAATTTGAAGCCCCGCATTCGCGGGGCTTCTTTTTTTGGCGGGATTAGATTATGCGGTTTTGTCATTCAGGATATTGTAAATCAAAGTATTACGAACCGGCATTTTTTTGCCTTTTTGCTTGTAAATATCCGGGATAAGTCGTACTTTTGCATCCGGTTGAGACAAGGACTAAATCGATTTAGTGCTCCTCGCGATTACCACGATTGCTCCCGCGCCGAGAACGCTGCCTGCACACTTCTTTAACGATTCCAAGTGTTACTTTTTCTCTCGCCTGGTTGTCTCATTAAAAAAATAGATTAATTAAAACAGATAGTTATGAAAAGTGATCTAATGCACTCGCGTGTGCAATTGGAACGCGACATCCTCGATCGGCTGGTAACGGAAGTTCACGAAACGGTGGCAAAGGATGTGGCATTTGCAAAAACAAAACAGGCGCCTGTATTTGGTGTCGTCAACCTCTGGAATTTACGGCGCAACAGCCGTTCTGCCCGGCAGGCCATCAAACAACCTCGCATTGTAACCGGATTTGGTTTTTAATACTTGGGTTTAAGGTTTAGGCGTAGGACATGCCCGCGAAAGCGGGCTTTTTTTATTAAATGATCCCCATCTTTTTCATAAGAAAAGACGCATTTTTGTTTCGCGCGATGCCCCGCTGTAGCCGATAGTCAAACCGCAGATCCCCGTCTTCAATCACACTTTCGAAGCAATAGTTCGCCACGCGTTCGGGGAACCGGGTTTCCAGGGCGCCCAGCGCCAGATCATGCGTCGCAAACAATGCGAGACACCGGTAACCCAGTAGTTTTCCGGCAAAATGTTCTGATCCGTATGTTTTGTCCTCTGAATTCGTCCCCCGCAGGATCTCGTCGATCAGCACAAGGGTAGGGATCCCCGTTTCCAGCGATTCCACGATCGCTTTCAGCTTCTTTAGCTCGGCCATGAAATAGGAGGTCTGTTCCTGCAGGGAGTCGCTGATCCGCAGCGAGGTCAGCAATTGCATGGGGGTGAACGAGAATGCTTCCGCACAGACCGGAGCGCCGCATTGGGCCAGCAGCAGATTTACCCCGACGGTCCGGAGGAACGTGGTCTTACCGGACATGTTGGAACCCGTCACCAGGATCAATTGCGCATGGGTTCCGATCTCCACGTCATTGGCGACCCGCCGCGTTGAAGGGATCAGGGGATGCGCCAGCTGCTTCGCGTCGATAAAAAGGTTTTGATCCGCCACCGGCGCGGGGTAAACATAACCGGGATAATTAAACGCAAACGTTGCGACTGAATTCAGGGCCTCGATTTCCCCCACCGCCCCGATCCAGCCCGGTAATTTTGCCCGGTACCGGGCCTTCCATCGTTCCAGCGCTACGATGCATTGCAGGTCGTAAAAGGCGAGACTGTTCAGGAAAATAAAAACCAGCAGGTTCAGCCGGGAGTCAAAAAAAGAGGTCAGCCGGGACAACCGGCGGATCGCACCATGGGCTTCGCGGGCGAGCCCGCGAAGCCCCTCCAACTGCGTTGACCCCCCCGTATCCACGCCGCTAAAGACGGAGAGGATATCGGCGTATTGCTGGAGGATTGTTTGCTTTTGCCCGATCAGTTGATGCTGGCGGTGGACGTATTTGGAAAAATATCCCGTGATGATCCAACTCACGCCAACGGAGAAAATCAGGGGAGAATACGATCCCCCGGAGAGGCCGTACAACAAGAGGCCGGTGTTTGCGAGCGTCATCAGCGCCAGCAGGATGCGCAACCAGAGGAGAGGAAACAGTCTTGGCGGTGTGTTCAGCCATTCGGTCAGGGTCCGCAGATCGGTGCTTGCGCCGGGGGTAGCCAATAACCCTTTTGCCGTTAACAACCGACGTAAATCGGCCTGGCCGGAGAGTACCCTGACCGCATGCTGCCGCTGTCGGATCGCCTCCTGCGAAAGCAGCGGCTGCCGTAGCCAGCCGGCAAGAGCCTCCGTTCCGTGCAAGGTCGTGGCTCGATTCAAGGCATGAAAAAGCGAAAGGGGGCCAAAGATATCCAGATCGTCGCCATAGATCACCCCGTTCAGATATGGCTTTCCATCCGGGAATTGATTTGGTCCTCCCGCTAAAAAGGTCCATTCGTTCGTATTGACGAATACCAGCTTCTCGCGGAGCAAGCGCCTGTCCTTGAGATGGAAATACCAGCTGACGGCCGCCAGGAAAGCCGCCGCCAGCCCCGCCGAGCCGGCTGCCCATCCCACCGAATAGTCCCGGATCACCTGCCACAATGCCGCGACAAGGGCTGCAAAGATCAGCACCCGCAAGGCCGAGACGGAATTTGTCTGCCGCCGCAGCCGCTGCAGCCGGTCATCACAGTCCGCGATCGCTGCGGTATAATAACTTCCGATATTCATAAAGAAAAAAGCCACCTGCGGACAAGTGGCAAATCATATGTGACAAAACAGGTGTGCTTAAATGATATCCATCGCCTTTACGAAAAACGTTCCGACAAAAGGCAGGATAAGCGTCAGATAATCAAAATGTGCGGCAATAGCCCAAACAAAAGCCACACTGGAGATCAGGAATAGGAGCCAAAATATCCCGGTATTTTTCTTTTTCTGTTCCATGAATACTGTTTTTGAAAAACTATTTTTGCGAAATTAAGCCGAACGCCGCAAAAAGTCACCGTTTTCCTTGATTCATAATCAAAAAATTAGTCTAAATTAGCGGCATAATGTAAAAAGTACACATTGTACACTGCTTGTCATAACCATGAAGATCGATTTCTACTTACGCTTCTATACCCAACCCGG
>DATJWK010000139.1:0-17500 GCA_035501395.1 Puia sp.
GCTTTCAGGGCCTGGTCTCCGGCGTAGAAAATGCCTTCGTGGATCGAGCAGCCGAGAAGGGTAAGATAGCCCAACGAGACTAAAAGGACGATATAGACGACGAGATAGTTCTTGCTGCCTTTCATAGCGAAAGTCAATTTATCTACCAGGTTTCATTAAATTAGGGGTATGCGAATCTACATCAAATCGGCTTTCACCATAGCGCTGCTTATCGCGGTGGTTCCCGCGACCTTTTCCCAATCGCTGCCGCCAGCCGTCTCCGACCGTATCGACAGCCTGTTTCAACAGTGGGACCGGACGTCTACTCCCGGATATACCGTCGGCATAGTCCGAAACGACAGCCTGATCTTCGCCAAAGGCTATGGAATGGCCAACCTGGAGTACGGCGTACCGAACAGCCCCGCAACAATTTACCATATGGCTTCGGTTTCCAAACAATTCACCGCCTTTTCGATCGTGCTGCTTGCCCGGCAGGGAAAGCTGAACCTCGATGACGATATCCACAAATACCTGGCCTGGTTCCCGGATCTGAAGGAGAAAATAACCATCCGGAATCTGTTAAACCATACCAGCGGCGTCCGCGATCAGTGGCAGCTGCTGGCCATCGCCGGGACCCGACTCGACGACGTGATCACGCAGCAACAGATCGTTCAGGTCTTGTCAAAACAACAAGGGCTGAATTTCAAACCCGGAGAGCGTTATATGTATTCCAACAGCGGATTCACGATGCTGGCAGAAATCGTCAGGTCGGTCACCGGTCAGACCCTTCGGCAATTTACGGATTCGGCGATCTTCCGGCCGCTGGGAATGACCCGCACACACTTTCACGACGACGCCACCGAGATTGTGCCGAACCGCTCTTATTCTTATGATGTAGATGACAAGGGTCACTACAGCAATTCGATCCTAAGCTATTCAAATGCCGGAGCGACAAGTTTGTTCACCAATGTCGAAGACATGAGCAAATGGGTCATGAACTTCTGGGACCACAAGGTGGGTGATCAGCAGGACGTGGCACAATTGACGACCCGGGGTGTACTGAACAGCGGTCGCGCGATCAGCTATGCACTGGGAATTGCCGTAGACAGCTTCCACAACCAACGGCGATATCAGCATAGTGGCGGCGACGCCGGCTACCGAACCTTTGTGAGCGTCTTCCCTGACCTTAAAATGGGGTTCATCGTCTTCAGCAATCTGGGGGATGCCAACCCGGGCGAAAAAGCCGACGATCTTGCTTCCCTTTTCATCCCCGGGCGCCCGTCGCAAAAAGAACAGCACAAACAACCTCCTCGGGACAGCGGGATAGCCATACTGGCTGATCCCGCGAAATGGATGCCTTTCACCGGATTTTATACCTCCGATGATTTTGCGCGCTTCCAGTTCAGGATCGAAGACCGAAAGCTATATTGGTTAACTCCGGGCGGCCATGATCTGTTAGTCCCGAGGAGCGGGGATACGGCGGAAGAATTCGATGATCCAACGGTGTGGTTTACGTTTTCAACGGCCGCGGGGGGTGGAGCGAGTGCGGCAGGTGGAGCGACCGCGGAGGAATACTGGCCCGGCAACCATCGCCATTTGTGGAGATATGATACGGCAAAGTCCGAGACCCAATTGGAAAGCTATACCGGGACCTATTATTGCCCGGAACTGGACTGTAACTACCGGGTCACCCTGAAAGACCATCACTTATTTATAGCCAGCGCAAAGTACAACGAAACACCGCTGATGCTTTTTGGGGATGACAACCTCGGGGTCGATTGGTGGTGGATGTCCGGCCTTAAAGTCGTCCGCGACGCGCGCAAAAAGATCACCGGATTTGAAGTGAATTCGGGCCGGATCCGGCGCCTCTGGTTTAAAAAGACGGATTCGTGAAGATTGCGTTAAATCCGTTCTGTAGCTGGCATGCATGTTGTATATTGAGAGATATGAGAGTATTGATTTCGGCCTGGATTGCGACCCTGGGTCTGGCCATTCCTTCCATGGCCGGGGACAGCCACATCCGGGACCGACAGACCGAACCGGAAATAGCTTCGGATAGCGAGTTCTGTGGAAATATCCGGAATACGGCATTTAGCCCCGGGGAAACGCTCTCATGCCGCATCTCGTATGTACTCGCCGGTGTGACCCTAAACGGCGGGCAGGCTACGTTTAATACATCCCTGGAAAAATACCAGGGTAAAAGTGTCTACCATGTGGTCGCGGAGGGCAAAAGCACGCATGATCTTTTTTATAAAGTGCGGGATAAGTATGAGACGTATATCGATACCGCCACCCTTCAGCCTTACAAATTTATCCGTAACGTGAACGAAGGCGGCTATAAAACATTCGAAAATGTTTCCTTCTACAAAGCCACCAATACGGCTATTACCAATTCCGGGACCTATGCGGTACCCAGCTGCGTCCAGGATGTGATCAGCGCCATCTTCTATGCCCGAAATATTGACTTTTCGAAATACCAGGCGAACGATACGATACCCTTTTACATGTTCCTCGACCGGCGTGTTTATCATTTGCATATCCGGTATCTCGGAAAGGCCACCATCCGCACAAAATATGGGAAGTTCCACACGATCAAATTCAAGCCATTGCTCGTAAAGGGCAATATGTTCGAGGGCGGAGAGAAGATGACGGTCTGGGTGTCGGACGACCCCAACCATGTTGCGGTCCGTATCGAAAGCCCGATATCGGTGGGTAAGATCGACGTCGATATGATGAGCAGCAGCAATTTGCGTTATCCCCTCTCCTCCCGGATCGAACGGTAATTTTTCCTATATTCCGGTTATGTTCCTGCAACGGCTGCCCAAATCGTTTAACGTCCGGAACGAGATTACACCCCCGGTGTTCACGGATCATTTCCTTTTCACCGAAGAATTGCACCAACCCTACGAGTGCGCGGAGTTCCCCGCGGCGATCGGGTTGCTGGTCGCCGCGGGTGGCGTTTGCCACTATAACGTAAACGGCACGCGGTATGCAGTGGAGGGCGGACAGGTCTTCTTTGTCAACAGGGGCAGCCCGCTGCAAGTGAAGGCAATCGAAAGGGGTGTAAGGCCGGCGCTGCTGTTTTTTCACTCCCGGCTTCCCGATCTCGTGCAATTCAGTCTGAGCTTTGGCGGCGAGGTCTTGCTGGAGAAACCGTTTGACAGCCTGCCTTTCGATTTTTCCTACCTGGAACGGATGCATGCGGACACGGCCCTGCAGCAATCGGTGCTGTCGCTGATCGAACTCGGGAGCAGCTGCTCGTCCTTCGGCTCCCTACAGGCCGACAGCCTGATCCGCGATCTGTTCGAATCGTTGCTGATGAGGAACCAGGAAGCCTACAAACATTCGCAAAATATTCAGGCGGTCAAAGCCTCCACCCGGCTGGAAATCTTTAAACGCATCGCTGCAGCAAAAGACTGGATGGAGTCCAACTACGCCGCGGATATCAACCTGGAATCGATCGCCTCGGTCGCGGCCATGAACAGTCAGCATTTTCTAAGGATGTTCAAGCAGGTTTATTCAGTAACCCCACATCAATACCTGATCGATATCAAATTGAAGCGGGCCAAAGAGTTGATAGGGGATACTAGCCTGACCCTCAACGAAGTATGCGAGGCTATCGGATTTGAAAGCCCATTTTCCTTCAGTATCCTTTTCAAGAAACGGTTTGGTGCGGCCCCCAGTCAATTTCGAAAATCCTAGGAATTCCGGGAATTCTCCATTTTCAATATGCGCCCGCGCTATCCGGCGGGCTATTTTTGTTGCAACAAAACACTCCACATGGCAAACCAACTCAGCGCAGACTTCAGCGAATTCAAATTAAGGGTGAACATAAAAACGCCTGTCGAAAACGTCTATCGGGCCTGGACAACTCCCCTGGGGCTGGAATCCTGGTTTATCGGAAAGGTCTTCTTTACGGATAAGCGTGGCGTCGAGCGCGCACGGGAAGAGGGAGCACAGCCGGAAGACGAATACCATCTGGCCTGGCATCACGCGCCGGATAAAGTGGCGATGAAGGGAAAAGTATTGAAAGCAAATGGCAAAAACCTCTATAGTTTTCTTTTCTCCAAAGGTTTCCCGGTTACTATCTCCATCTATACCGAACATGGAGAGACCATCTGCGAACTGATCGAAAGTAACCTGCCGACCGATGAAGAATCCGTACGCATGCACTTTGTGCGGGAATCCAAGGGTTGGATCTTCTACCTGGCGAACCTGAAGTCGGTGCTGGAAGGCGGCCTGGACCTGCGTAACAAGAATTGGGATATCAAAAATGTCATTACGCATTAATCATCATCAATATAACAACAACATGAAAAAGCAAGACTACCACAACAGCTTCACGGCCGAAGTCACGGCGGAAGAGGCGTTTGACGCCATTAATGATGTAAAGGCCTGGTGGGCCAAATGTTTCGACGGACACGCCACGGCAGTCCATGATACCTTCTCGATGCCGTTCGGAAAAACCTGGGTCAACTTCGAAGTGACCGAATTGGCGCCGGGCCGGAAAGTCGCCTGGCTATGCACCGACTGCAACATCGAATTCGTAAGGGACAAAAAGGAATGGAAGGGTACGACGGTGGTATTTGAGATCGCGCCGGCGGCAAACGGCGTAGAGGTCAGCATGACACATTTCGGGCTGGCGCCGGAAGTGGAATGTTATGAAAATTGCGAGCGGGGCTGGAACCATCACTTCGGCGAGAGCCTTCGCCGGCTGATTATCGAGAAGGCGGGGCTGCCTGCGTAGCCTGTTTAGCGGCGGCGGCAGCCGCGCCAGCTGTCCCCGGTTCACAGATCACCCCGAATAAGCACCGCTCCTTTATCATGGCCGCCACTTCGGCCGGAACGAATTCTTCCCATCCTTCTTCGTTGTGTTTGATCATCTGCAGTACCTTGTCGGTCTGTATCTGGAGATTTTTTTCTTCGTAGTGCCGGATATCTTCGATCTTGTTGTTGGCGATCAGGTAGCGGTACAGGTCTACGAGGTGTGGCGGCGGATTGAAGCGAAGGCAGTTATAGATGATCCCGTTGCGCAACGTAGGATAGATGAAGAGCTTGACGTTCCGGCTGAACAGGGTGGCGAAGGATTCCAGTATTCCGCCGGGCAGATCTTTATAATGCTCTTCCGAGAAGATGTATTCGAGATTCGGGTAGCCCAGAACGACGCCCATCTTTAGCTTGGTGATCTTGGAGAGGTAATTGACCAGCTTGTAATATTCGTGGAAGTCGGAGATCAGCACGGTCTGGCCAAGGGCACAGAGAATGTCAACCCGGTCGAGAAAATCTTTTTCATCGATCTCGGCGGTCGGATCGGCGTCCCTTTCCTTGAGTGCTTGCAGCGTCAGCTCGGCGATAACGACGGTATTGTCACGGTCAATATCCGGCTCTTGCAGGAATTGCCTGACACCGTTGTTCAACATGTCCAGGTGGACATTAATGACAGGCCGGAAACGGCCGCGGATCACAACGATATGCTTTTTGTGAAGAACCTCGGAGGGCTGCTGGTTCTTGCCGTCCGGGCCGAATAACGCGGCTTCCGAAAATCCATACTTTACCAGGTGCAGGCTCATAAGGCGGTTGTCGACTGTGGCGAAGTCAGGCCCTTCGAACCGGATCATGTCGATCTGGAGCGCGTCCTTGGCCAGGTTATCCATCAGCGACAGGAGAAAGACATTCGGATGGGCGTGATAGTAAAAGCAGGCGTAAAGGAGGTTGACGCCGAGCACCCCAACCGAGTTTTGTTGCATGACGCCGTCGTTGTCAAGCAGCTTGACATGGATGATGACGTCGTTGTAAGCGCCGTTGGGCTCAAGCTGAAAGCGGACGCCCATCCAGCCATGCCCTTCATTGGTCTTGTGGTAATTCAACGCGGATACGGTATCGGCAAAGGCGAAAAAGGTCGTGGCCGCTCCCCGTTTCTCCGAGAGCCGCTCTATGAGCAGGCCATATTCTTTTTCCAGCATGGCGATAAGGCGGGCTTCGCTGACATAGCGGCGGCCGGGCTGCGTACCGTAAATGGCGTCGGAAAAAGTCATGTCATATGCGGACATGGTTTTGGCAATGGTGCCCGAGGAGGCTCCCGCTTTGAAAAAATAGGCGGCGACGTCCTGACCGGCGCCAACCTCCGCAAAGGAACCGTAAATCTTTGGATCGAGATTGATGGCAAGCGCTTTTTGTTTGGTGCCGAGGTCCTTGTTGTAAACGTCACTCATACAATTTGCGTTTAATGTATACCGCGGGGAAAGCCAAGCGCAGTCGAACCTATAACGCTCAAAAGTACGATTTTCTGATAGACGGTTTCGAATTGTATGTTACCGCTCCGGAAAATATCCCTGCCCCGAAATTCATCCCGGTCCAACCATTCTCCCTACCCCCCGCTGTCCGCCGGTTTTGCCCCGGGTACGCGGCTTTTCAGCAACGCGATCTGGCCATAGTGGTGGGATTCGTGTTCGGCAACATGGAACCATTTGCAATAGTTGTTGGTCGGGCCCCAGTACCATTTCTCGTCGACGGTCATCAGCCATTTGTCATCGCGTTTTTTGAATTCCGCCAGCGTGCTTTCCCGGGTTTCCTGCAGCAGGTTGAGATAAAAGTCGACCGTGTTGCCCCTGATCTGTTTTCGTCCCGCTTCTCCCAGGCTCATTGCGACCTCATATTTCTTCATAACGGCCGGATCGAACTTTCCCCATTCCAGGCCATTGAAGGTATGTTCGTGATAGAAGGCATCCGTGGCAGCAAGATGATAGAGCAACGCCCCGATCGTGTTGGCTTTTGCGTCCAGCAGGAAGTCCAGTTGTTCAACGGTCATGCCCTTTACGGCGTTTGTAATGGGTGGCCGGAGCCATGCCATCATGGACACGAGCGTGCCGATCTGGGGACTATAACCCTCTTTCGGCCCGATGATGTTGTGGTCATTGTCGCCAGAGACGCCGGCCGACCGCGCCGGCGGCGGAACGACCGCGTTAATTGCGGCGAATCCGCCATAATTAGCGGCGGAAGCCCGGAAAGAGGTCAGACCGGCCATGCCGGCCGTCAAAGCCGCGGCGGATCGGAGGAAATTTCGTCTGCCCTTGGAAGGAGAAAGATTGTTCATGATCTATTTTTTTTTGGTGACTTGATCCCATGATTAAGCTTATATCTGGTTTCGCGCAAGGCAATAGCAGGAAGTCGTTCTTTATGGGTGTCGAGGTATTGCGCAACGGCGGCGGCGTGGTGATCCGGGTCTTCCACTGACTAAAGTTATCGAGAATTTCCGCCGCGCCGAAATTATTATAACATATGGCTGGTCAATCCGTCCGCAATCCCTTGATCGGGTTGGCGCGGGCGGAATAATTGTTGCAAATTTGTCTGAGAAAAAAGTTGTACTTATGAGCCTGAGGATAAAAAGAGTTTACGAACCCGCCGAATTGACCGACGGCTATCGCATCTTGGTCGACCGTTTATGGCCGCGCGGGTTAAGCAAAGACAAGGCGCATGTCGACAAATGGCTGAAGGAAGTGGCGCCTTCAACGGCGCTGCGCAAATGGTTTCAGCATGACCCTGCGAAATGGGAGCAGTTCCGTTGCAAATACCGGGCCGAGCTGAACGGCTCGACGGCGTTCGGCGAATTGCAGGACGAAATTTACCGGCATAAGTCCGTCACGCTACTGTTCGGAGCAAAGGACGAAGAGCACAATGACGCGGCGGTGCTTCGGGAACTCATCGCGGAACGCTCTGCGAAGTGACCGCCATTTGGGGCTTGTATCCCGCACGGAAGGCTTTGACAACCGATCGGGGGGTAAGTATCTCTACCCCATTGACACCGGACACGGCAACGCCATCATCGTAACCCTCGGGCGTCCAACGAAGGAATAATCCGCCCGCGAACAGATAGGGCTCACCCCGGTATAAAACAAATACCCCGGCCGGTAAATGATCCACAGATCCCGTGTACGTAACCTTTTTAGCGCTCCGGTTTATCCGCTCTTTGTGCAACACGTCATCGATCTTCCAGATCGGCGTCTTGTCGGTAAAACCGAATTCGGGGTTGCCGCTGATCCAGCAGTGCTTGAAACGGTTGAATGCTTGCCGGCGGCACTCCGCGCAAGGCCGGTGACCGGCGGAAAAAGCGGTAGCCTCATCGAGGAAAAAAAGTTCGGTCCACCGATTCGGCGTCATGACCTGTCGCTGTCTGCCTTTGAATTCCAGCAGGCAGATCAACCATGCCTTTCGCTTGAAGGGACGAACGATGTTGCGGTGCCCGTCGTGGATGACCCCGCGGTTTCCTGTCCAGGAGCCGCGCGCCGGTGTCCGGATGAGGTCGCCTTTTGGGTCGACCCGATTCTGTAGCATAGTAGAAAAAGATGTGTAACATATGATGATGCCGGAATAGGGAGAATCGCTGCTTAATGATTTGTTATAATCATCTCTTTATCGATTTCCGCAAGGGTCCGGCATCCGGCCAATCTCGCCGTGAGCTCAAAGTCGCTCAACAAATTCAGGATAACATCACGCACCCCTTGCCGCCGGGCAATCGCCAGGCCATACGCATAAGGACGACCGAGAAGGACGGCGTCGGCGCCAAGAGCGATCGCCTTGAAGAAATCGCTGCCGCTGCGTACCCCGCTGTCGAGCAAGACCGGGAAAGGCTTTGGCATCGCCCGGCGAATTTCCTGCAATGCGTCGATCGTGGAGCGGGCTCCGTCTACCTGCCTGCCGCCATGGTTGGACACGACCACACCCGATGCCCCGCAAGCAGCCGCCTGGCGCGCATCGTCGGCCCTCAAAATGCCCTTGATCAGGATCGGCAAGCGCGTCTGACCGCGAAGCCAGGTGACCTTTTCCCAGCTTAGGGCGGGGTTGGAATAGATGCTGGTGAACAATCGTACCGCCGCCAATGGTTCCGCGCTGCGCAGGTTCTTCCAGAATCCACCCGGATAACGTGATTTAAGGCGAAGAAGATTGGCGATGGTCGTCAGATTCACCGGAGGCCGCGGCGCGCCGGGGCCGGGTAGCCCGCCACCCGCCGCCAGGAGGTCACGGAAGACCGGGTCGGACGTATACTGCGCAATGCCCAGACCCCGCAAAAAAGGCAAATAACCGAGAGAAAGATCCCGGCTTCGCCAGCCGAGGAGGGTCGTATCCACCGTGATCACGATGGCGCTGCAACCGCAGGCTTCGGCGCGCCGGACAAACGAAAGGACCAGTTCGTCGGACCGGCTCCAATACAACTGGAACCACCGCGGTGTATCACCCATCGCGGCGGAACTGGTCTCCATCGGCGTACCGGCCTGATTGGAAAAGATAAAGGGCGTACCGGTGTCGCGACAGGCTTGCGCGACGATCCGGTCGGCCTCAGGACAAACGAGGTCGAGCGCGCCGAGCGGTGCAAGCAATACCGGAAAAGGGAGGTTCGTTCCAAGCAGCGTGGCCGAGAAATCCGCTGAATCATTGGGGCGCATCACATGCGGCCGGATGGAAACGGCAGAGAACGCGGCGGTATTCCGCCCCATGCTTTCCTCATTGCCCGCCCCACCGTCGATGTACGCCCAAGCCTCGGCGGACATTTTTCGCCTGGCCTGGTCACGGAGGGTCTGCGCGTGAAAGGGAATAGCCGGTCTGGCCCCGGACAAGCCGCTACTGTAGATGGCGCGTTGGCGATCGAGCGCGGGAAGTTGGGGCATAAGACGTGTTTTAAAGCTTATGGAGTTGGAAATATCCGAGGCTGACCGGATCGGGCGGGCGGCTAACGTCATGGATCAACTGTAATTCGTAGCGCTCCTTATCTTCCTGAAGCAGGATATCTTCGATATCAAAGATATCGTCGACGTCAACACCATACTTGTCATCGACATGCGACTCGGCTCCCCTGAATCCGGTATGGCGGTAAAACGCTGTTTCCTTTGCTGCGCGGATCGCATCGCCTTTACCCGAAGCGGCCACTAGCATTTTATAGTGGAATTCGTCAAACTCGCCGGGCTTGTATCCGCCAAGGTTGATAAAAAAGACCCGGTGCGGTGACGGGTATTCACCCGCCGAACGCGGTATCACTTCGACCCGGAAGGAATCGACCTGCGTGACGGGCCGCCAGGCGTCGATATGCAGTTTCTCTCCACCGTCGGGCCACCAGGCCCGGATCTTCGGCACCAGGCTCTTCAGGTCCGGTGCGATACCGAAAAAAATATCGTGCTGTTCGGTGGCCCGCCCTTTTGGTTTGCAGCCGAGCAGGAGCATGAACAATATCGGGGAATCCGCCATGAGATAAAACTACCAAAAAATATATTCCATTCCACTATCTTTATTCCATGGAATCACCGGGCAATGTTTTAGCGATCGACATCGGAGGCTCGCATATCAAATGTATCATCCTCAATGCGCAGGGCGAAAGCCAAACGGAATACCGGAGGACACCGACGCCGGTCCGCCCGGTGCCCGAAGCGGTGTTGTCGACGATCCTGGAACTGGCCAACGGCCTTCCTGCCTTCGATAAGATATCGATCGGTTTTCCAGGTTATGTCCGCAACGGGGTCGTCCACACCGCACCAAATCTCGGCACATCGCACTGGGCAAAATTCGAACTCGGGCAGCAACTGAGCAACCGGCTGGGCAAGCCGGCCCGGCTCGTCAATGATGCCGATCAGCTCGGACTTGGAGTAGTCAGCGGCAAAGGCCTTGAGATGGCGGTGACGCTCGGTACGGGTGTCGGAACGGCGGTGATCATGGACGGGGTGCTCCTACCCCATCTGGAATTATCGCATCATCCGATCAGCAAGGGCCGGGACTATGATGAATATGTCGGCAGCGTGGCGATGGAAAAAGTCGGCAAGGAAAAATGGAACAAACGGGTCGCCAAGGTGTTGGCGGCGATAAAGGTAGTATTCAACTATGACCGGCTTTACCTGGGCGGCGGCAGCTGCAAATCGCTGACGATCCCGCTGGAAGAAAATATACAGCTGTTCAACAACCAGGATGGGATCAAAGGAGGCGCAAAACTATGGGAAATGAAGGACGGGAATCATGTGACGACTAATTTTCCGCAATGAAAAGATATCTGACCGTACCGATCCTCGTGATGGGCGTTCTGGCATGCAAGGTCAACCCTTACCGGAAAACCAACCACGTCTACAAGGATCAGGCCAGGGTCCTTGCGCGGCAGATCGAGCAATACCCGCTGGCAGAAGACGTCGATTCCGTTCCTGTCCCGCAATATTGGGTCGGGACGACAAATTTCAATCTTCGTAAGCCGAATTTCGTCATTATTCACCATACGGCGCAAAACAGCTGCCCGGAAACACTAAATACATTTACGCTGGCGCGCACCCAGGTGAGCGCCCACTACGTGATCTGCCGGGACGGTGTCGTTCACCATATGCTCAATGACTACCTGCGCGCCTGGCAGGCCGGCGTGAGCAAGTGGGGCAACGTAACGGATGTCAATTCCATTTCGATCGGGATCGAGTTGGATAATAACGGTATCGAACCGTTTGCACCCGCCCAGATCCACAGCTTGCTGCGGCTGTTGGCTACGCTCAAAAAGGAGTACAGCATCCCAACCGCCAATTTTGTCGGGCACGCAGATATCGCGCCGGCGCGTAAAGTCGACCCCAGCGTTGCCTTTCCATGGAAAGAACTGGCGGATTCGGGATTCGGGCTTTGGTATACGGATACGACCGGCGTTATAGTACCAAACGGATTCAGCGCGCTGACCGCCCTTCGGCTGATCGGTTATGACATCCGGGACAGCAGCGCGGCGGCGCAGGCGTTCAAACGTCATTTTGAACAGGACACCACAAAGACATGGGGGCCTGCCGAAGAAAAGATCCTCTTTTCGCTTTACAAGGGATTTCAGTGAACTTCATAGACGTTATCCCCCGGATGACTGTCCGGCGTGTACGTGCTTCCGAGACGGACCTTTCTAACCAAATGATCACTGTGAAGCGGGATCACGATTTGCGTCCCGTCTTCCCAAACCGCCACCGATCGGTGAACTTTTTCGACGCCGCCATCGGCATACTCGATCGTCAGATCGACAGGAACCGGTTTGGCTCCTTTGTTGACAACAAGAACCGTCCAGGTATTCCCGTTATGACGCACATCGCCAATCGCAAGATCAGGATAACCACTGTCAAAAAACCACCGCTTCCAAAACCAATTTAGGTTTTTGCCTGTACCGGCGTTGACACTGCCGAAGAAATCCAGCGGGATGGGATGCCTGCCATGCCACTCTTCCATGTATCGATGGATGCCGCGGAGGAAAAGGCTGTCGCCCAGCATATCCTTCAGATAGAGATAGCCCAGGGCAGGCTTGGGATAGGAATTGAGGTAATAGTCATTATCGGTTTCCTGGGTCGATAAGGTCATGATCGGAAGATCTTCTTCTTTTCCCGCACCACGGGCATACGGTTCAACGCCATACCCATCCACGATCGTCGAATCGATCAGCGGTGAAATGATCCATTCCCCGATGGTTGCCCAACCTTCATCCATCCAGGCATATTTGGTCTCATTGGTGCCCATATAAAAGGGAAAGAGCGTATGAAAGATCTCGTGATCGGTAAGCTCGATCGCGTCCGGGCGGCTGTCAAGCGGGTTGTCATTGACCATCATCGGGTATTCCATCTGATCGAGGCCGTCAAAAACCGTTTCATGCGGATAGGGATAAGGCCATGCAGGAAACGTATAGCTCATCGCCTGAACGGTCTTGCGCGCAAAATCGACCACTTCGAAATAATCCTTATGGTCCGGATTGAAAACGGCGTCGACCCGGGTTCTTCGGCCGGTGGCCGGATCTACGACCAGGCTTGACGCTTTCCAGATATAATGGTTGCTGGTCGCAAAAACAAAATCGGTGACATTCTTTGCTTCGAAATTCCACGTATTCGAATCCGTTTTATGGGTAAAGCTGCCGTGGGTAAGATCGGTTGTGTCGATAACGGTCACGACGCTGTCGCTATTCCCTGCCACTTCGATCCGTTGGTTGACAGAAGCGGAAAGCAGGTCCCGGCGGTTGACGAGATCGCCTGTTCCCCAAACCATGTAGTCGCCGGGCACGGTGACGGCCACGGAAAAATCGCAGAAGTCATTGTAAAACTCCTGGGGCCCCAGATATGGAATGCGGTTCCAGCCGTCGATGTCGTCGTAGACGGCAATACGCGGAAAGAAATAGGCGACGAAAAAGGCGCCACTGTCGACCTGGCCCGTGCGGATATGCGAAGTCTTGTTGAGCGAGTAGGAAAAATCCAGCGAGACATGCGTGGATTGGCCGGGAAGGAGGAGGGAAATGGGGACGAAAAGGTCCGTTCCGTCGGATCCGCGGCGACGGCGGTTGTTGGCAGCCGCATCGGACGGACGGCCCCCGATCACCATGTCGGTAATCGATACGCCATCCGTAAGGTCTTCCGGCTTAACGGGCATCATCCGCGCCGAACCTTTCTTGTATAAATTTGGATAGAGTTTAAACAGGAGTTGACGCAGCGTGTCCGGGCTGCTGTTCGTGTAGGTGATCGACTCGTGCCCGCTGACCAGCCGTGTGGAGGGATTGAAGTTCACGCGGATGTCATATACGGCGTGGTTCTGCCAATAGTGCGGACCGGGCTGGCCGGTTGTCGTGCGGGTACCCTTGTCGATAGCCTGCCGGATGTTGAGGGGCACCGGCAGGGCGGTACTGTGTTGTTGTGCGGATGCGGAAAGAGCCATCGCGGCGAGCGGGAGGAGCAAGGCGGCCGGAATACGTTTGAACATAATGGGTTGTGGCTTAAGCTACGTTAAAATACGCAAAAAATCGGGAGCCCGGCAACCGCTTAACAAACGGCCCCGTTGCTATTTATGTTCCCCTGCCGTTGCCGGAATTCCAACGCCTAAAATAAATGAAACCGATGAAAATAACCGCGATCATCTTCGGTCTTTTGTTAGCGACAAACTGGACGGTCGATACCGCCAACGCCAGAGTCGGGTTCAGCGTCCATGGACCGTTTGGAACGGTCAACGGCACCTTCAGCGGGCTGGCGGCCACGATTCATTTCGACCCCAACGACCTCCCGGGCAGTTCAATCCAGGCGAGCATCGATGCATCCACGGTCAATTCAGGCATCGGTTTGCGCAACCATCATCTGAAGTCGGAAGAGCAATACCTTAACACAGACAAATATCCCCGTATCTCCTACACGGCTTCCAGAATTGAAAGGACCGGTTCCGGCTTCAGAGCGCTTGGCAACCTCACCATAAAGGATGTCACCAGACCGGTCGCGATCCCTTTCTCATTCACTCCAAACGGCAACAATCGTATGTTTAAGGGGGCTTTCAGCTTCAGGCGGGAAGACTTCCATGTCGGGAAAGAAGGCGGCTCGATCGGCGATACGATCACGATCCACCTGGAGGTGCCGGTGAAGAAATAGGAGCGGCGCGGGGCCGGTGCCGGTTAGGAAATGAGAAAAATGACTTACCTTGGCGGTTTGTAATCATGGAAAGGATCGATATCTGTTGCATTGGCCATATTACCTTAGACAAAGTCGTCACCACACGTTCGGCGGTATTCATGGCGGGCGGAACGGCATTTTATTTTTCAAATGCGTTAAGCCGGATGGATGTGCGGTACCAATTGGTAACGGCCGTTGCATCCGACGGAATGGCCGGCGTCACCAATCTTCGGCTGGCCGGGGTGGATGTCACGGTGCTCCCAAGCGCCCATACCGTCTATTTCGAGAATATTTATGGCGAGAACCAGGATCACCGGACGCAGCGCGTGCTTCGCACGGCAGATCCTTTTCCGGCAGCAGCGCTGACGGAAGCAGAAGCAAGATTCTTTCACCTCGGGCCGCTGCTGGCGGATGATATGCCGCTGGAACTGATCCGGACATTGTCGGCAAAAGGAAAGATCTCACTTGACGCGCAGGGATATCTTCGCAAGGTGGTGGATAACCGCGTGATCCCGGTCGACTGGCCGGAGAAGCGCGAGGCACTGCGATTTGTCTCCATCCTGAAGACCAACGAGGCGGAAATGGCAGTGCTGACCGGCCAGAACGGAATTCGTGCGGGTGCGAAAATACTTGCCGACTGGGGCGTCAAGGAAGTGGTCATTACACTCGGGAGCCAGGGATCGGTCATCTATGTGGACCAGCGGTTCTATGATATCCCGGCCTACGCCCCGACTACGTCCGTCGTGGATGCGACCGGTTGCGGCGATACCTATATGGCGGGCTACCTCTACCAGCGAAGCAAAGGTATGCCGGTACAGGGAGCAGGTGAGTTTGCGGCAGCGATGGCGACGCTGAAGATCGAAGGATCGGGACCCTTCAACGGCACCGAGGATGATGTGCTGGAGTTACTGGCCAGCCGTCAGGGGACGGCATTTGTTTCCCGGTAATATTCCACCTAAAATCAACGCGGATGAACAAAGCGGAACGCTCGCCAAAAGAGGTGCTGGAGATTATGTTGAAGCGGGATCGTTTTACAGCCTGGATGGGGCTTGTCGTCGATGAGGTCGGACCGGGATATTGTAAGTTGCATTACCAGGTCACCGACGGGATGTTAAACGGTTTCGACATGCTTCATGGCGGGGTGCTCTTCGCCGCCAGCGACTCGGCCTTTGCCTTTGCATGCAACTCACACGGCACGATCGCGGTGGCGCTGGATGTCAGCATCAGTTTCACCCGGCCGGGCACGGCGGGAGAGCTAATGACGGTAGAAGCGAAGGAAGACCATTTGGGGAACCGGATCGGTATCTACGATATCCGGACGACAAACGGAGCCGGAGAACTGGTAGCGCTTTTCAAGGGTACGGCCTTCCGGACAGGAAAACCGGTGGAGTGAGGGCGCCTCGCGGGAGCGGCCCGTTCAATGAATACAATTCCCGCTCATCCGGTCCATGCTCCTTTGATCAAGAACAAATGCGAAAAACCCTTGTTTCACATTCATTATCAATTAGTAGTATTAATGTCTTTTTAATTCTTCCTTATCCCAAAATTTATAATCTTTGCCCCCTGTTTACTCCGCACTGTCTAACGATTGACACCTGACCCGGGTATGATCCCGCCATATATATAAATCACCATAATCGATATGTCAAAAATCGTTGTAGCAGCGTTTTTCCGGATCATCATATTACCTTTTCTTCTTCTTTGCGTATCGATTGCCGCAACGTGTCAGCCCAACAGCCACATTAATAATACGGATACGGCCCAGACTTATACGCTGGACCAGTGCGTCACGTATGCCCTCAAACATGAGCCGTTCATCAATATGGCGATCGTTAACCAGGCGATCGTAAAAGCGAGCAACGCCATCGCAACGGCCGGATGGATGCCGCAGGTCAACGTTTCCGGCAATTTCACGCATTACTTTTCGCTGCCGACTTCCTTCATAAAAGATTCCAGCGGGAAGTATGTCAACGAGAAGGCCGGAATTGTCAACACCTTCACCCCGACTCTTGTGGTGACCCAGACGATCTTCAATCCCGCGCTGGCATATGCCCTTCACGCCGCCCCATTGTACGATAAGCAGGCACAACAAGTGACGGACAGCAATAAAATCATGATCGTCGCCGCGGTGTCGAAATCGTTTTACAGCCTTCTGCTGACACTGGCGCAGATCAATGTCCTCAAAGAAGATACGGCACGTCTCAACAAAAATGTCAGCGATACCTATCACCAGTATATCGGCGGCGTCGTGGACAAAACAGATTATGACGAGGCGATGATCTCGCTGAACAACTCTCTTTTCTCCCTGCGTCAGGCTACGGAAGCCGTGCGGCCGCAATACGCGCAGTTGAAGCAGGTCATGGGCTACCCGCCGCTTTCCCAGTTCAATGTAGTATATGACACGCTCCAGATGCAAAACGATATCGTATTCGACACCGCCCAGCAACTTCAGTTCGAGAAGCGGATCGAATACCAGTACCTGCAAACTTCCAAAGCGCTGCAGCTGACCCAGGTGGACTACTACCGCAAATCATGGCTGCCCACCGTCAACGGCTTTTTCGATTACGAATATGAATTCGAGCATAATTCGATCAACGGAATGTTCAATCAGGCTTATCCCTTTTCGTATGCCGGGCTCTCGCTCAGCATCCCGATCTTCACCGGATTCGCACGTCTCAATAACCTCAAAAAAGCACGTTTGCAGTACGACCTGCTGGAATGGAACGAAGTGGAATTGAAATCGCAGATCTATTCCGATTATACCAACGCACTGGCGACCTACAAGAGCAACCTCTACAACCTGACGGTGTCGAAAGACAATGTCACGCTGGCCCGGGAGACGTATAATATCGTGGCGCTTCAGTACAATCAGGGTGTTGTCGCTTATCTGAACGTCATCACCGCGGAATCCAATCTGATCACTTCCGAGATCACCTACCAAAATTCATTGTTCCAGGTCTTGTCGAGCAAGATCGATCTGGCAAAAGCGATGGGCATCATTACCGTAAACCCTCAATAGCGGAACACCAACAAAACACACCAATAAAACAACATCATCGGTATGAATAGACTGGCTTCGATCCCGGTTTGGATTGGTCTCTTGGGATTCTTCTCATGTCAGCCAAAAC
>DATJWK010000140.1:0-25448 GCA_035501395.1 Puia sp.
AGGAGATAGGTGAGGAGTTCCTTGTTATCCTTCTTGAATTTGGCCAGCCGGAGGCAAAGCTCGGTGAGCTGTGCGGCAGGGAGGGTCTTTAGTTCGGCTTTCAGTTCCTGGATAGTGGCGGGGCGCATGGGCAAATATACCTTTCGCTATATTTGCACACAAATTCTAAATCCAGCCATGAACAAAGAAGTCGTCATCGTTGCGGCGGTCCGGACGCCGATCGGAAGTTTCGGCGGAGCATTGAAAGACGTTCCGGCCACGCAGCTGGGAGCGGTAGCTATCGGGGGAGCGTTAAAGAAAGCCGGCGTACAACCCGCGCAGGTCCAGGAAGTGTTGATGGGCTGCGTGCTCCAGGGCAACCTCGGCCAGGCCCCGGCGCGACAGGCTGCGAAAGGGGCCGGGTTACCGGATAGCGTCGTGTGTACAACTGTAAACAAGGTTTGCGCAAGCGGGATGAAGGCGGTGGCGCAGGCAGCGCAATCCATTTTGTTGGGCGACGCAGAAATCGTCGTGGCCGGCGGAATGGAGAGCATGAGCAACGTCCCTTTCTATGCCAATCAGATGCGTTGGGGAAATAAATACGGCAATACCATACTGGTTGACGGGCTGGCAAAAGACGGGTTGACGGATGCCTATGACGGCAAGGCGATGGGAAATGCCGCGGAATTGTGCGCGGCGACCTGTGGCATCAGTCGTGAAGAGCAGGATGCCTTTGCCATTGCGAGTTACCGGCGTTCGCAGGGTGCCTGGTCGGAAGGCAGATTCGCCGAAGAGATCGTACCGGTGCCGTTGCCACAGCGAAAGGGTGACCCGGTCCTGTTTGCAAAGGACGAGGAGCCATTCAACGTCAAATTCGAAAAGATCCCGGAACTGCGGCCTTCCTTTCAGCAGGATGGAACGGTAACGGCAGCCAATGCGTCCACTCTCAATGACGGGGCCGCCGCGCTGGTGCTCATGAGCGGCGACAAAGCAAAGGAACTGGGATTGACGCCGCTGGCACGGATTGTCGCGTATGCGGATGCCGAGCAAGCGCCGGAATGGTTTACGACCACTCCTTCGCTGGCTGTGCCGAAAGCGGTGGCCAAAGCCGGTCTTGAAATGAAAGATATCCAATACTGGGAACTGAACGAAGCATTTGCCGTCGTCGGGATCGAAAATTCGCGGCGGATGCAACTTGATCCGGAGCGGGTAAACGTCAATGGCGGTGCGGTGTCGATCGGGCACCCGCTGGGTGCAAGTGGAGCGAGGATCCTGGTGACGCTGCTTCATGTCCTGCGTCAAAACAGGGCCCGGTATGGCGCGGCAGGGATATGTAATGGCGGCGGCGGCGCATCGGCGATGGTAATCGAGAATCTGGGATTATAGCAGCGGTTCTTTAGGCAGCCGGGAGTTGAGTTGTTCTATTTTGATCTGCATGTCTTTAAGCTCCTTCAGGACGTAGGCCATAGTGATCCCGGCGTCCTCTGCTTTTAATGGCTCCTTCTCGTTTGGCAGGTAATTTCGGTTGATGCCGCCAAGGCGCCCGATGGGTCCCTGGGTCTCGGCAAGATCCATTTTTAGTAGGGTATCGACGGAAATATCAAAAAAATTGCTAATAATTAATAGCTCATTCAAACTGGGTTCGCTTATCCCGTTCTCCCAATTGCCAATGGTAGTCTGACCTTTCTGGATCAGGGATGCAATCTCAGATTGGGTTCTGGAGGATTGCTTTCTAAGGTGCCGCAGATTTTTTCCTAAAAAATGCATAGGTCAAGATAAGTGCCAAAGATGTTAGTATCTTTTTTCTTGGTGTCTTTAGCAAGTTTGTACATTTGTTGCTTCTCAAAGTTAGCCAAATATCTTGGTGAATTCAAATTTCCTTGTTGGGAATTCAAATTTGCTTGCTAAAAACCTTTTGCTATGAATACTTCTTTAACGCATTTGCCGGCAGCCCGGCGCCAGGAATTGGAGACGGCGAAAAGGATCATTGTCGAGGCGGTCCGGCCCGAACAAATCATCCTTTTTGGCATTTATAGTGGCGTAACGGAGGCCCATTTCCTTTCAGCCCAGCTTCCGGCGGGTGTTGATGCCTATGATCTCCTGGTGGTAACGAGCCAGGGGGACTGGCGCTCCGACTATGAGCTTCAGGATATCATCGAGAATCGTTGCCGCGATGTGGTTCCGGTGACGGTTGTCGTGCACGATATCGGCTATGTAAACCGGAGGATCGCCGAAGGGCAATATTTCTTTGCGATGATCCGGCGCGAAGCGATCCTGCTTTATGATGCCGGCAGGACTGCATTGGCGAAGGCGGGGGAGACCGACATGGCCCAGGTCCGATGGATGGCGGAGCGGGATTTCGATCGGTGGCATCGTCAGTCGCGCGCGTTCTTCCGGAGTGCGGAGTTCAACCTGGGGACCAGCGAGTGGAAGCTTGTCGTTTTCATGCTGCATCAGGCAGCCGAGCAAATCTACCAGGCTATCCTGCTTGCCTTTACCGGATATAAGCCGACGACACATAACCTCGATAAGTTAAGACGGTATACAAACCGGTTCTCGTTCGAACTGGCATTGATCTTTCCAAGGAACTGCGCGGAGGAGGACCGGTTATTCCGGGTGCTGTTGTCCGGCTATGTGGATGCCCGTTATAAAGAGGAATTTGTGGTGACGGAGGCAGATGCACGGCTGTTGACGGAGCGGGTGAAGACCTTGCTGGACGTGGCGGAGCGGGTGTGCGGGAACCGGTTGAAAAGCCTGGAACGGCAGGCGGCCCGCCTTCGCTAAAGCTACGGCAGGCGCGGCGGGCGAAGGAATTACCCTTTGGCGAGATCGGCGATGGTTTTCTTTTCGAGGATCCTGAGGTTTGCGTCACGGACCTGTGACATTACCAGATGGAGACCGCAGCTTTTCTCGTCACAATTCTTACACCGTTCATAGAAATAAAGGGAGACGCAGGGAAGGAGGGAGATCGGGCCGTCGAGGAGCCGCATGACGGTGGCGAGTGGGACGTCTTTGGGATTTTTGGCGAAGAAATAACCGCCTCCTTTGCCTTTTTTGCTATCGAGGATATTGGCGTTCTTCAGTTCCAGGAGGATGTTCTCCAGGAATTTCAGGGGGATCTTTTTCTTCTTCGCGATTTCGGCGATCAGCACCGGCTCATCATTTTCTTTTTCGGCCAGATACATAAGCGCCTGAAACGCATATTGGGTCTTCTTGGATAACATGGTTTATTTCTCCTACTGTTGATGTTAGAATCCTAGCACGTCGCTCATCTGAAAAACCCCTCTTTTTCCCAAAAGGTATTCGGCAGCCAGCACAGCGCCCATGGCAAACCCGCGGCGGTTGTGGGCGGTGTGCGTTATCTCGATCGTGTCAATGCCGGAGTGATACTCAACTCTGTGCGTACCCGGAGCAGGGTCTGTCCGCTCGCTCAGGATTTCCAATTCGTCTAAGTTATCACTTAAATGATTGACCCATCCTTTTTTCCGGGGAATTCTTTCCAGGATCTGTTCGGCAAGGGAGATTGCCGTCCCGCTTGGCGCGTCCTTTTTTTCGGTGTGATGGATCTCGGTGATCCTGACCTCATACTCGGGGTGGGGGACCATCAATGCCGCCAGTCTCCGGTTGACTTCGAAGAATATATTGACGCCTACGCTGAAATTACTGGCGTATAAAAAGCTGCCTTGTCGCTGCCTGCAATGTAGCCGGACTGCGTCCAGTTTGTCCAACCAGCCTGTCGAGCCGGAAACTACGGGAACCCCGGCATCCAGACAGCGGATAATGTTGTCATAGGCACTATGCGGGCCGGTAAATTCGATCGCGGCATCTGCTTTCCGGATATTTTCGGTGGTATTGTCTTCCACATTGTCGATATTGACCTTTAGGGCGATCTCATGTCCTCTATGAAGGGCGATCTCTTCGATCGCGTGACCCATCTTGCC
Source organism: Puia sp. (assembly GCA_035501395.1). GTDB lineage: Bacteria > Bacteroidota > Bacteroidia > Chitinophagales > Chitinophagaceae > Puia. The sequence continues at coordinate 3,921 of DATJWK010000140.1, forward strand.
ATATCCGATTAGGGCGATCTTCATTTAACAAAAAAATTTACCGGCAAAAGTACGATTATTTCCTTAGAGCGGGGCGGCGACGGGTCTCCATGCGCACCGGATCAGCGGGGAGCGGGGATCAGCGCGTCGGCAACGGCCTGGATCGGGCCTTATGAATGTCGAACACCAGGCTTAGTCCGGCGCCGCCGGGAGCCGCAAACCCCGGGGAAGGTTGCTGGACGTGCATCGTGAGCTTGTCACTGACGTCAAAATACATCAGATGAGCATCTACGGTTGCATCGACGATGTTGAGGCCCCAGAACAACAGGAAGAACAGAACGGAATAATCTTCATCTTTTCGGAACTCGTTGCGATAGGTGCGCAGCAGGCTTTCCTGATTATAGCCCAACACCACCAGATTCCTGACCTCACCGGACAAGGTGTTGAGCACGCTGTCGGGAACAGCCGGGGCGCCTTGTGACGAGTATCTGTCAACGATGCTAATGGCTTTCTGATAATTGTTATACCCCTTGCGGTTATAAACATATGTATATGCCGGGATACCGATAGCCGCATATACGATCGGCAATTTCCAATATTTGTGATTGTAGATCTGGCCCCAGCCGGGTACGAACGTGGAGCGAAGCGTAGCAATGCGCGGATCGTGTAGTCTCCGGCCAAGGGAATCTACGCGATAGGTCGATACCCGGTGGTGCTTTTGACGCGTACTGTCGTTGCGGGAAGTCGAATCCGACGGTTGGCCGTAGCAAACAAGGCTTATAGACAGAAAACAGACGAATGACAATACGTAGCGGACCCGGTTCATGTTGGATGCTTAGTTGACGGAGACACCCAGTTGATCCAGCAATTTGTTTAATTCCTGGAGCGAGTAATACTCAATCGAAATGCTTCCTTCCCCCTTCTTGTTGTGATTGAGCTTTACACGGGTGCTGAAATGTGATGCTAAGTTATCCTCTATTCGCCGCAACGCTTCGGGCAGAGTTGGCTTTACGGAATTTTTAACAGCAGTGGTCTCTTTATATAATTGCCTGACGAGTTCCTCCGTCTGGCGCACGGAAAGGCCCTTATTCTTTATTTCATTGAACAGGTATAGCTGCTTGTCCACCGTATCCACGTTGATGAGCGCCCGCGCGTGGCCCATCGACAACTGGTTGCTGCGGACGGCTACCTGAATATCGGGTGGCAATTTCAACAGCCGGATATAGTTGGCAACCGTGCTTCGCTCCTTACCCATGCGCTCGGCGACCTGTTCCTGTGTATAGTTGAGCTCTTCCATCATTCGTTTGTAGCTAAGCGCGATTTCCATCGCATTGAGGTCTTCCCGTTGCAGGTTCTCCAACAGCGCAAGTTCGAGAAGCTGCTGATCATCGGTTTGTCTGACGTATGCGGGGATGTCTTTCAGTCCGGCGATTTTGGCGGCGCGAAAACGACGCTCCCCGGAGATAAGCCGGTATTTGCCGGTCGGCAGCCTGGATACGGTCACCGGTTGTATGATATCGTGTAGCCGGATGGATTGAGCGAGTTCCTGCAAGGACTGTTCGTCGAAGTCATGCCGGGGCTGACGGGGGTTGGCCTCGATCTGATCCAGGGGGACGCGGAGCATATTGGTGACTGCTTCGACGACCGAAGATTTCAACTCGCCGGAAGTCGTTTTCAGGTCGGCGTCGATACTTTGGAGTAGTGAGCGGATGCCCTTGCCCAAGGCTTCTTTATCTTTTTTATGAGGAGTTGTCATTTTTTGAATTCGTTTACGAACACCGGCAGATCATTCGAGAATCCGTTCTTCCTGCCTGATCTTCGTCATGTTGTTCTTTTGCAGGATCTCTTTGGCAAGGTTGAGATAATTGACCGAACCCTTGCTAAGCGCGTCATACAGGATGACAGGCTTTCCCACGCTCGGCGCTTCGCTGATCTTTGTATTCCGGTGAATAATGGTGTCGAAAACGATCTCGTCAAAATGTTTGCGGACCTCACTTACCACCTGGTTACAAAGGCGCAGCCGGCCGTCATACATGGTCATAAGGATGCCTTCGATGGCCAGCTTCGGATTCAGGCGGCTTTGTACGATCTTCACCGTATTCAACAGTTTCCCCAACCCTTCCAGCGCAAAGAACTCGGTCTGCACGGGGACGATGACCGAATCCGCTGCAGTAAGCGCATTTACGGTGATCAGACCGAGGGATGGCGAACAATCGATAATAATAAAATCGTAATCCTCCTTTATCGGTTCCAGGATCCCTTTCAGGACACTTTCCCGGTTGGGGTAGTTGATCATTTCGATCTCGTAACCCACCAGGTCGATATGGGATGGAACGACATCCAGGTGCGGCACTTCCGATTTCAGGATGACGTCTTTGACGGGGACATGGTTGACCATGCAATCGTAAAGGCTTTGGGTTACGTTGTGCAGATCGAAACCCACTCCCGTGGTACTATTGGCCTGGGGGTCGGCGTCTACAAGCAGGGTCCTGAATTCCAATACGGCGAAGCTGGCCGCCAGATTGATCGCGGAAGTAGTTTTTCCGACACCCCCTTTTTGATTTGCTACGCCGATAGTTTTTGCCATAATATTATATGCCGCAGGTGATTGTCCCTGGGCGAAGCCGTTCCATCGCCTCAGGGTAAAATTGTCACCAATCGGGAAGATGACAAAATTTAGTTTTGCCCACCGGGGATAATTCCGAACTTTGCCCGCCTGAGTTTCCGGGAAATTCCTGACAGGATGGCAAATTTACGTGCTTCAAGGTTAATTATGGGATATAAATTTCTTCGCCATGCGTAGCTGGAGGTATATCTGGGTTGTTCCGATCCTGGTGCTGATCCTTGATCTGTATGTGTTCCAGGCGATAAAGGCCGTCGCACAGTCGGCTTCGCCCCGCCTGCGATCGATCGTTTGTGGCGGCTACTGGATGGTCTCCGTGATTGCCCTGGTGCTTTTATGCTTTCTTCCCTACATGTACCGCCGGTTTACGTGGATGCAGGGATATGCGTTTTTTGTGCTCATCGGTTTTTATCTGGCCAAATTGCTGGTGGCGGGTTTTCTGGTGGTCGACGATGTACGGCGGGCTATCCAATGGCTTGCCGGGCGGCTGCTGGCGGTTTCGGGGTCTACGATCGGCACTTCCGGGGAAGGGATACCGCGATCCGTATTTATGAGTTGGCTCGGGCTGGGTGTCGGGGCGGGAATCTACAGTTCGCTGTTGCACGGACTCAGCAACAAATATAAATACCGCGTCCGGCGGCTTCGGCTGGCGTTTGACAAACTGCCGGCGTCCTTTAAAGGGTTAAGGGTTGTTCAAATATCTGATATTCACACCGGTAGCTTGAAAAATCCGGTGGCGGTCCAGCGCGGGATCGATATGGTCATGGCCGAGAAGCCGGACCTAATTCTGTTCACGGGAGACCTGGTCAACGATATCGCGCTGGAAGTAGGGGATTACCAGTCAATCTTCAGCTGTCTAACCGCTCCGCTTGGCGTCTTTTCGACGCTGGGTAACCACGATTACGGCGACTATTCCTGGTGGGAGAATGCAGAATCGAAGAAGGCCAACCTCGACCACCTGATGCGGATACAGCAGGAAATGGGGTGGCGGCTCCTGATGAATGAGCACGTGGTGCTCGAGCGCGGCGGCGAACAGATCGCTCTCCTCGGAGTTGAAAACTGGAGCGCCAGATCGCGCTTTCCCAAATACGGGAAGCTGGATGAGGCGTATGCGGGCGCGGAGAAATATCCATTCAAGATCCTGATGAGTCATGACCCCAGCCATTGGGATGCCCAGGTGCGCAAGGATTATCCGGATATCGATCTGACATTATCGGGACATACGCACGGGATGCAGTTTGGGTTGGAGATGCCGGGATTCAAATGGAGCCCCGTGCAATACATATACAAGGAATGGGCGGGGCTGTATGAAGAGGGAGCACAAAAGCTCTATGTCAACCGGGGATTCGGATTCATCGGTTATCCCGGTCGCGTCGGGATCATGCCGGAGATCACGGTGATCGAATTGGCGTGAACGGGCGTAAAGGGCGGTGATCGGATTGGCGTGATTTAACGATCCTTTTGCCGATTTTAACAAACCGATAAACTATTCAAGAGTATTTTCACGCCCAAAGCGGGCATTCATAAAAAACAGGAATAATAAAAACAAGCATCAACAATGAAATCCAAACTAGCTTTCGTTACCCTTTTGCTACTAACGCTAACTGCCGGTCACGCTTACGCTCAAAAATCGATGGAATGGGGTTTGAAAGCCGGGGGCAACTATTTTAAGGTCGGTGGCAGGTCGTGGGACGAGTCCTACCGGATGAGCTTCAGCGGCGGCGCTTACGCGGAGATCAACTACAGCAAGCATTTCACGATCCAGCCTGAACTGTTGTTCAACCAGGTGCTGGCAAAGACGTCGGAGGAATTTAACCAGATCTATAGTGGTCAGGGGGTCAGCTACCAGCTGGTAAGCGTAGATTACATCGCGGTGCCGATCCTGCTGGTGTACAAACCCATCCCGCTCCTGTCGATCATGATCGGGCCGCAATATGGTTTTGCCGTTGCGCAGACGCGCGGACTACTGTACAATCAGCCGGATAAGAACACCTTTTCCCGAAGCGACCTGGCGTTGGTTTTCGGCGGTCAGCTTAACATGGGGAAGATCAAGATAGGGCTGCGATACCAGGAAGGCCTGAACAATGTCAACGCCATCAATTCGACCGATGCCTGGCGGACATATGGGCTGCAATTTTATGTCGGGTTCCAGATCGGCGACCGAAAACTGAAATAAACTTTTGCGGCCGGCGGCGGTCAAAATAAAAATCGGAGGAATTATACGTTGAAATACTACCTGCAATCCATTCACTCATCAAATCACATCCATTATGAAGAGGAACGCATTTGTATTGTCAACCTTCCTGATGATCGCCGGTCTGCATTCGCAGGCCCAAGGTTTTCATCTGGGCGTTAAAGCCGGCGCCAACCTGTTCAAGGTCGACGGCGAGTCTTTCAGCCAGGAATTTCAGTTTGGGTACATGGCCGGCGCATTTACGCAAGTTTATTTCACAAAAAAGTGGGGTATCCAGCCCGAACTGAATTTCAATCAGACAAACTATCGTACGGGCAGCAGTTTTTCCGCCGTAGTGCCGGATGGCGTCAACGACGTAAAGGGGAAGCTCAACTGGCTGACCATTCCCGTGCTGGTCAGCTACCGGCCGATCCCCATACTCAGTCTGCTCGCGGGACCACAATACGGGATCCTGCTGAACCAGGATGAACATCTGATCAACAACGCGGGAGACGCCTTTAAAAAGGGTGATTTTTCATTTGTCGGCGGTGCACAGCTCAATCTTGGCCCCGTTATGGCAGGCGCGCGGTATGTGGTGGGATTGACCAATATCAACGATGTAACGAATCAGTCGACGTGGAGGAATGAGGGGTGGCAGTTGTACGCGGGTTTCCGTATCTTTTGAGTTAGGGTCAGGCGACGATATTCAAGGCTCTCCTGATGAGGTAATTCAGGAGGGCCTTTTTCAAAAGCAGAACTTAAAAAAGAATAGGAATTTTCCCTTAGTCGTGGTATTTTGTTCCTGATATGAAAGAGAATTTATTCATGCGTGCCGAAGATGACCTGGATTTCATGCCCATCATCCCTTTGAATGAATCCGACAATGAGGGGCTTCAAGATATAGAGATCCCGAAAGAATTACCGGTCCTTCCGCTGCGGAATACGGTCCTGTTCCCGGGTGTGGTTCTGCCCATCACGGTCGGACGCGACAAAAGCATTAAGGCGGTCAATGACGCGTACAAAGCCGATAAGCTCATCGGCGTGCTGGCGCAAAAGGACAGCAGTATCGAAGACCCCGGCGTCGCGGATCTGGAAGATGTCGGAACGGTGGCGCGGATCATCAAGCTCATCAAGATGCCCGATGGCGGAACGACGGTCATCCTCCAGGGCAAGCGCCGGTTCAAGGTCGGGGCGGTCACCGCGGAGGACCCTTACTTCAAGGCGCAGGTGGTGTTGCTGCAGGAAGAAGAGGCGCCGAAGGAACAAGACTTCGAAGCATATGTCTCCAACATCAAGGACCTCGCGTCGCAGATCATCCAGCTTTCACCGAATATTCCTTCCGAGGCGAGCATCATCCTGAAAAATATCGAAAACCCTTCTTTTCTTATCCATTTTATATCCAGCAACCTGAATACGGAGCTTCATGAGAAGCAGCAGTTGCTGGAAATTCACCATATCAAATCGCGTGCTGACCTCCTGATGCAGCTGCTGCAACGTGAGTTGCAATTTGCAGAGCTAAAGAACAAGCTGACCACCCGTACGAAAACCGAGCTCGACAAACAGCAGCGGGAATATTTTCTGCAACAGCAGATGAAGAGCATCAAGGATGAACTTGGTGGCGATAGCAATGAACGCGAGGTCAAGGAGATGCAGAAAAAGGCGGAAAGTAAAAGATGGCCGGCCGCAGCCAAGGATCTTTTTCGCAAGGGCGTCGAGCGTCTCGAACGGATGCATCCCAGCACGCCGGACTATTCGGTTGTGTTCAATCATCTGGATCTCATGTTGGAACTACCCTGGGGTGAATATTCGGAAGATTCATACGATCTGCGGAAAGCGAAAAAGATCCTGGATCACGATCACTATGGGATGGACCGGGTAAAGGAACGCATCATCGAATACCTGGCGGTGCTAAAGCTGAAAGGAGATATGAAGAGTCCGATCTTGTGTTTTGTCGGCCCTCCGGGGATCGGCAAGACCTCGCTCGGAAGGAGCATCGCCGGGGCGATCGGCCGGAAATACGTGCGGATCAGCCTCGGCGGCCTGCATGATGAAAGTGAGATCCGCGGACATCGCAAAACCTATATCGGAGCAATGCCCGGCCGCATCCTGCAGTCCCTCCGCAAGGTCAAAACATCCAATCCGGTCATGATACTGGACGAAATCGACAAGACGGGCAGCGATTTCCGTGGCGATCCTTCGTCGGCGTTACTGGAAGTCCTCGATCCCGAGCAAAACCATACCTTCTATGACAACTATCTCGAACTGGAGTACGATCTCAGCAAGGTGCTGTTCATCGCGACGGCCAACGATATCAACGCCATCCCGCACGCCCTTCGTGATCGACTGGAAATCATAGACTTAAACGGGTATGCCGTAGAAGAAAAGATAGAGATCGCGCGGCGTCACCTCGTGCCGAAGCAACGCGAGGCGCACGGGCTGGCGGCGATGAATTTCCGGATAGGGGATGGGGTGCTGGAAAAGATCGTTCAGGACTATACACGCGAAAGCGGTGTCCGGGAACTGGATCGGCAGCTGGCGTCCCTGATGCGGTACCAGGCCAAGGAGTTTGCCATGAAAGGAAAGCTCAAGGCGTCGCTGACACAGGCGGATGTCGAAAAAGTGCTGGGAAAGCCGCGGTACAGTAACGACATCTACAAGGTTGCCAATATGCCCGGGGTGGCCGTCGGGTTGGCGTGGACCTATGTTGGCGGGGATATCCTGTTCGTAGAGACATCCGTAAGCGAAGGCAAAGGGGAACTAAAGCTAACGGGCAACCTGGGGAATGTCATGAAGGAGAGCGCGGCAACGGCGTTTACCTATCTCCAGTCGAATGCCCGCAAATACGATATCGATCCGGATGTTTTTTCAAAAAAAACCCTGCACGTGCACGTCCCGGAAGGTGCGGTCCCGAAGGACGGGCCAAGCGCGGGGGTGACGATGATGAGCTCGATGGCGTCCGCATTTACCGGGAAGCGGGTCAAGCCCTATCTGGCGATGACCGGCGAAATTACCTTACGCGGTCAGGTGTTGCCGGTGGGCGGCATCAAGGAAAAGGTATTGGCGGCAAAACGGGCCGGTCTGAAAGAGATCATCCTTTGCTGGCAAAACGAAAAGGACATCCGCGAGATCGACTCCAATTTCATAAAAGGGTTAAAGATCAATTACGTGAAAACGATGCAGCAGGTTCTGGAACTGGCGCTGGTCTGACAGCCCGCTGACCGTGCTCCGCCGGTCACGCGAAGGATGATTTTATAAGAGTAACCACTTGTTTCGGCTAAGTACTCGCCGCGTGAATTATGGGGAAACTGGGTAATCAGGTGCCAAATCGGGTCATTTCCTTTTTTATTATTTCCTAAACATTAATTTTGGAACTGGCCCAAACCGGCCTGTAAACGGTCAACTAACCTTCCATGATCAACTTAATAATCGTCGACGATCATTTTCATGTGCGGCAGGCGTGGAGCTGGGTGCTCAATCAGGTTCCAAGGTTGAATGTCATAGCGGAATGCGCAAACGGCCAGGAGGCGATAGAGGCCGCCAAAACCTTGCGGCCGGATGTGATCCTGATGGATATAAACATGAAACCGGTAAACGGGATCGAGGCCACCCGGTCGATCCGGGAGTTTGCACCGGATATGAAGATCATCGGCGTCAGTGTTCAGGCGGAGCGTTCGTATGTGAACGAGATGCTCCGCAACGGCGCAAACGGCTACGTCACTAAAAACTCACCGAGTACGGAGATGGTCATGGCCATCGATGAAGTACTCGCGGGGAATACGTATATCTGTGAGGAGATCCGCCATGCCCATGTCCGGCATCAACCATTGACTGCCCGTTCAGGCGGGGACGGGGCGATCTGAGACTTCTTCTTTAAAAGCGACCCTCGGCCGCAAACCCAGCAAATCGAACAGCCTATTATCCTCCTCAAAGGAGGGATTGGGGGTAGTCAGCAATTTTTCACCCGCAAAGATCGAATTGGCGCCGGCCAGAAAGCAAAGCGCCTGGTCGGCCTGGCTCATTTCCGCCCGTCCCGCGCTCAGGCGGACCATGGTGGCGGGCATCAGGATACGAGCGGTTGCTATCATCCGGATCATATCCCAGACATCGACTTTTGGATTGCCGGCAAGTGGTGTTCCTTTCACGCGGACGAGGGCGTTGATCGGAACGCTTTCAGGATGCCGGGTCATCGTCGACAAGGTATGCAGCATTCCTATCCGGTCCTCATGCGTCTCTCCGAGGCCGATGATACCGCCGCAACAAACGGTGACCCCCGCTTTACGGACGTTTTCCAGCGTTTGTAACCGATCCTCGTACGTACGGGTATGGATGATCTCGGAATAGTAGTCAGCTGACGTGTCCAGGTTATGGTTGTAGGCATGAAGGCCGGCGTCGGCCAGCTTTTTTGCCTGTTCCTCATTCAACATTCCGAGGGTGCAGCACACTTCCATGCCCATCCTGTTGACGCCTTTCACCATATCAAGGACACGGTCGAAGTCTTTATTGTCGCGGACCTCGCGCCAGGCGGCGCCCATGCAAAAGCGGGTGGATCCGGCCGCCCTGGCTTTGGCGGCATATTCGAGAACTTCCTCTTTTCTCATAAGGGCCTGGACACCCACACCGGTGTCATAACGGGCGGCCTGTGGGCAATAGGCACAGTCTTCGGGGCAACCGCCCGTCTTTATGGAAAGAAGCGTGCAAACCTGCACTTCGCCCGTATCATTGTATTGCTTATGAACGGAAGCGGCGCGGTAGATGAGGTCCAGCAGCGGCGTGTTGTAGATGTCCCTGATCTCTTCAATGTTCCAGTCGTGACGGATCATGTCCTTCGATATTTGGTTTGGGGGCAAAATTATTTCTTATCTTTTACATTTACGATGGAATCTTTTAATAGCGGGAGTCTTTGTCCCATGACACTATTGAGAATGACCCTGAACTGGTTGACGCCTGAAATGCTGTCATACAGGAGATGGTAATCCTTACCAGGGAAATAGACCGCGTTCTGGTTTTCCAGGAAGAATGGCGGGTTATAGCCCAGCTTATCACCATGCCGAAGCCCATGATCACCCATCACGATGATCACGGCTTGACCATGCGTATTGGCGAAGATCGTATCGATCAATCCTTCCGCACGTTTATTGGTGTAGTTTAGATAATCCAGGTAGTCCTGCACATGGTCTTCGTCCGTCGGCTTATAGGGGGCCGCAACTTTCCTTCGGCGGTTCTCCTTGTCGTAATAATACGGGGGGTGCGGGATATTGAAATGGCCGTAGAAGAACCGGGGTTGAGCGGAAGGCATGGCGCTGGCGGATTCAAGGAGAGCAATCAGTTTGTTGTCGTTGTTCAGGGTCAGGTTGATCTCTTTGTCGGAAAGGGGATTGACGGTATACCGGAAGAAATTCCATCCCACATCCCGATAGAAGCGCGAATAAAAAGTCTGGTCGGTAATCAGCCTTGTCTGAAGCGGCAGGAGGGATTCGGTTATCGGTGAGGGATGACCGCGCAGGTCGAAGATCGAGCAGTTGACGATATCGTAGCCGGTGGATTGGAGCCAGGATCCCAGTTCGTTGTCCTTTATGCAATCACTCAGGTAATAGTACTCCGCAACCGGGCCGCCTTTGACATCCTTCAACCTGTCGAGATAGCACATATTGAGGATGGATGGAATGGAAAGAATGGTGTATTTGTAGTTCGCCCGGCTAGCAGTTTGGATGTGGAAACCTTTATTGGCGAGGAACCGGTCAAAGTCGCCGTTGTCATAGTGGTATTGCTCCCGCAGACATTTGCTGCTGGCGTAGGCATCGAAGATCAGGAAATAGATGTCCCGTTTCGGGCCGTCGAAAGTGCTGAATCGGATCGTATCCCGGGAAGCGTGCGCCCCTTCATATCCACTCGCCCGCTTTTGCGCGGAGACTGTCAGGACGCCGTCGACCAGGATATAGATCATGAAAAGACAGTTGAGATAGAAGATCAATCTGGGAAACGACCGTTTCGTTCGCTTTAGAAATACGATCCAGGAAATCGTGGCGACAAGAATGGCAGGCACCACGAAGGAATACCGCGAAAGCGTGTGAACGTGCGCCTTTAGGAAATCCTGAAGGGCGCCAAAGAAAAAATAAAACATAAGGACGGCCCCGGCGGCGAGGGCGGCTTTGGACACGTCGCGGAAAAGGACAAGGCAGGATGCAAAGATGAGGGCTGAGCCAAGGAGATAGACGGCCGCCAGCAGGATCGCTTCGCCGGGATGGATGTAACCGAGATTTTCGCGATAACCGTGCAATACAAAAAACAGCGGGATCAGCGCGACGAAGAGGGGAATAGTCCGGAACAGGCGTTTCATAGGGTCCGTTTTTTTAGCAGATAAAGGACCCGTTCGCTCCCGGCTATGGGGTCTTTCTTTTCGATTTGAAAATCCCGGCCAAAGGCCATCTCGAATTGTTCGGGGTCATAGCCGACCACCCGTGATTGTCGGCGGGTAATGAGGTCATTCGCTTTTGGATCCGACAATGGGACATATTCGACAATCAGATATTTTTTTGCGAGTTGGTTCATGTATTCGGCGATAAGGCTCATCGGGATATTGTTGGCCAGGGTGAGATGGTGGATAAGGGCCAGGGCGGTGACAAGATCCGAGGCGGCCCGGTCGGTGAATGACGTTCGTTCCGCGTTGCGGAAACCGGTTGCGGGGGTGGGATTGGCCAGGTCGATGCAAAGGGGCAGGATGTGGCGCGAATGGCTGCGATAGAGTTTGTCGATGCATTGCCAGTCCGAGTCAATGGCTATCACCGGTTTGCCGGATTCGGCGAGTATTTTTGAGAACAAGCCGTCGTTGCAGCCGAGATCAAGGGCATCGGCGAATTCAATCGTGTCCAGGAATTGCCGGAAAAGTCGTTGCTTGGCCGCCAGATAATCTTTCCCCAGGATGGTTTCATCGTAGTAGTTGCTCCAGGAGGAGGGGGACCCGGAACTGACTTTCAGGCCGCCGATCGTGGACTGCAGGTGAGCCAGAAGGTTATTAAGCTTCGCCTTTGAGAATGTAAGGTGCCGTTCGTCAACCGGCGATTTTCGGGAAGTGACCCGGCGCTGAAGGAATACATGCAGCCAGGCGCCCATGCTCCACCGGCTTTTGAAAGGCAAAAGCCGGGCTGTCTCGCCGACGGGTATGCCGTCTGGCCATGCGGCGGCGATCTTACCGGTGCCGGTTCGGGCGTAGCGATGAATATACAGTGGGAAAAGAAAGCATTCGCAGAACTGACGGTAGGCGATCCAGGGTTTCTTCGGTTCATACAGATCGAGGGAAAGCGTGTCGATAAGGATGGGTTGTCCGTTCAGGAACTGGATATTGAGGGGGGTCGCGTCTTTCAGTCCCATCCCGTTCTCCATGGCTATGCGCTGGACCTTCAAGGTCAGCAAAGCGGCGTCTTTCAGTTGTTCGGGACACCACTCGGAGGGATAGCTGATATGCCGGATCTGCAGCGGTGAAAGAATTTTGTAGGCGTCACCTGAAAGCGCAAGGTCCGGCGGGCCTTCGGTATACGGCACCATCAAACCCTGGCCGGTGAGCCGTTCATACAACCCGCATTGATGCAGGTAGTCATAGCGAAAGGAATACCATTTGTTGACCTGGCGGTAGATCATGCCATCGACCGTGAACACAAATCCGGCGGGATCCCGGAAGGAAGCGGGGTGTGGGCGGCTCCCGGTCATTGTTCCTTTTTTCGCCTGGTGAAGAGTACCGCGAAGAGCGTGGTGAATACCGACCGGATCTTTCGCCAGAATTTCTTTATCCAGAATGCGCCACCAAGAACGGCGGCGATGATTACCTGGACCAGATAACTTCCGCTTCCCGGGTCGATATAGAGTAAGAAAATATGCATTACAGGTAGAGGAGATTGGTTTTTGGCGTCAATACCTGCAGGGTCTCGTACATCAGCCGGATGGTTTGCCGGATATCGTTCCGGTGGAGCATCTCGACTGTGGTGTGCATATAGCGGAGGGGGATGGAGATCAACACGGAGGGGCATCCATCATTTGCATACGCAAAGGAATCGGTATCGGTGCCCGTGCTGCGGGAAACGGCGCGCATCTGGACGGGGATCTTTCTGGCTTCCGCAGTCTCCTGGACGATCTGGAGTAATTTATTGTGTACGGCCGGACCGTACGCCAGCGAAGGACCTTTCCCGCAGGCGATGTCGCCTTCGATGAACTTGTTGATCATGGGAGTGGTCGTATCGTGCGTCACATCGGTGACAACAGCGATATTCGGGCGAAGGCGGCGCGCGATCATCTCCGCACCGCGCAAACCGACCTCTTCCTGGACGGCGTTTACGATATAAAGTCCGAATGGAAGCTGCTTCTTGTTTTCCTTTAGCAGCCGGGCTACTTCCGCGATCATAAAACCACCGATCCGGTTATCAAAGGCGCGGCCGATGAGATAGTCGTATGCCAGCTCGGTGAAGCCGTCCTGGTAGGTCACCACCGATCCGATGTGGATGCCCAGCCCTTCGACCTCTTCTTTGTTGCGGGCGCCGCAGTCAAGAAAAAGACTGTCCACTTTTGGTTGCGGTTCCTTGGCATCCGGGTTGCCGATCCGGGTATGGATGGCGGGCCAGCCGAAGACGGCGGGAACACGGCCTTTTTTCCCCTGGATGAATACCCGCATGCCCGGGGCGATCTGGTGGTCCACCCCGCCGTTACGCTTCAGATAGATCAGCCCTTCCTTGTTGATATAATTTACAAACCAGCTGATCTCGTCGGCATGGGCCTCGATGACGACCTTAAACGGCGCATCAGGATTGATGATGCCGACAGCGGTGCCATAGGGGTCGGTGAAGTGCGTGTCGACGTATGGAAGGAGGTAGTCGAGCCATAGTTTCTGCCCGCTGCTTTCAAAGCCGACCGGGGAGGCGTTGTCGATATATCGTTTGAGAAAATCCCAGGATTTGGGTGTCAATAGGTCGGATGCCGTTGCTTTCTTCGTTGTGGAGGACGCCTTTTTTGCCATTAATTTTTTCCGTTTTGATCGGTGAAGGTACTAAATCCTGAAAATAAGCATCAGCAGGCCCGAAAGCATGACGATCCCGTCCAGTACCACATAGTAGAGGTAGTCGGAATAGTTGCGTTTGGTCTCCGGGTAGAGGAAGATGAGGATGGCCCCGGGGATCAGCAACAGGATGATATATAAGGCCGGATAATGATACCACGAAAGGGCGATGCTGGTAATAAAAAAGAGGGCCATCGAAACCGTGAAAAGCCTGTCCAGTTGTCTGCCGGTCAGAACGGTCACCATGCTCACGATGCCTTCGGCGCGGTCGTCTTCACGATCCCGCGCGTCAAAGATCAGGCAACAGGCATAGATAAGAAAGAACCGGCTGAAGATGTACCAGTAAAATGAGACGCTCCAGGACGCGCGGACGACGATCAACGGCAGAACCGCGGTGACATACACCCAGACCACGGCCAGGAAAAGCGTTTTCCCGATGGCGATATGCCGCAGGCGGCGAAACATAGGCTGCGGAAGTTTGGGCGCGGAATAGAGAAAGGTCAGAAGCGCGGCAAACCCCAGCGCTAATGTGAATTCCGTAAGGTAGAAGTAATAGGCGATCGCGCCGGCCGCGCCGAGCAGGGAAAGGGCTGCATGTAATGTTTTATGGCGGTGGGTCCATTGTACGCGGCGGGAGGGACTTGCGGTGCGAGGCGTGAGGTACCAGTGAAAGTTATAGCTGCAGACGGTGGCAAAGGCAACGAATCCCAGCAGATCGGCGGGTGGAGCACTGCCCAGCAGGAGTCGGCTGGTTTGCCAGATCATTACGACAGCGCATATCGCGACATACAAGCTGCTGAATATTACGAAGTCGACAATTTTTCTCAACACATGGTTAAGGTTGTAAAAATGTGCGGGAAATACGAACGCCGGCTATTGAAAATTGACAACGATCTGCGGCGTCCTAACGGTATCGGTCGTTAAACTGTCGGAAGCGTTCGTTGCGAAGAACCTGAATATGAGGGTATCGTTCTCCGGACTGCCGGTGCTCAGATATCCATCCCAGGGCAGGGAAAGGTATATCTCGCCGGTATTGGCTGTATATGCAGGTAACTGATAACCGAACGTGTCGTTGCCGGAAGGGTGCATCGCGGGCGCCTGATTTAGCCGGGTTCGAATCCAGCCCAGGGTACCGTTGCTGATCGACGTGCCGTTGGTAAATTTGAACCGGACCCGCATGGAGTCATGAGCAAATACGGGAGAAGAGATGGATTCGAGGGACAGGGTAGCGATGCCACTGCCTGTTTTATTGCAACTGATCGTTATCAGTACCGCGACGATGAATGCGACCAGCAAGCAGGGTATCAGGAAGGAACCGGGTTTCATGAAACTGATTTGATAGTTACAAACCTACCTAATTTTGTCGAAAAGGGCCTAATTTTGAGGGGGCGAATAGGACTTTTTTAACAATCGCCCCCGGTTTATCTTGAATGACCACCGCTCCTTTCCCACCGGCTTCGCTATTTGACCTTGACCCCGCAGACTTTGCCGACCGGGCAATCAACCTATTCCGTTTCCAGTATGCGCATAACCGGCTATATCGGGAATTTGCCGATTCGCTGGGAGTTCGGCCGGCATCGGTGACACGGATAGCGGAGATCCCCTTTTTGCCGGTCAATTTTTTTAAGACGCATCCCGTACGAACAGGGGAATTCGTTCCGGACATCGTGTTTGAAAGCAGCGGGACGACCGGGGTAGTGACGAGCCGGCACCTGGTCAGAGACTTGTCGCTTTACCGGGAGAGCCTCATGACCGGATTTCGGCGATTTTACGGACCGGCCGGTGATTGGTGTATCATCGGATTGCTGCCCGCGTACCTGGAACGGTCACACTCCTCCCTTGTCTTCATGGCAAATGAGCTCATAACGGCAAGCGGGCATCCGGACAGCGGATTTTACCTGTATGAGCATGCGGCGCTGGCTTCTGTGCTCGGGCGGCTGGAAAAGGCCGGGCAAAAGACGCTGCTGATCGGGGTTACGTTTGCGTTGCTGGATTTTGCGGAGCGGTATCCGCTTACCCTCGAACATACGGTCGTGATGGAGACCGGCGGGATGAAGGGCCGGCGAACGGAGATTACCCGGGAGGAGCTCCATGCCGTGCTGCGGGAGCGGTTGGGTGTACCGTTGGTTCATGCGGAATACGGGATGACCGAGCTGTTATCGCAGGCTTATTCCCCCGGTGACGGCGTTTTCCGATGCCCCCCATGGATGAAGGTCGTGATACGTTCCGAAGATGATCCGTTGGAAGTACGCGCGTCCGGTGAAGGGCTCATTAATGTCGTCGATCTGGCCAATATCTGGTCTTGTGCTTTTATTGCCACCGAGGATGTCGGGGTGCTCCGGATGGATGGCGGGTTCGCGGTAGCGGGGCGGGTGGATCACAGTGACATCCGGGGATGTAGTTTAATGGTACCGTAGGGTTCCTAGAAATGATGGATGACATATTGCAGCGATTTCCAAAGCGTGTTGCAACTGGTGAGGATGACCAGCGAACCCACGGCGATAAACATGGTGCGCGCCGGCAGCTTGCCCGCGAGCCGCGCTGCGACAGGCGCCGCGAGGACGCCGCCGGCGATCAGGCCGGCAATGTCGAGAAGGGGAATGCTGCGAAGCAGGATAAAAAATGTGATGGCGCTTGCCAGAACGACAAAGAATTCGGCGAGACAAACGGAACCGATCACGTAGCGCGGGTTTTTTCTTTTTGAGATTAGGGTGCTGGTTACCAGGGTGCCCCAGCCGCCGCCGGCAAATGCGTCCATCAATCCGCCGATCGAGGCAAGCCAGCCCGCTCTGCGTACCTTGTCGCCGGCTTTTCGACGTGCGAATGCCTTACGGACGATATAATAGCCCAGATAAATCGTGTAGAAGGAGAGCGGGATGCGGACATAGTTGGAATATTCTTTCCCGAAGCAAGCCAGGGTGGCGCCGAGAATGGCGCCGATAACCCCCGGAATGACGATGGTCCGGAAAAGCTTTTTATTGATATTTCCGAAACGGTGGTGGCTATAGCCCGATACGCCGCTGGAGAAGACCCGGGCAGAGTGTACGCGGCTGCTGACGATGGCGGGGCTGACCCCGTAGGCCAGCAGAAAGGTGGTAGAGATGGTGCCGTAGCCAAGACCCATGGCGCCATCGACAAATTGGGCGAGGAAGCCGGCGAGGGTCATGATCCCGAATGCACGGGCATCGAACTCTTTTGGAAGCGTTTGCAGGAATTCGGCAAAGCCGCCAAGCGGGATAAGGGAAAGGATCGCGTGGCCGATGATCATGAAGACGAAGGCGAAGATGCACCATTTGACGACCTGCTGCCAGGTGCGCCGGCCGGCCCGAAGCGGTTGGCGTTCCTGCTTGGCGGTGCGGACAGTGGAGAGATCGTCGAGCGGCGCGACCGGGGCGTGGCCGCCCGCGCCGGGGCCGGGTTGGTCCGCCTTCGCCAAGGCTTCGGCGGACGAAGCGGACGAAGCGATTATGCTCGTCAAATCATTGAGGCGGCGGACCTTTTCCGCAAAGTCCCCGTTGAGGTGCGTGCGGATCGTTTGCATGTTGTCAAGCACCGCGTCCATCTCCTCGGGGATCATATTGCCGATCTCCTCCTTCAGACGTTTGGCAATGGTCGGAGATTTCCCATTGGTGGAGATGGCAATTTTCAGATTTCCCCGGCGTACGACCGAGCCGAGATAAAAATCACAGAGGTCGGGTGTGTCGGCGACATTTACAAGAATACCCCTTTCGCGGGCATGACGGGCAACCGTCTCGCTGACCACGCGGTCATTGACGGCTACGATGGCTATGTCCGCATATTCAAGGTCGTTAGAACGCCAGGGGCGTTCCACCAGCGTGATATTCAGGTGTTGTCCGGCGAGCTCGCGGATGGGCGCGATGATTTCCGGCGCCACGAGAGTGATCGGGGTCGTCGGCGAATTTTGCAAGACCGTCTGCAGCTTTTCCAGACCGACGTTGCCTCCGCCGACGATCAGCAATTTCAGCTCTTCCAGCTTGATGAATACCGGAAAAAGATTGTTGCCGGATCCGGTTTCCGGCTTGGTCTCGTTATTTTCCATCACTTTCTTGTCCGTCGTTGTCGGTGTATCCATAAAAATAAGATTTTTCTACCAGATCGGTAGACTGTTTTTGACCTAGAACGCCAGTTGCAGCTGCGCTTCGAACATATTGTTGTTAACCGCTGGTCCTTGCTGGTTCCGCACGGAATAGTAAACCTGGACCTTTGTCCAGACATTGAAAAAATAGTTCAGGCCAAAATCAAAGTAGGTGCTGTTTACCTGATCTTTGGCCGTATTCGGATCGTACCAGTCGTACCGGAACACGCCTTGCAGCTGACGCGGAAGGATAAAATATCCGGCTTGCCCGTACCAGCCACGATGGGCGGTGGCCGTGCCGCCGGTTTTCAGATTCGTATTGCCCTCCTGGCCGCGGATATATTCGCCTTTGAGGGAGAGGTTGGTCCATTCGAGGTCCGCTTCCAGCCCCCAACGGGTGCGAAGCTGATCTTTTGCGGGGGTACCGGTGAAGCGGTCGAAACCGTCATAGTATGATCCGCCGAGGCTCAGGAAGCGGAAGGGATGTACGACAAGACGGGCGTCGAAGTCTTTCGACTGGTTATTGTCAAGGGTATTGATACCGGCGCCGTTGAGGAGTTGAAGGTAATAGTCGACAAGGTGGCGGCCCTGAACCGGGAGGAGGCTTCCGTTTAACTGGACTCCGATATCCCGGCCATTCTGGTTCCCGACTGAATCCACGATCCCGCCGGCGGCGTCTCCTTTCCGGCCTGCCAGCGCGTTGACGACCTGGCTGCGTTCGATGAGATCCAGGTTACGATCCTGCGTGACATTTTCCTGGGAGAACTGCACGATCATCTGACCGGCTTTGACGTTCAACCATTCGAACGGTTTGTAGGTGATATAGGCTTCCACCAGGAAGGGCGAGATTTGCTGGCCACCGGTAGGAGCGGTGCCGTTCGCACCACTCTGCCCGACGAAATCCACAAGGACCCGATAATCGAATCGAGACGAAAAATGCCCCTGAAAGTCGAGACGGGCGCGTTTGATATTGAAGCCGTCCGCATATTTTCCGGCAAGGGGGTGCTCGAAATTCTGATAGATCACCTGGGAATAGCCGCTAAGGCTGAGCGACCGGCCCAATCGCAGCGGAAATGAATCGGCGATCGCATCGGTGCGATGCTGCCGGGCTGCCGATTCGCGGCGGATGGAATCGGCTTCTTGTTGGGTAAGGGTACCTTTCCTGGTCAGGACGGTCAGGATGTCATCAGCCGTTTGCGCTCTTGCGGCGGTCATCCAAAGCAGCGAGCCAAGCAACAGGGGGGTCTTAATTCTCATTAGTCTATTAATTTAGTAGAGTAAAGAAACAAATAAAAACCGATCGGACAAAATCATTGTGGCAATCGGCGTGCGGTTTTAAAAAATTATTGTTTAAACCAGCGTTGACGATGGGCGAAGTCGCCGAATCGCTCGCCGGTGACGCGTTCTTTTTTGTACAGCCAGAAGAGGATATCGAGCTCTTTCAGGATCGCGGCTTCGTCAAGACTCTCCTTATAGAGCTTGTTAAGTCTTGTCCCTTCGTGGTCCCCGGCCAGGTACAGGTTATACCGACCGGCCGCCGTGCCGACCAGACCGATCTCCGCGGCATAGGGTCGTCCGCAGCCATTCGGGCAGCCGGTCATCCGGATGATAATCGCCTCGTCATTGAGCCCGTGTTTGTCCAGCAGGCGTTCGATATGACCGAGCAGGGAAGGCAGGTAGCGTTGAGATTCCGCCAGGGCGAGGCCGCAGGTGGGGAGGGCTACGCAGGCAATGGAGTTCTTCCGGATAGGCGATGCCGTTTCAGTGTGCCGGATGAGGTTGAATTTCTCCAGGATGTCGTCGACAACCTGTTTGTCTTTTTTCCGGACATCGGCCACAATGATCTTCTGGTTTACGGTAAAACGGAAGTTCGCCTTTCCCGTCCGGGCTACTTCCAGGAGGGCCGTCTTAAGGGCTAGTTTTTCATCGTCGACCACCCGGCCGTTCTCCACGAACAACGTAAAATGCCAAAGGCCCTTGTGATCCTGTTGCCAGCCGAACCGTTCGGTCCGGTCATCAAAAGCATACGGTCGGGGCGCTTCCAGCGCAAAACCAATGCGTTTTTCCAATTCACCACGGTACCATTCTACCCCATACTTATCGACAGTATATTTCAGGCGGGCCAATCTTCGGTCGCTGCGATTGCCATAATCGCGTTGGATGGTGACCACCTCATAGATCGCGCGGAAAAGCCGGTCGTCAGCGGGTACGTACCCGATCACGGTTGCCAGTCTGGGGTATGTCGCCGCATTGCCGTGTGTAGTCCCGAGTCCGCCGCCGATGGCGAGGTTGAAACCCTTCAACTCGCCCGCTTCGATGATGGCGATCAGACCCAGGTCGTTGGTAAGCACGTCGACGTCATTGTTGGGCGGGATAGCGATCCCGATCTTGAATTTCCGGGGAAGATAACGGTCCCCGTACAGCGGATCCGCTTCTTTTTTCTTATCGGTGAGCTGTTCCTCATCCAGCCAGATCTCATAGTAAGCATGTGTCTTCGGAAGCAGGAGGCGGCTGATCTTTTCGGCGTAGGCATGCACCTGCCCGTGAACAGGCGATTGGAGCGGATTTGCCGTACACGTGACATTCCGGTTGACGTCGCCGCAGGCGGCGATGGAATCCAGGGCGACGGCGTTAAAGGCGGAAATGGTGGGCTTGACCCTGCTCTTGAGAATGCCATGCAGCTGGATGGTCTGCCGCGTAGTGATCTTGATGACGCCGGTGGAGTTTTCTCCGGCGATATGGTGTGTGGCGATCCACTGTTCCGGCGTAAAGAAGCCGCCCGGCACGCGAAGCCTGATCATAAACGAATACAGGCGCTCCAGCTTTTTTTCGGCGCGTTCTTCACGGCGGTCGCGGTCGTCCTGCTGGTACATGCCGTGGAATTTCACCAAAGACTGGTCGTCGTCGCTGACAGCGCCGCTGATCTCGCCTTGAAGACCTTCGGCGAGGGTACCCCGGAGGGCGTCGCTGCTTTCCTTTATACGTTCAACCGGTGAGAGGTTCTTGCTTTCGCTCATTAGTATACGTCTTTTGTATAGCGGCCCGTTTCCTTCAGTTCATTCAAAAAGGCTTCGGCTTGTGCGTCGCTTTGGTTGCCTTCCTGGCGGATGATGGACAGCAATGTGTCCTCCACGTCAACGCTCATGGGCTCCTTTGCACCGCAGACATAAACGTGCGCACCCGAATCGATCCAACGGTACAACTCGGTGGCGTGCTTTTGCATCCTGTGTTGCACATAGATCTTCTCTGCCTGATCGCGGGAAAATGCGGTATTGATGCGCGTTAGTACGCCCGTCCTGGCCCAGTCCTGGATTTCGGATTGATAGAGGAAGTCGGAGGTAAAGTGCTGGTCACCGAAGAAAAGCCAGTTCCTTCCGGTCGCGCCGGTGCTGTCCCGTTCCGCCAGAAAGGACCGAAAGGGCGCGATACCCGTTCCAGGCCCGATCATGATAATATCATTCCCCGCCGCCGGCAGCCTGAAGCGGGAATTCGGATGGACGTAAAACTCTATCGTCCGGCCGGGGACAAGCCGGGAAAGGTGATCGGAGCACAGGCCATATTTCAGTTCATCGTTGATCGCAAATGTGTCGAGGGCGACGGTGAGGTGGATCTCGCCG
>DATJWK010000141.1:0-20245 GCA_035501395.1 Puia sp.
GCAGTGTGTCGTCGATGGTCTCTAGGATTTTTCTCGCCAGGAGAACAAAGACCGGATCATCGTCAATAAGAAGTACCTTATTCATACGGGATGGTAATGAAGCAAGCGATATCAGCGGGAATAGGCAAAGATATTTACTAAAGTCAAGGAAATATGTAGATAAATTTCCCCAGTCTGATTTTTGAGTAGCGTGTTTTTGTCCGGCCCGCTTTTTGTCGCCTGAACCAGGTCAGATCTGATCCTATTTTAAACCCCTGAACTGTTATGAGCGTAATTTCCCAACGGTTTGCGTTATCGCTGCTAATGTCCCCTTTGTGGCTGCACGCGCAACAGGACACTACTCCCGCATTACGGCAACTACTAAATCTTTCGGTCGAACAATTGCTGAATGTCAAAGTCGTAACCGCCTCCGGCTTTCTTCAAAATGCTTCCCAGGCGCCGTCGACCATCACGGTGATCACATCGCGGCAGATCCAGGAGCGAGGTTATGAACAGTTGGAGGACGCGCTGCGGGATGTACCAGGGATCGACATGGTCCACATAAATGGCTATGCCCCAACGCTTATATACTTTCGCGGGATGTACGGCGCAGAGAATCTTCGGGCGTTGCTGCTCATCGACGGGATCGCAGAGAATAACATTCTCGGGAGCAATGATATGGCCGGTCCCGCTTACAACCTCCACGATGCGGATCGAATTGAGATCATTTGGGGCCCCATTTCCGCTCTTTATGGAGCGAATGCCTACGGCGGCGTTATTAATATCATTTCCAAAAAGGGTAGTCAGCTTAATGGAATTCGGGTGCAGGAAGGATTAGGAAGTTATGCTACGCGGTTCACGACGCTGAACGCGGGCTTCAGGCAAGATCGTTGGGAAGGGTCTGTCGCCGGGACCTTGTTTTACAGCCAGGGGCCCGCATTCAAAAACCGGGACCCTTACTATGACGCCTCCTTTGTGAACAACGCCTATTCGTATAAGGGCGAGTTGAGCTACCATGAGGAGCACGGGACGACCACCATTGGGTACCGAAGCTACCGGACACCCGTCGGCTGGGGCACTTACTCCAACAGCGCGACGATCTATTTCGGGCTTCCGCCGCAGGGATACCACAACCAAGGTCTTGTGGGGTTGGTTCAGCGTAATTTCCTTGGCAAACGATCGGGGGTGGATGACCCATTTCTTCGGACCTTGTATTTCCAGCAGGAATATAGGCCAACCAAAAATCTGGATCTTCTCGGCCGGTTCATTTATCGCGAAACCGGGGTCGGTTCCGACTCCTACATCTTTATAACCACGAATGGCACGCTGATGCAACGGATACCGATCCTGACAACGTCGAACCGGGCGTGGGGCGGCCTTTCCGCACAATTCCGAATCGATCCCGATCAACAGTTGGCGGCAGGTGTCTCCTTCTTCCAGGACAATGTCGAGCGGGGAGAGCGGGGGATCCATTACGATCCCAGCGTCACTCTTGTAGATGGAAAAGACAGCGTAACCGATCTGCACCCGGGATTTCTTTCCCGTGCGTACGACATCCGCAATAATTTCGGCAGCTATGCCCAATATGTGTTGTCCACAAAGCTGCTTCGCAAGACAAGTTTTACCGTGGGCGCCCGGTATGACTACAACAGCTATTTCGGGTCTGAATTCAGTCCGCGGTTGGCGATCGTCAACGAATGGAACAGCCAATTCACTTTCAAGCTTCAGGCGGGGCACGCTTTCCGGGCGCCTTCCAACCTGGAGATTTATCAAACGGGCAGGAATTTTAAGCTGCAGACAGAAAAGATCACGTCGTATGAAGTCAATGGGACATGGTCGCCGGCCAAAACATTTAGTCTGCAGCTCAACGCGTTCCGAAATGAGCTGAGCGATGTGATCATTTTATCCAACTTGTCGGGTTTTAATCCGGATAAGAACCCCGGCCGGTTCACGATCAACGGCTTTGAAGTCATGGTCAATTTTCAGCCCGTGCCGGCGCTGACCGGCTATGCCAATTTTACTTACCAGGACGCGATGGGAAAAGATCTGGCGACGGGCGCTTCCGGTCGCCTGCCGGATGTTGCCAGGCTAAAAGGCAATCTTGGCCTGACAGCGCACTTCAATGCTTCTCTTTACCTCACCGTCGCGGAAAATTGGGTTGGCCGGCGAACGAGCCCGCGGACCGACCCCTACGGACCTGTTGCCGGCTATGCATTGACTAACGTCGCCTTTGGCACCCGAAAATTAATCGACCGGCGGATCAGCGCCAGTATCGACATCCATAATTTGCTGAATGCTAAATGGCTCGATCCCGGATTCCGCACGGCCGACGGGCTTGTATACTCTACCGTCCTGGAGCAACCGGGGGCGAACGGTATTATCAAGCTGGGGATAACATTATGAGACGATGGTTTGTTTCCGGGATGGCAGGTGTGTTGACGGCATTCTCCGTCTTCCCCGTCCGCTGTGCGGCACAGGACCCGAATCTCGAGACGAATTTAAAGGCGGCGTTCCTTTATAATTTCACCAAATATATAGACTGGCCGGCCGACCCCGGCGGTTCCGAATTCGTAATCGGCATCATCGGCCCCTCGGATATCGAAGATCCCCTGCAGGAGATTGCCCGCACGGGCACGGTTGGCAATAAAAAGATTGTCGTCCGCCGGTTCGACAAGCTGGAACAGCTTGTTCCCTGCCAGGTCCTGTTCATCTCACGCCGGTGTAAGATAGATCTGGCTGCGATCATGGCTCGGGTCAACAGGAATGAGTTGACGATCGGCGAGGTGGCGGGTGCTGCCCGGCGCGGCGTTATGTTCAATTTTGTCCTTCCCGGCGATAAGCTTCGATTTGAAGTCAACCTGAAGTCGCTGTCCGCCAGTGGGCTGAAAGTAAGTTCACAGCTGCTAAAGCTGGCAATCGTTGTCAATGACAAATGAAGACCTTTAACGATATATCGATCCGAAATAAGCTGGTCCTCATGCAGGTGCTGACGAGTGTGCTGGTGCTGGGCATCTTTTCCACCATCTTTATCAATTCGCGGATCAAGACGTTCAAGGCCCGAAAAGCGGACGATCTCCGAACCATTGCAGGGATCATCGCACAGAATAGTGTGGCGCCGCTGCAATTCCAGGACAACGACGCCGCCCGGAAAATGCTCACCGATCTGGGGACGGTCACGCCGGACATCAGGTATGGCGCTATCCTCGACCGACAGCGCCGGGTCTTTGCGGCTGCCGGCCGGCCGGGTGCGGATACAGCGGCTTTTCGGTTTTACAGGAGCAAGCAGGGAACATTCTTTAGCGGAAACAATCTCATTGTCGTTCGCTCAATTACCGGCAACCCGGATACCGTTGGCGATGTCTATCTCCAGATACATCTCGATGAACTGCCCCGGATGAGAGAGCAAATGATGACGTTGGCGGTCGCGCTGGCGATCGTGGCCCTGTTTGCGGCTTTTGCGCTTTCCTATGGCCTCGAACCCTATATTTCTGCCCGGCTGCGCACCCTGGTGCGCGCGATGCAGCGGGCGGGCCAGACGGGGGAATACAGGATCACGCTTGAGGACCGGGGAAAAGACGAGATCGGCATCCTCATCCGTGAATTTAATGACATGCTGACGAAAATCGACGAAAATCAACGGCGAAAGGATGAATTTATCGGTGTGGCAAGTCATGAGTTAAAGACCCCGCTGACCAACGTTAAGGGTTATTTGGAAATCCTGCAATCGATCGAAGACCGGCAGCCCAATCGGCAAATGGTTGAACGGGCATTTGTCAATGCGAAAAAGCTGGAAAAACTCATTGCGGACCTGTTGGACGTCACCAAAATCCAGACCGGTCAGTTGGAGCTCAACTTCAGCTGGTTCGATCTCGATGAACTGATCCGGGAAACCATCAATTCCACCCGGATGCTTACCAAGGACCGCGCGATTACCTTTAATGCCGCTTGCGGGCGGCAGATACGGGCGGACCGGCAACGGATAGAACAGGTGCTTCTCAACTTGCTTTCCAATGCGGTTAAATATTCTGCCGACGGTTTACCGATCGCGGTTAATGCGGTCGTTAGCGGCGCGGACGTTATTGTGGAAGTTGCCGACCAGGGTTCCGGCATTCCTGCGGGTGAAGAAGACGCCATATTCGGCCGTTTTTATCGGGCGAGAGGCATATCCCCGCATATCTCAGGATTTGGCCTCGGTCTTTATATCTGCCGCGATATTATCATCCGGCATCAGGGTAGGATTTGGGTGAAGAACAGGGCCGACGGGGCATCATTCTTTTTCCGGTTGCCGTTGGAAGCAAAAGGGAGCGGAACGCACAAAGAAATAAAAAAAAGTGACCAATGAGCAAGATTCTTGTTGTCGATGACGATATTGACATCCTTGAATTGGTGAGATTGATACTCACCAGGAGCGGGATGGAGGTGAGGACGATCTTCCGCGGCGAAATGGTGGCGGAAGCGATCCGGGAATTTGAGCCGAGTCTGATCCTGATGGATATCTCGTTGGGTACAATTGACGGCCGGGAGATTTGCAAGGCGCTAAAGCGGCAAGATGCAACCAGGGACATTCCGATCATTCTTTTCTCCGCCAATATTGAATTTCAGAAAAATGTCGGCGAATGCCAGGCGGAAGGCTTTATTTCGAAACCCTTCGAGATGAAACAGCTGCTGAACACCATTCAGAGCAAGCTGAAATAGCGCTGATGAAAATATTGAAGCAATTATGCTGATTCCGGCTTATGGCTGCCCGCTTCCGCCGGACGAACCATAGACCTGGCCGTTCGCATAACTGGCATCGGATGCCGCAAGCTGCACGTAAATGGACGCGAGCTCGGCGGGCTGTCCTGGCCGGCCAAGCGGGGTCTGGCCGCCAAATTTTTCCAGCTTTTGCTGCGTTGCGCCGCCGCTTACCTGCAGCGGCGTCCAGATCGGACCCGGGGCAACGCCGTTGACACGAATGCCTTTTGGCCCGAGTTGCTTGGCAAGCGACTTTACATAGTTCATGGTGGCGGCCTTCGTCTGCGCATAGTCATAGAGATCGGGGGAGGGGTCGTAAGCCTGCTCGGAGGTGGTCCCGATGATGACAGACCCCGGTTTCAGATGCGGCAAGGCTGCTTTTATGATCCAGAAGGGCGCGTAAATATTTGTCTTCATAGTTGCATCGAAGTCTTCGGTGGTCAGGTCGAGTATGGATTCTCTTGACTGCTGGCGACCGGCATTGCTGACGATGATGTCCAGGCCGCCAAGCTCTTCGATCGCCTTCTCGACCAGTTTCCTGCAGTATGCTTCTTCGCGGAGGTCGCCCGGTATCGGAATACCTTTGCGGCCTTCCTTCCGGATCAGATCGATCACCTCTTTTGCATCGGGTTCTTCGGTAGGATAATAGCTGATCGCTACATCGGCGCCTTCCCGCGCATAGGCGATTGCCGCGGCGCGACCCATTCCGGAATCCCCGCCGGTGATCAACGCTTTACGGCCGGCGAGGCGGCCGGAGCCCTTGTAACTGGTCTCGCCGTGGTCGGGGCGTGGATTCATCTTGCCGGCCAGGCCGGGCCAGGGTTGTGACTGACTTTGGAACGGCGGACGGGGATACTTCGTCGTGGGATCCTGCAGATCGGGCGAGTGTGTTGCCGTGGTTGCAATCGCCGATCCGGGCGTTGTAGCGATCGGGGCGGCGGTGACGTGGCCCGTCGCCATCATTGCGATCCCGGTACTGATACCGCCGATCACTCTGCGGCGGTTCATCTTGTCGTCGAACATAGTCAAACATTTAACGGATTTTGATTTCCGGCCTCAAAGAATATGCCATGGCATGGTATTTTGATTTTTGGAGGGAATGCTTTCCTTATGACCCGGCGGGTAGACGACTTCGTCGTCGAGCGTCTCATTTCCTGGGGGCGTCAAACGAATTTGGATCACTAATGCGGCCATTGAGGAAATATTTCCCTACGTTTTGATGACGCTGATCTCGCCGTTACGCTCCTGGATGATCTCGCGCACATGCACAAAACTGTCTTCGTTGATCTTCTGGCGAACGCTTTCGCGAAGGTCTTTCTCGCTGACGGCGGAGGCGCGCATATTTCTTTCGTTGACCCGGCCGTCCGCATACAGGGAGGATGCCTCGCCTTTCACCCAGCGGCCGATCCAATCCTTGTAAAAGCTGGCCCAGGCGAGGAGGCGGTGGACCAGTACGAAGGCGAGACAGGCCAGGGTGGTGGCCACAAAGGGAGAAGCACCCACGACAACGCGGCTGAAGACCGAGCCGAGCATAATAGTGATGACGTTATCAAAGGGTGTCTTTTTGCCAAAAGTCCGAATCCCCGCGATTCGGATCAGCGCGAGGGTCAGGAAGAAGCTGACTATCGCGCGGCAGATCATCTGGAGGCTGCTGAGGTCTTTGCCGTGGCCAAAGAGGGTAAATAGTGTGTGCATACCGGCGTCGTTTTTTAGCAGTGGGCAAATATTGGCCCGGTTTTTTAAGTCCGGTGATTATGTCCCATTGTCTAGATGTCATTATTGAAACCCCGAAAGGCAGTTCCCAGAAGTACGACTACGTCCCCGATACGCCATTTTTCCAATTAAGTAAAATATTGCCGTCGGGGATGGTCTTCCCTTATGACTTCGGGTTTATTCCGAAAACCAAGGGTGAGGACGGCGACCCGCTTGACGTGATCGTAATCTCGGAGTTCAACAGTTTTCCGGGAGTGATCATCAAATGCCGGATAATCGGCGGGATCACCGCCGAACAGTCGAAGGAGCAAAAGAGCGATAAGATGGTCCGGAACGATCGTTTTGTAGCCATTCCCAAATGCTCCAATATTTTTCAAAATGTCAAAGAGCTAAAGGACCTTCCGAAGCAAATTACCGATGAACTGGAGGAGTTCTTTGTGGATTACAATAAAATGGAAGGAAAGAAGTTCAGGGCGCTGGACAAGATCGGTCATAAGGAGGCACTGGATTTGATCTCCCGGAAAAAGAAGTAGTTTGGCGCCAAAGGATATTCCCCCCCTGGCATTATAATTTATGTACCTATTAAAATTCTGTTACTTAAAACTACTTGATTATGAAATCCACACTACAGGGGGCTTTCGTTATGGGCGGTACGGCCCTGATCTTGCTCAGCGGATGCGTCGTATCGAAGAAGAAATATGAGGCATCGCAGGCAGAATTGGCAAAAGTGCGGAGTGACAGTGCCCAGCTGGCGCAGCAGGTCGCTTCGCTAAACGGCAATGTACAGCAACTGCAGGGCAGGAATACCACGCTGCAAAGTTCGCTTGACAGCAGCACAAACCGGTACAATGAACAGCAGAAATCGCTGCAATATTATCAAAGCTATTACAAGGAAGAACAAGACACCCTCGCTGCGGTGAACCAGGAGGTTCAAGGCGTACTTAGCCAGGCTGGGGTGACAAATGCGGATGTCCGGCAGCAGAGGGATGCCGTCTATGTACGGCTGGATGAGAACGACATATTCAAAAAGAACAGTACCGCCGTTACGCCCGCGGGCCAACAGGTGTTGGATGGGATTGCCCGGGTCCTAACCAACCGGCCCGACGCGAATGTCACGGTCGGAACGGGGGACTCGGCGATAGGAGTAAACGAGGGGGTGACCGGCAATCGGGATATGGGCGAGGCGCCCGCGCCAAAGCATCACCGCCCGCATGCGCATCATACGGCGGCATCGGCCGGGGCGAACGGTGGACGCGGCGTCACTTCAGGTTCGGGGACCGCCGGCACAGCGACCGCCGGCACAGGGACTGCCGGCACAGCGACCGCCAGTACGGCCGGCCCATCCAACAATGGCAGCTCACCCGCACACAAGAAAGTGCATCACCACTACGCTTCGGAAGGCGGCATGGCGTTTTCCAGCGGAACGGGACATCATCCCGGTTGGTCGTTAAAGCAGGGCCGCATGGTGGCGGTGGCCAATCACTTTTTGAAAAACGGGGTGCCAAAGGTAAATGTTTCGCTTCAGCGGCCGCCAATGAGCGGGACGCCGCAAAGTACGGCGATCAGGATTATTATCCGGCCGAGCCGGCGTGAATTCAACCCGAGGAACTCATCGGCCATGGCAGGTACGGAATAGCAATTGAACGATTCGGTCAGCAATAAGAAAGCCTTCGGTTTAGCGAAGGCTTTTTTGTATATCCTGGTTTTTCAATTTTCGGGTGGAAGAACAAAGTAACGCAGGCGGAGGCGGTGAAAAAATAGAACCCGATGTAGAAATAGGGTGAGGAATCGGCGGCGCGGGTGTCGTCGATCCATGACAAGAAACCGGGGGATCATCCCTCGATCAGATGATTGCGGATGGCGTAGCGGGTGAGGTCGGCGTTTGACGTGACCTTCAATTTTTGCAAAATACGGGACCGGTAGGTGCTGACGGTCGTGGGGGTTAGCGCAAGGGTCCGGCTGATCACAATAAGGGGCGTACCACCGGCCAGCATTTTGAAGACTTCCAGTTCGCGGGCGGAAAGCTTTTGGTGCGGGAGGTCGCCCCCTTCCGTATTGACATGGTCCATCAGCCGCTCGGCGATGGAGGGGGTGATATATTTTCTTCCCGCCAGGACATGGCGGGTTGCGGCAAGGAGCTCGGTTGAATTCATGTCTTTTGTCAGGTAACCTGCGGCGCCCGCCTTCAGGGCACGCAGCGCGTACTGTTCCTCCGGATGCATGGTCAGGATCAGAACCGGCAAATCCGGCTGACGCTCACGGATTTGCGCAAGCGCTTCGAGGCCGCCAATGGCAGGCATGGACAGATCGGAAATCACCAGGTCCCAGGCTGAGCCATGCACGGCTGCAAGCAAATGCTTACCATCTGCTACCGCATGGATCATGGCATCTGGGTATTCCGCGCGCAGGATCCTTTCCAGCCCTTGTCGAACGATATCATGGTCATCCGCCAGCAATATTCTCCACATCCTGAAATTTAAATAAATTATGCTAAACCGGCATATTATAGTAAATTTCTTATACAAGCTTTGTGATCTTGGCCGGCGAAAAACCCATCTTTCCTGTCAGCCGAACCGCGCTAATGGTCTGCCTGCTACTGGCCATGTGGTCGACAATGGCCTGCTCCGGCCGGAGATCCCCTTATGAGCCGAAGTTCGAAGCCGCGGGCACGGGAAAAAGAGTACTGAGTCTTGGCGTGCCCGGGCAGGAATTCTATGAGACAACCGATCTGCTTGTTCAGTATCTGAATGATCATCTGGATACCGTGACCATTCAAACGGTGGCTTGTGTGAGCGTGGAGGACTATCAGAACAAATTACAGAATAATTACTTCGATCTTACGGTGATCAACGGAGCTCAGCTGGTGGGCGCGGAACAACATGGCTATCGCGTGGTCGGCCGGATCGCGGATAGCGGACAAACCGTCATTTTTGTCAATAAGGATTCGGGTATCCGTCAGTTCGGCGACCTCAGCGGGCGCACGATCTGTTTTCCCGGTAGGAACACGTTGGCGGGCACGATGACGCCGCTGTTATATTTGTACCGGCACGGCGTTGACGTCAACGGGAATGTCCACCGGATATATGCACCGTCGTTCGAATCTGCCATGCTGGACGTTTATTTGGGTCGGGCGTCCGCGGGCACGGCGTGGAAGCCTGCGTGGGAGGTTTATCTCAGACAACGACCGGAAATCGCGGCCAGGCTGGAAGCCCGGTGGGTGACGCCGCCGCTTGTCAATGCGGGGATGTTGTTTCGTTCGACCCTTCCCGACGATCTCGTAAACCGGGTGGCCGGGCTTTTTTTTCGACTGTCGGACGACGAGCAGGGCCGGAAAGCTTTACAGCGGTTAGGGATCGGGGGGTTTGCGCCGGCTGACAGCAACAGCTTCCACCCGATGGAGGCCTTTTTAAAAGAATACAATGCGGTCATTCACTAACTATGGAAAAAGATTTTGGCCTGTCACGATCCGGGGCCAGTTGGTGCTGGGGATTGTCATGGTCCATTTTGCCCTGATGACCTTGTTCGTCGTCGACCTTGTGCGGCGGCAACTGCTTTTTCTGCGGCAGCAGAGCCAGGCACAGGCGTTGAGTCTCGCCAATGAACTCGCGGTGAATTCAAATGCGGATGTAATTGGGGACGAATTTGACGGCCTCGAAAGGATGACCGTCAGCTATAAAAATTTCCCTAATCTCGAATATGCGATGATCCTTTCGCCGGACAATGTGGTCCTGGCGCATAGTAACGCTGCCCTGCAGGGGAAGAAGGCGACCGACAGCGTGAGCCGGGGCCTGCGTCAGGAAGCCCGCAGTCAGATCCTGCTGCAGGACGACCATATGCTGGATGTTGCCGCGCCGGTGCTGCAGCAGGGCAGGATCATCGGGTGGGCGCGGGTCGGCATCAATCAGGATTATATTTATGCCAACCTGATGTCGATCTACCGAAAAGGCTTGCTCTATGTGTTGGCGGCGATGGTGGCGGGTCTTGTAGTTGCGCTCTACATCGGGAAACGATTGTCCGCAGGGCTGACGAGGCTGGTACACGCCGCAGATTCGATCCGGAGCGGGGACAGAAGCAAGCGCGCGGAGCCATCGGGAAGTTATGAAACGATACAGCTGGCCACGGCTTTCAACGAAATGCTCGACGTGCTGGTACGGCATGAACGGACGCTGGCAATGGTCCTGGACAATATGCCGGTCGGAGCCTATATTCTACAACATGACAAATTTGTATATGTCAACCCGGTCTTCGAGCAAATCACCGGTTATGACCGGGAGACAATAGTGCATCAACTTCGGCCGGAGCTGCTCGTCCACGAGGACGACCTGGTTATGGCACAACGTCGCTATGAGTTGCGTCGCGGCGGTGCCGTCCAGGGCGATCACTATTCCCTGCGAATCATCCGGGGCGACGGCTCGGTCATTTTTGTGGAAGCATTGGTTTCGCGGATCATCTACAATGAGGAGCCGGCAACTATCGGCTCGATCATCGACATCACAGATCGGATGCAGGAACAGAACCGCATTAACAAGGCGGTGATCGATGCGCAGGAGCAGGAGCGAACGCAGATCGGGATGGAGCTCCACGACAACGTGCAACAGATCCTGGCCGGCTCGCTGCTCACCCTCGACTATGCGGAAAGCCAGTTCGATGACCGGGCTTCGGCACTGGAGGCGTTGGAGGATGCCAAAGGTTATGTCAATGCGGGAATCTACGAACTCCGCCGTCTTTCACATCGGCTGGCCCCTGCTATGCGGACGGCGGAAGGTTTACCCGAGAAGATCCACGAGCTCGCCGATGCGATGAATACGGGCGGCCGGCTCGATATCCGCGTGGAGGCGGAGGGATTGGAGGGGCTCGGGGATGAGGAGCTGGAACTGACGTTTTATCGCATCGTGCAGGA
Source organism: Puia sp. (assembly GCA_035501395.1). Taxonomy (GTDB): domain Bacteria; phylum Bacteroidota; class Bacteroidia; order Chitinophagales; family Chitinophagaceae; genus Puia. The sequence goes on from DATJWK010000141.1 coordinate 11,327, forward strand.
GCAGCTCAGCAATATTTTTAAGCATGCGGAGGCTGCGCATGTGGTCATTCAGCTTCGGCAAATGAATGATGGGCTGCTCTTATCGATCCGGGATGATGGAAAAGGGTTTGATCCGGCCGCGAAGGCACCAGGGATCGGGCTGGAGAATATCCGGCGCAGGGCGGCGGTCTTAAAGGGAGAACTCAAGATCCTTTCCGCGCCGGGGAGGGGATGTGAGGTGCGGTTGGAGGTGCCATATATTTAAGCAGGATCATTCCTGAAAAATATCTCAAATACAGATCCCTGATTGGGGATCCCGGAAGCGCGGATAAAGCCGCGATTGTTATTCATTATCCGTCGGCAAATCGCCAACCCGATACCGGTGCCGGAGTACTGCTCGCGGCTGTGCAGCCGTTCGAACATGTCAAAGATCTTTTCCGACATTTCGGGTGCAAAGCCAATTCCATTGTCGCGGAATTCGATCTTGATAAAGCGTCCTGCCCCGTACGCATCAGCCATTTCGGGGACACGGACAGGAACAGCCGATATCGAAATGCTCAGCGTGCGTTCCTTTGAGCGGTACTTGATCGAATTGCTGAGCAGATTGCCAAACAGCTGGTGCATTTGGAAGCCGATCCCTTTGACGACGGGGAGGTCGTCATGACTGATTTTTACGCCCAATGCATCGATGGAATCCTGGTATTGGGCGACGACCTCCGCAACCACCTGGTTAAGGTCGACCCGATCGAAGGTCTGATCGGTTCCCACGATTCGGGTGAACGTCAGCAGGTCATCGATTAACCGCTGCATCCGGCGGGCCGCATCCGCAGATTTTTGAAGATACATATTCCGTTGTTCAGCGGAGCATTCCCCGTTCTCGCCCAAAATGGCCGAATAATACATCTGGATCTTCCGAAGCGGTTCCTTCATGTCGTGTGCGGCGGCGTAGGCAAACTGGTTCAACTCTTTGTTTTGAGCCTCTAGTCGTCGGGCATATTGCAGGAGCCGGTCCTCTGCTTGCTTGCGTTCCGTCAGGTCGCGGGTCACTTTGGAGAAACCAATCACCTCCCCGTCGGCACCGTGGAGCGCCGTTATGACGACACTACCCCAGAAAGCCGTGCCATCTTTTCGCAGGCGCCATCCTTCGTGAACAGCCTTCCCTTCGCGGGCGGCCCGGTCGATGAGCTGTTCCGGCAGGCCGGTGTCCCGGTCTTCCTGGCGGTAAAACATTCGGAAATGCATGCCCACCGCCTCATCCTCCTTATATCCTTTTATCTTTTCAGCCCCCTTGTTCCAGTTCCGGATCACTCCGTTCCGGTCTAGCATGAGGATGGCGTAGTCCTCTACCTCCCCGATCATCAGGTGATAATACTTCTCGTCGTGAAAATACGCATGTAGTATTCCATTCGGCTGATCTTCAGACATTCCACTTAGGTCACAACAAAGGTGCCATACTTCCATGCATGCGAATACCCCTGATAGCTTAACTTTGAGGGAACTGGCCACCCTTAATTCAAATAAAGTGGGGTCATATCGCTACACCAAATCAGGAACCGATGACCGATGTGAAGCCTTATATCCTTGTTGCCGATGACGATCCGGACGACCAGGAAATGTTGGTCGAGCGTTTTCACCGACGGAATCCCGACGCCGGTTTCCGGTTGATGGCGAACGGATTTGAGACCCTGGAGTATTTGCGGAATTGTCCGAATGAGGAACTCCCACGCCTGATCGTCATAGACTATAAGATGCCGGGGATGACTGGCGCCGAAGTATTAAAGATCGTCCGGGAGGAAGGAAGGCTTCGGCATATTCCGAAGGTCGTCTGGAGCACGTCCAGCAACCAGGAATATATCGACAAAGCGCTGAATAGCGGAGCAGACGTTTATTTTACAAAACCGTTGGATATGGTATCGTTTGACAAGCTGGTTGTGAAGCTGAACGAGCTTTTCAAGGACGGTAAAGAATCGTTGGATGAGAATTGACGGTTGATTTACGGCTTCGGTCCCGTATTGTCAATAACGTCCACACCCTCCCGCTGGGCGAGCCGATTGATAAGAATACTCCAGATTTTCGGATCCAGCATGGCTCCGCCCTCCTTAAGAAGAAGAAGCTCCCTTTCCCTGATTCGCTGCAGGACGCCCCGAAGCTGTTCATTGGAAGCACCTGATTCTAAGCCAGTTAGGAAGGCTTTTGTGTCCGAGATAATGCCTTCGCGGATTTCACGGACGGTTGAATTTTCGGTGATCATAGCGGTTGCCTGTGGGTCGCCCTATCTCCCGCAAATCCCAAACCAGTTTTCCCGCTATGGGGAAATGAAGGAAATTTAATCCCCTTGCGGTGTTCTCCATCCATTTTTTTAAGGTAATGTACCTAAAATACCAAAGAAACCGATTACAGGGCAATAATTGGGATGTCGCAGGCGATTTGTATAGTGAACAGCTTATTCTCGCAAGTTTTGGACCCAAACGAAGTGCGTGTAAAACAAGCTGGCCCGGAATGCGTATGCCGACGGGTCCGCGCCTTCGATCCGAGGTCCGGCGCGTACAGGTAAAACAAGCTGGTCCGTTCTTTATCCGGATCCCTGAACGTCGATGACCCTTACGAAGACTGATGCTGAAAACCGTATCCTGTAGACTTCCTATGTAAAACCGATGCATTGCCCCTGCCGGAAAAATATTTCGCAAGCTGCTAGGTTTGTAAAGCCCCCGCCGATCGGCGGGGGCTTTTATATTCTTTATATCCGTAAATGCAAACGCGAAGCGCTAATCCTTGTTGCGGGCTCTGGTGCGGGCAGCCTTTTTCGCGGCCGCACTGCGCTCACTGCTGCTACGCTGCCGGGCAGCGGTCCGGGTTTGCGCGGAGAGGGCTGAGCGGGAAGCGGTATCCGTCGGCTCTTTCTTCAACGCTTTTTCCCGCGCGCGACTTCTGGTCGGATCAATCGGCTCATGGCGCTGGCCCTTTTCGTACGCGCTTTCGGCGCTTTTGCGGGTCTTTTCCGAAGTTTTGCCTTTGGCGGGTGCCGGGAGGTCGACACCGGCCCGACGCGCTTCGGATAAACCGATGGCGATCGCTTGCTTGGTATTGGCGGCGCCGTGTTCGCCGCGGCGGATCTTGTCGATTTCTTCCTTTACAAATTCTCCGGCCTGGGTGCTCGGAGACTTTCCTTCTGCTTTATCGCGCCGGGCTGCATCAATGGCTTTTTTGGTTGGCATAATGCTATAAATATGTTAACTATTGACGTCTATAAATTCAACCCTGCGATTCTTTAACCGATTGTGCAGAATACGCCACATTTTGGGATCGAGGATGGCGCCTTCCTCCCTCGAAAGATCGTGCTCCTTATCGCGGATGCGTTTGGCGATGGCCAGGAGCTGGGCATCGGAAGCGCCTGATTTCAAACCGCGGAGAAAGACTTTTGTCTCGGCAATGATGGATCGTCTCAGCGGGGATAAGTTGTCATTTAACGCACTGGTCATTTGCACATTTGTTTCATCTCAAAAGACTTTTGCAATTCCCGGGCCAGTCGCGGCCACGCAGCAACGCGGCTTCCCAGGGGTATACGTTTTGCGTTTATTGAGTGAAACCTTACGATCGGATATGGAACCGTTGAATAAAAGAAAGACTATACCCCTATCGCTTGCGTATGAGGGAGAATATTATAAGGGAGACATCACGCCTTCCGCGGAGATCGGCAAAAACGGCATGCCCGTTTATTTCCGGGTGACTATCGGCAATAAATTCTTTGCTTATCTCTGTTGCGGGGATACGGGCTGGACGGCGCGGGAGGAAAAAGGCAATTCAACGGGGCTCATACAAGCCATCGCAGGATATATCCGTCAACATTATGTCTAAATTTTCGGGGAGGTTTTGTTATGTCGTGGGGGGTCCGGGATGGCATGATTTTTTTTGGCGTGAAAGTCATAAACAATCACAATATGGCAACACCATCTACAACGTCATCAAAGACGGCGCAAAATTCCAGGCTGCGCCAATTCTTTATCGAACAGCTGCAGGATATTTATTGGGCAGAACAGAAACTTGTCAAAACCTTGCCCAAGTTATCCGAGGCGTCACACTCGCCGGAATTGCGGCAGGCATTTGACAGTCATTTGAATGAAACAAGGAACCATGTTTCGCGGATCGAAAAGGCCTTTTCGATGATGAAGGAAAAAGCGGAGGCGACGGAATGTCCGGCCATTAAAGGCATTGCGGAAGAAGGCGAAGAGATCATCGATGACACAGAAGACAATACGGCTCAGCGCGATGTTGGACTTATCTTTGCGGGGCAGAAGGCAGAGCATTATGAGATCGCTACGTATGGTGCGCTGATCCAGCTGGCCAGGGACATGGGTGAGACGGAAGTTGCCAACCTCCTGCAGGAAACCCTGAAGGAGGAAAAGGCGGCTGACCAGAAGCTGACCCAACTGGCGGTAAGCGGGATCAACAAAGATGCGGCGCAGGAAGTGGAGGCTTAGCTCCTGTTGCCGTGCCGTCGAGCGCGATTCATGGCAAGGAAAGGCCCGGCTGACGCCGGGCTATTATTCACCATTTAATTTCGTCATTAATGGCTGCTAAGAAAGAAGTGACCAGGATTCTCGTTGTGGAGGACGAAGGCGATATTTGTCTGTTGCTCGAGTTGCTGCTTGGGGGCAGAAAGATGATCGTCGATCATGTACATACGCTTACGGATGCAAAAGAATTTATTGCGAAGGAGCAGCCGTCCGTCGTGTTGCTGGACAACCGGCTTCCGGATGGACTCGGGATCGATTTCATCGGGTATCTGAAGCAGGAATACCCCCAGATCAAGATCATTATGATTACCGGGGTCGATGGGATCGCTGAGGATGCGGTGCTGGCGACGGGGGCCGACAAGTTTATAACGAAGCCGTTTACGCAGGCTCAACTACAGCAGTCGGTCAACCAGGTGTTGAATTGAAAAAGCCGCCCGGGAGTTTCCGAGGCGGCCGTGTGGTATGGGTGACTCTTATTTATTTTCTTCCTTTGGATTTAACGCCTGCTTTATTCTTTCGAGCACATCCTGCAAGTGATACCTGCTGACTTTATCGGTCATTCTGGGGACGGCGGCGGTGATCTCGCTGCGAAGTTCTACAAGCTGGCCGCGTGCGACAGACGGCACATCCGTGTTTTTAATATCTCCGGTGAAGACGACCAGCCCCCTCGGCAACCCTGCGGGTGGAGCAGCGGGCGAAGCGGGGCTGATGAGGCTGGCGAGCGCTTCGATATACACTTTCTGCAGGTTTCGGCGATAGATGTCGATCGCGGCGCCGGCGGCCAGTTCACTCCACACTCCCTTCTTTGCATCCGTGAGCAGTTCGTCTACGGAGTAGGCTGCAGCCCCAAAACGGCTCGTGCAGATGGTGAGTCGATATAAGCGGCCGGCGGACAGAAGACTGCGCAAGGTGTTCGCCTGAACACGGCTGACCAGCTCTTCGGTACCGGGGTTGGCGAATTTGTTGAGGACTTCCTTATTCAGCAGCCAGGCCGGCGTGGAAAAGAGCTGTTTGTTGAGAAACTCCACTGCTTCTTTTTGGGTGGCCTTCGGGGTGGCTTCGTATACGTCACCAGGTTGTTCGACGCTCTTGAAGGTCTCCTGGACACCGCCGACGTTTTTCGTAACATGCCCCATCCAAAGGGCGAATTCGACAACGAGATTGTTGTACTCCTCATCGAGGTTTCCGTATTGATCCGCTTCTTCGCGGCACCATTCGGGAAGGTTGGGGAGAATGCGCTTCAGGTTCCTGATCCCGTATTCACTTGCTTTCATGGCGTTGTCACCAAGGTCTTCGGTCTGCGCCCGGGGATCAAAATTCAGGCCCTCGCCGCCGAACCACAACCGGGGGTTTTTCAGGCTATCGATCGCCAGCTTATTCATGGTCTTTTTGTCGTCTTCTTCGTCCTTTGCGTCCGGATCATACCGATAGCCCCATTCGATCGCCCATTTGTCATAGTCACCGATGCGCGGGTAGAGACCCTTTGAGGTGATATTGTCTTCAGGCTGGGCTACATAGTTGAACCGTGCGTAATCCATGATCGAGGCGGTATGGCCATTGGCTTCCACCCAGGCTTTGTCCCTCAGTTTCTCGACCGGTGTCTTGCTACTGCTTCCCATATTGTGACGCAGTCCCAGCGTATGCCCAACTTCGTGGGAAGAAACAAAACGGATGAGGTCTCCCATCAGGTCGTCGTCGAATTTCATTTTACGGGCGCGAGGATCGACTGCCGCCGTTTGGATCATATACCAGTCGTGGACGAGTTTCATTACGTTGTGATACCAGCCGATATGCGATTCCAGGATTTCGCCGCTACGCGGGTCGGCAACGTTGGGGCCATAGGCGTTCTCGATGTCGCTTGCGAAATAGCGGACGACACTGAACCGGGCGTCCTCTAGGCTCATTGTCTTGTCGTCGACCGGCCATTCCTTGCCGACGATGGCGTTCTTAAAGCCGGCCTTTTCAAAGGCAACATTCCAATCGTTGATGCCGGCGATGAGATAGGGCCGCCATTTTTTCGGAGTGGCGGGATCAATGTAATAGACGATCTGCTTCTTTGGCTCGACAAGCTCTCCACGTTTGTATTTTTCCAGGTCTTCGTCCTTTGGCTCGAGGCGCCAATGGTGGATGAATTCATCGGTATAGATGCGTTGCTGATCGTCACCATAGACCGTATATTCACTCGCAAAGAAACCGACCCGGGCGTCAAAGGCACGCTTGGCCATTGGCACTTTGGGAAGGAGCAGGAAGGAGTTGTTGAGCTCCACGGTAATGGCTCCGGCGGCATCTTCGGCGGGCAACGAACCAACGGGTGCGCGACCGCCCGCAGCCGGTGCGGCGGGCATCGGCGAAGCGGTATAGGTTTTTACTGTCCGGATCTCGGTGTTGATGGGAAAAGTATGAATGCTTTCTATATATGACCGGTCGGCTGCAAGGCCGGCGAGATTAAACCGCCGCTTGATCCCCGGCGTCAGGCTAACGACCTGGTTGTCCCCTTTGAAAAAGTCGGAGACGTCAATGACAACCGTTCCCGTCGTAGAGTCGGCGCTTTTACCGTATGCTTTTATGTCGAACTCCGCCGCGATGGGGTTCATATTGGAATTCCGCACGGCCTGGGCGATCGGCTGGCTGGAATCTTTTGCCACGTTGACGATGGTCAGCACGTTTAGAAAGACGGTATGAGCAGGACCTTTTTCCCAGCGAATGGTTTGAACATTAACTTGTTCCCCGCCGTAGTTGCCGCCGGCTGAAGTACGGTCGTAGCGGGTACTGACAAGGATATCACGGCCAAAAATGGAGTCGGGGATCTCGAAGTACCATTTATCCTCCACCTTGTGCACGGTAAACAGGCCAGCGTGGGTGATAGCTTTGTCGGTGATCACTTCGTGATAAGGCTTTGGCGGTTCGGGTTTCGCGGAGCCGCCCGCGCCCGCGCGGCCACCCGGAGCGGCCGCAGGATTCCCGCCGGTCGGATTCGGATTGCCGGGCCGTTGCTGGGCAATCGCTACCGAGAACGCGGAAACCAATAGTACGACAGTCAAAAGTCTTCTCATAATATTGATGTTCTTTATTTTGGGTGCTGAATATAACGCATGCGCGCAGTTGAGCGGCATTAAAATATGACGGACGGGAAAACGGGGGCAGCGGGCGGACTAATAGTTGGTCGAATCTTTAAAGGAATCCTAAAATTGTCGCCAAAGGGCATTTTGGCTTTGAGCGCAGCGTTCCCTCCCCTATCTTCATTGTCGTTAACTAAAACCTTTCATTTCAAACCTCGTCCAGATGAAAGTCAATGCTACGCCCAAGCGTTTCCTTTCCGTACGGCTTTCTTCCGAAGAACTGGAAGAAGTCTATCAGCATTCAAAAAGCTCCACTTGCCGCAGTCTGACGGAGTATGTCAAAAAAGTCCTCACCAAGAAGCCGGTGACCGTGAAGGTCAGAAATCAGTCCCAGGATGATTTGCTGGCCGCTTTTGTCGGGATCAAAGGCCGGCTCGACGAGTTAGCCGAGCACATGCAGGACAAAAGTGAGTCGGAATTGCTCCGCGAACTGGCGGAAATCCGGGGAATGACCCGGCAGACCTTTGACCGGTGGAACCGGGAGTGATCAACTTTTTTTCAACTGACATTTCATATTCGACTGCCGGGCAAAGTGCCCGAGCGCGGCTTGCGCCTCTTTTTTGCTGGGAAATGTCTGTGCTTTTTGGGAGTCTGTGCTTACGGTAAAACCGTTTCCTGCATGCGGACAAAAGTAGACGGGTCTGCTCCAATCTTCGGAGTATACAACGTAATTCATACGGTTTGGATTAGTTACTCTTAGTGTCCGCCGGGGGGCCGGGTGTAACTGCGCGCCGGAAGAAAGTTCGATCAATCTTTATCTTCCTTCTCCTTTGCGGCCGTAACCTTTACAAACGCGCTTCGGCGCGGAGCGGGGACGGCGCTGTTCTCGCCTTTGACGGCTTTCCACAGAATCCGGTTTAGCAACGCGTCGGGAACGGCGTCGGCGCGGGAGAGGTCGAATTTCGACGAAAGGAGGGCAGAGGCGGTCATCGCGGTATTGCGTGCGTTGATGTCGACGGATGCGGGGACGGCATCGAAAGCCGACGTGTCGGGATCAGCGGTAAAGCTGTTAAACATCGGTGTAGCCGCCGCGTCGTACTGGCTCATCGGAGGCAGGGAAAGGATGAGTTCCATCGTGCGAAGAACGGAGGTAGTGGAATACATGGTATGGTCGACCGACCGGTGTTTGACATACGGGCTGATGAGGTAGGCGGGCGACCGGTGCGCATCGACATGATCGGGGCCATCCTGCGCGTCGTCTTCAAGGACAAAGATGGCCGTTTGGGGCCAGATAGCGCTGTGTGAAATATGATCTGCAAACCGGCCGAGAGCAAGGTCGTTGTCGGCAATCTGCGCGACGGGCGTAT
>DATJWK010000142.1:0-19649 GCA_035501395.1 Puia sp.
TTCTGTACAACAGTATACCTATCATTTGGCCCAAAAAAGGCCGTCGGTCGTAACCCGGTTTCTTCGTTGGGCGGAGGGCGAGGATAGCGAGCGGCACGTTGGTTGGGTCGGGATTACCGTAACCGTTATGGCGGCCATTTGTTTTCCGTTGACCATGACGGTAATCCTTATGAATGGCGCGGTTTTCGGGCTGATCGTCGGGGCGATGGCGTCGCTCTGCCTGGTAGTCATTACCAATCTTGCCGCCTTGCCTACAAAGTACACGATACCCTTCTTTTTCCTCGGGACACTCATCGATATTGCGCTCATCGCGATGAGTTTTTGGATCTAGGTAATATGTTATTGCAAGGTCATGGAATAGAGATCCTTTTTGGCGCCGGCGTTTGAAGCGACGTCTACGCTGTTGCCGCCGGCAACATAGATCGTGTTGCCGATCGAAAATCCGGATGCCCAGGCGCGGGCGCCGCCGGCGAAGTTGGCCAGCTGGGTCCAGCTGTTTGAGCCGGGTGTGTATTGCCAGGTGTCACTGAGCAGGGTCGATGTTTCGTTGGGGAAAACGCCGACCTGATTCAGACCCGTCGTGACTACGCCGGTAGTGGTGCCGTTCAGCCCGACGCATTTGCCGCGTCCTTTGCCGGGAAATTCAGCTTCTTTTGTCCAGGTATTGGTGGCCGCATTGTATTTCCAGAAATCCCGGAAATAATTGGTCGTACTGAAGTCGATACTATCTCCAGATCCGACGTAGCCGTTATTGCCGATGACAAAGCTGAATGCATTTTCTCTTCCGTGACCGGGAAAATCGGCGATCCGGGTCCAGGTGTCGAAATAGGGGACATACATAAACCATGATTTTGTAAAATTATTGGTCCCGGGTCCTGCGCCGTCGTCGCCGCAGCCGACATAGCCGGCACCTCCAATCGACATACCGGTTGCGTTTGCCCGCCAGTGGGGATAGTTGGCTTTTTGGGCCCATGTATTACTGGTCTGGTTGTACTGCCAGGTCGTGTTGTCATTGCCGGCCACGACATAGGCATTGCTGTTAATCACAAACGTGGCGCCGCCCCACGTCCATTCGCCGGGAAAATCCGCCTTTTGGGTCCAGGCTTGAGCCGTCGGATTGTATTCCCAATTGTCCTTTGCATAGTACAGGTTGCCGTCGCCGGGCATATCGAAGAAGCCGCCGCAAATATATCCCAGGCCGTTTATAGAATAGCCATAGGCTTGCTCCCTGCCCAGCGAAGCAGGGTTTCCCATCGGGATGGTACCGTTGTATACCCAGTGGATCACCGGCGGGTTGGAATTGGGAAGGTTGCCGGTCGGGCTTGTTCCGGTGCCGACGCTGGCGGTGGTCAGGGATTCCTTCTGGCAAGCGCCGATGGAAAATGCGGTGGCGATGCAGAGGGCTATCAGTTGGAGAGGTAAAAGGAGGCGGTGGGATGTCATAAACGAAGATTTTTGTCGATTCAAAGTTCGGCGCTGCGGGGTCCGGGTCAATACCGCAATCGGGGGATGGAGGGGATGGGCTTTGCTTTATGGGAAAATTGGGGTATCTTTCAAGGTTCACCAATGACGATGGATTTGCCCTGATGAAGCATTATTTAACCAGCTTGCTGCTTTTGTATCTGATCATAGGCGCCGAAAGGACTGCAGTGGGTCAAACATATGTTTTTGCCCGGCTAGCCGGTACCCCGATGAATACTGCCGGGTGGAACCTGGTGGGGGACGCGAAAGTAACGAATATCATTGGAAGCGCGGATACCGAGCTGATGCTTACGAGGAATGCCGGTTTCGATGACGGAGCGGTTTTTTTCGCCCAACCGATCAATCTTTCTTTTTGTAACAAATGGATCGTCGAATTCGATTTCCGCATGTATGACGGAACGGGTGCGGACGGGATTGCCTTTTGTTTCCTGGATGTTCCACCCGCCAATTTTGTCAATGGGGGCGGACTTGGAATTCCGGATGGCGCCAACGGGCTCAAAGTCTGTTTCGATACCTGGAACAACTGCGTCGATCCGGGCAACTATGACAGTGTGACCGTGCACCAGGATATGCCGAAGATCGAGATCCGTTACGGGAAGGGTTATGACCAGGTGGCTGCGGACGGGTCGACGATCTACGGGGAATGTCTGTCCGGGCCTACAATCGACAATCGTAATGGCGGGCTTTCGTTTATACGCGGCCCCAACTATAACCGGGCGAGGATCGTCTATGATACCGGAAATATTTCCGTCTATGTCAATGATACCCTGTATCTGAAGGATTACGAACCGAATAAATTCAATTTTTCGGGATATATGGGATTTACCGCCGGCACAGGCGGCTTCTACGACAACCAATCGATCAAGAACGTTATTATCTATACGCAGATGCCCGTGCCTTTCGCAGGTCCGTCGCAGTCGTTCTGTCCATATGATACGGTGAAGATCGGCGGTCCCGTCAACCCGCAGTATATCTACGCCTGGTCGCCGCCGATTGGGCTGAGCGATACGACGGTCGCGGCGCCGTTGCTGCATCTCGACAATCAAACAAGCGATTCGGCGCTTCATAAATATTACGTCCGCACGGCTTACGCTGACAATCCCGGCTGCTATTCGACCGACAGTGTAACGGTGAAGGTATACCCCAATCCGACGGTCAACTTCACCATGCCGAGGATTTGCCTGGACGATGCCGTCGGGCAATTTTATGATAGCAGTTCTACCGGGGATGTAGAGACGATGCCGTTCACGTACCGGTGGCGGTTCGGGGACCCTAATTCAATGTCGCCGGGTAATCCCGACTTCAGCACCCGGCAAAACCCGGTGCACCGGTATGGCGCGGCGGCCAACTATAACATGAGCCTGACGGTAACCAACAGCGAGGGTTGTGTAGACAGCGCGACAAAAGTCTTTACAGTAAACGGCGATAATCCGGTAGCCGCATTCCGTATAGTCGACCCAAACCTGCTTTGCAGCAATGGTCCGGTACAACTCGACAACCTCAGCAGCGTAGACTTCGGATCGGTCGTTGCGCTCAGGATCGATTGGGGGGATACGGCAGGCACATCCTATATGGATTCGCTGCCTTATAGCGCTAAGGTATATACGCATTACTATCCCGATCCGGTCAGTGCGTTACCTATGGCCTATATGGTGCGCGTAACCGCTTCATCGGGTCTTACTTGCCAGAATGAAGCGGATCAACGGGTTACGATCCAGCCGGCTCCCCATGCCCAATTTTCACCGATCCCCAGGCTTTGCGACATCGATACCGCGGTCGATCTGACGGAAGGATCCGAGCTGACCGGTCTTGGCGGCTCGGCCGCTTATTTCGGACGGGGGGTCACCGCAATGGGGATATTCAATCCGCTACAGGCCGGGCCGGGAGTGGATACGCTGATGTATGTCTACCGTGCGGCCAATGGTTGCAGCGATACCGCCTACCAGACCGTATATGTCCAATCGCTGCCGAGGGTGTGGGCGACCGGCGATACGACGGTTGTCGTCAGTCAGCCGCTGCAACTGAATGCATGGAGTTCTGATGGGGCCGGCGAGGATGTTTTCCTGTGGTCTCCGGCGGAAGGGTTGAACGACCCGGGAATTCCCGATCCGATCGCTACGTTGGGGACTGACGTCGACTCGATCCGGTATGTCGTAACCGCGACGGATTCGAGCGGTTGTGCCGGGCAGGCCGGCTTGCGGGTCGTCGTTTTCCGAAGTCTGCCGGATATTTTTGTGCCGAATGCGTTTACCCCGGGGGGCGCGTCAAACACCGTATTCCGGCCCATACCGGTAGGCATAGCGAAGCTGGTTTATTTCCGCGTTTATAACCGGTTCGGTGCGCTTCTTTTCAGCACGTCGCGAATGGGGGACGGCTGGGATGGAATGGTTGACGGCAAGCGGCAGGAGGCGGGAGTATATGTCTGGGTGGCGCAGGCAACAACCTATGCAGGGAAGGAGGTCGTTCGGAAAGGGACGGTAATGCTTGTGCGCTGACGGCGCCGGGTTCCCGCCTTCGCCGGGGCTTCGGTCTGCGTGGTCGTCACCAGCGGGTGAGGCCGAGAAGGCGTTCGCCAAGCGGAGAAAGGACGGCGACGGGGTTCTGCTTCTCGCGTTTGAGCGGGTCGCCAGGGAAAGCGTAACCTTCCATGGGGTTGCGGCTCTGCCAACTGTCGATCCGCCATTGACGCAAATCTTCATTTTCTTCCTGAGCGGGCATCATTGAAATATACTGGGCGATGCGGACCTTGTCGCCGCTGCGGTTCGGACGGATGCCGTGGGGCTGGAGGCTATTAAAGATGAGGAGGTCGCCTGCTTCGAGGGGCACCTTTACGATATCGAAACCGGTGGTGTCCGGTTTATAATGGTCGCGGTCTTCGGGCTGGGTAAGTTTCCAGGTGTCGTACGTGCGATAGAGTTCCGGGATGCATTGGAAGCCGCCCATGTTTTCGTCCAGCTGATCGGCGAGGGCCAGGACACCCTGGACGTTTTGGGGTCGTGTTTCCGGATCATAATCCCAGTGGATAAATCCTTTGTATTCAAAACCGGGCGCGAGCGGGAAGTTGAGATTGGCGCGGTCGATGGTAACCCAAAGTTTTTCGGTGCCCCAGATATCGGCGAAGGCCTGGTGGATTTTCGGGTGCTGGCGGTTATCCCACATGTACTGATGGTTGTAGATCTCCACCATGCCGGTATTGACCAACTCCTTCATTTGCATGTCTACATTTGGCTTGCGATACCAGGTGTTCCGATCGTTTGGATCCTTTGCTTCGTATTCCCACAGATAGTCCGCGAGGCGTGCGGCCTGCTCCCGCGGCACCGCGTTTTTTATGACTACATAGCCGTTGGTAATCCAGAAGCTCCAGTCTTCTTCCGAGAGAATCCGAAGGGGTTCGCCGTTGCTCCGGTCGTTCAGGCGACGTGCGGAAGATTTGGCGGTGGAGGGGTTGCCTGGAATTTCCTTATGGGCGTCGATAGCGGGAATCTTTGTGTCGACGGTCGGTGTGGTGGTCATCTTTTTGAGTTTATCCGACAAAGTTAGGATCGCGAAAAGGGTAGGATGACCTGTGGAATGACCAGAATTTGCTCTATATTGACCTAATTTGTAGATTTATGGGGTGGAAACTATCCAATTAGAGAAAATAGAATTTGAGGTCGGGAAATCGTTCAAGGTCTTCTCGCCGAGGCTGCGGAATACGTTCCTTTGGCATTACCACCCGGAATTCGAGCTGGTCTATGTGGAGGCGGATGCGGGGATCCGGCATGTGGGACGGCATATTTCCACGTATACACAAACCGATCTTGTATTCATCGGCGGGAATGTTCCGCATCTGAACTTCGATTACCGGTTGAGGAGTGAATATCATCAGATCGTCATTCAACTGCGTACGGATTTTCTCGGGACGGCCATCGGCGTAGCGCCGGAGTTCGGGGGAATCGCGCAACTTTTCAGGGAAGCTTCCTATGGGATCGCTTTTTCGGGAGAAACAAAAAAACAGGTGGCGGCGATGATCAAAGATCTGGCGGGGATGACGGCATTTGAACAATTGTTGCGGTTGATCGGCGTGATGCAGCGGCTTGCGGACTCCCGGGAGCGCGAATTGTTGAATTCCGATCTGGAGGGTCAGCAATTCATCCTGAAAGACAAAATCCGCATGGGGGCGGTTTATGAATATATCGATGCGAATTATGACCGACGGCCCGATGTCAATATGGTGGCGAAAAAGGTGAATCTGACGACGGCGGCTTTTTGCCGGTACTTCAAGCGGCAGACAAACATGACCTTTACCGCGTTTGTCAACCAATACCGGATCGAGCGGGCGAAGAATCTGTTGATGCAGGGTGCTAACGTGAGTGAAACGTGCTACGCGGTGGGGCTTGACAGCCTATCGTACTTTAATAAGCTTTTTAAAGAGTTGGCGGGCGAGAATCCTTCCGATTTTCGGGCACGGCACGTCTATTGAAAGGTCGCCGCTCCTTCGATCTTCCGGAAGGGGTGCGTGAAAAAATATTCGATTTGATCGTTGAAGGCGTCTTTTTTAAAGATGGGGACGGAGTGACCGGAGTTTGGCACGATCCAGCAATATGACCGGGGGATGTTTGCCGCGATCTCAACCGTATGGGGGACGGGGATGGCATCATGGTCGCCACCGATGACCAGAGCCGGGCAGGTGATCTGATGCAGCTGGTCAAGGCTGATGTGCGGTTGATACAGATCCAGGTCGACGATCTTCAATGCGTTCTTGTTTTCCGGCGTCATCGGCTTTTTGCGCAGCTCGGTGTGCTGCGCTTCGATGAGGTGGAATACGAATGGCGTGAGACCGGTTGTATCGGGCCAGAGGTTGGCCCCGGTGAAGGCCATCTTCTTTACTTTGTCCGGATGGCGGAGGGCGAACAGGATGGCGTCGATGCCGCCGTCGCTCCAGCCGATCACGTAACAGCTGTCGAGATGGAGGGAATCGCAAAGGGCGTTAAAGTCGTCGACGATCATTTCGAAGCTAAGGGAGTCGCCGGGATCGGTGGATTTGCCGTGGGCGCGGGTGTCTATGGCGATAACCCGATAGTGGGCAGCAAAGAATGGGATCTGGTTGCTCATGCTGGCGATCGAGCCGCCGTTACCGTGGAAGAGCAGGACGGGCTGGCCCTGACCGTACGCCTCGTAGTACAGGCGGATGCCGCGGGTGTTCAGGTAATGACCCGCAGCCGGGTTATTGCCGTATTGCTGGGCATTGACGATGCCGGTTAATGTCAGGCAGCCAAGGAGAAAAAAAAACCTCATCATAGTTGGAATATGATGAGGTGAATATAGGCTTTTTTTTGTTAAAGCTTGGATACCGTCGTGGTTTGCAGGATCCGGTTTTCGCCGATCACCTGTACAAAGTAAGCGCCCGCGGGATAATTGCTGATGTTCATGGAGACCACCTGGCGGCTGCCGGTCACTGTTGCCGACTGCAATAATTGTCCGGTCACGCTGATGAGCCTTACGGAAATCCCTGAACCGGCATTCCCAAGGGATACGTTCACGGTAGTGCTGGCGGGAACAGGATAGATCCTGATCCCTGCGTCCGAGGAGAAGTCCACGGTCCTGATCGTGGAGAACATCTGCGCGCCGTCGGTGTTCTCGGTCAGCAAACGGTAATAGTTCACGCCGGATGCGGGCCGCGTATCGGTCAGCGAATAGCTGGTTTCGGCGGCGGATGCGTCTACCGTTCCGATGGTGGTAAAATTCGATCCGTCGGTGCTTCTCTGGACATCAAAGCGGCTAACGTCCGCGACATCGGAAGCTGACCAGGATACCAGCGCAGTATTGTCGTTCTGCGCGACGGCATTGAAATTGGATACCACTACCGGTAAGACGAACATGAGGTCCGTTATTGCGAATTTGGTGAAGCTGCTAAAAGAGGCCGTAGCGGTCATGCCGGCGACGCTGCCGGAGCCGGCCGGAGTGTTCCATGCCGTACCGCCGGTATTTTGGATGATACCGATGCTCGTACCTGCCGACGCAAACGTGCCGCCTTCCAGGCCAACCCCGGAGGCCGCCCACCCCAGGTTAATGGTGGCTGAACCCGAGCCGGCGGTTTGGCCGATATTCCAGACGGCACTAAACATGTTCGCCAACAGCGGAGCACTGAACAGGGTGCCGTTGGCGAGCCCATTCGTCGTTGCACCTGTAAATACGAATGCAGAGTAGTTGGTACCTGCGCTTACGGGCTGGATCGCTGCGGGAAGATAGTAACTTGCGGTGCCTATCGGGAAAGGGGTGGACGATGCGGTCGGTAAATTATTGATCGTCATGTTGCCGAAGGTGTTGAAGCCATTTCCTACGATAACATATCTGGTCGCGGAGGCCCCGGTGGTCGGTACCGAGCCGGTGCTGAGGGTCAACGTTTTCTTTGACGCGTCCAGCAGGCCGCTGGTAAAGCTAAGCTGGTTGGAAACGGTAGCGTTCACGCCCAGGGTGACATTCCCGCTCGTGTTGGCGATCATCAGATTTTTGAACGTTACGTTTGCCAATGAAGTCGAGGTGATCAACTGGTTAACCGCTCCGGAGAATTCCATCGTGCTGTTGCCTGTAGTATAGGTGCCTTCGTCGTCAAACGCAAATGTTCCGTTATTCGACATGATATTGACGGTGGTGAAGCCGCTTGCATTGAAGGTCATGTTGGAGTTGATATACAAGCTCAACATGTTGACCTGGCCGGCATTATTCGCCCCCACTGTTTTGGCAACGCCCGATTGAAAGAGAATATTCGGATAGTTGGTCGCCGGCTCGGCTTGTATACCGAAAAAGGTAGCGCCGGCCTGCGTTGCGGAATATCCTATCTGAACGGTTCCGCCGGTAACCGAATACTGTGTTGCGGCTACATTGGCTCCGCCCATATCGAGATCTGCCACAGGCGCATTACAGGCGTCCTGTAAAATGATCGTTCCGGCCGACATAAAGGTCTTTCCTCCCACCTTGTCGTTCAGCAGAAATGTATAGGAGCTTGAATAACCGTCCTCTGCTACGATCATCGTTCCACCGGTCATGTGAAAATCGATGTAGTCCGTGTTTGCATTGGGGTTAAAACCGCCGCCGACATATAAGGTTCCGCTGGAGATATAGAGTTGGGGCGTTCCGCCGTTGACGGAATATTTGAAATCGTAGCCCGCATTGAGCGCCTGTCCTGTCTGGACGTTGACCGTACCGCCGTTCAGGAACAACTCGCCGGACAGCAACATCTGCCCTGACGTGGCCTTCCGGGCCAGGTTCATCGTACCGGCGTTCGATTGGATCACGACGCCGAAGGGTATGGTCAGGCTTGTGGCGGAGCCGCTATTATAAGAATCCGAAAGAGTAGCTGTATTGTCTTCGATCCACGTGCCTTTTGTAAAGGTAAAGTAGTATTTGGCGCCCGAATTGATACCGGTAATGAAATTGGCATCCTGGACGTCGAGCGTGGTAGCGGTGGATCCCATATTCATTACAATGGTGCCGGCTATGGTGTACGAACCGCCGCCCGAAATGATGGAATTGGACGCTCCGTTAAACGTGAGGGTCGATCCCGCCGTGGCAGTGAATGTACCCGCATTGGTAAAATTACCGCCGATGCTGAGGCTTTGGTTGGCGCTGATCGTCAGCGTGCCCAGGTTGATGATACTCAGGCTTGCGCAAACGTCCCCGGCCGCAGCCACTGTCATGGTGATCCCTGCGGGGATAACGACAGCGTCCGTTGCCAGCGGTACGGCTCCGGTGGACCAGTTGGTAGGGGTTTCCCAGTTACCGGATAAGATGGCGATATTATTCGCATGAGCGACCATGGATCGGATAAGGATCACCACGGTAAATACGGTCGGTTTAAGATAGCTTTTCCACATAGGTAAGAGATTCTGGCCACAATAAAACGAATTTCGATCCAGAATATTACTATACGGATTATCAATCTCTTACGCAGTGAGACTCGGTTGAAAAATTCCAAATTTGATGCAATGAATCCCAAATCGGGAAGGATCAGAGATTCTGGCGTTTTAGCTCCTCCACCGCATGATTGGCGGCACGGGCGGTCAGCGCCATAAAGGTAATGGAGGGATTCTGGTTGCCGGTAGAGACCATACAAGCGCCATCCGTGACAAAAACATTCTTGCAATGGTGGAGTTGGTTCCACTCGTTTAGCAAGGAGGTCTTTGGGTCTTTACCCATGCGGACCCCGCCCATCTCGTGGATGTCAAGGCCGGGGTTCTGGTGGTTGTTGCCGCCAGAGATGTTTTTGCATCCTGCTGCATCCAGCATTTCCGAGCAGCGCGCCACGAAGTCGTCGACCATCTTGTCGTCGTTGTCGTCATAGGCGACCGAAGTGATCAGTTGCGGAATGCCCCATTGGTCTTTTTGATCCGGGCTCAGCCGGACGTGGTTGGAGAATTTCGGGATCGTCTCGCCCTGGATGCCCATTCCCACCTGCCAGATACCCGGTTCGGTTATCGCAGTTTTGTAGTCGGCGCCGATACCGGGTGCGCCCTCTCCCTGCCACCAGCCCGCACGGGAGGCAGATAACGTGCTCATATAACCGCGTTTGAAGAGCAACCCTTCGTCGCGGCGGAGGTTGCGGTAGTTGGGGATGAAAAGTTCCGTAGGCCGCCGGCCAAAATAGTATTTATCGGGGAATCCTTCGAAGGTGGCGCCGACGCCGCCCCGGTAATTGTGAAAGATGATATAATGCCCGAGGAGGCCATTGTCGTTGCCGATGCCATTTGGGAATCGGCCGGACGTACTGTTTAGCAGGATCAGGTTCGTATTGATACAGGCCGCGTTGACGAAGATGATGCGGGCGTAGTATTCGGTTGCGGTTTTTGTCTGCGCGTCGATGACCCGGACGCCCGTCGCCCTTCCCTTTTTTTCGTCATAGATGATCGAATGTACTACGCTGAAGGGCTGGAGGGTCAGTTTTCCGGTACGCTGGGCCCAGGGGATGGTGGTGGAATTGGAATTATAGTAACCGCCAAAGGGGCAGCCGCGCTCGCACATATCGCGGGCCTGACATTGGCCGCGGCCCTGCTGGATATGGATGGGGTTGGGTTTTGTCAGGTGGGCACAGCGACCGATAATGATTGGGCGATCGGGATATTTGGCTACCATCTTTTCGCGGATGGCGGCCTCAGCGCAGTTCATTTCCCAAGGTGGAAGGAACTCACCGTCCGGCAGCTGTTCGAGGCCATCTTTATTACCGCTGATGCCCGCGAATTTCTCGACATGACTATACCATGGCGCGAGGTCTTCATAGCCGATGGGCCAGGGAGGAGCGATGCCATCGCGATGCGGGCCTTCAAATTCGAATTTACTCCAGCGTTGGGTCTGACGGGCCCATAACAGGGATTTGCCGCCGACCTGGTAGCCGCGGATCCAGTCAAAAGGTTTTTCCTGGATATACGGATGAAATTTATCCGGGACGAAGAAATGTTTGGTGGCTTCACCGTATGCATAACAACGCGCTACGACCGGGTTGTCATCGAGGACGGCTTTTGGCAATTGGCCGCGGTGGGGAAAGCCCCAGGGAGGCGTGGTGGCCGTGGGGTAGTCTTTCAGGTGTTCGACGGGCCGGCCGCGTTCGAGCATGAGCGTGGACAAGCCGTGTTCGGTTAGTTCCTTGGCTGCCCAGCCGCCGCTGATGCCGGAACCGATTACGATTGCGTCGTATGTATTCATAAGCAAGCGATTCAAAGAAGTATTAAATTAGGCTAAAGTTTGCATATGAAAAGAATTTTTATGGTGTTGGCGATGGTGGCCTGCGGGGTGATGGGTTTCAGCCAGGGATTTGATAAAGTGAAGGTGAGCGGCGGCTGGATTTCGGGGCAGGATGCGGGAGATGTGCATGTGTTCAGGGGGATACCGTTTGCGGCGCCGCCGGTGGGGGCATTGCGGTGGAAGGCCCCACAGCCGGCGGCTCCATGGGATGGCGTGCGGGCCTGTGTACAGTTTGGCCCCAGCCCGATGCAAGGCAAGCCGGCGCCTTTCCTTATGTGGACGGAAGAGTATCTCATCCCGGAGAAAACCATCAGTGAGGATTGCCTGTATTTGAATGTTTGGACGGCCGCAAGGGCGCCGGGCGAGCGCCGGCCGGTGCTGGTCTATATCTATGGCGGCGGATTCGGCAGCGGCGGGGGTAATGTCCCGATCTATGACGGGGAGGCCATCGCGAAGAAGGGCGTTGTGTATCTCACCATCAACTACCGGGTAGGGATATTCGGATTCTTTTCGCATCCGGAACTTTCGCGTGAGTCGGCGAATCACGCTTCCGGGAACTATGGATTGATGGATCAGATCGCCGCGCTGAATTGGGTGAAGGCGAATATCGCGGCTTTTGGCGGGGATCCCGATAATGTCACGGTTGCCGGGCAGTCCGCGGGAAGCATGAGCGTAAATTGTCTGGTGGCTTCTCCCCTGGCGAAGGGGCTTTTTGGGAAAGCTATCGGCGAGAGCGGAGCGAATTTCAGCCGGGAGAATGCACCGCTGGCGGCAGCCGAGGGGGAGGGAGCCAGGATAGCGGAGAAACTGGGTGCTTCTTCGCTGGCCGCGCTACGGGCGATACCGGCAGACGAGTTATTCAGGAAAGGGCAGGGGAATTGGCGGCCGGTGATCGATGGATATGTGTTGCCTGAGGCCGTCGCGGATATTTTCCTGGAGAAAAAATCGAATCCGGTTGCCCTGCTGACGGGGTGGAATGAGGACGAGGGGTTTGTTTTTGGTCCGCCGAAGAAGGCGGCGGATTACCGGCAGGACATCGTAAAACAATTTGGGGGCGAGGCGGATGCGGTGTTGAAGTATTATCCTGCCGATAATGACTCCGTAGCGGGGGTATCCCAGATCAGGTTATCGCGGGATATGATATTCGGACGGCAGAACTATGCATGGGCGGTGCTGGCGAGTATGCAGGGAGAGAACGTGTTTGTGTATCGGTTTGTCCGGAAGCCCCCGACCGCTCCCGGCGGAACCTTGTGGGGCGCTTTTCATACGGCGGAGGTGCCGTATGCCTACGATAACCTGAAGTTTGTGCGACGGCCTTTCGAGCCGGCAGATTACAAGCTGGCCGACGCCATGTCTTCATACTGGGTAAATTTCGCGAAAACGGGGGATCCGAATGGAGCGGGGCTGACCCGGTGGGAGCCGTTTAGCCGGGAGAGCGGGAAAATAATGTTTTTTGGAAAACTGGCTACTCCGGGAGTGCTGCCCGATAAAGGAGCATTGGAGTATTGGTTTGACCGGATGATAAAAAATTAGTAGGAAGTATTTATCAAACGCTTCCTCAAAAATTTAAAATCGGGAAGTAGGTTTGGCGCGTTCATGGTGTGTGGTTTCGTGCGTGTAAATTAGAGCAGAAACCACTGAAACCACCAAAACTATGAGCTGGAACAATTGCCAGATCCTGTTGATCGATCCCGACGAAGTAGCAGCGCGCGAGCTTACCGAATTGTTAAGGAATCGTCCCGACCCGCCGAAAGTGTGGGTGGCGGGGAGTGTGGCCGGCGCGGAAATGATCTTAAGATCGCAGCCGATAACCTGGCTGTTTATCCGGATTGTTGTTTGGGACGAATATCAACGGCTGCGACCGACATTGGTCGCCGAGCCGCGCGGTGTCGTCTTTTTGTCCGGGCGGAACGAGAAGTGTACCGCGCATTTGTCGTTTGCGCTGGATGGGCATTTGCAACCGCCGTACCGTTGCGGGCATCTGGTCCGCATCTGGAACCGGTGGACGGGTGCGGGTTTTGTGGCGCGGCCGCTGGATATCGTTTTTATCAAGAGTCGGGCACGATTCGAGCCGGTCAGGTACAGCGATATCTGGCAGGTTGAGGTCGAGGGCGGCGGCTTGCGGGTGCAAACCCGGCATGCTGACTATCGGGTCAGCGGGAGTTTGCAGGCGTTCCAGGAGCGGCTGCCGCCGACGATGACCATGGTGCGGCGCGGGCGTTTGGTCAATGCATGTTTTGGCGGCGCCGCATGAGCTCCCGCCAGGTGCTGAGGATGATGCCTTCATCCTTCAGCGCTTTTTTGAAAGCCGGGTCCAGCATCGCCAGCATATCGCCCCGGCGAAGCGGGCCGCTGTCACTGATCCGGGTGAAATGGGCGCCGGCGTCGGAGCAATGCATGATCATCATCGTGACGCCGGGTTGAAGCAGGTGCAGCGCGTCGATGTATTTTGCCACGCGCCATTTTTCCAATTTCATATCGGATTGTGGGGTGGGGATGCCGACGTTCAGGCTGTCGGGAACTTTCCAGTCGTAGCTAAAGTTGTGCAGGTCGTCGAGGACGGGGAGTCCTGCCTTCCAGAGGTTGGCTCCGAGTACCTGCATTTGCGTGATGGTGGCGTTTGGGAAACCGGTTTCCTGTTGGATCAGTTTGTCCGCGCCGCCGGGCAACATGACGGGAATATGGTTGGTCATGCCAAGGCTCATATATTGTCGCAGGAATTCCGGGGTTGCGTAAAGGGTTCCCATATGCGTATCAAGGTGAGTGGGCTCGAATCCCATAGCCCGGGCACGTTCCAATTGAGCGGAAATTTCGGCCGATACTTCTTTTGGCGTCGCATGAACAACCACCTGGGGAACCGATGGCCAGAGGTTTCCCGTACTATCGGTGAGGCCGGGTACGACGGTGTGGCCGGCGACGGGTCCCCATCGGTATTCACTCCATTCGGAAGTAAGCGTAAGGTGCAGCCCGGCATCGATATCGGGGTTGGACTTCAGCCATCTTACAAAGCCGGGAACCCAGGGGCAGGGCATCATGACACTGACGGATGTGGCGGCTCCTTTTTTAAGGGCGGTAATGGCGCCTTCATTGGATTCGAGGGACATTCCGGCGTCGTCCACGTGGATGATCAGGACGCGGGCACCTTTTGGGTAGCCCAGACGGTCGGCATAGGTGGAGTCGTGCGGCAACTGCGCGCAAAGCATCCATGGAAGCAGCAGGGGAGCAAGCAAGGCAATGTGCTTGTTTTTCATTACGTCAGTTTGTAGTGGAAAATTACGCTAAAAACCGCAGGAACGGCGGGCGCACTACCGGATCAGCAGGAGCGTGCCATTGAGAGAGTGGGGTTTACCGAAAATGTCGGTAAAATTAATGTACCAGATATAGCCCCCGGCGGGCTGGCGCGAGTTGTCAAAGGTGCCATCCCATCCGGTGGCCGGGTTGGTGGTGGAAAAGATCTGCTGGCCGCCCCGGTTAAAGATCTGCATCGAAAAATGGGAAGGCGGGTTAAAAAAATGCGGGCGGAACCGATCGTTATTGCCATCGGCATTTGGGGTAAAGGCATTCGGGACGTAAACGTTGTAATCACAGGCCACAAAACGGACAGTCTTTTGGGCCCTGGCGGAGCCGCAGCCGTTGGAAACGGTCACCGTATAGGTGCCATCCCGGGTCGCCTTGAACCAGGGATTGGTGGAACCGTCCTGCCAGACGTATTTAAACGCGCTGTCTATAAAGGCGTCAAGGGTGACGGGACCGTTTTCGAGGCAAACCGTGGTGTCCGCAGCACCGAGCGAGGCGGCGGCGGGCAGCGGCGTCCACATGACAAGGACAGGATTGGAGGTCAGGCACAGCGAATCATTGCTCACCGTGCAGCGGAAGGTATCCGTGCCGGGATTGGCCCGGGGTACGGTTATGAGGCTGTCCTGTTGCCCGCGGAGCAGGCTGTCGTTACGATACCATTGGAGTGACGAGGCGGCGTACCAGGCGCCGGGCTGCATTTGCAGGATCACATCCGAGCTACAGGAGTCGCCCGAGACGAGGGTGACAATGGGAGGCGGGGTGTCGGCGCCGTAGAATTGGAGGCTGTCGAGGAAAAAAGCGTATCGATTGGTGTTATAGCCTTGGCCGTTATGGGTACCGCTAAAAGGAAGAGAGGAGAAATTGGTATCGCAGCCCGGGCCAACGGCGATGGCGGCGATGTCCATCGGGGGGGTGAACAGAATGGAGGCCTTTGACCATGCGCCCGGGCTGCCTTTAACGGTGACTTCGCCAAGCGGGATCCAGCCGGCGCGATCCACACAGCTGTACAGCGGGATGGGATTTCCTACGGCAGAACAATCAGGCCTGCCGAATAGGCCAAAGGTTTCCGGGGTGGTCGAGAACTGGGGGCCCAGCAACTGATTGGGGACATCGAGAAATTCGCTTCCGGCGACGCCAAAGCCCGCGTAGAAGTCAAAGCGATAAAGGGAGTCCTTCCGAAGTTTTTGAGTGAGACAGGTGCTTGCAAAGGATTTATAGTCGGGGTTTACGTAGATGCTACCCGGTTTGAATCCGTAGTCGCCGATCGCGAGTACCCCTGCGCCGTCGGGGACGGGCTGTGGAACGACAGGCAGGAGGCCGGCCTGCGGGGTCTGGACTGCGCCCGAGATATAGGTGGTATCGGGAATATTGTAATTGGTACAGGGTTCGAGAAATCCCACCAGCATTTCGGTGGAGGTCGGGTACCAGAACGGGACACCGGCAAAGCCCGAGCTGCAAGGAGCCGCCGCCAGCAGCCTCGGATTATTCAAGATAAATATGGGTCTCAGCGGAACCTGGTGACAGGAATCCTGGCCCTGCATTTTCATGAAGAGTAGGCATAAGCAACATGGCAAGCAAAGCAGTCTGGCAGCCAATGAGGCGGTTTTAATATATATAAAATTAGTACATTCGGGTATGTCAATTTCAAGAAGAAATCTAATAAAAAACGGAGTGTTGGGCGGGGCCGCAATGGCGCTGCGGCCGGGTATGGATGCCTTGCCGGGGGTTCGGGGAGCCGGGTATGGTGTGCGGCTTGGCGTGGCACAAGGGCCCTTTGAAGGAACCAGGATATCGCTGCGGGGGTATGAAATTCCGGAGTGGTTCAGGGACGCGAAATTTGGCATCTGGGCGCATTGGGGCCCCCAGTCGGCTGTAGAAGCGGGGGACTGGTATGCGCGCAATATGTATATCGAAGGGAGCGCGCAGCATGCGTATCATTTAAAAACCTATGGTCATCCATCGAAGTTTGGATTCAAGGATACGATCCCGGCCTGGAAGGCGGAGAAGTTCGATCCGGATCACCTTATGGACATCTATAAGAAGGCGGGTGCGAAGTATTTCATGACGATGGGGGTGCATCATGACAATTTTGACCTCTGGAATTCAAAATTTAACCGGTGGAACGCGGTGAAGATGGGGCCGAAGAAGGACATCGTAGGGATGTGGAGACAGGCGGCGCGGATTCACGGGTTGAAATTTGCGGTCAGCGATCATCTTTGGATCTCGTATAAATGGTTTTCAAGCAGCAAGGGAAGCGACAAATCTGGGACGTTAGCCGGGGTATCCTATGATGGCGCCGATCCCCGAAATTTCGAATATTATGGCCGGTGCGAGGAGGTGTTAAGCAATGACGGCGACCTGGATTGGAATGAAAATACGATCCCGGAAAGCTGGAAGCGGCATTGGTTCGATCGCATCAAGGACCTGGTCGATCAATATGAGCCCGACCTGTTGTATTGTGACGGGCAGGTGCCATTTGAAGATTATGGGCTGAACCTGCTGGCGCATTTGTACAACAAGAATGCAGCGATGAATGGCGGCAAGACGCAGGCGGTATATACGAGCAAACGAGCGCTGGATTCGGTAAAAGGCAAGGCAATCTGCGTCTTCGATGTAGAGCGGGGAGTTGTGGAGGATATATGGCCGCTGGCCTGGCAGACGGACACCTGTATCGGTGACTGGCATTATAACCGCAGGACGGTCGGCCATTACAAAACGCCAAAGACCATCGTGGATATGTTGGTGGATATTGTAAGCAAAAACGGCAACCTTATGCTGAATATACCGCTGCCGGCGAGCGGGATGCCCGATCCGGACGAGCTGGCGGTGCTGGACGGGATCACGAAGTGGATGGCGGTGAACAGTGAAGGGATCTATGGGACGAGGCCGTGGAAGCGATTTGGGGAGGGGGCGCCGCAGGCGGCTGCGCCGGCGGCTGCGAACGAGGACGGGCAGTCGTTCAATGAGGGCAAAAAGAAGGCATTGACGGATACGGATGTGCGGTTCACGACGAAAGGGGGCGTGTTATACGCATATTTTATGGGATGGCCGTCGACAGGCATTGTGAAGATAAGGGCGCTGGCGGGGACGAATGTGGAGGGGGTGGAATTGTTTGGGCGCGGGCAAGCAGCGTTTGCGATGGAGGCGGATGGATTGAAGGTGGTGCTGGCGGGCGATAAGCCTTGCGAACATGCGTACGGGTTGAAGATTACGGGCCGCGGGATCGTATAGGCGTTGGGCCGGTCGATCAACGGAGGATGGTAGCCTTTTGGCGGTTGAACTCTTCTTCAGTGAGGGCGCCTTCGTCGCGGAGTTGCTGGAGTTGGCGCAGTTGGTTGATGACCCGGTCCTGGGAGTCGGCGGAGGGGTTGTAAGGAGGATAGGGCCCCTTATAGCGGCTGCCCTCGGAAGCGGCCCATACCAGACAGAGGATCCAGCCGATGAAGGTCCAGCCGAGAAAGAAGTTGACCGCGAAAATGCCGCCCGCGCTGGGGTGGCTGCGCATGGCCGCAACGATGGTGGGAAGGAAGTACAAGATAAGGCAGACGCCTCCAAAGGTGAGGCCGAAGATCCCGTGGAAAAAGTAAAAAGGAAAGAAGAGGAGCATGGCGCAATAAATTTAATATTTTTTTGCTTTGAAAGGAGGAGGATTTTTGCGTACTTTGTGGTTCAAAGTACTTTTTGATGCAATGGAAAAGTATTTCGTTCCTAACGGCTCGATCGTACGGACGATCTGGGGGCGCAGTGACACGGTGTTGCTGGTGTTTGCCGGATCGGCGGCGGAGTTTGCCTTGAATACATCGGTCGACTGGCTTTACTATACAGGGCGCCTCCCGGCGGACCCGATCGGGCGGTTATTTTCTACGGTCCGGTACGCGCAGGCGATCATCTATTCTCCGCTTGATCGGGCGCTGGGTGCTATCGATCAGATCACGGCCATCCACGGGGCGGTAGAGAAAAGCAGAGGTGCGAGGATACCGGACAGTGCTTATCGGGATGTCCTGTTTATGTTGATCGATTATACGATCCGATCGTTTGAGTTGCTGGAGCGGCGGCTGACAGAAGAAGAGAAGGAAGAGATCTTTGACGTTTTTTACGGGGTTGGGTCCAGGATGGGGCTAAAGGGGCTGCCGGAAAGTTACCCTGCATGGGAGCTGATGCGGCGGGATCATCTGGAAAAGAATCTTGCGAATACCGAACTGACCAAAGACTTGTATCGGCGATACAGGAAAAGTCTTGGTTCGATGCGGTATGCTATCTTGCTTGGCGGGCAATCATTGCTGGTTCCGGCGAAGGTGCAGCGGTTGTTATCGCTTTCCCCGGCGTGGTGGATGCGGGCGGTTGTTTTTATTTACCGGCTTACCCGGCTGGTGGGATTGGATCGGGTTGCGAAGGCGATTGTTCTACCAAGGGCTTATAAGGCGCAGGTTGCGGCTCTGGATAGGGCGACTTTGTGACCGGCGGAGCGTTTGGGTCGAGGGGAAAGGGCCTTGTCCGGTTGGAGAACAGAAAGTAGAGGCAGGTACCCATCCAGCCGATCCAGAAAATATAGAATCCGAGGTGGAATCGCTCCTTTAGCAGGCGGTGGCTATAGGTATGCATAAAGTCCTGGAAGGTGAGAACAAGACCGAGGCCGCCGGCAACGAAGAGGATGGTACTGACGAGATTGGTCATTTTCTTTGTCGCGCGGCTGCTCATGATGTGAAGCGTAACGACGAGAGCGAGCTGGAAAAATGTGAGGATGGCAAAGGTCAGCCAGAAGACCCGAAGCCAATGATATTGATGATAGGCGGTGGCGATGCCGATCTTTCCGATGGTGGAAATCCGGGAGATCAAATAGGTCTCGTACCAGCACAGGAGGACTTGCGTGAGTACAAGGATAAGCAGGCGGCGACTGGAGTTTAGCATGAATTGAAGTTACAAAAAAGGCGCGATCGGGCGCGGCGGAGGATTCGGGGGATAATCTGTATTTTCGGATGTGCGAAACAACTACGACCGGATAGCTAACTATTATGATCGGATACACCACTTGTTTTACGGCCAGGCGGAAATCAGCGCCCAGGTAGAACTGCTGGAATATATCCGACCGGGAGACCGGTTGCTGATTGTTGGCGGAGGGACGGGATGGATATTGGAAAAGATAGCGGCCATTT
>DATJWK010000143.1:0-59612 GCA_035501395.1 Puia sp.
TGGGAATTATGTATTCGATCGACGGCAACCGTCAGCTCGTGGAATATCAGCTGGATCAATTTGAAGGGTATAAACGATCGTCGCCGGTAAGGGTAGGGAACGATGCCTATCGGCAGCTTCAGCTGGACATCTATGGCGAGCTGATGGATTCCGTCTATCTTTATAACAAGTACGGCGAACCGATCTCCTATGATTTCTGGAAAGACATTGAAAGACAGATGGACTGGCTTGCCAGGAACTGGGATCAACCCGATGACGGTATCTGGGAGGTGAGAGGGGGACAAAGGAAATTCCTGAGTTCCCGCGTGGCTTGTTGGGTGGCGCTGGATCGGGCTATGAAGTTGGCAAAAATGCGCTCCTTTCCGCGCAACGGAATCTGGAAGAAGGAGCGCGACAAGATCTATGAAAGTATCTTTACCGATTTCTGGGATGAGAAGAAGCAGGCTTTCGTACAATACCAGGGAGCCGAGACGGTGGATGCCTCCAGTCTGCTGATGCCATTGTTCCGATTTATCAGCCCGAAGGACCCGCGGTGGCTTTCATCGCTGAAACGGATCGAAGAAGAGTTGGTGACGGATTCGCTTGTATATCGGTATCGCCCTGAGATTGCCGCTCCGGACGGTCTGGTAAGCCGGGAAGGTACGTTTTCCATGTGTTCCTTCTGGTATGTCGAATGTCTCTCACGGGCGGGCGAACTGGAGAAGGCACGGTATTATTTCGAGAAAATACTCGGCTATGCCAACCATCTCGGTCTGTATTCAGAGCAGTTGGGATTCGAAGGAGAGCACCTCGGCAATTTCCCGCAGGCGTTTACGCACATGGCGCTGATCAGCGCGGCTTACAACCTGAATGAGCAATTCAACGACAACCGAAATAAGAACATAAACCTGGAGCAACTCTAACCTTTTACATCCCGATGTCTACCACCCCGACGCCTTCCACCCGACGCAAGCCCGCCAAGCGGTCCAGGCTGCAAAAATTTCTAAAGGCATTGGGCCCCGGCCTGGTCACCGGAGCCAGCGACGACGATCCTTCCGGGATTATAACTTATGCGCAGGCCGGCGCCATGTTCGGCCTTTCCACCTTATGGACGGCCCTGTTGACCTTTCCCCTGATGGCCGCGATCCAGGGGATGGCCGCGCGTATAGGAATGGTGACCTGCCAGGGGTTGACGGGTACGCTAAAGAGTCACTACCCGAAATTTGTGCTTTACCTGATGATCCTGTTCAGTTTCCCCGCGGTGATCATGAATATCGGCGCGGATATCCAGAGCATGGGTGCGGTGGCGAACCTGTTGTTCCCGGCGATCCCGAACTTTGCATTTTGTATCGTATTTACCGCCATTCTGCTTTATGTCATCATTCAGTATTCCTATCAACGGATGGCGGGGTTACTGAAGTGGCTTTGTATCGGGCTCCTGCTATACCTGGTGATCCCTTTCCTGGTCCATCCGAACTGGCGGGAGGTTGCGCGTCACACGTTCATTCCGACGATTCGGCTTGATAAGGAGTTTCTGGGCATCCTGGTCGCTATCCTTGGGACAACCATCTCGCCTTATCTTTTCTTCTGGCAGGCGACGATGGAAGCGGAGGATGCGGAGCATTCAAAGCGCAAGCGGATCTTTGTGGACAAGCGAATGTTGGGCGATATGCGGAAGGATGTGAATACGGGGATGTTCTTTTCCAATCTGGTGATGTACTTTATCATTCTCACGGCAGGGGTCGTGCTGAACGGAGCGGGCATCCGGCAGATCGATACGGTTGAGCAGGCAGCTCATTCGCTGAAACCGCTGGCCGGACAGCTAAGCTATATCCTGTTTGCGATCGGCGTGATCGGTACGGGATTTCTGGCGATCCCGGTGCTGGCGGGCTGTGTATCGTATATGCTGGCGGAGACGTTCGATTTCTCCAAAGGATTGGATAAGAAATTCTACCAGGCCAAGCGCTTCTATGGTGTCATCATTGTAAGCCTGGTAGCAGGGCTGTCCCTCCAATTCCTGGGAATTTCGCCGGTGCAGGCCTTATTGTATACGGCAATCCTATACGGGATAACCGCTCCCGTAATGATCGTGCTGCTGCTGCACATCGGCAACAATAAAAAGATCATGGGCAAGCACACGAACACCGCGCTATCGAACGTGCTCGGCGTGCTTACCCTCCTGCTGATGACGGCAGCGGCGGTTGCATTGATCTGGTTTCAGTTCTTTTCCTGATCCTGTTTTTCCCGGTTCTTCTCGTGAAGTTCCTTCAATTCCTGCCTGGCCTTGTTGAGGACCTGTTTCTGTTTTGCCGGCAGGTTTTTGCCGGCCCGGTTGATATAAAAATTCAGCATGGACATGGCTGACTGATAGGAGCTGCCTTTTTTTCGTGTGCTCTTTTCAGCGGACCTTTCCAGGGATTGAGCAATTTTTTTTGGGTCACGGCCGGTAAAGACGCCCCGGTCCAGATCGAGTGCATTGCTGTTCTGTGTCACCCCCGCCGACCACCTCCGGGTTTTTGCGGAGGTGGCCTTTTTCTTGCGAGGGTGGTTTTTCACCTTTTTCATAGTCATTCTTTTTCTGATCCGATCTCATCGGTTTCGCCGGCGGGCCAGTCCTGCGCGTCCTCGTGTTCGGCCCGAAGGTTGATATCGTTCTCTGCTATTTCGGTAAGCCGGGCGTCGGTATCCTCTTCTTCCACCAGGGTCTTGTCCAGCAGATCAGCCGCCTCATGCAGCTGCATGGTGATGGCCAGTTGTACAAGACCGCCATAGGTGGCGATCTCATAGTGTTCGACCTTTTGGGCGGCGATAATGAGCGCGGCATCCCGGGTGAGGGTACCCTCTTCGGTTTCTTTTATGATCTGGTCCGCTTCGCGGGCAATGCCTTCGATGGCCTCGCATTTCTCGCCCTCTGGACGCTGGCCGATGGATTCAAATGCCTTCTCCAGGCGGCGGATATGGCGTTCGGTCTGGTGCAAGTGATCGTCGAAGGCGTCTTTCAATCCTTCCGTCGTTGCGGCTTCGCGCATTTTAGGGAGGGACTGTGTTATTTTCTTTTCGGCGTAATAAATGTCCTTCAACTGCGCCAGAAAAAATTTTTCCAGATGGGTTTCTCCTTTAAAAGGTTTGGCTGTCATGCCGGCGTTGGCTTGCTCTTCGCGGCCCGCGTAAGCCGGGCCGCGGTTACCGGAATCCCGGCTTGACGATTCCCGGTTTGAAGATTCCCGGTTTGCGGATTCCCGGTTTAACGATTCCCGTTTGGCGGACGTGCGGCCGGCGGATTCCCGGTCGGTGGACGTTCCGGAGCTGCCGGACCGGGATGAGTTGGCTCTCGGGCCGCCGTTCTCGCGGGCGGATGTTTGGCGGCTGCCATTTCGATGGCTGGCCGAGGCCTTGCCCGTTCGTTTGCCCCGGCCGGTTGTTGTGGCTTTGCTCATAGTTGATGTTTTATTTCAGATTTGAGTTAACAACGAACAAATAGAGCCGTTGGGGTGGCTGCTATCTGTTCGTTGGAATTGGAAGGATTGTCAGGATACCTTAGCGGTTGCCGCGGTGGTTGCCGCCGGAATGGGACCTGCTGCCGTAGCCCGAGCGCCCGCTCCGGCTGGTGAACTGGCCTCTTGAATTGCGGGATTGTCCCGAGCTGCCGCTGCGCGATGAACCGGAATGGCTGCGGGAGGAAGAGGAACCACCCGATGAGCGGCCCCGACCGGAGCTACCGGACGCGCGGCCTCTTTCCTGGCTGCCGGAGCGGCCGCGGCCCCCCTGGTCATGGCCGGACCGTCCCCGTTGCTCGTGACGGGCCCGGCCGCCTTCGCTGGCGATGCGCCTGACCTGGTCGCGGTCCATGGAGGCAAAGCCTCTGCCGCCGCCGGAGCGGCCCCGGCCGCTATCATAGCGGCCTTCGCTGCGGCCTTCGTTGCGACCGTCGCGGCGGTTCCCATAGCGGCCTTCATTGCGGTTCCCGTAACGGTCTTCATCGCGGCTCTCCCAGCCGCGGTTACCGTAGTCTTCGTCATTCCCATAGCTGCGGCCACGGCCATAATCATCATCGCCTTCGTCTTCTTCGTACCGCGAATAGGGCCGATAATCGTTGTCATCGTCATCCTCGTCGTATTCGTTCTCATCTTCGTCGGTGTCGTAGTCCTCTTCGTACTCCTGGTACCGGGAAGACGGATTTTCGTAATCGTCGTCATAGTCATCGTCGTCTTCCTCGTTCTCTGCGTAGCCGCGGTTATAGCCCCGGACGTCGTTGTCGTCTTCGTAATCCCGGCCGCCGTGAGAAGCCCGGCCACCGCGCGCGGCGATCCGCCGGCGATCTTCCGGATCCATCGCCGCAAAGCCGCGTCTTCCTGAATTTCTCGTAGTCATACCTAAAAGATTTTTGATGATTAATAAAAAAAAGAAGTGAAGCGCTTCGACGGGGTCGCCGAAAAAATTATGCCATCGGGGCTGGACGCCGCGCTAAACGGGCCTTTGCGCTTGCAGGGACTTTTTTCCCCGTTGTGATTTCAGGTGGTACAATATTTTCACCGGATAACGAATAAAACCAAACCATCATGTCATCGACAATGATTGCGAAGCGGAAGATAAGTAAGACGGCAAAGAAGGCGCACCGGGCACAGGATTTGAATGAAGTATTGAAAAAATTTCATGGGGAGTACTGCTGAAATGTTAACGGTATCACAGGCCCTCGGGCTCCTGAAGGCCAGGCACATGGACCTGGAGTTCCGCTGGACCCCGGACGGATTTACGCCGGGCCGCGGTAAGTATTATCAGCCGGAACAACTGGAAATTATAAAGGTCCTCCGGTTCGAAGGCGAGTCCGATCCATCGGATATGGCTGTGCTGTATATCCTGCGTACCCGGGACGGCGTCATTGGATACAGTCTCGATGCGTATGGCGCGTACAGCAGTCATGAGAGCGAGGAAGGGTACGACAATTTCATCCGCCGGATTCCGGAAAGCAACCACGCGGAACAGCTTTTATTCGAACTATAGTAGCTTATATCCAAACTGACCGATCTGCTATGACAGTATTTCCCGGCGACCCGTATCCCCTGGGCTCTTTCTGGGACGGAAAGGGTGTAAATTTTGCCTTATATTCCCATAACGCAGAAGGCGTCGAGCTCTGTCTGTTTGATGCCGCGCAAGGAGAAAAAGAAACGGGGCGGATCAGGCTGACCCAGCGGACGCACGACATCTGGCATGTGTATTTGCATGATTGTAAGCCCGGTCAGCTCTATGGGTACCGGGTGTACGGTGCTTATGATCCCGGTAACGGGCATCGGTTCAATCCGGCTAAAGTGTTGTTGGATCCATACTCCAGGGCGATCTGCAGCATGGTCGAATGGGATGACTCGTTATTCGGATACGAGATCGGCAAGGATGACTTATCCTGCGACATCCGGGACAATGCGACCGTCGCTCCCAAATCGGCCGTCATCGATCATCACTTCGACTGGGAAGGCGACAGGCCGCCAAAGATCGCCTATCACAATACCATCATTTATGAGGTACATGTAAAAGGGCTGACGAAGCTTTTCCCCGGCATTCCGCAAGCGCTGCGGGGGACGTATGCGGCGCTGGCGCATCCGGAAGTGATCGGCTACCTGAAAAAGCTGGGCATTACCGCTGTAGAACTGATGCCGGTGCATGAGAGCGTTTCCGAGCGCCACCTGATCGACAAAGGGTTGACGAATTACTGGGGATATAATACGATCGGGTTTTTCGGGCCGGATATTCGCTTCTACAGCGGAAAGGATATCGGGGGCCAGGTGAATGAGTTCAAGAACATGGTGAAGGAACTGCATAAAGCGGGGATCGAAGTTTTTCTCGACGTGGTATACAATCATACGGCAGAAGGTAATCAACTGGGACCGACTCTGGCTTACCGGGGAATCGACAACAGCGAGTACTACCGGCTGGCCGATGACAAACGATTCTATTTTGACTATACCGGTACCGGCAATACGCTGAATGCCCGGTTGCCCAATGTGCTGGCGATGATCATGGACAGCCTGCGCTACTGGGTGCTGGAGATGCATATAGACGGCTTCCGGTTCGATCTGGCGGCGGCGCTGGCGCGCGAGCTGCAGGACGTCAACCGCTTGTCTGCCTTTTTTAGCATCATTTACCAGGACCCCGTTATTTCGCAGGTCAAGCTCATCGCGGAACCGTGGGACGTAGGAGAAGGCGGATACCAGATCGGCCAATTCCCGCCGGGATGGGCGGAATGGAATGGAAAATACCGGGATTGCATGCGCGATTACTGGCGGGGGGCCGACAGTATGCTGGCGGAATTTGCCGAGCGCTTTACCGGCAGCTCCGACCTGTACAAGGGGGACAATCGCAATCCAACGGCGAGTATCAATTTTATTACGGCCCATGACGGCTTCACGCTACATGACCTGGTATCGTACAACGAACGGCATAACGAAGCCAACAAGGAAGATAACAAAGACGGCGCGCAGGATAACCGGTCCTGGAATTGCGGAGCGGAAGGGCCGACGGAGGAGGAGGCGGTCAACGATCTCCGCAACAGACAAAAACGAAACTTTCTGGCCACGTTGATGCTGTCGCAGGGCGTGCCGATGCTGCTCGCAGGAGACGAGCTCGGGCATAGTCAGCACGGCAATAACAATGCGTATTGCCAGGACAACGAGATCTCCTGGATCGATTGGACCACAGCCGATCGGGACCTGATGGAATTCACGGCGAGTCTGATCCAATTCAGGAAGGGCCACCCGGTTTTTGCCCGCAAACAATGGTTCAAGGGTAAACCGGTGCGGACAAGGGGATTGGCGGACATCGGCTGGTTCCTGCCGGGAGGCGAAGAGATGACGGAGGAAGACTGGAAGAGCGGATTTGCGAAGTCGCTGGGCGTCTTTTTGTTCGGCGGCGGACTGAATACGGTGGATCAGGAGAATCATCCGGTCGTGGACGACAGCTTTTATATTTTGTTCAACGCCCACTTCGAGCCGCTGGACTTCAGGCTGCCGGGAGAGAAATATGGAAAGACCTGGAAAAAGGTTTGGGATACCGCCGATCCACATGCGGAAAACGGGAAAACGTATCCGGCCTGCTCCACCTATCGGGCGACGGACCGGTCGATCGTGCTGTTGACTTCTCCCTTCAACCCTGCCAAGCGTTGAGCATCCAGGCACCGCTACGCAACGAACTCATAAACCAATGCGCTCCAGGGGGGAAGCTGAATCGATTTGCCGGGCAGCAGATATTCGGGGGCCGCGACCGAGCTGAGAATATTCGTCCAGGAACCGGGGCCGCGGCTATAGCAGGGAACGACCGTCGTCAAATCGGTCGCGGAGAAATTGAATAGCAGAAGCAGCCGATGATCCGCGGAATAGCGCAGGATCGCAAGGCCTGTCGTACCCAGGAGATCGGCGTGCAGATATTTCCGCGAGCAATCGGCCAGGAGGGGATGCGTGTTGCGAAGGGCGATCAGCCGCCGGTGCCAGTCGAGTATCTCGCGATGCCCGGATTTGCGCCGGCTGTCCCACTTAAGTATGCAATCCAGAAAGGTCGCCGGCAGCTGCGGGTCGGGGGCATCCGCATTCCAGTTGAAGTCGGCAAACTGTTGGTGACGCTGGGCCAAAAGCCCGGCGGACACCTGTTCGCGCCGATAATCCGAAAAAAAGTAGAACGGTGAATCTTCCCCATATTCTTCGCCCATAAACAACAGGGGAAGATAAGGCGACAGGATAACGACAGCCGCGGCGAGTTTGACGCGTTCAGCGTCCACCAGTGCGGCGAGCCGGGCGCCATCGGGTCGATTGCCCGGAAGGTCGTGGTTCTGGTTGAAGACAACGAATCGTTCACCCGGGAGGCCGGCCGAAGAAGCACCGTGTGTCCGGTGACGAAAGGTGCAATATTCGCCGCTAAAAACGAAGCCGTCGGTATACGCTTTGGCCAGTTGGCGGAGCTCGCCATAATCCTGGTAATGATCCCGTCCTTCCCTGTCCAGCAAGACATAAAGCGAATGATGGAAGTCATCGAGCCATTGGGCGTCAAAACCACGGCCGCCGGTTCCGGATGGATGCACGGTGCGGGGGTCGTTGGAATCGCTTTCAGCGACCAGGTAGAAACTGCGTCCGGACCGGACCTGCCAATTCCGGACGGCTTTTTCCAGGTCTTCCCAGATCGTGCGGGCGTTTCGGTCGTAGATCTCATGAACGGCGTCGAGGCGCAGTCCGTCAACGTGATAATGATCGGCCCAGTAGAGGACGTTGCTGATAACAAAGTTCCGGACACCATCCGACCAGGCGCCGTCAAAATTCAATGACTTGCCCCAGGGCGTCGAGTAGGTGTTGGAAAAATAGGGGCCGAATGACGCCAGGCAATTGCCCTCGGCGCCCAGATGGTTATATACGACGTCGAGAAAAACGGCTATGCCCCGGCGATGGCATGCATCGACGAGGCGCCGCAGTCCGTCGGGACCTCCATAGTTATGCTGCACCGCAAACAGGAATACGCCATCATAGCCCCAATTACGTTCCCCGGGGCATTCGGCAACGGGCATTAGCTCAATGGCGGTAATGCCAAGCGTGACGAGGTCGTCAAGACGGGGAATGATGGCGTCAAACGTTCCTTCGCCGGTGAACGTTCCCACATGGATCTCATAAAAGATCAGGGACGCCAGCGGTTTGCCGATCCAGCCGCCGTCTTTCCACTGGTGTTGTGAATGGTCTACTACGCAGGATGAACCGTGGACTCCGTCGGGCTGGTAGTGGCTGCACGGGTCGGCGAACTGCCGGCCACCCTCATGGATATAGAAGTAACGATCGCCGGCGACGACCCCTTCGGCAAAAGCTTGAAAGTAGCCCTGGTCATTCTTCTGCATCGCCATACCGGTGTCGGCCAGTCCCCGCGACAGCAGATGGAGGGTCATGGCTTTCTTCTCCGGCGCCCAGACCGAAAAATGACATCCGTTCTTTTGGAAGACGGGATACGCGGGATGTTCGGGATAGCCGGGCGGCTGGTGGTGTTGCGCCATGGGATCATGATTTTACTGAGGAGACCGCGGTCCACGCGTCCAACCGGACGACGAGGCCTTCGTCACCGCTGAGGTCGATGGAATTCTCTACCGGGCAATTTTCCAGCTCGCGGAAAATATCGAGAACGACAATTCCCCTGAACCGTAGGGTGGAGGGCGTAAAGTAGCAAGGCCGGTGAGTGAGGTTCAGTACGATGAGAAATGCCGGATGACCTTCCGCCTGCCGGATATAAGCGATCAGCTGGGTATCGGAATATACGGGACGGTAGCTGCCGGTATTCAGCGAAGGCTCGTGTTGCCTTAGCTGGATAAGCCGGCGGTAGAGGCAAAAGCTGGAATAGAGGTCTTTCTCCTGGATCTCGGCGTTTTCGCGGCGCCAGAGGCGGTCGAGGCGGAGCCACGGTTTGCCTTCGGTGAAGCCGGCATTGCGGTTGGTGTTCCAGAGCATGGGTGTCCGTTCGGGGTCGCGGCTCAGGTTCTTCCCGGGCATGTTAAGCCCTTGCGGATCCTGCACTTCGTCGGCGGGGATAGGCACGTCGCGCATCCCCAGTTCGTCGCCATAGTACAAGGTGGGGGTGCCCCGGAGCGTGAGCAGGAGGATCGCGGCTACCTGGGCCTGCGCCTGACCGACACGGCTGGTGATCCGCGGTTGATCGTGGTTGCCCATCACCCAGTTCGGCCAGGCGTCGGCGGGCAATGCTGCTTCGTATTCATCGATGGCCGCGGCAATCTGCCGGGCATCCCACGGAAGGGAGATGAGGATGAAGTTGAACGGCAGGTGCGCTTCGGTGTTATTGATCCCATAATAGGCGACGAGTCGATGGATGGGAAGATAAATCTCCGCGATCATCAGCCGTTCCGGGTAGCCGTCGAGCAGTTTTCGCATATCGGCCACGATCGCGTGCATTTCCGGCTGGTCGGTGGAATAGACCGGAAGCAGCTGATTATAGGTGGCCATGGTGTCGTTGTAGTCCGGGTTGCGGGGATTGTCCCGCCATTGCAAGTCTTTCACCAGATGCCACATGGCATCGACCCGGAACCCGTCCACGCCCTTGTCGAGCCAGAAGCGCATCACATCGAGCATCGCCGATTCCACTTCCGAATTGCGCCAATTGAGATCGGGCTGTTTTACAAGAAAGGCGTGGTAATAATATTGTTTTGTCCGCTCATCCCATTCCCATGCGCTTCCGCCAAAAACGCTCAGCCAGTTATTGGGGGGCGTGCCATCGGGGCGGGCGTCTTTCCAGATATACCAGTCACGTTTGGGGTTGTCGCGGGAGCTTCGGGATTCGAGGAACCAGGGATGCTCGTCAGAACTATGATTGGGGACAAGGTCGAGGATCAATTTCATGCCCATATCGTGTATCCGGTGAACCAATTCATCGAAGTCGTCCATCGTTCCGAACGTGGGCCAGATGCCAACATAATCGGAAATATCGTACCCAAAGTCCGCCATGGGAGAAGGATAGATCGGCGAGATCCAAATGGCCCTGATGCCCAAGGCCTTAAGGTAGGGCAGGCGTTGGATGATGCCCCGCAGGTCGCCGATACCGTCGCCGTTGCTGTCCTGGAAGGAACGTGGATAGACCTGGTAGACAATGCCGTTCTGCCACCAGAGGTATTGTTTTTGATCCCTGTTCATGGTAGTCATGACTGAAAATCTGCAATGCCAATGCCAATGGATCGAAAATGGTGGAAGGAAGCGGTGATCTATCAGGTGTATCCCAGAAGCTTTTCAGACAGCGACGGGAATGGGGTGGGGGACCTGAAGGGAATACTGTCGAAACTCGATTATATATCTTCGCTTGGAGTCGATGCCGTATGGATCAACCCGGTATACGCTTCACCGGGAGAGGATAACGGATATGACATCCGTGATTTTTATTCCGTAGACCCGCAGTTCGGAACGATGGACGATCTTCTCCGGCTGATCGATGGTCTTCATGCGAGGCACATGCGGATCATCTTCGACATCGTGCTCAACCACACCAGCGATGAGCATGACTGGTTTCGGCAGGCGAGGCGCTCGCGCGACGACCCGTATTACGAATGGTATCATTGGTGGCCGGCGGAAAGAGGAAAGCCGCCATATCGCTGCGGCTTCTTCGACCCCAACGGGGAGGCGTGGGAATACAATGCGCCGACGGATTCTTATTACCTGCATTATTTCTCGCCGCATCAGCCCGACCTGAACTGGGAGAATGAAATACTCCGCCGGGAGCTCTGTGCCGTGCTTCGGTTTTGGCTGGACAAGGGCGTGGACGGTTTCAGAATGGATGCGATCACCTATATTTCGAAGGATACGAGCTGGCCGGAGATCAGCGCCGAGACGCTGAAGGAAAAATATGAGAACGACTGGGGTAATTATTACGCTGCGGGACCGAAGCTGCACGAATACTTGCGGCAGATCCGCGCGGCGGTGCCTGAAGGCGCCGACGTGGTCATGATCGGCGAGAGTTCGGGCGTTTCTTCGGCCACCGCCGCTGAGCTGGTCGCGGAAGACCGGAAAGAGCTGGATATGATCTATCACTTCGAAGCCATCATGATCGGCTATCTGCCCGGCGAATTCAAAAAGATCGACCCCGCGGGTTGGTCGCTCCCGAAATTTAAAGAGGTGTATACGCGGTGGGACCGGGCGCTGGAAGGCAGGGGATGGAATACGCTGTATCTCGGCAATCACGACCAGCCGCGAATGGTATCCCGGTGGGGGGACGACCGGGAAGCGTTCCGGGTAGTATCGGCGAAACTGTTGTTCACATTCCTGCTGACGATGCGCGGGACGCCCTCGGTGTATAACGGAGATGAGCTGGGGATGACGAATATCCGCTTCCGGCAGATCGAAGAATACCGGGACATCGAGACACGGCAAAAGTACGCGGAGATCCGGGGGAAAGGCGGGGATACGGACGCGTTCCTGAAGGATCAGCAGCTGGCGGCTCGGGACAACAGCCGCACGCCTTTTCAATGGAATGCGGAGAGCAATGCAGGATTCACGGACGGGAAGCCCTGGATAGCGATCAATGAGAATTATCGCGAGATCAACGTCGAGGTTCAGGAGCGGGATGCGGATTCGGTATTGTCCTACGTGCGACGGTTGGTGCAATTTCGGCGGGAGCGGAAGGTGTTGGTATACGGCGGATATCGAATGATCGATCCGGGGGACCCGGCTGTATATGCCTATGAACGGTGGGACGAAGCGGAACGGTTCCTGGTGTTGTTGAATTTTTCCGACCGCGAGCAGGTCTTCCGCGGAGAAAGTAAAGGGGAGATAGCCATCAACAATTACCGGGAGGTAAACCATAATGGCGAAATGCTGCGGCTGGCACCCTGGCAGGCTCTTGTCATCTCCGTCTAGGGGTTGGATTTTGCGCGGCTGCGCAACAACGACCATCGTCGCCGTACCGGCCGGCTCCGGCCGAGGAGGCGCCCGACCGGCTGAAGGTATTCGATGTGGTCGCAAACGATCTTGACGATGCCCAGGACAGGGATCGCGAGTACCATTCCGGCGATGCCCCAGAGAAGGTCGCCGGCAAACAGCACGACAATGGTAAAAAGAGGATGGATGCTAACCTGGGTTTGCATCACCAGCGGCGAGATGATATACATTTGGATAGCCTGGATCACCATATAGGCAATCAGCACGCCCAACACCATTTTATACCCGCCACCCTGGGAAAGGGCCATCAGGCACGTCAAGGTCGTGCCGGTGATATTGCCTACGAATGGGATGATCTCGAGAATGCCGCAAAGGATCGCAAAGAAAACAGGCGTATTGACGCCTACCAGGGTAAATCCGATACCGTACATGATCCAGAGACAGAATATGACGATGGAAAGCCCCCATAGATATTGCTGGACGACTTTTGCGGACCGGGTAATGAGGATTTCCGTCTTCCCTTTGGATTCGAGGTTGGACGTGCGAAGGATGAATTGGCGGATTTCGTGGCGAAGGCAAAGGAGCATGATCATGTAGACCAGGATGAGCAGCAGGTTGATTGCGACGGAGAGGACCGATCCCATCAGGGAGGCTGCCATCCGGCCGATCCCATCGCTATCGGGTTGAACGGGAATGGGGAGGGGGCTGTCCTTTTTCAGCGTGTCCATGCCGAACCGTTCATGCAAATATTTCCGGAATCCGTGAATGAGGTCGGTAAATCGATCGCGGATATCGTTAAAATCGGCTGTAATATGCCGGACATGCCAGGCAACGAACAGGACGATGGCGACTACCAGGATGGTAAACAGCAGGCCGCAGATCAGCGCCGCCACGACGGTATGGCAGCCTTTTTCCTCCAGCCACCGGCAGACCGGCATGAATACAAGGGCAAACATTCCGGCAATCGCCAGCGGCATCAGGACGGGTTTTGCCAAATAGAGAATGGCTGCCGATAGAAGGATAAAGAGCTGGATATTAATAATTTTCTTGGTCTCCAATGGTGTGAATTTTCCCCAACCGGATAAAAGTCCAAATCCTGTGCCGCAGTGGTGGCTGCTGGCGCGCCGATTGTAGTAATTTTCCGTATGAAAACATCTGCCGGAATCAAACGTCATACGACTGCGGCGGTCAGGGATCTGATCGACGCCCTGAACGGTTCGAACGCTCACGCTTCCTTTGAAGACGCCGTGCGAAATATCCGCCAGGATTTATTGGGGGAGGTGCCGGAGGGGCTGCCTTACAGTATCTGGCAACTCGTGGAACATATCCGCATCACGCAATGGGACATCCTCGAGTTTTCGCGGAAAGCGGACCACGTGAGTCCCGAATGGCCGAAGGGTTATTGGCCTTCCGACAAGGCGCCCGCCCACCCGAAAGACTGGGATCGATCGCTCGAACAGATCGCAGCGGACCGTAAAGCGTTTATCGGTTTATTGCAGAAGGCCGGCGAGGCCATCTATACTCCTTTTTCATATGGGGACGGGCAATCCCTTTTCAGGGAAGCGGTATTGATCGTCGACCACACGAGTTATCACACCGGAGAGATTATCGTGATCCGAAGGCTCTTAAAGGACTGGAAGTAGGGCCTTTACCACGAAGCCACTATATTTGCGGGAGGCCGGCGTTAAATTGAACTTTATGACACCTGTAAATACGGCGATTTGTTCCTTCGGCATGTCGGGGCGTGTGTTCCATGCTCCTTTCTTACATGTAAGCCCCCATTTCCAATTTTACTCCGTTTGGGAGCGGGAGAAAAATCTCGCCTCCCACATTTATCCCGGCGTTCGGGTTTGCCGGACCCTGGAAGAGCTGCTGGCAGACGACGCGGTGGAGCTGGTCATCGTGAATACGCCAAACTATACCCATTTCGATTACGCCCGGCAGGCCCTTCAGGCAGGAAAGCACGTGATCGTCGAGAAGCCGTTCACGGTGACGGAGGCCGAAGGGCTGGAGCTGATCGAACTCGCCAAGAAGAACGGCAGGAAACTCACGTCGTTCCAAAGCCGCCGGTTTGACAGCGACTACCGGACGGTGAAGCGGATCGTGGATTCCGGGGTGCTGGGCAAGATCGTCGAAGCGGAATTTCACTATGACCGGTATACGCCGGCGCTCAGCCCAAAAGTACACAAGGAAACGCCCGGACCGGGAAGGGGCCTGCTGTATGACCTCGGGTCGCACCTGATCGACCAGGCGTTGCAGTTGTTCGGCGATCCGGACTCGGTGTTCGCCGATCTGTTCATTATCCGGGACCATTCCCTGGTAGATGATTATATGGAGGTCCTTCTTTTCTATCCGGAAAAGCGGGTGCGGATCAAATCGAGCTATCTCGTCCGCGAACCGATCCCATCCTACGGCGTCTACGGCCACCTGGGCACTTTCCTGAAATCCAGGACGGATGTTCAGGAGCGGCATTTGCTGGCCGGGGAGATGCCGGCCGGACCGGACTGGGGAGTT
This sequence comes from Puia sp., assembly GCA_035501395.1. Classification (GTDB taxonomy): domain Bacteria; phylum Bacteroidota; class Bacteroidia; order Chitinophagales; family Chitinophagaceae; genus Puia. Next base: position 14,883 of record DATJWK010000143.1, read on the forward strand.
GAGCCGGAGGCGGAGCGGGGATTGCTCCATACGGAGCTCGATGGCAGGATCATCCGGGAATACGTGCCTTCAGAACGAGGGAACTATATGGACTTCTTCACCGGCGTTTATGAGGCGATCCGTCATGACGCCCCGCTGCCCGTGACGGCAGAAGAAGGGGTCCGGATCGTCCGGGTGATCGAAAAAGCCTATCAAAGTCTTCATGAGCGGCGGATTGTGCCGTTCCGATAATATGGGAAAGCTATTTGTTTATATTGCTTGCATCTTGCTGGGATCGGTGACCCTGACACCCGCAAGACCAAAAAGGGTGCTGCTGGACTATTACCACAACAATGAGTGGCACACCGATCCTTCGGGTCAACTCATCCGCTACCATTACACCTGGGAAGATCGCGCTAATTCCGGGTTCTCTATGCTGGGAGAAATATTCAGGGATCATGGCGCAACAACGGATTCGCTGGCCACGGCGCCGACGGCGGAGAACCTCCGGGGGGCCGCTGTCTACATCATAGTAGATCCCGATGACGAGCGGGAGGTGGCCCGACCGAATTTTCTGACCTCTGCAGAGACCGCGGTTATCGAGGGGTGGGTAAAGGGAGGCGGTGTGCTGATGCTGATGGGCAATGACTCCGCTAACGCGGAATTCCCGCATTTCAATATGCTGGCGGAGCGGTTTGGGATCCATTTTAACTATGACGACTACCACAAGGTAACCGGGAACCGGTATGAAATGGGTGCCTTCGACCTGCAAAAAAAAGGGCCGGTCTTTGGAAAGTCACGCAAGGTTTTTATAAAGGACCTGAGCACCCTGTCGGTCAATCCGCCGGCTCACGCTTATTTTACCGACAGCGGGCATGTGATTATCGCGGTGGCAAAGGTGGGCCTGGGTTGTGTGTTTGCCGTGGGCGATCCCTGGTTTTATAATGAATATATGGACGGTAAGAGATTGCCGCCGGACTTCGACAACCGTCTCGCTGCCGAGGATCTGGTGCAGTGGTTGCTTCGCCAGGGGCAGGAACAAGATAAATAGCCACTCATGAAGAAATTTCTGGACGAGGATTTTTTATTGGGCACGGAGGCCGCCCGGCGGTTATACCATGAGTATGCGAAAGAGATGCCGATAATCGACTATCATTGTCACCTGTCCCCTGCGGAGATCGCAGCCGATCAAAGGTTCCCGAACCTGACGCAGGCATGGTTGAATGGCGACCATTACAAGTGGAGAGCCATGCGGGCCAACGGGGTGGAGGAGGGCTATTGTACGGGGGATAAGCCTGACCGGGAAAAGTTTTTTAAGTGGGCGGAGACCGTGCCTTATACCCTGCGGAACCCGCTTTATCACTGGACGCATTTGGAATTGCAGCGGTATTTCGCCGTCGACGGGATCCTGAACGAAAAGACGGCGGGGATGATCTATGAGGAATGCACGGAGAAACTGCAAACAAAAGAATATTCGGTGCGGAACCTGCTGCGCAAAATGAATGTACAGGCGATTTGCACAACGGATGATCCGGTGGATTCGCTGGAGTTCCACCGGCGGCTGCGGCAGGATGGATTCGAGATCCCGATACTTCCGGCTTTTCGCCCCGACTCCGCAATGAACGTTGATCATCCGGAGCGGTTCAATGCATATCTCAAAAGGCTCGAGGCCGCGGCCGATGTTGCCGTTACCCAATTCAACGATTATCTGTTTGCCCTTCAGAACCGGCATGACTTCTTTTCTTCCATGGGCTGCACGGTGTCGGATCATGGATTGGAAGAGATGTATGCGGAGGAGTTCACCGTCTGGGAGGTGGAGACGATATTCAACAAGATCCGCGGCGGGAAAGAACTTACCGATATGGAGCGGCGAAAATTCAAGTCCGCGATGTTGGTCCATTTTGCGGAGTGGGATTGGGAGAAAGGCTGGGTCCAGCAGTTCCATCTCGGAGCGTTGCGAAACAACAACAGCCGGATGACAAAGCGACTGGGCCCGGATACGGGTTGGGATTCCATCGGGGATTTTCCACAAGGGCGCGCATTGGGGCGCTTCCTGGACAGGCTGGACAGGGAAGACAAACTGGCCAAAACCATTCTGTATAACCTAAATCCTTCAGACAACGAGCTGATCGCCACGATGGTCGGAAATTTCAACGACGGCTCGGTGGCCGGCAAGGTGCAATTTGGCTCGGCATGGTGGTTCCTGGATCAAAAGGATGGGATGATACGGCAGATCAATACCTTGTCCAACATGGGGCTGCTTAGCCGGTTCGTGGGAATGTTGACGGATTCCCGGAGTTTCCTGTCATTTCCCAGACACGAATATTTCCGGCGCATCCTTTGCAATTTGTTTGGAGAGGAAATGACGAGTGGGGAGCTTCCCGACGATATGGAATGGATTGGAAAGGTCGTGCGGGATATCTGCTATTATAATGCCCGGCAATATTTTAATTTTCAGCGGCCGGCATCTTTGTTGCAAGGATAAAAAAAAGGATCATATGAAAAAGATAGCAATGTTTTGCCTGGTGGCCCTGGGCCTCAGCGCGTTGACAGCCGGTTGTGTCCCGCCGCCGCATCAGCGGCCAAAACCGCCGGAACTCGGCTCGCCGCCAAAACCACCGGGAGGGCCGATGGCGGAATTTCGGTAACTTACAGGAATAAATCAGACACGTATGGCCAAAAAAGAAAAAAACACGATCGATATGCCGGATGTCAGCGATATACCCGGCCAGGAGCACATTCGTCCGCCCCGTTTTGGCGAGCTGTCGGACAATACAGCATCTTCGGCTGACGAAGAGGGTAATGACGTGCTGGGCCCGGAAGCCAGCTCCGATGACGATCTCCGGCTGGACCAGTCGTCCAATGTTTCGGCGGAGGAGCGTTCGGACCTGGCGCGGATGGGCCGGGACGGTGCGGATGATGAGCCGTTGCGGACAGGCCTGCTGGACAGTACGGATGAGGATGGGACGCCGCTCAATGAAAAGAGTTTTGGCGAAGGCCGCAACAACGATCTGTCGGCTGATGACCTGGATATCCCCGGGGCGGATGAGGATGACCGCGATGAGGAACTGGGTGAGGAAGATGAGGAAAATAACGACTACAGCATCAGCGACAACGAAGATGATACGGATATCAACCCCGACCTGTAACCGGCGGTGACGGAAGGCCGGTCGGCGGGTTGGCTGGGGTAATCGTTTCCTGCCGTCCAGGTCCGGAGAGCCGTGTCGTCGGCAGGCACTGGGGATATTTTTCCTGTATGAATTGAATGAGGCCTTCGCGGACATCGCAGCGCAGGTCGAACGCATTACCCGAGCTTGCGGCGCTCATCAGTGCCCGGACTTCGATGGTTCGTTCGCTTGTATTGGTTACCTGCAGGATATTGATACGTTTGTCCCATAATGGGTTGTCAGCGAGCAGCCGGGTAAGCTCGGCGCGAAGCGGTTGGAGGGGCATGGTGTAATCCACATAGAGGAACACCGTCCCGAGGATATCGGATGTATTTCGGGTCCAGTTCTGAAAAGGTTTTTCCACAAAGTAATTGATGGGCAGGATCAGGCGGCGCTGGTCCCAGATCTTGAGCACCACATAGCTTAGCGTGATCTCTTCTACGCGTCCCCACTCTCCCTCGACGACAAGGACGTCGTCGATCCGGAGCGGCTGGGTAAAAGCGATCTGGAATCCGGCGAGAAAATTGCCAAGGGATTTCTGCGCCGCAAAACCAATGATGATACCGCCGACGCCCACGCCCGTAAGCAGGCCGGTACCTATTTTCCGGAGATTGTTGAAGCTTAGCAGGATCGCGCAGACCGTCAGGACAATAACCAGGCTGACCGCAAGCCGCCGGATAAATTGCAGTTGCGTCCGGATCTTTCGCTCCTTCAGATTGTCGGCTTTGTCAATATCGAAGGTGTGATAAACATAATCTTCAAATACCTTTATGAGCGCGATCAGTACGTTGGCAAAAGAGATGGCCAGCAGGATCTCGGTCGCTTTGTTGAGGAATTGGCCGATGTCGGCCCGGATCTTCATTAGCGGAAGCAGGAAATTGAAGGCGAGGAGAGGAAGGAAATAGCTGAATGGCTTGCTAAGCCGGTTCAGGAAGCTGCGGCTAAACGAAAAAGCGGGCTTGTCATGGCGTGGCTTTCGCCGGAGCAGCAGCGAAAGCATAAATTTGACGATCAGGCCAATGATGATGGCCAGGGCTACCAGGATACCATCCCAAACTAAGGCGGGCAGCTTGTCGAACTGCGCCAGGAACTGATCCGGCATATGATTGGCGTATTTGGTTGTGCCGGGCCCGTTCTACGGCCGGCGTGGCACATTTTTTTATACAGTTATGTCGTACAGTTAGTTTAGTCCACGGGGAATAATTTTTTGTGCGATAGAGGTTTAGGTTAATGGACGCCATCCCGGTTCTCCGGGATGGCTTTTTTTTTATGGATGGGTATAAAAATAGCCGGTCGGAGACCGGCTTATTCGTAATTCCCGGGTCGGTCAGGCTCTCCTGATGACACCGAGAATGAGCGAGATCAGGGCAAGAACGATCAGGATATGGATCAACCCACCTACGCTATATACGAAAACGCCGAGGAGCCACCCGATCAGTAAGATGACTGCAATTAGATACAATAGACCACTCATAAAGATAATTTTTAGTGTAGGAATAATTTGTTACCTGCCGGTAATAGTGAAAATTGCTTGCCAGATTATTTTGCAGCGCCAAAGCCTCCGGGAGCGGCCCGGCTGGGGAACAAAGTCTACAAAATGCGCTCGCGATCTGGCAGTGATCTTGCTTGTTAATTCAACAGATGAATAAAACCCCCCGTCCTCCAAAAGCATTCTGGCGATCCATCCGGGACGCTGCCGTCGATTTCAACAACGACAACGGCTTTAAGCTGGCAGCCAGCCTTTCCTATTCGATGATCTTTGCGATCGGGCCGCTCCTGATCGTGGTGATCTCGCTGGCGGGGATCTTTTGGGGGCAGCAGGCGGTCGAGGGAAAGATCTATATGCAGATCAAGGATCTTGTCGGTAATGGCGCCGCCATCCAGATACAGGACATCATCAAATATATCCAGCAATCAAAACACAGCGAAGCGGGAGCGATCATCGCGGGTGCGGTGTTGGTCATCGCCGCCACCGGCGTATTTACGGAGATCCAGGGTTCGATCAATTATATGTGGGCGATCCAGGCTAAGCCAAAAAAGGGCTGGCTATACCTGCTGATGAGCCGGCTGATATCGTTTTCTCTCATTGTCGCGTTTGGCTTCATCGCCATGGTCTCACTGGTGATCAACTCGCTGATGGACCTCCTCAGCGACTACCTGGTCCGGTATTTCTCACACTTTACCATTTATCTTTTTTATGCTGTCAACCTGCTGTTGATCCTGGCGATCACGGTGCTTCTTTTTACGATTATTTTTCGCATTCTACCCGACGCGATCATCACGTGGCGGGATGCTTTCGCAGGGGCGATTTTTACCGGGGTATTCTTTATGGTGGGGAAACTGCTCATCAGCCTCTATCTTGGCCATTCCAATATCGGCCAGATGTACGGCGCAGCCGCATCGATCATGATCATCCTGGTGTGGGTATATTATTCTTCGATCATCCTTTATTTCGGGGCGGAATTTACCAAGGCATATGCGATAAGGCATGGGAAGGGGATCCGGCCGAACGATAACGCCGTCTTTATTCTCAAACGGGAATCGCGGGAGTTGGGCGACGAGCCGGCCGGTAAGATCTAGGACACCCGGCGTTTGGATCCCTGCAGGCTGGCCTTCAGCTGGGAGAGCAGATCCTCTTTTCCTTTTTTGTGGACAACGCGAAGGGTCGGGGTGGCGGTTTTCACGCCCTTTGCCTTGGCCTTTATCAGTTTCATCAGCTCATCTGCATACGTGTCCTTGTATTTAGAGATGTCGAAGGGGCCGGAAAGCTGCTCGATCAGCTGGACCGCCATTTTCAATTCCGCAGGTTTTGCCGTTTCGCCGGGAATATTGAGCTCGCTGGTCGGACGGATCTCCTGGGCCCAGCGGATGCGGTTAAGGACAATGACCTTTTCCACCGGTTTTATGAGGCAAAGGCCTTCCTTGTTCCGGAGGACGAAACTCCCGAAACCGACCTTGCCGGTTTTTCGCAATGCATCGCGCAGGAGCGCATAGGCTTTGACGCCGGATTTCTCCGGCTCCAGGTAGTAAGGGGTCTCGTAATAGATGCCATCGATCTCTGTCTCATTCACAAACTCATTGATGCCGATGATCTTCGATTTTTCCGGACTGGCCTTTTCAAAATCCTCATCCGTAAGGACGATGTATCGATCGTCGAGCTTATATCCCTTCACGATATTCTCCCAGGGAACCTCTTTTCCGGTTTCCTCGTTGACACGCTTGAAGCGGATGTGGGCGTGATCCTTTTTGTCCAGCATGTCGAGGTCCAGGTCACTATCCTGGACGGCGCTATACATTTTGATGGGGATGTTGACCAGGCCGAAGCCGATGGCTCCCGTCCATATCGATCGCATGGCGTAAATATTTGCATAAAATTCGAAAAAAAAGAGCCGAAAAAATAAATTTTTTCTCCGGCGCTGTTTGTCTCCAATTTTCTTCGAAAATTGCAAAGCGGGCGGAGCCCGCTTTAGTCCCAAAGTCCACGAACCTGGGCCACCGGAATATTCATCAGCTCCCGGTATTTTGCGACAGTCCGCCGGGCGATGCTGTATCCCCTCTGGGCCAGGATAGTAACCAACTGGCGGTCCGTATACGGCGCCTTTTTATCCTCTCCCTGGATGACCTCCTGGATGATATTCTGGATCACCTTGTTGCTGATATTGTTTCCTTCCTGGTTCACGATACCCTCGGTAAACAGGTCTTTCAGGAGGATGGTGCCGAAAGGTGTCTCGGCGTATTTGTTACACGTGAGCCGGGAGACGGTAGAGATATCGACCTTTACCCGATCGGCAATATCCTTCAGCTTCATCGGTTTGAGCATCAGGATGTCACCGAACTTGAAATAGTCGTGCTGCATGTCGACGATGGCCCGCATGATCTTTAACATGTTCGATTCGCGCTGTTGGATGGCATTGATAAACCATTGGGCGGAGGAAAGCTTACTGCGCAGATATTGCCGCGCCGCCTTGTCCATCGAGGTGTTCTGAGTAGAGCTTTGAACCATCTCCATCCAGGACTGGCTGATGTGCAGGTTGGAGGAGCGCTGGCGATATAAGGCCAGTCCGAGGCCGTCGGCCTCCTCGAAAATGATGAAATCCGGAAGGATGGACGGATTTGCCTGGATGCTTGTCGATTCGGGATTGAATGGTCGGGTGCTCAGATGGGCCAGCAGATTCAGGACGATGCGGATCTCGTCGTCTTCGAGACCCAACTGCTTTTTCAGCTTATCGAGATTGCAGGTGCGCAGGTCCTGGAAATGGCCTTCGAGCAATTGGATAGCCGTGCGGACATCGGGACGTTTGACGTTCATTTGCTTTAGCTGAAGGAGCATATATTCCTGCACGCTTCGGCATCCGGCGCCCATCGGCTCCAGTCCCCGGATCAATTTCAGCGAGTCTTCGATCTCTTCCGGCTCGATCCAGACCTTGGTTTTGAACGAAATCTCGGATGCGAGGTCGTCCAGGTCCGTTTCCAGGAACCCATGCTCGTTCAGCGAGTCGATGAGGAAATCCAGCATCGGCAATTTATCCTCCGCAACATCGAGGAACCGGCATTGGCGTTTTAGTTCTTCGCGGAAGTCGGTGACTTCGGCTATGGGTTTCTCCGGGACCTTCTCGGTGTTGATGTAGTTATTATATTCCGTTTTATAGTCTGGAATGTCGTCGTAGCCATACTCTTCCCAGTTCTGAAAATCCTGCACGGTCTCTTTGGAGAACTTCTCCCCGGGTGTGTCTTCGCCGGAGGATAATTCCTCCAGCGCGGGATTTTCAGTCAACTCATCTTGTATTCGTTGCTCCAGCTCCAGGGTATTCAGGTGGAAAAGGTTCAATAGTTCGATCTGCTGCGGAAGAATGGTGTGTTGCTGCTTTTGCGTTTGAACTTGCTTCAGCATGTTACCCTTTTTTATTTGTGCATGGGAGATACGACAAATCGGCTGCCAGAAATTGGTCCGGCGCATTGCAACTTCAATCGGGCCCGGATTGACGCTCATGTAGAAAAATCGGTACGTTTTTGGGGAAAAACTGGAACAAAATCCTTGATGGACAATCATTTCGTTATCCGTTGGTGATTCGGGGGGATGGGCATCGCGGAGGGAAATCCTTCGGGTTGGTCTGTATTTTGACATATTACGGGTAATGAATTAACTTAAATATTATTCAGAATCATAATCTAACTATGCGCAAGGATCGACCAGTCAAACCAGAACGCTCGTTACCACGTCGGCTGCTGCGCATCTTGGGGCGGACATTGCTCACTATTGTCATTATCCTGCTGATCGTCTTTTTTCTCATCCAGACCCCGTTTGTTCAAAATATTGTCCGGGAGAAGGCAGTCATCTATCTTTCCCGTAAGCTGAAGACCCGGGTACGGATCGGCGGCCTGTCGGTCGGGTTGTTCCATTCCGTCAAGCTGACCGATGTGTATCTCGAAGACCGGCAAAGCGACACCCTGCTTTCCGCCGGACTGATCGACGTCAGGGTCCGGATGCTTGCCCTGCTTCACAACCATCTCGATATCGGGGACGTGCACCTCAAAGACGTGACGGCCAAGATCAGGCGGGGCCTGCCTGACTCGGCATTCAATTTCCAATTTATCGTGGATGCGTTCGCGGGGCCGGTGTCGCCGCTAGCCGCGAAGCCGGCCGGCCGGCCGATGAAGATCGATATGAAGGAACTGGATCTGGACAATGTCCGGTTTGTGTACCGGGACACGGTGACCAGCAATAATATCGCCGTCCTGGTGGGCCATAGCATTACCCAGGTGGACAGGATCGACCTGGATCGCCAACGGTTCGATGTCAAGGCGATTGAAATGGACAAATTCGCGGCACATATCGTACAGGGAGGACGGGTGGTCACGGACACCCGGCTTGGCCGGCTGTTGACGGCCGGCGGCCGGCTCGACTTAAACCGGCATGTATTCGAAGCAAAGACGATACAAATCGACAGCACCGGTCTGGCATATGATGACAACACGCAAAAACGACAGCAGGCCGGGATGGATTACGCGCATCTCGGTGTAAGCGGGTTGCAGTTCCGGATGCGTGACCTGAAGTATACACCGGATTCCATCACCGGTAAAATCGACTCGGCATCTTTGGATGAGCGTTCCGGTTTCCGGCTGGACAGGCTTCAAACCGTCTTCTATTACTCCGATCATCGGGCGCAACTGAACAATCTGTTGCTGGCTACACCGGGAACATTTTTGCAGCGGTCGGTCAGCCTGCGCTATGACTCGCTTGGCGGGATGGTGAAAGATGCGGCGCATACGCAGGTCGATCTCGATCTGGCGGGAAGCCGGGTGAAGGTGAGCGATATCCTCGTATTCGCACCGTTTTTGCGAAGCGAGGCGGCGTTCAGCCACCCCGGTGACGTGCTGCTGGTCAATACGAGGATCACCGGGACATTTGACGACCTCGACGTGCATACGCTGCAATTCAGCGGACTTCGGGATATCCGGCTGGACCTGGCCGGGCGGGTTGAACATCCGTTTAATATGGATCGGCTGAATGCCGATCTGAGGATAGCACGCCTTTCGGGAAGCGGGGCGGCGGTGCTTGGATTACTGCCAAAAGGCAGCATGCCTTCTTCCATCCGGTTCCCGGACCGGTTTGACCTCCATGGCCGGCTCGCAGGCGGGATGGACAGCGTCCGCACGGACCTTGTTCTTGTCACCTCGTCGGGTACGGCGGCAGTCCGCGGCTGGGCGCGACGGTTCAGAAATACGGCTGCCGCGTCCTATGACCTCGACCTCCGGACCAACGCCCTACAGTTGGGGCAGCTATTACGGGACAGCTTGCAGTGGGGGGCGGTGACAGCGGAATTAAAAGTAAAAGGCCAGGGGCTTGACCTGAAAAGCGCGAGGGCGACCCTCCACGGACGGGTAGCATCGGCAACCATCAGACAGTATACCTACACGGGGATGACGTTGGAAGGAGCGCTCGCCGGTCAATTCGTACACCTGCATTCAACCATCAACGATGAGGCGGTACGGTTCGATCTTCAGGGATCGGCAGATCTCGCCAAGAGGTATCCCGCCGTGAAGGTGGACTGGCAGATCGATACGGTCGACCTGCTGGCCTTGCATCTTACAACGGATACGTTGGCATTCCAGGGTCACCTGCTGGCAGATTTCAGCAGCGTCAACCCGGATTCGCTGCAAGGGAGGCTCGCACTCGGCGGCATCGGGCTGGTAAAAGGATCGCATCGGTATCGGACGGATAGTCTCGTGCTGACGGCGTCGAACAACGCGGGAATGGAAGACATCCGGTTGCACTCGGAGATGGCCGATCTTGACTGGGACGGCCGGTACAAGCTGACGGAAACGGCGCAGGCGCTGGAACATGCGATCAACCGGTATTATGCACTAAGCGGATCCGGGGACACGAGGTATACCGAACAAGACTGGAAACTCCGGATGCAGTTCCGCACCTCGCCTTTGTTGTTGCAACTGGTCCCCTCGCTCCGGGGTACGGATACCGTGGGCGGGATCATGACATTCAACGGCAACCGGGACAACCTGCAACTTCGCCTGCAAACCCCCCGGCTGGTCGTCGGCGATCACTTCTTTCATGATCTGGCCATCCAGGCGGGAACCGCGGACAGCAGCCTGCAGTACGATATTTCGCTGGCCGATGGGCACGGCAGCGGCCTTCTGCTGTATAAGACGGCGGTCTATGGCGCGGTAAAGGATAACCGGGTGACGACAAGTTTACTTCTGCGGGACAAGAACAATACCGAGCGCTACCGCCTCGCCGGCACGGCCTCCCAACAAAACGGCGCCATAAAATTTATTTTTGATCCGGACAGCCTGATGCTCAATTACGACCGCTGGCAGGTTAGTAAAGACAATTTTATTCAATACGATTCCACCGGCGTCATTGCCCATGATCTTACTATCAGCAACCAGGGTGATTCCCTTTCGTTGAACAGCAAGGGGACGACCGGCGCCGCGCCGGTCGATGTCCGGTTCGGCAGCTTCCGGCTCAGCACGATGAGCCGGCTTGCGAATCAGGACTCGGTGATCGCCGACGGCTTGTTGAACGGACAGGCGGAGGTCAAAAATATAACTACAAAGCCTGTTTTTACTTCCGATCTGAAGATCCAAAACCTGAAATACAAGACGGACACACTCGGCGATCTGACCCTGAAGGTCAATAACGAAAGGGCGAATACCTTTACCGCGGAAGTCGGGCTGCAAGGCAAAAACAACGACATCGCCATCACGGGCGACTATTATCCGGGCGACAGCGTAAATCTAAAGCTCGATTTGCGGCGGATGAACCTCGAAGCCTTTACCGCGGCGACACAAGGCGTTATGGAAAAAATGAGGGGAGCGCTGATCGGGCAGATGACGATCCGCGGATCGTTCGATAAACCTACCGTTCGCGGAAACCTTTATTTTGACAGCGCGGTGATCACACCCGCTATATCCGGCGAGGCCCTTGACGTGTCAAAGGACAGGATCGCCTTCGATGAAGATGGATTTAATTTCAGCGAGTTTACGCTGCGGGACTCTGCAGGCAACAAGCTGATCATCGACGGAAACGTCTTTACAAAGGACTATCATAGCTATGGCTTTGATATCTCCCTGAACGCCCAGAACTTCCGGATGGTCAACGCGCCGGAAAACAGTTCCCGGCAATTCTATGGCCAGCTCAACCTCGACGCGGCCATAAATCTCGAAGGGAGCCTTGATGCACCGGCGGTTGACGGGACCATCCGGGCGAACAAAAACACCAATTTCTACTATGTTCTGCCCGGCAACGATCCGGAGGTCGGCGACCGTGTCGGCGTGGTACGCTTTGTCGATCACCGCACCGGGGACACGCTGGTGGACAAGAAAGCACTGGCGCTGCGGGCTGGCAATAAAACGATAAAGGGACTTGACGTTAGCCTGAACCTCCTTACTGACACCAGTGCCCTGCTCAATGTCGTCATCGATCCGCGCAGCGGCGACGAACTTAATGTCCGCGGTCAAAGCAACCTCGTCTTCCAGCTGGAGAAAAGCGGCAAGGTGGATCTTACGGGTTCTTACGAGGTGAACGGCGGCTTTTACAGCATGTCCTTTGAAGTACTAAAGCGGAAATTCAGTATCGATCCCGGCAGCGTCGTTACCTGGACCGGCGACCCAACAACGGCTACCGTGAATCTCACCGCTTCGTATACCGCATTGACCCCTTCCATCGACCTGGTATCGAATGTCATTTCCGATCTGCCCCCGGCCGAACAAAACAAATTCCAGCAAAAACTCCCTTTCCTGGTCACCCTCCGATTGGATGGCGACTTGCTAAAACCAACCATCACCTTCGATATTTCACTCCCTACCAATGTCCTTTCCCTTTGGCCGGACGTCGACCAACGACTTACCGAGCTGCGTACCCAGCAATCCGAAATGAATGAACAGGTCTTCGCCCTCTTGCTGCTCAACCGCTTTGTCGGCCCGGACCCGCTGGCCTCTCGGGAAGGCGGCGGAAGTACGGTGGGCAACCTGGCCTTTTCAAGCGCCAGCCAGATCCTGACAAACCAGATGGACCAGGTGGCCGCCAGCCTTATTAAAGAGGTGGACATCCATTTCGACCTGAATAACCAACAAGACTGGTATACCGGCACCGAGATCGCCTATACCGAGCTTGATGTCACCGTGTCAAAACACTTGATGGAAGACCGGCTTCGGGTCAGCGTCGGCAGCAGCTTTGACGTCGTTGGGACAGGCGCCCCCAACCAGGCGGCCTCCAACCTGGCGGGCACCGTCGATGCAGCCTATAAGCTGACTAAAGACGGGCGTTATCTGGTTCGCGCCTATCGCCAGAATCAATATGAAGCGGTCATCCAGGGTCAGGTGATCGAAACGGGTGTGGGTTTTATCTTCACCTTCAACTATGATAAATTCAAGGAGATATGGCATCACGCCAAAGGGGAATCGATAGAACCGGCAAAGACAACAAACGGCAGCAGTACAAGCTCTAAATGATGACAGGATTTCAGCGAATGTCAAGGCGAATATTATCGGCGGCAATGCTATCGGCGGCCCTGGTTGGCTGTCATGAGTCCAAATACCTGACGGAGAATCAGACCCTGTATACCGCCAATAAGACGCAGGTCCAGCCCTCGGTGCCGATGACAAAAAAAGAAAAGAATAAATGGAACGAGGAGATGGAAGGATATCTGCGGCCAAAACTGAACAGCAAAATTTTAGGCCTTCGCGTAAAGCTTTGGATCTATAATATCGCGGGCACAACCAACAAGAACAAGGGATTCAAACATTGGCTGAAATACAAGGTGGGCGAACCGCCTGTCCTGGCAAGCCCCGCGATCCTCCGCAACAACACCGAAGTGCTGCAAAGTCACTTCGAGAATAAAGGGTTCTTTCACGATACCGTTTTGGTGACCACTTTCGTCAAGGATAAACACCTCAGCGCGACCTACACGGCGCAGATCGGCCCACGCTATACGATCGGGAAGATCGATTATCCGGATGACTCCGACCAGATCAGCAACCGGATCGACACCATGAAACGGTCATCCCTGCTAAAAACGGGAGATTTCTATGACTTTGAGACGATCAAAGCGGAGCGGGTTCGCATCGACAGCCGGCTGAAGAACCGGGGCTTTTACTATTTCAATCCCGACTACCTGATCGTCGACCTGGATACCGCCGTAGGCAACCACCGCGTGGATATGTTCATGCGTTTGAAGGATGAGATGCCTGACCCTGCCCGGGAAGTTTATCGGATCGACAGCATCACGGCTTATGTGAATTCCGGTTTCAGACCCGACACGAATCAAAAACATGCCTATGTGACACCCGAAGGTTACCATATCATCGATTCGGCAAAATTCCTGAGACCCGGGGTTTTCAGCAATACGCTGCTCATCCGGCCGAATAGTATTTACAAGCTTGACGATCACAACTCCTCCCTGAGCCGGCTGGTAAGTCTCGGGGTCTTCCAGTTTGTAAAGGCCCGTTTTCAACCGGCCTCATCCGCAGACACCAACAACAGGCTGAATCTCTTTTATTACCTTACCCCCGCACAGAAAAAACAGCTTCGATTTGAAGTTACCGCGCTTACCCGCGACGACAATACCACGGGTACGGAGCTGGCGCTAAACTGGCGCCATCGCAATTTATTCCGCGGCGGTGAATTATTCAATGTCCGGCTATACAGTGGTATCGAAGGTCAATCCATCAGCCGCGATTCGATCAGTCACAAAAATATCACCTCCCTGACCCGTCGTGCGGGTATCGACATCAGTCTGACCATCCCGAAGATCGTGTCCCCTTTTAACCTGAATACCAGCGGAAAATTCGTACCAAAGACAAAGATCGCCGCGGACTATGACACGTATCGGAATAACTCGCTGTACACGCTTACTTCTTCCCGCGTCAGTTTTGGCTACCAGTTCAAAAACCGGATCACGTCCGAGAATGCAATCACCGTATTAGGTGTCAGCTATGTCCGGCCTTCGAATATCACGGACAGTTTTCAGAAGGCGATCAACAGGAACCGCAACCTTTACTATGCCATCGAACCGCAGTTTATTATCGGTCCTTCCTGGGATTTCAATTATACCTCTTCGCTCGATCGCCGGAATGCCCGGCGGCCGGCTAACTTCTTTTTCAATGCCAATGTGGATTTCTCCAACAATCTCCTCGGAATATTTTCCGGCGCCAATGTCAACAAGACCGGACGGCAAAAAGAGATCTTCGGTGTGCCCTTTGCCCAGTACATGCGGTTCCAGGCCGACTTCCGGCATTACATTAACTTTAGCAAGTACAGTATACTGGCCACCCGGGCGAATGCGGGGATTGGTATTTCCTACGGCAACAGCACCAGTCTCCCGTTCGTCAAGGCGTTCTTCGCGGGCGGCACGAACGACATCCGCGCATTCCGGGCACGGGCTCTCGGCCCCGGAAAGTATTTTGCCGGGGACCCGAATACAAATGCCTTTCTGCCGGACCAACCCGGAGATATAAAGCTGGAGGGAAATATTGAATACCGGGCCAGGCTTGCCGGTCTTGTCAACTGGGCGATCTTCACGGATTTTGGCAATGTCTGGACCCTGCGGAAAGATACCAGCCGTCCCGGCGCGGTATTTACCTCGGATTTCCTAAACGACTTCGCCGTGGGCGCTGGAACCGGGCTTCGTATGGATTTTACAATCCTCGTCATTCGGATGGATGTCGCCGTACCGCTGCGGACGCCGTGGAAGGCGGAAGGTTCCAAATGGAATTTCAAGGCCGCAACGGATATCAGCGATCTGGTCCTCAATCTCGCAATTGGTTATCCGTTCTAAGGCATTGATTTTCATTGGCGGAGGGGCCATGCCCCCATGGCATGGTTTTTTTGTCCGTTATGCTGGTAACAATATTCTTCATGGTCTAAAATTGAACGGTATGAACGATCAAAGTAACAAACACCAACAGCCTCCACAAGGCAACAAACAGGACAAGGGCATGAATCAGCAGGGACAGAAACCCGGTAAAGAGGATCAGAGCAAACACCAGGGCCAGCAACAAAAGCGACCTGTACAAAATCAAAATGATATGGACGAGCCGGATCAGCCCGATCAACGGAACAAAATCGGCGACAATCCCGACGAAACGAAGAAGAAGATCCCGAATATGGAGAAAGACCGTTAATCCGATCTGTTTGCTACACAGGCCCGCCCCGGTTTTAAAAATTCGCGGCGGGTTTTATTTTTCCGCCCATTCAACTTTTTTTCGATGATCAATACAACGGATTTACAGGAACTTGAGGTCTCCCTGCCGGGAGACTGGTTGAGAAAAGACAACGGAGATACGTATTCTTTCACTCCCGACCAGATGAAGATCGAAGATGGCCGGTTGTTCCGGGACCTGCACGTCCGGCACCCCGACGGCCGGATGGAAGAGATACGGTATGCATTGACGGTAGAAGACGATTACTGCGGCATTTTGTTGAATCAGGAAGAATTCAAAGTGCGGCGACTGTCCAAATTCGCCGACGGGGCGGCGATCATGGAGTGGGAGGACAGGGCAGGCAGGAGGATCGTTTTTGAGCGCTATCCGGCGGCAAAGTCCATGGCTAGTGGTGTTTGAAATACTGGATGGCTTTTTCGTGCCGCCGGGCCGCTTCAAGACTTTCAAAGGTGCCCAGGTTGCGGCGCCGTTTTGTTTTCGGATCTATTTTCCTTGAGTATATGCGGTATTGCCCGGATTTCAATTTGCGTATCATGCGAAGAAAAATTAAAAAACTGTGCCGGGCATGAATCGCGGGGCTTGAGCAATATTTTCCTCAAAGCCGGGTTCCGGTTGTGCACAAGTTTTAATTCAAGCTTTTGTCAACCAGTTATTTGCGAAAGAAAAACGGATTGGTACCGGATTTGGAAAAAGATTGTTAAAACGATATTGATATGCTTCACCAAACCGATCTGCGATTTCTCCGTGAAAAAATTCAAGACCTTAAACACGCGATTTTTTTCAGCGAGAATACATCCTTGTTGAGGATGGCAACGACGATCGTGACCCTGTCGAAAATAGATGAGCTGGGTCAGCTTTGGTTCTTTGTTCCCCGGCCGCAGCAGTCCCTCCAGGAGTTTGACCGTGAATTCCCCGTGCGGCTGGAGTTTTTCAAAAAAGGGCGGCAATTTTTTTTACACATGCTGGGTAAGGCGTTCATTGTGACCGATCCGGAGGAGATCAACAGCCTGGTTCACGAGGATATCCGGGAGCAGACGGCCGACCACCTGGTATTGATAAAGGTCAGGATGACAAAGGCGGACTATTTCGAAACACCGGGTGAGCGGCCCCGGCCGGCAAAATGGTGGCGGGAGGTCCGGAACCAGGTGCATGGGTGGTTGTCGCACTCCCGACCTGCCGTGGCATGGCATTTGAATCGGTAATGGCAAACGCGTTAATTATGAAAATTCTTCCGACTTATTTCATTATCGGTTCGCTTTTAGTCTTCGGCGCCGGCTGTGGCAATGGTGCTTCGGACAGCGCGGAGGCGGCCAAAGACTCCAATGCCGTCAAAATGGACAGCACAGCCCGTGACAGCACGGCGAAGACGATTCCCGCTACGGTGTCCAAGGCGGACCAGGATTTTGCCGTCAACACGGCCATCGCCGGAATGACCGAGATCCAGGCAGGACAGATCGCGCAACAGAAGGGGATGTCGAAGGATGTGAAGGATTATGCGGAGATGATGATCAAAGATCACACCGCCGCCGCGGATAAATTAAAGGCCATTGCAACCCAAAAGAATATCTCGTTACCTGCGACGCTTACGCCGGATGTCCAGAAGAAACTCGACGATCTTCAAAAAGAAGATGGGAAAAAATTCGACAAGGATTATCTGGCAATGATGGTGTCGGACCACAAAAAAGTGATCAGCGCCTTTGAAAACGAATCGAAAAATGGCTCTGATGCGGATATCCGCGCTTTTGCGGATAGTACGCTGCACACGCTTCGTGTCCACCTCGATAAGGCGGAAAAGTGTGAAAAGATGGAAAAAAAGATGTAGATGATCGATTGAATTGCCGACTACCCGATGAATCTGAAAAATTGCGCTTTCTACTGATTAAAAAGGGAAGGTGCGAACCGGGCTCCGCCCGGTTTGGCCAGGGCAGGAATAATATTCCTGCCCTTTTTTTGCCTCCCCCGCCATGATTTTTTTACTTTAGGCTGTAACATTGCCGTTTGGCGCCCGTCATTTCCAGTAAGCATGTCTATCGAAGTCTTCCAAGAGCGCATTTTGCCCATGAAGGACAAACTGTTCCGGTTTGCCTTGCGCCTGTTGCAAAATGTCCAGGAAGCGGAGGATGTGATCCAGGATGTCATGGCGGGGGTCTGGATGCGGCGGGAAGAATGGGGGCAATGGAAGAGTATCGAGGCATACTGTATGGCGGCCACAAGGAACCAATGTATCGACCGGATCCGCAAGAATTCCTATCGCCGGGAAAAACAGCGATCGATCCCCGCGGCAGGTAGCGTGCAGGACCCACTTGAAAAAATGATGAGCAAGGAAATGACTACGCGGATCCGCAGGATCATGGCGGCGCTTCCGCAAAACCAGCAGATGGTAGTCCATCTGCGCGAAGTGGAGGGATTCAGCTACAACGAAATTTCAGACGTGCTGGACATGAGCCTGGACCAGGTGAAAGTCAACTTGTTCAGGGGACGCCACGCGATCAAGGACACGATCACAACGGAGGAGGGATTATGGAACAAGAAGAAATAAAAACCCTGCTGGAGAAGTATTGGGCGGCGGAAACCACCCTGGAAGAGGAATGTCGGCTGGCGGCATATTTCCGTCAGCCGGAGATTGCGCCCGAATGGGAGCCGATACGGGAGATATTTGCCTGGCGGGAAGAAGAAGCGGAGGTGGTACCCGGGCCGGACTTTAACCGGCGCATGCTGCGGCGGATCAGCGACATGGAGGAGGCGCCGAAGATTTCCAGGTTTTCGATCCGTTTCGCGGCGGCCGCGGCGATAATCCTGTGCCTGGGAATCAGTTTGCTGATCCCGTCCATCTCGCCGCAGCCGCGGCAGCCGGTGGCGCGCACTGCAGTTGCCGACACCTATACCGATCCGCAGCAAGCGCTGGCTGCCGTCAGGAAGGTCTTGCTGGTGGCGTCCTCCCGGATGAACGAGGGAAAAAATATTACTCAAAAAAATATGACCCGCCTTCATGATACCTGGCAAACCGCGATCCGCGACTAGCCGGCAGGCGGACTAAACAAACAATTATGCATACAATCAAACTCCGTATGTGGGTGCTCGCCCTGGCGCTGCTGATGATCGGCAAGGCAGGTCTGGCCCAGGATGACGCGATCGGAAAATTCTTCGGGAAGTATGTCGAGGATGATCGGTTTACGGTGGTCTCCATCAGCCCGAAAATGTTCCGCCTTATGGCGAAAGTCAAATGGGACACGGTTTCACCCGACCTCAAGCAAACGGTCAGCAAGCTGACAAGCCTCCGGATCCTGAGCACGTCGACGACACCGACGGTCTTTTATAAAGAAGCGCTGGCGAAGATCGACCGGAAGGAATATGAAGAATTGATAACGGTTAAAAGCAGCAAGGATAATGTCCGTTTTATGGTAAAGGAGACGGGCAATACGATCCATGAATTATTGATGATCTCGGTCGGTGAGGATGGATTCACCCTGGTCAGTTTTGTAGGAGACATCGACCTCGACAAGCTCGCCCGGCTCTCATCCGATATGGACATAAAAGGTATGGAAGACTTGAAAAATGCAAAACGAAAACAATAAATACAATGAAAAAGATTATTGCCCCGGTACTGGTCATGCTCGTTACCGTAGCCTGCCATGGGCAGGAAAGCCACCTGGACCAATTCTATCAGAAATTCGACGCCGCGGGTTCGGAGACAACGAAAGGGTCGATCAACCTGGCTTTGCTGTTGAACTTCAGCGCTTCGGACACCTCAGACCCCTGGACGAAGCGGGTAACGATGTGCCGGTTTATGACGATCGATCCGGCGAAGACGCCAAAGGCAGAGCAGGAATGGGCCGAACTGAGGCAGTCATTGAAAGACGATCATTTTGAGGAATGGATGTCGATCCGAAAGGGAAAGGGAAATTTCCGGCTATTGGCAAAGGACCGCAGGGATGGGCAGGAAGATATCGTCGCCCTAGCGACGGACGAGCATGGTCAGGGGGTTTTCTTCCACCTGCGGGGACGTTTTACTGCCGCTGACAAAGCCCGCATGGAGGCTGCCCTGGAGAATAGCTAACAGGAACGACAGTATCTAAAGACGCGGCGCCGCTGGAACGGTTGCGGGCGGTCCAACGGATCCAGCCGCTAAAAAATATATCGCGGTTCCAGGAGATAATTGATTGACTGGCGGTATATTTAGGCATGCTTGCAACAAATAATTCCCGCAGAAAATTTCTGAAAAAGGCGCTGGTAGCCGGCGCCGGATTTTACATCGTTCCCCGCCACGTATTGGGTGGACCGGGGTTTACCGCGCCCAGCGACAAACTGGTCGTCGGCTCGGTCGGGATAGGCGGTAAAGGCGAAGTCGACGTCAATTACCTTGCCGGCACCGGCAAGACCGAGATTGCGGTGCTTTGCGACGTCGACGACCGCCGGGCAGCAACTATCCGGAACAAATTCAAGACCGCGAAGCACTACAAGGACTACCGGCAAATGCTCGACAAGGAGCACAAGCAGCTGGATGCGATATCCATCTCTACACCGGATCATATGCATGCCGTGATCGGCATGGCTTGTATGCAGTTGGGCAAACACGTTTATATTCAAAAGCCGTTGACCCACGATATCTATGAAACCAGGATGCTGACCGAGGCGGCGGCACGATATAAAGTGGTGACCCAGATGGGCAACCAGGGTGCGTCCGGAGACGGCGTCCGGCAACTGGTGGACTGGTATCGGGCGGGCGTGATCGGGGATGTAGCGGAGGTATATTGTTTTACCAACCGCCCGGTTTGGCCGCAGGGAATCGCCTGGCCGGATAAGAAAGCGACAGTGCCGCCGGAGCTGGATTGGGACTTGTGGCTGGGGACGGCGCCATACAAAGACTACGTCGACAACCTGGTACCGTTCAATTGGCGGGGTTGGTGGGACTACGGCACCGGCGCCCTGGGCGACATGGGCTGTCATATCATCGCTCCGGCTTTCCAGGTGTTGGGGCTAGGTTATCCCACCGAGGCGGAATGCAGCGTGGGCGAAGTCTGGACAGGTGAATTCCAGCGGGGTTACTTCCCCGACAGTTGTCCGCCATCTTCCCATATTACCCTGAAATTCAAGGGCGCACCCGGCAAGCCTGATGTAAAACTCCATTGGATGGACGGCGGCATACAGCCGGAAAGACCCGAGGAACTGGGGCCTACAGAGTTGTTCGGGGATGGCGACAATGCCACCTATTTCATTGGTTCGAAGGGAAAGATGATGTGTGCCACGTACGGAATGGACCCGCAGCTGCTGCCAACGTCAAAAACGGCACAGACGGTGGTACCCCAAACGATCGCCCGGGTACCCGGCGCGGATATCACCGGACACTACAGTTCCTGGGTAGAAGCATGCCAGGCGGGATACGGAAGCGACAAAGAAAAGAACCTAAGCTCAAATTTCAAGGTGGCCGGGCCGTTGACGGAGACGGTACTGATGGGCAACCTGGCGATCCGGAGCTACCAGATGCGGCGCCCGCGCGCGGACGGTCAGGGTTTTGATTATCCCGGCCGTCACATCAAATTGCTGTGGGATGGTCCAAATATGAAAATCACCAATTTCGATGACGCCAATCAGTTCGTCCGGAGGACCTATCGGAACGGGTGGACCCTCGGCATCTAACCGCCCGATTCTTGAGTTTTGACGGCCGGTTTTTTGGGGGCCTGACGGCATTTTTTCCCGCCATTTCCGGAATTGGGAAAGACCGGTCCGATAAGTTGCTGTCAACCATCGGACTAAAAATCCGATGTCCTTTTGCGTTAAATATTTACCCCTTCCAATACAATAAAACGGGTACTTTAGTCCTTATTACATAGTAATAATCCGATGTCCCCTTAGGAAAATCAGTTATAAAACCCAATTATTATGAAACCCAAACCTTACACAACCGCTAATTCAGCCGGCTATTCCCCATCCGGGAGTGACAGTTAAAAAGCGCATCGACCATCTTCATGGCTTGCGCGATCTTTCGCATTGAACCTGTCACCGCTTACACGGAACCGGTTTTTCGCATGTAGATAATGTTTGGTCGCGCGTACATGGAAATGGCCAATGTATGGTTGTGTGTGGTGCAATTTCCGTATACTATGGTGCCACATATTGAAAATAGAGTTCCATTCACCGGTACAATACGACGGTACGCCCGGGTCTTGTTGCTGGGGGTGTTGTTGCTGGCCGGTTTTGCCGGATACAGCCAAAGCAGCCCGCCTCCCTATACGCTGCAGATTTCCGTAACGACCGATAATTCCGTCGATGATGGGACAAGCCTGGACGTTGTGCAGGTCACGGTGCTGGATGCCGGCAATAATCCGGTTTCCGGTGTTTCCGTCGCATTCTCGATAAATGGTGGCTCCAGCACAACGGTCAATGTTACCAATGCGTCGGGGATCGTGACATTTGCGCAGGGGAACACCAATACCAGCGCGCTTACCGTCGATATCAGCGCAAAATACCTGGGATCGACGGTTGCCTCGGGCAGCTGTCTCTTCCACTATGTGCAGGGTCCGCCCGCGTTGAATCCCCCGCCCGGAGCGCCAAATCCATCTTATTTTATCGTAACCGCTAATGATGCGGCTGCCGATGGGGTGGATGCGAACGGCATCCAGGTACATGTCAGTGATGCGCAAGGGGCTAATTATCCGGTTGGTTCACCGGTCACCTTCAAGATCACCAGCGTAACTCCCGCATCGGGGAGCATGATCTTTTATCAGGGACCGTATACTACGACCTATAATTCCACACTTGGTCAGGGAGGGTTGGTCAGTCTGCCGCTCACCGATGTGGTCGCGGGGGATGTCACGATCACCTGCACCGTTTGGTATAACGGCATACCCTATGTATTCCCCAACCCGGTGACGGTCACCTTCCTCAATCCGGTGGCCGATCCCGCATTATCAAGTTATACCACCATCATTCCCTCCGCGCCGGATGACGGCGTGGATACAGCCGTTGTTCAGGTGCATCTGGTAGCTCCGGGTGGCGGGCCTGTGGCGCCGAATACGATGGTCTATTTTACCGTTACCAGCGTAGGGCCTGCTTCGAGCAATGCGATGCTGAATACCACGACGACGACCAACTTCTCGGAGCCGATCGGGAATTTCCTGGCTGACGGCAATACGATCGATCTGCCGGTAACCGATCTGTCTGCCGGCAGTGTGACGATCACCGCCAGTGTTATGGTAGGCGGCGTCCTCGTACCGATCAACGGAAGTCCGCAGACGGTGACATTTACATCCGGGCCGCCGACGATCAATCAACCTTCGAATCCAAGCTATTTTACGACCGTAACGAATAATCAGGCCGCGGATGGCGTCTCACAAGACGTGGTAAAAGTCTTCCTGGCCGACGCAAGCGGAAGCGGCGTCTCGGGCTATCCGGTGACGTTCACGATCACCAGCAACAACACGGCATCAACCAACGCGTTATTCGATCCGCCGCCAAGCGGTACGCCGACGTCGACTACGGTCACGGTAAACACGACATTAAACAGCGATCCGGCAGGTCCGGGTTACATTACGTTGCCCCTGACCGACCTTAAGGTGGGCAGCGTAACGATCACCGCCACTTTTGTCATCGGCGGCGTCACGGTTACCATCCCGGTAGATCAGACGGTGAACTTTGTCGCCGGACCACCGGTGATTTCCAACCCCGGCAATCCGGGACCATTTGGCGGCGGTGGCGGCGGATCGGGCACAGGCCCTTCCAACCCGTCCAACCCCGGAGGCCCCGGTCAGGGCTATACGTACCTGACCATGACCTACAACGATGTTCCGGCGGACGGGGTCTCTGTGGACACGGCTACCGCCTATGTTACCGATGCACAGGGTAACCCGGTTAGCAATGTCATGGTCGTCTTTACATTACATGCAGGTGGTCCTGCGAATGGCGGCGCCTTGTTCCAGCCACAAGCGGAGATCCAGGATACCGTTTACACGAACGCAAACGGTTTTGCCGCAATGGCCATTTCGGATACGATCCCGGGCGATGCCTGGGTGGATGCGTCGATCATGTACGGAGGTACCCTCTCGATCATCAATGGCAGCTCGGCGATCGCCCAATTCACGCAAGCGCCGGATGTAAATAACCCCGCCACCCAACTGATTGTCGTCGTGTATGAGGCGATGGCAGATGGAACGAGCACAGCGGTTGTTAAGGCTCACGTGGTAGACGGGTCCGGAGCTCCCGTTGCAGGAGCCACCGTCCAGTTCGCGATCGATTCGGGAAGCGCCCAGTTCGTCGGTTCGCAGCCGATACTGACGGACGCCAATGGAGATGCGGTCATTTCGCTCACCAGCACGAAGGTCGGATTTACTCTCGTAACGGCTACGGTTGGCGGCAAAGCTATCATTAACGGCAGTCCGGCACGCGTATACTTTGCGGGTATAAATATCTATGTTCCGAAAGCATTCAGTCCGAATAATGACGGCACCAACGATTTGTTGAAACCGATCCTGGTCGGTATCCAGGAGTTCCACTATTTCACCGTGTATAACCGCTGGGGAAATATCATCTTCACCACGACGGATCCCAATCAGGGCTGGGATGGAACCTTCAAGGGTGTAGCACAACCGGTGGAAACATATTTGTGGATTGCCGAAGGCATCGACGTTAACGGTAAAAAGATTGTAGCAAAAGGTATGACCTCACTGGTCCGGTGACGGACCCGGCGAAGGCCGAGAAATAAACATATTAAAATCCAATGTCCCGATGAGGAAGTTTTATTCAATACCGATTCTCTTGCTGGTCACCGGCCTCGCCCGGGGACAGGAGATCAATTTCTCCCGGGTGCAGGATATGACCATGTGGTATAACCAGTCCCTGAAAACCGACAAGCAGGACAATCTTGTATTGGATTATCGAAATGTGGCATATGGCGGGCAGATTGCTTACAATAGCGTCGCAGCGATGTTCGATATGCCGCTGTTATCAAAAGATGGGAAGAATAAACCCAATTCAGGCTACTTCAGCGTGAGCGTCGGGGCCGCATCAGACAAGTCGAATGCGGGCATATTAAATAACACACTGGGGCTGTTGGGCATTTCTTATGCCGTCCCCGTCGGCCGGCACGAGACGTACCTGGCGGTCGGGTTCCAGGGAGAATACTATCAAAGTAATTTTAATGTTGCCGGGATTTCCGGGGCATTCGGCGACCAGTTCAACGCTTATGGCCCTATCGAAGGACAGCCGAGTTCCGACCGGTTGGCGTCGGGATGGTCATATGGCCACTTCAATGCGAATGTCGGCGCCTCTGTTTTCAGCAATGGCCGCTTTGACAAATGGTATTTTGGCGTGTCCGTGCAACAGGTGAACAAGCCCTATTCCTACCAGATAAAGTCGGATTCGACGCGGCTGAAGCCGGATATCGGCTTCCAGGGCGGGTACAAGTATACTACCGCAACGGATGATGAGGTAGCATTTTATATGTCGATGAGCTGGCAAGGACCGGCTTACCGGCATTTCTACGATCTGTCATACACGAAAGCCGTTCCGGAAATCGCAGGCGGGGCGGCAATAGGCTTAGGTCTCGGGTATCGGTATAACGACGCCATTATTCCGAACGTCGAGCTTCGATATCAAAAATTGGTAATCGGTATTTTATATGATGTAAATATTTCGACGATCAGTGCGTCAGGCATTGCACGCGATGGCGTAGAACTGGCGTTACGGATGGATTTTTAAAACTAACCCCATGCAGAAGGTAATGATTTGTTTGATTGGTTGTTTCCTGATCGCCCTCAATCTCCGGGCGCAGGATACTACCCGGCCGGCGCCGGACCCAGCGCGTCCGGCGGATACTTCCAAACAGACATCGGATACGGCAAAGATGATGTCCATTCTCAAGGACAGCGGCGTAGTGAAACCGGCAGCTTCTCCGGCTGATACGGCTGTGCAGCCGCCCGCCCGCTCCAGGGATACGACCGTTTCCATAACGATCAATCCGGAAGCAGGAATGAAAACATCCGATACGATAAAAGTCGTCGATACGGTAAAACTTTCCAATCCGGACCCCAAACCCGATGCTGCCGCCAATGCTGCGAAGACGGATCCGGATGCAAAGAATACAAAAGGAGAAGATGGATCGGACGGCGGGACACCGCATGAGCGTCAGCTGGATACCCGGTGGTTCATATCACCTCTCCTGAAGCTGCAATTCCAGGACTTTGCCATGCTGGAGAAGAATCGGGAAGGCTATTTGTCGAATGCGAACACCCTGCCCTTTTTTGCGCGCGGAAATGCTTCTTTTGCGGCCTCGGCCTATAAGAATATCACCGGCCGGTTTTCAGCCAGTGCGGACATCGGACTCAGTTTCGGCCATGTGACGAGTAATGAAGTGCAGATCAGCCAGACCCCGTCGAAAACATTCAATTTATTGAACGCGACGATCTACTATCACCTGTTGCCGGCGACTTACCGGTTGCAGCCTTTCGTGGAAGTGGGGATAAACGACATCATTAATGACGCTTCCTATGTGACCGTTCCGATGGGCATCGGGGCCAAGTTCACTTCAAGGAAGATCATGGCGCTGGCGGAGATAAGCTACGGCGAAGCAATAGGAAAGAATATTGCCAACACGACGATGTATTCCGTGGGGGTATACATTCCGATCAACAACAAGAAACACAAGCAGCTGGACAACGATGAGGACAAACCTTACAACCGGTCCTCGAAAAATAACAAAGATACCGCGAACAAGGCGGGCACGGTGATCAATAATATCTATGTGACCATCAATATGGACTCCGTACTGAAGTCAAAAGGGTTGCTTAATAGCGATGGTTCGGCCCGCAACGACGGTGATGGGGATGACGATGCATCTGCCGGCTCCGGCCATGGCCGGAAACGCCGCAAAGGTCTGCGCAATTTCGACGTCAACGATTTCGACGACAACGCATATAAGATGGACTCTCTGGACGGCCAACCGATCATCCGGTTTGTGGTCTATTTTGAGTTCAACGACTTCGGGCTGAATTCGACCGCCTTTGAAAGTATCGACCGCGTGATCGGCCACTTGAAGAAAACGCCCAATGAGTTCTCGGTAGAGATAAAAGGCTATACGGACTCCGTGGGAGATGACCACTACAACAACTGGTTATCGCGTGAACGGGCGAAAATGGTACTGAAATACATGAACAGCAGGGGTATCCCGGTAGACCTGATGAAGGCCAAGGCGTATGGGAAAGACAACCCGGTGGCCGACAACGCGGACCCAAGCAAAGCCTGGTTGAACCGGCGGGCTGAAATCATCGTACACGCAAAAAGCGTGGCGGACGGTCAATGATCACAATTTTGAAATCCAATATCACATGTTGAATCTGAACACTGCAGCGCTGTGGGGACATTTACCCCCGAATATCAAGATCCGTTTGATCGATGAACATGGAAATTTCATCGACCCGCTCCAACTGAAAGAAATTGACTATCTTTCCCGGTTCCAGAACAAATGGGTGGTCAACAAGATATACCACCAGATGCTCGCCGATAACCGTTCCGGGGTGATCGAAGTATACCAGGACAAAGTCGTCGTCAGGGACAACTAGGGTTTTACCGTTTCCCGCTTGTAGGGCTGCACGTCCAGCACTTCGATCTTGGAATCCCGCGTCAGGAGGTCGCTGATATGCCGGTATCCGGTCAAGCCGCCAATCCCGCTCTCCGTCTGCGGATTCACCAGGATCATGTCTGCCATGACGAGCTCGGCATAACTTAAGGCCGCTTTGGCAGGGTTGTGCCGCGTGTCAGCGGAATATTCGACCGGATGGTGGAGCCTCTCCCGGAGGTGGTGGTACGCCTTCAGAAAAGTTTGAGAGAGCATACCGTCTTTCGGTCCTGCCTCTTCGCCTACTGCAAGAAGGTGGACCTGTGCTTTAAAGCGCCTGGCGAGCAGAACCGCCCATTCCAATTTCCTTTCGGGCAGAAAACCCTGGATCGGCAGGACGATCAGCCGTGGCCGGTTATCAATGGAACCCGGTTTGACGGTCAACACCGGGCAATTGCTCCGTTTGGCCACAATGTCGGGAGAAACGCCGCCCGATAGACGCCAGCGCCGGTGTTTGTTGTGCTTCCCTATTATGATCAGGTTCGGGTTTAGAACGCCGA
The DNA here is from genome assembly GCA_035501395.1 of Puia sp. Taxonomy (GTDB): domain Bacteria; phylum Bacteroidota; class Bacteroidia; order Chitinophagales; family Chitinophagaceae; genus Puia. The sequence continues at coordinate 42,818 of DATJWK010000143.1, forward strand.
TACAGTCGATAATGGTCTGCTGAACGGACGCTCCCCGGAAGAGATGTACCCTGACGTGGATATTGGACCCGGCCTGCTGTATCCGGTATTTCCACTGATGCAGGTCCCGTTCCGCTATCCACTGCCTGAACTGACTGCCGGTATTTTTTCCCGGCCGGGTTACGTGAAGCAGATGGATGACCGTTTCGTCGGGACCTGCCAACTCCACCGCCTTTCTGACCGCTATCTCCGTGTTGAACGAGAAATCGACCGGGATCAATATGTTGTCGACAGCAGCTGGCATGCCTTTTTTCTTTCAAGGTAGACCGGGTGGATTAACCCTCGATTAGAGGCAGATTAGAATTGGATTAGAGCAAAGGAATTTTTCGGGAGTTGCGTAATATTGCGTCAGGATGGCGGAAGAACGAAGGATATTGGTTGTCGAAGACGAAAAGAAAATTGCCGATACTCTAAAGGTTGGCCTGATGGAGAATGGCTTCTACGTCGAAGCGGCGTATGACGGGAAGATCGGGTATCAACTGTTGACATCGCGGAGTTTCGATCTCGTCATCCTGGATATCAACTTGCCGGGGATGAATGGCTATGACCTCTGCAAGGCGATCCGCTATCGCAACAGGAATATGCTCGTCATCATGCTAACGAGCATGAGTTCGCTGGACGATAAAGTGGAAGGCTATGATGCCGGCGCCGATGACTACATGGTGAAGCCGTTCGAATTCAGAGAACTGCTCCTCAAGATCCGGGCGTTGCTGAAACGCACGCCGGGCCAGGATGTGCCGGTGGGGAATATGTTAAGGGCCGGCGACCTCGAGATGAATTTGGACAATAAAGAGGTGCATAGGGCCGGGAAGAAGATAAAATTGACGGCAAAGGAATTTCAATTGTTGGAATATCTGATGCGCAACAAAAACCGGGTGGTGTCCCGGGCCGATCTGGCCATCAATGTCTGGGATGTCGATTTTAATACCAACACCAACGTGATCGATGTATATATCAGTTATGTCCGGAACAAAGTGGATAAGGGTTTCGACGTCAAGCTGATCCAGACACATGTGGGGATGGGATATATTTTAAAATCCCAGGGGGTCTGATGCCGGTCAAGATCCGCATAACGCTGCTATTCACCCTGCTCGTCTGGGCGATATTGACGCTTGTCTGCGCGTCAGTGTATTATTTTTCCTATACGAACCGGATAAAGGACATCCAGACAAGACTGGCCAACCGGGCCATCACGACGGGCAGGCTCCTGAGCCAGACCGGTGTTTTCGATCGGGCGCTGATCCGGAAGATCGACTCTTCTACGTCGGTGGCGATGCGGGACAAGGTGGTGGAGGCCTATGATGCGGCCGACCGCCGGATTTATTGGTACAGTGATAAAGTGGCGGATACGATCCGGACGGACCGGGCGGTCATCGAAGAAGCGCGGGCGGAAAAATCTCCTGTCTACTTCAGGCGGGGCGTCAAGGACGGGATTGCGTTCTATTACCGGGATGAAAATGCTTCTTTTGTCATCATCGCGGCGGCCTATGATGAGGCCGGAAATGAAAAATTATGGCATCTGCGGCTGGTGCTGACGTTGAGTTTCATCGGCGGCATACTTATTTCGGTCATTGGCGGTTATCTTTTCTCGATCAGCCTGTTGCGGCCGCTGCGTCGCATTTCGGACGAAGTCAACGAAATTTCCGCGCGCAACCTGGCGCGCCGGGTCCGATCGGCGGGCAGGATCAACAAAGATGAATGGCATTACCTCTCCGACACGCTCAATCGTTTATTGGACCGGTTGCAGGAAAGCTTCGAGATCCAGGGACGCTTCATCGCAAACGCTTCGCATGAACTATCGACGCCACTGACGTCTGTGTCCAGTCAGCTGGAGGTAGCGCTGCAACGAATGCGCAGCGTGGAGGAATACCGGAAGGTGATCCAGTCCGTATATCAGGACGTGCAACAATTGACCAGGCTTACGCAGACCCTGCTGGAATTTGCGCGGGCTTCCGGAACAAAAGCGGGACTGGAGATCGACCTGGTCCGGGTGGACGAAATCCTCCTGCGATTGCCGGGAGATATCACCAAGACAAATCCGTCGTATTCGGTGACGTTGGATTTTGTTCAGCTGCCGGAGGCAGAGGAGGCGCTGCTCGTCTTTGGGAATGAAGAACTGCTTTTTACGGCGATCAAGAATGTAGTCTCCAATGCCTGCAAGTACAGTGACGATCACCACGCAACGGTGCGCCTGGCGGTTCACGGGAAAGAGATCCGGGTCACTATCGAAGATCATGGCCGCGGTATCCAGCCGGAGGAATGGGAGAAGATATTTCAGCCTTTCTACCGGACGGAGGAAGGGCATGCCGTCCCCGGATTCGGATTGGGGCTTTCGCTGGCACGCCGGATCGTCCAGCTCCACAAAGGATGGATTGAGGTCGATTCTGTCGTCGGTCGGGGGTCGGTATTCAACGTGCGCCTGCCGGTTGCCGGTCCAACCCAATTCTAATCTAATTCTAATCTGCGTCTAAGTCCGTGCTAATCCGGCGGCTTCACCTTAGCCTCAACTTCTCTAAACATTTAAATCAAAAAGCATGCGTATCAAAGACGTAGCATTGGTCGGTCTTCTACCGATGATGCTTTTTTCCTGCGTCAGCAGCAAAAAATTCAAGGCCCTGCAATCGAAGTACGATAGTCTGAACAAATCCTATGGCGATATCCAGAACGACCTCCGCAACTGCAACAGCAAGACGGCTGATCTGACCCGAGCGAAATCCGATTGCGATGCGCAGGTTGCGGCATTGAACAAACAGATCGCCTTCCTCAAGGACAACAATACCCAGGCGTTGAAGCAGCTCGAAGACCTGTCGGTCATTTCCAGCGAACAGGCGCAGAGCATCCGGCAGTCCCTGACGAACCTCGGCGCAAAAGACGCCTATATCCAGACCCTTCAGCAGGCAATGGCGCATAAAGACTCGCTCAATATGGCGCTGGTGCAGAACCTCAAGGGAGCAATCGGCAACCTCAGCGACCAGGACATCAATGTAAAGATCGATAAGGATGTCGTCTATATCGACATTTCCGACAAGCTGCTTTTTGCCAGCGGCAAGTACAACGTGACGGCCCGGGCGCAGGAGGTATTGGGCAAAGTGGCGACGGTGCTAAAGGCCCAGCCGAATATCGAGTTCATGGTTGAAGGACATACCGATAATGTGCCTTACCGTCACGGCGACCTGCTGGACAACTGGGACCTGAGTGTAAAACGCGCGACGGCGGTAATCCGGATCTTACAGAACAAGTACGGGCTGGAGCCGGCAAAGATGGCGGCTGCCGGGCGCAGTGAATATATGCCGGTGGCGGACAACAGCACAGCGGAAGGACGGCAGCTGAACCGAAGGACGCGGATCGTGATCCTCCCGCAGTTGGATCAGTTCTTCAAATTGCTGGAGCGAAAATAATCAGAGTTTGGTGTGGTGATTGATCCGTATCCAGGGGTTTAGTTGAGTCCCGGCGCCCGCCGGGACTTTTTATGTTTTGTGCAGGTCGAATGTAACCGGAATCGTAATAATACGCAGTCTGGCGCGGAAATCTACGATAAAAATCGAGGGAGTTTGCTCTTTTTTAACATATCGCGCTGCCCTATTTTTGATCTATCCAATTCCAATGTAAGAACCAACTGGTTCAATATCCATGCAAAAGCTGCTTTCGGCCCTGATGGAGAAAGCTAATTAAAATTCAAGTCTCATTGAAAAGCCCTCGACTAATCCTTGAGGGTTTTTTCGTTCCCCTACCCCCCGATTTCCCTTATTTTAGCGCCCAAAACCACTCCGATGTCTAAGACAATCCGGTGCCTGCTGGCCATTCTATTGCCCGCAACCACCCCCCTTTGCGCGCAACAAACCTACCCCGGTCTGGGCGATGCGCTTCGAACCGGCTTCGTCCTGCTGCGCGGCAAGTCCGGGCCTGACGACGTTAACTGGATACTGGGCGGCGCCCAATATTCCTTTAAGGAAAACGCCGATATTCACACGTTCGACCCGAAAACGTTGCAGGAAAAAACCGTATTTACTGCCGCCGGGCTGACGTTCCCCGGCACGACCAAACCATTCGCCTACGAATCTTTCCAGTGGTCACGGGACTCGAAGCACCTGGTATTCCGGACGAATCTCCGCCGGATCTACCGAAATTCAGGCATTTCGGATTACTACATCTATGATGTGGATACCCGGCAGCTCCGGCTCGCCGCGAAGGACGCCCGTTCGGCAGAGTTGTCGCCCGACGGAGGCAGCGTGGGGATCGAGCGCGAAGGGAATCTCTTTGTATATCCTTTTGCCTCGGGTGCAGAAAAGCAACTGACGGCTGATCATACCGCGGATACCGGGATCTTCAACGGGCACTATGATTGGGTGTATGAGGAAGAATTCGGTCAGGGTCAGGCATGGAACTGGTCAAAGGACAGCCGTTATATCGCTTTTTGGCAATTTGACGAACGACCGGTGCCGGTCTTCGAGATGATGAATTTTTCGGGGTTTCACTCCGAACCGGTACGGATCCCGATCCCCCAGCCCGGAGATGCGAACCCGCTCGTTCGGATCGGAGTGGCGGATGTGCAAACGGGTAAGCGGGTTTGGTTGAGTCCGGATGAGACCGGGGACTACTATATACCGCGCGTCTATTGGACGAGTAACCCGGATGAACTGGCTGTGATGACGCTGAATCGGGCGCAAAATCACATGAAACTCTATTTTTTTAATGTAAGAACCGGGGATCGCCGCGTGGTGCTGGAGGAGCAGAACAGCACCTGGATATCCATTTTTGATTTCTACACCGGCGTCAACGACATGGTATATTTTCCCGAGAAGTCAAAGGAATTCTTCTGGGTTTCCGACCGGTCGGGTTACTATCATGTCTATCGTTATGGATACGACGGGAAGCTGATCAACGCCGTTACGACCGGGAAATGGGATTTGATAAAAGTCACGGGGATCGATCCGGACAGCAAAACGATCTATTATCTCTCAGCGGAGACCTCGCCCCTGGAACAACAGCTCTATTCGATCCGCTATGATGGGAGCGCGAAAAAGAGACTGACGCAGTCGCCGGGCTTTCACGATATCGATATGTCGACCAATACGGCTTATTATATCGACCGGTACAGCAACATACGAACGCCGCAGCAGGTAGAACTTTGTGACGCGCGGGGACAACGACTGAAGCTGCTCGAGGACAACCACGAGGTCGGTGAATTCACGTCCGCCCATTTCTATTCGCCCAAAGTATTGTTCAGGTTCAGGACATCTGACGGTACCGATCTTGATGCCTATATGATAAAACCGATGAATTTCGACTCTACCCGGAAATACCCGGTCGTGCTTACGATATACGGCGGTCCGGAGTCTCACGCCGTGTATAACAGTTTTGAGTCGGACGGGTGGCAGCAATGGCTTGCGCAGCAGGGATATATCAGTGTCGATATCAACAACAGGGGCATATCGAACTATGGAAGTAAGTTTATGAAGGTCGTCTACCGGCAGCTGGGGAAATGGGAAAGTCAGGATTTCACCGATGCGGCCGCGTACCTGGGCAGTCTGCCATATGTAGATAAGGACAGGATAGGGATAATGGGAGAAAGCTACGGCGGCTATGCTACTACCTATACCGTGCTGACCCATCCCGATGTCTTCAAGGTGGCGATCGCGAATTCCCCGGTAACCGACTGGCGGTTATATGACGACATCTACACCGAGCGGTATATGGGGCTGCCGGCGGACAATGCCGACGGGTACAGGAACAGCTCGGACATGACCCATGCCGCCAACCTGCATGCCCACCTCCTGCTCATCCATAGCATGCTGGATGACAATGTTCATCCGGCCAATACCATGCAATTGCTGACCGCGTTGACGGATGCAGGGAAAGACGCCGATCTGCGTATCTATCCACCGGGGGCGCATGGAGCAGCCTATAGCTGGGAGAGCTGGATCCTGCTCAATCAGGTGAGCTTCGAATACCTCGAACGATATTTGAAGAAGTAAGGAGGGACCGCGGCAGGATCAATGCTGGCGGATATAGATATCCACCACCCGGGAAAGGCAGGGGTCCCCATGCACCAGCAACGTATCGGCTGTAAGAATGACCTGATAAGGAACATTTTGGATCGTAAGGGTAGTGGTGTCGGTGAATGCACAACCGACGATCCCGAATCCAACCTGGTAGAACGCCGTGTCCGTCTCGGGAGCAGAACCAGGCAGCAGGAGGACCGGTTCGGTCAACATCAGGTAATCGGGCTCGAAGTTGACCGAGTCACGGAAGATGGAATCGTTGTGGATGATCGTAAACCTGCCGGCGGTATCAAAGACGAGGGTACGGTTGATGCCGGTGGTCGAAGGGATCAGCGCCGCGGAACCTGACGTATCGAACCACGCTTTTTTTGTTTGATAGGCCCAGGTCCAGGTGCCGATAATGCTGGCCGTGTCGGTGTTCGTTGCCCGCTGGTGGCCGCCAGATTTTGTGCAGGAAGGGCAGGCGAGGATAAGGATCAATGGTAAGAGATACACGGACAGGCTGCGCATAGGCGATTTTGCTAGGAACAAAAATAAGAAATATTCTCAGGACTTGCGGCCTATCAGGCTCATGACGGCATCCTTATAACTGATGCCGATCGGAATGGTCGTTTTACCGAGCTCTATGGAGTTGCCGTATATAGACCGGATTTGCCGAAGAGCGACAATATAAGATTTGTGTACCCGGATGAACTGCCGGGCCGGCAGTAATTTTTCGATGTCGTTCATGGTCTGATGCGTGATCAGCGAATAATCGGGCGTGTGGATCTTAAGGTAGTCCCGGCTTCCCTCGATATACAGGATCTCGGAGAAGTTCACGCGAAAGAATTTGCTGTTCGAGCGGATGAAAATATGGTCATCGGAGTAAGGGTCGGCCTCTTTGGCTGCGGCGGAAAACAGGCGATTATCCAGGATCTTGCTGACGGCGCGGGAGAACCTTTCGTAAGAGATCGGTTTCAGCAAATAGTCGATCACGTTGAATTCATAACTTTCAAGCGCATATTCCGCATACGCTGTCGTCAACACGACGAGGGGCGACTCCCGGAGACCGCTGAGGAACTGCAGGCCGGTCATTCCGGGAAGCCGGATGTCGAGGAACATGATATCCACCTCACGGGTGGCGAGGGCCGGTTCAGCCTCCAGGGCATTCCGGTAAACGCCGACGAGCTCGAGGCTGCCGAGGCGTGCCAGATGGCTTTTGAGTACATCCTGCGCGAGGACCTCATCTTCTACGATAATGCACTTCAACAAGCGTTTATGGTTTTTAGGATGAGTGAAACGGTGAAGGAGCTCTTGTTTAAAATTACATCAAGCGTGTGAGAGTCGGGGTATAGGGTCTCCAACCTTTCCCGGGCGTTCCGAAGCCTCAGCTGGCTGGTCCGGCTCTCGTCTTTTTCGGTCTGGATGATATCCAGATCAAAAGATTTCGGATAGAGCAATTCGAGGAGGCTGCGGCTGTGCGCAATGCCTTTGCCGTTGATTCGTTTGGCCTGCATTTCCAGATCAGCGTCCGTGCTGTTGATGACGTTGAGGGTTAGCAGCCCGTTCCCAATTTTGATCGTAATATAAATGAAGGGCTCGTTGAAACTGTTGTCCATAGCATGCTTGAAGCTGTTCTCGATAAAGGAGATAAAGAGGAATGGTTCTATCCGGACCCCGCTCGTGATCCCTTCGACCGTGAGCCGGATATCGGCCTGGTGGCGGATCTTCTCGATCTCGATATAGTTACGGATAAAGTCAATCTCTTTTTCGAGCGGGATCGTCTCTTCATCACATTCATAGATCAGGTAGCGCATGATGTCCGCCAGCCGAACGACGACCTCCGGTGCACGCTCTGATTTTTGAAGACTAAGCGAGTAGATGCTGTTCAGGGTATTGAAAAGGAAGTGAGGATTTAGCTGAGCCCGCAGATAGCGCAGCTGGAAAAAGCTGCTTTCCTTTTTGGTGGTTTGAAGCAGGTCCCTTTGTTCGATGGTCTTGCGAATGTAAAAGGCGAGAAAGGCCAGGATCATATTAAAGGCGGTCCAGCCGAAGACCCGGTAGATGGTATTGGTAGTCAGCGAAAGGTAAGCATGCTCTGCCGGTTTCAGGTTGAACCTCAGCAAAAGCGAATAAATAAACAGCGTGAGACCGGCGATGGAGAAAAATGCGGTCGCGGAGAGCAATACGGGCTTTGGCTTCCGGTTCCGGAAAGGGGGTGACAGTCCCAAAAGATGGGAATAAAGCAGGTACAGCGGGAAAGCGATGCCGTTTATAAGGAAGGCCAGGAACCAGCCGGGTATGTCCAGCCGCAGGATCGCACAACAGTCGGTTAGGGGGGCGAGGACGGCCACCAGAACCCAGCAAAAGGTTTCGATCGGGGTAGTACGTTGTCGAAGCCGGTCATTATCGTATTCCATATAAGCCGCTATTCGGTTGGTTAAATCTATCGCGGGTCTGCGGATTTCGGAAAAGATTTCGACCAATTTGGAAGGTTGTTCGATCAAACGGGGTTTGCCATGCCAATTCTTAAGATAGGTTAATGGAATACGAGCCCTTGGGACCGTAATTTTGCTGTAAAGGAACGATAATATGAGCAAAACGATCTTATATAAGGCCGGTACCCGGGGACGGACAGACCTTGGCTGGCTGGTCAGCAACCAGTCTTTCAGCTTCTCGGATTACTACAATCCGGACCGGATGGGTTTTGGAGTACTCCGGGTGTTGAATGACGATATCGTCGCAGGCGGCAAAGGATTCGGCTGGCATCCGCACGACAATATGGAAATCATCAGCATTCCGCTCGAAGGAAGTCTTGTTCACAAGGATAACCTGGGTAATGAATCGGTCATCCGCGCAGGGGAGATCCAGGTTATGAGCACCGGGACGGGGGTTTTCCACAGCGAATACAATAACGAGCCGGACAACCCGGCAAAATTCCTGCAGATCTGGATCTTCCCCAAGCGCCTCAATGTAGAACCGCGGTACGAACAGGCCGGTGTGGATCTCGACCGGGCCAAAAATCGCCTGCTGCCGATCCTCTCGCCGGAACCGGGCGGGGAAGGGGTATGGATCTACCAGGATGCCTGGTTTCATCTTGGAAAATTCGACCCGGGATTGGAATTCGAATACAAACTAAAAAGAAATGGCAACGGCATTTATCTTTTTGCGATCCGGGGATCTTTTCAGGCGGAAGGGCAACGGCTGGAAGCACGGGATGCATTAGGGGTTACCGGTGTGCAGGCGATCCGGTTGCGGTCGCTCGAACCGGATTCCGAATTGCTGGTGATCGATGTGCCCATGAACAATGAAATATGAATAATATGACAGACAAAATAGCCGGTATTCATCACATAACGGCAATAGCCGGGAATGCAAAGCGCAACATGGATTTTTACACCCGTGTGCTTGGCCTGCGGATGGTCAAACGAACCGTCAATTTCGACGACCCGGGCACCTACCATTTTTATTATGGAAATGAGACCGGCATGCCCGGGACCATCCTGACATTCTTTCCCTGGGAAGGGATCGCGGGCGGCCGGGCCGGTACGGGGATGGCGACGGATATCGGGTATTCGGTAAGCAAGGATAGTCTGCCTTTCTGGGCTGAGCGCTTCCGTGAGCTAAGGGTCTCACATGGCGCGCCGGAGGAGCGGATGGGAGAAGTCTATCTTCCTTTCCGCGATCCGGATGGATTAAACATCAGCCTGGTCGGCTCGAATGACGTGGATGACCGTAAACCCTGGAGTACGCCGGAGGTTCCACCAACGGAGGCGACAAAGGGGTTTCACAGCGTCACGCTGACGCTTCGTGAAATGGGGCCTACCGCTGCTGTCCTTACCGATGTTTTTGGCTATCGGCTGGAGCGGCAGGAAGGAAATCGCTACCGGTTCCGGACCGATGCAGTCCCCGCGGCAGCGATCGTCGACCTGGTCGAGGCGCCGAAGGAAGGGCGCGGATTGAATGGCGGTGGTACAAATCACCATGTGGCATTCCGCGTCGCCAACGAAGAGATGCAAATGAGCTTTCGGGAAAAGATCCTCAGCCGCGGGTTGCATATTACCCCGAAGATCAATCGCGATTATTTCTTTTCGGTATATTTCCGTGAACCCGGCGGCGTGTTATTCGAGCTGGCGACCGACAATCCCGGCTTCACGGTGGATGAGCCGCTGGATCAACTGGGCATGCATTTAAAATTGCCGGTGCAATACGAGTCCATGCGAAAGGAGATCGAAAGATCATTGCCGGCCTTATCATAGCTTATATGCATACAAAACATATTGTTACGGCAGGCAGGGAACTGACGTCGGCAGACCGGGCACTGATCCTCGTACATGGCCGGGGCGGGACGGCGGAGGATATTCTTACGTTGGCGGATTCTTTGCCGGTAAAAGGCTATGCCTTGCTCGCGCCGCAGGCGACGCGCAACTCCTGGTATCCATATTCCTTTCTCGCGCCGCCCGCAGAGAACCAGCCCTGGCTTGACTCTGCGCTGGATTTGCTTGGAGGTGCGGTGGAGGACGTGCTGAGCGCGGGAATAGAACGGAACCGGATATTCTTTGCCGGGTTTTCACAGGGTGCTTGCCTGACGCTGGAATTCGTGACCCGTCACGCGGCAAGGTATGGCGGCGTCGCGGCGTTTACCGGCGGCCTGATCGGCGACCGGATCTACGAACAGCATTATAAAGGGGATTTTGACGGTACGCCATTCTTTATCGGAACAGGCGATCGCGACCTGCATGTGCCGCTGGAACGGGTCGATAATTCGGTTCGACTGCTGCGCGGAATGGGAGCCGACGTGACGGAGAAGGTGTATCCCGGGCGTGTGCATACGATTGTAGCCGATGAACTGGCCCAGGCGGCGAAAATCGTTTTCGGGGGAACCCGGGTCTAGCGTGGCGGTTGTCACCGACGGCGGCGATCATCCTTTGCAGGATCAGGATGGGCGCCCCGGTTGCTGCGGATCTTGCTCAGAAATTCGGGCGATACGCCAATGTAACGCGCGATCTGGTGCTGGGGTACGCGCTGCGCGATTTGCGGATATCGTTCAATGAACTGGAGGTAGCGTTCCTCCGCAGTCTGGGAAACCGTGGCATAGAACCGCTGCTGCAGCACGCTGAGCGAACGTTGCACCAGGATCCGGAACATCCGTTCGAATGCCGGGATTTTTTCGAAGAGAAGCGCCTTGCCGGAGAAATCAATTGAAAGCAGGTCGGTGTCTTCGAGAGATTCGATAAAGAGGTTGGAGGGGCTCCGGTCTGCGAAGCTCGCCAGGTCGCTAACCCACCAGTCTTCAACCGCGAAATGCAGGATCGTCTCCGTCCCTTCTTTGTCCAGATAGTAGGACCGGATACAGCCTTTGAGGATAAAGGCTTCGAAATCGCATACCTCGCCTTCCTGTAGCAGAAAGGTCTTTTTCCTGACGTGACGGGGTTTGAGCAGGCTGTGAAAGAAATCCGATTCTGCTTCGGTCAGCCGGATATATCTGGCAACAAACCGGTCGATCTCCACGAACATAGGTCATGAAGGTAGGGAGAAAAGGGATTTCCGTATTTTTATGACATGAATGTTCTGATCTTCAACGGCTGCAGCGACTATAAGCCCTCTACGACAGGTCGACGGCTGGCGGGATACCTTCACGAGCAATTAGCCGCACGGAACCTTGCCGTTACCCAATTCCACCTCTCCGAAGCGCAGATCCCCTTTTTCGATTTGCATGAGACCCAGCCTTCGGAGGCGATCCAGGATATGTGTGGTCTGTTCCTGCGTTCCGAACTACAAATATGGCTTACCCCGCTCTATCACGGAGGAATGACTGGAGTAATGAAGAATTGCCTGGACTGGCTGGAACTGACAGCCCGGCTGGACAGGCCTTATCTTACGGACAAGGTAGTCGGTCTGGTGGCATGGGCGGACGGCGGGCAGGCCATGCAGGGGATCAATGCAATGGATGCCGTCGCGAAAGCGCTTCGGGCCTGGGTGGTCCCCTATACCGTTCCCCTCGTGAAAAATCATCTCTATATCGATGCGCACCGGCAGGAGCTTGCCTCCGAACATACCCGTAAGCTGGACAGACTGGTCGCCATCCTTGCCGACGCGCGGCAGGCATTGCCGATCAACCTCTGAGGACAGGGTTGCAACGACAATCATCCCGGTTGCTGACCCGGGTCATTCATAAGCCATTGGCTGGTCTATAACTTTAGGCCTAATAATTGTTTATGAAAAAGCTAGTTTTACTATCCATATGTTTTGTTGCTTTTGCCTGTTCGAAAAGCAATAAGTCAAAAGGCGGCGGTGGCAATACCTCCGCGTTGCATACGACATATACCGCGAGTGTAAACGTCGGTGGTAAGGTCTATAACACCTCGAATTATTCCGACTATAGCAACGTCACTTCGAATTATCAATGGGACGGGTTAAATCTTTATTTTGGTCTCCCCGCTTGCAGTGCACATCTTGTCGGAGATTATTACCAGGTATCGGTTTGGGATACAGCATCCGGTGCGATGACTAGTCAACCGCTCCTGCAATTTAACGCGCCAAACCAAAACAATTTTGAAGATTATAACAGCCCGACCGCCTATATCAACTTCCTTGACAGTGCATATGCGGGCACAGCCAGCGTTTCTGCAAGCATTACAAGCAGCGGCAAACATACCGGTAATGGTAGTTTTACTTTACAGGGGGTCGTTGTCTCGCTGTATAGCGGAGACAGTCTGGCTTTTACGGCATCTGTAAATTTTACGAACGCGCTAAGCTATTGACGACCCTGTTGGCCGGTTCATCTAGTAATGGTTTTTCTTGAGTACCTCGACATGGTTTTTTGGGGCGGTTCTTTGGAACCGCTCTATTTGTGCCCTATTTTGCTTATCTTTTGATGGGACCGCATTAACCGACAATGAAGAAATATTTGCTTCTTTTAATGACATTGTTACTGGAGACCTCTGGCATCCCGGCGCAGCAGCCGCCGGTTTTGAAGGTGATCGGAGAAGTCGGCACACCGCTAACGTTCACAGCATCGGACCTGGCTGGGATGCCACGGACCAATGACAGCGCCAAAGACAAACAAGGGGTGATGCACCACTATTCCGGGGTAGCGATCGCCGATATTCTGAACAAAGCCGGGGTCACGACGGGAAAGCAGCTGAGAGGAAAGAACATGACCAAATACCTGCTCGTATCCTGCGCCGATGGCTACCAGGTCGTTTTCAGCCTGGCTGAGCTTGATTCAAGCTTCACGGATCGCGTTGTGATCCTCGCCGACCAGGAGGAGGGAAAGCCGCTGGCTGCCGGTATTGGTCCGTTCCGGCTGATCGTGCCCGGTGAAAAAAAGCCGGCGAGGAATTGCTTTCAGGTCGCGACAATGGCCATCCGGTCTGCAAAAGGAATACGTTGACCGGGTAATGGAGAAATAAACGGCCGGCATTAATTTTTAGTAACTTTAACCAGGCGAAGCCCATCGCGGGAGCCCATAAAGGAGGTCATCATGGAAACAAGTGAAAAAAGAACCTTTTCAGCTATTATCGCAGGCAGCAAACCGGTGCTGGTTGATTTTTCCGCCGAGTGGTGCGGGCCCTGTAAAATGATGCCCCCCATCCTGAAAGAAGTGAAGGACAAATTAGGCGAACAGGTGACCATCTTGAAAATAGATATCGACCGGAATCCGGCGGTGGCCGAAGCATATCGGATCCAGAGCGTGCCGACGCTGATCGTATTCCGGGACGGACAGGTTAAGTGGCGGCAAAGCGGGGTGACACGTGCCGATCAGCTCAAAACCGTGCTGGAGAGTGTGCTATGACGCCGTTGGAGCAGATACTTCGCTATAAAATTGTCGCCATCTTGCGGGGTTGTGAGCCGGAACGCGTGCCGGATATCGCGGATGCGCTGGTCAACGGCGGGGTCCGGCTGCTGGAGGTCACGCTGAATTCACGCGACGCATTTGAGGTTATCCGGAAGCTCGCCGATACCATGAGCGACCGGCTGCTGGTGGGGGCCGGGACCGTAACGACGCCGGAAGAGGCCGAAATTGCCATCGACGCCGGGGCGCGATTTGTTCTGTCGCCTGTTTTCGATCCGGACACGATCCGGGTGACGAAGGAACTGGGAGCAGTCAGCATTCCCGGGGCGTTCACGGCGACGGAGATCATGGCGGCATGGCGAAACGGTGCGGATATCGTCAAAGTCTTTCCTGCCTCGATTGGCGCGGCCTATCTCAGCAACCTGCGGGGGCCGCTGCCGCAAATCCGGCTGATGCCGACAGGCGGCGTAAACCTACACAACATCCGGGAGTTTAGGGCTGCGGGAGCAGTCGCGTACGGGATCGGAAGCGCGCTCGTGCCAGCAGGGCAGGAGACGAACACCGAAGCGCTGGAAAGATTAAGACTTCGAGCTATCGAGTATACAAAAATGTTAGTATGAACTTGTTGATCAGTTGCGACTGGGGGACCACCAACCTTCGCATCCGGCTGGTGGATGCCGACCGCCGGGAGGCCATCGGCGAGGCTTCCGACCCGGAAGGAGTGGCTACGGTCTTTTCCCGGTGGAAAGAGAGCGGGCGAAGACCGGACGAGCGCATCGGATTCTACCAGTCCGTTTTGGCAAGACATGTCGAACTGTTGAGAAGGCATACCAACTATTCGGTTAGTGGACTTCCGATGGTATTGTCGGGGATGGCCTCCTCGAACCTTGGCATGCTGGAGCTGCCATACCGCCTAACACCGGTAGTCCTGACGGGAGAGGATCTTATCCGCGTGGCCATCCCGGGTTCGGAGACTTTTCCACATTCCATCCTGCTGGTTTCGGGTGTGCGTACCGCGAAGGATGTGATGCGGGGAGAGGAGACGCAACTGGTGGGCTGCGCGGCTGCCGGGAATGACGAGCGCATCTATGTCTTTCCGGGTACCCATTCAAAACACGTCCGGGTGCGGGCGGGCAGAGCGGTAGACATCGCCACGTTCATTACCGGAGAGATTTTTCAATTGCTGACGACAAAAAGTATCCTGGCGGTTTCAGTGGCCGCCGCCGCCTCCGATGGAGGGGCCGTCTCCCCGGACTTTATTCAGGGGGTACGCGAAAGTCAGCAGGACAGTATTCTGCACACTGCCTTCCGGGTACGGACCCGACAACTGCTGGCGGGCACATCGAAAGAAGCGAATTATCAATATCTGAGCGGGCTATTGATCGGAGACGAGCTGAAGGTGCTCGCGGGTACGGATGTTCCGATCATGATCGTGGGCGCGGGAAGGATGAAGGAATATTACGCCGCGGCTTCTGAAGAATTGGGTTGCGCCGCGGTATGCGTCACCGATGCCGACCTGGCGCTGGTGCGCGGGCATTGCCGGATGCGGGAATTTGGCGAAGGAGGGATAAATTGACTAAATTT
Organism: Puia sp.; assembly: GCA_035501395.1. Classification (GTDB taxonomy): domain Bacteria; phylum Bacteroidota; class Bacteroidia; order Chitinophagales; family Chitinophagaceae; genus Puia. The sequence continues at coordinate 58,220 of DATJWK010000143.1, forward strand.
GCGGGCGAATGAGCGGTAATTGGACGATACGCATAAAAGCAGCGCTGATGTCGGTGATCTTCACCGGCAATTTCCTCGTTGTTTGTCATTGTCCGGCAGTACCTTCCGGTCCGACCCGGTCGGCACGCATGCCGGGGCATTGCTGCTGCAAACGGAACGCGCAACCATGCAAGGAGAAGAATGATTGTCCGGGAACGCAGGCAGTCAAATTCAATCTGATGGCCAAGCGGGTGGCCCCATCCGTCATGGCGAACGCCGGGGATGCCGTGAGATCGACCCCCGTGAGACACGACTGGTCCACCCGATGCCCTTCAACTCCACGATCCTGGTACGCGCTGCCACGTTCGCTTCACTCGCCGCCGGACAGGCTGGCTTTATATCGCTGCTTTCTTGTTTGATACCGGATTGAATATCGGGCTTACCAGCTATTTATCACCTTTCAATCCATCAACATGAAATTCTTCTTTTTTGCGATCATTTTGTCCATTTCCGCAAACGCAGGGCCAACAGTTCTGTCCCCGATCCTCGATCATTATTATCAGCTAAAAGATGCGCTTGTGTCGGGAGATGCTGCCGCGGCATCGTCGGCCGCCGGTGAAATGCTGAAAGCGATCGGAAATACCGACGTGAAGTCGATGACCCCGGCCGATCGTACGGCCTTTATGGCCTTGCAGGATAAGTTGGCGTTCGACGCCCGGCATATCTCCGAATCAAAGGATATCAACCATCAGCGCGAACATTTTGGGTCGTTGTCTGCCAATCTCATCAAACTGGCCAGGCAGGTCCGGCTATCGCCAACGCCCATTTATGAGGACTATTGTCCCATGAAAAAAGCCTACTGGCTGAGCAACGATCCGGCGATCAGAAATCCCTACTTCGGAAGCGCCATGCCAACCTGCGGCAAAATTTCGACAACGATACAACCGTAGCGGATGAAACAGCTAGGCGTCGGATTGCTGGCCCTGGTGCTCAGCACAACCGGCTTTTGCCAACACACCGTCGTGTATCACCTCGAGATCTCCGATACGATCGTTGACTATACGGGGCGGCCCAGGCACGCCATCGCGGTAAACGGCCGGTTGCCGGGTCCGACCCTGGAATTTACGGAGGGAGACACCGCCGTGATCTACATCCACAATATGATGATGCCGACCTCCGTGCATTGGCATGGGCTGATCGTACCAAACCGGTACGACGGGGTGTCCTACCTGAAGTCTCCCCCGATCGAACCGATGCAAACCTACGTGGCTAAATTTCCGATTGTACAAAACGGGACCTACTGGTATCATTCCCATACGATGTTGCAGGAACAGATCGGACTGTATGGCGCGCTCGTCATTCATCCCCGGGGATGGGTGCCGTCGCGGATAAAGGAGTATACGATGCTGTTGAG
>DATJWK010000144.1:0-40636 GCA_035501395.1 Puia sp.
GGGCTGTCAGCGATGATCCCCGAGTTACCCGGGTCGGCTGGTTTCTCCGCAACACCTGCCTCGATGAACTCCCTCAGTTCATCAATGTTCTGCTGGGCCAGATGAGTATTGTGGGGCCCCGCCCGCACATGTTGAAGGACACCCAGGAATTCTCGAATCTCGTCTCCAACTATGGTTTTCGCAATCTGGCGCGGCCGGGCATTACCGGTCTTTCGCAGGTCAGAGGTTATCGTGGGCCGGCGACGAGCTTTGAGAGCATTCTCCGTCGGTATCAATGGGACTCTTACTACGTCCGTAACGTTAGCTTCGTACTGGACCTGAAGATCATGTTCAACACCGGTTGGCTGATCGTTAAATCGTTTGTTTTCCGGGACCAGCCGGTGCCGGCGGATCCGGCGGCATTCCCCCGTGAAGAGCAGCTGGTCACCGTAAAGAAGATTGCCTGATCGGTTGCAAAAAGATCGCTTCATCTTCAGGTACTAAGCTGCTAAAGTGTTACCTTCCGGCTGTACGAATACCTCCACCGATGACAATCAACAGACGGACCGTTATCCGGCAGTTGGCGCTTTTGTCGGCGACCGCTGCGATCTTACCTTCCTGCCTGGGCGATCGATCCAAACCCGACCTGGTGCTGAAAAATTTTACCCTGGATGGCGCCGGGCAACGAACCCTGGACCGGCTAGCGGCTACCCTTATTCCTACCACGGATACTCCCGGTGCGAGCGAGACCGGCGCCGCCCTGTTTATGTTGAAAATGCTCGATGATTGTTCGTCAAAAGCCGATCAGGATCGTTTTTTTAAAGGACTGCATCAATTGGACGATGCATCACGTAACATGTACGGCGCTGCATTCGCCGATGCAACGGCGGGGCAACGCGAGGCGGTTCTTACCGCCATCGGCGACAGGAAGATCCCCGGAGAAGCGTTAGATTTTTTCTATTCCACGGCCCGAAGACTTACGATCCTCTCGTATACGTCTTCATCCTGGTTCCTGACAAAGGTCCAGTTGTATGAACTGGTGCCCGGCCGTTGGCACGGATGCTGGCCGATGGGCCAATCACAAAAATCCTCTTTGTAGAATTTTCAAATCAATCGTAATGGGAGATGCAATCCGAAAGAATCAATTTGATGCGATCGTGATCGGTTCGGGAATGAGTGGCGGCTGGGCAGCAAAGGAATTTACCGAAAAAGGATTCAGGACGCTGGTGCTTGAAAGAGGAAGAGACGTCCGGCATCTCAAGGACTATCCTACGACCAACATGATGCCCTGGGAATTTGAACACCGCGGCGAGGTCCCTTATGATATCCGTCAGACCAATCCGGTCGTAAGCCGCTGCTACGCTTTCCGGGAAGACGCCATGCACTTTTTCGTAAAGGACACGGAGCACCCTTATGTTCAGGAGCGCCCCTTTGATTGGATCCGCGGGTATCAGGTTGGCGGCAAATCGATCATGTGGGCCCGCCAGACACAGCGCTGGAGCGACTTTGACTTTGACGGGCCGGCTCGGGACGGATTCGCCGTGGACTGGCCTATTCGCTATAGGGATCTTGCTCCCTGGTATAGTTATGTCGAAAAATTCGTGGGTATTTCAGGCAACAAGGACGGATTGCCTCAATTGCCGGATGGGGAATTTCTGCCACCGCTGGAACTGACTTGCGTTGAAACCTATTTTGCCGATGTCATCCGGAAGAAATACGAAAACCGCCCGGTCATCTACGGGCGATGCGCCCATCTCACCGAGCCGGCGGCGGTACACCTTCAGCAGGGGAGAGGCCAGTGTCAGAAAAGGAATCTGTGCCAGCGTGGCTGCCCCTTTGGCGGATATTTCAATAGCAATTCTTCGACGATCCCATGGGCTGAAAGGACGGGGAACCTTACCCTCCGCCCCTTCTCCGTCGTGCATTCCATTCTATTCGACGATAAAAAAGGAAAGGCGACCGGTGTCCGCATCGTCGATGCGCATACCAAAGAAATTTTCGAATACTATGCGCCGGTCATTTTTGTCAATGCCGGCGCGCTGAATACCAACCTTATCTTATTGAATTCGATCTCATCCCGGTTTCCACATGGACTTGGCAACGACAATGGGCTGCTGGGCAAATTTGTCGCGTTTCACAATTACCGCGGTCATATTTCCGCCGAATACCACGGATTTCCGGATCGCACGACGGACGGCCGTCGCCCCACCGGAGCGTACATTCCCCGCTTCCGCAATCTTTTCCGGCAGGACAAGGATGCCGATTTCCTGCGCGGCTATGCTGCCGGTTTCTCCGCATTCCGATCGCTTGAACATCCGACGGACGGGGTAGGCGTGCCATTGAAGCAACATCTTTCCGCGGGCAAGCCCGGGCCCTGGCGGGCCGGTTCGCATATGATGGGAGAAACGATCCCGAAAGAAAGCAGCCAGGTCAGCCTGGACCCTTCCCTCCGGGATACCTGGGGGATACCTCAGTTGAAGATCAATATCGGCTATGACGACAACGACGAGAAAATGCTCAGGGACTTTTTTGCGCAAATGACCGAGATGTACACGGTCGCCGGTTTCACCAATATCCGCACCAGCGACACGGGACAAGCCCCGGGCCTCGATATTCACGAAATGGGCGGTGTGCGGATGGGTAAAGACCCGCGGAACTCCCTGCTGAATAAGTGGCATCAGCTCCACGCCTGTAAGAATGTCTTTATAACGGACGGGGCCTGTATGACCTCCACTTCCACCCAGAATCCGTCGTTGACCTACATGGCCATGACCGCACGGGCCGTCGATTATGCCATCGCGCAATTAAAAACTCATGACCTCTCATAAACTGCGATAGGATGAAAGCTTTCTTATTGACCATTGTTTCATTTCTCCTTGTTTTGCTGACGATCAATGCGGGGTATTACGCCACCTGGTTTAAAACCAGACCCCTTCAATACTGGAGCGACTTTTCCAAGGAGGAGGAGGAAAGCATGGATCCGGTAGCCATCATGAAAAGCCGGTATGGTGTTTCCTATACGATTTCCATGCGGGTGAAAGAGGTGATCGAACAAAAACGGATTGCTCATCCCGTCATTCTCTTCGAACCCAACAGCTATTACCGCGACTCTCTTCATATCTATCCGAATGTCCGCGCGCCGGAACCGGCGGTATTTTATTACTATACCGGGTTGGAGGGGGTCTGGATCAACTCGCCTGACGTGGAAAAGGCAAACTACCTGGTCAGAGTGTCAAAGCAAGGCGTGGTCCTCGACGCTATCCGCAACCAGCAGCAATTGCAGCAAATCCTCGCATACTATCGAAAATTCACCCCCATATTGTAACGCATGCTTCTTATCGCCTACTTATTCCTGTTGCTTTGTTACCTGATCATGGGTTATGGTGTGCTGACGCTGTTCCGGCTGCGACTGAAAACAGTCTACCTGATCACGCTGTCGGCGCTTTGCGGCGTCGCGGTCGCCTCTTTTGTACCCTTTCTTTTACAACTGCTGTACATTCCGCTCACGCCGGCCACCGTATTCTGCGCATTGGGGGTGGCGGCGCTGCTTCTTAACATTCCGACCCTTCGCCTGATCCGAAGGGAAGGGTTCCCCGCCGTTCGACGGTCGTTTGCCCCTTCGGCGTTCCGGGTTTTCCCATACGAATTACCATTCCTGGCTATCTTCATTTTCTTTGCGCTGGTCAGCATCTGGCGATGCTATTATCTGCCCCCGACGTCCCGGGATGCGCTTTCGGGACCCGAAGCCATCGCCGAATTTGCGGTGCGCGAGCACACGATGATCAACTCATTTTTCAGCGTCGACCTTTCGACGACCAACAACCAGTTCAAATCGCCGTTCCTGATCAGCCTCCAGGTGATATGTAAAATGGCCGGCTTTCCGTTTGGTCAGGTATGGCTGAGCGTGGTTTTTGTCAGTTTTACGGTCTTCCTCTATCATGCCCTCCGGGAACGGCTGCATCCCATCATTGCCGGCCTCCTGCTCCTGTTGTTCTTTATGACCCCCGAAATGTATGCGTATACATTTATGATCCTCTATGACTACAGCAATATGGTCTTCTTTTTTCTGAGCCTTTGGTTCCTTTTCGGGTATTTCCGGAACCGGAATTCCACGTGGTTCTATTTTTCGGGTCTCCTGATGGGGATCGCAACCTATATCCGGGCCGAGACCCTCGTCCTGGCCTTTCTCTTTCTTCCGCCTGTTTTGTTGGTACAGCGCCGCGAAAAAACGCCGATCGGAAAAATTGCCGTGGCCAATCTTCGGTATTTTTTGCCATCGCTATTGGGATTCTACCTGCCGGGTCCGCTGTATGTACGGCACTACCTGCCCGTTCACTATGATGTCGGCGGACTGGTAAATAACAATTTGTCCAACTGGAGTCCCCTTTTCCAACGGTATTCGGACATGGTGACCCACCTGATCGGCAGCACGCTTGGCGTCCACCTGTGGGGGTATATTTATTTTGTTGCGGGTGTCCTTTTTGTCGTCGAAGAATTCGTTCCCGGCCGGTTCAACCGCGATGCGCGGAATTGGCTTTATGCGATATTAATGTTATACCTGGGGCTTGGCGCGCTTGGTTTCGTGCTGCCGTTGATGGACCTCAACGATACGACAAAGCGGGAGATGTTCAAGATGCTTCCCGTCCTCCTGCTTTATCTCGCGAACAATGCGGCCCTGCTCCGGCTTTCCCGTTGGATATCCCGTTGGGAGGGGGCGCCCGTGGTGATCGGAAAGCCGCTTCCGTCTCCGACGCCCGCCGCTGCCCCGAAAACCGTGGGCAGGCCTTCGGCAACCTCAAAGAAACGCCGGAAAAAATGAGTCCGGGTCGTTCATCCTATCCCGGAAATTATCCCGCCCACCCCGCTTTATCCAGGCTCCTGAACTGGAATGCCTCCGACAGGTGTTCTTCCCGGATCACTTCGCTCCCGGCCAGGTCGGCGATCGTCCGGCCGATCTTCAAAAGGTGGTTATGTGCGCGCATTGAATAGCCGAGCCTGTCCACCGCGGCCTGCAACAATTTCTCACCCTGGCCATCTGTCTTACACCATATCCCAAGGCTTTTGCTGTCCATCTGTGCGTTGCAATAAAAGCCAAGGCGTTCATAACGGCGGCGCTGCCGCTCCCGTGCGGCAAGCACCCGTTCCCGGATCCGATCCGAGGACTCTCCCGCTACTCCGGCGGCTACCCGTTCGTATGGGACCGGAACAACTTCGACATGCAGGTCGATGCGGTCCAGCAACGGCCCGGAGATCCGGTTGAGATACCGGATGATTGCACCGGGCGGGCAAGTGCAGTCCTTTGTCGGATGGCCGTAGTAGCCGCACGGGCAGGGATTCATTGCAGCGACCAGAATAAAGGCAGCGGGGAATTCCGCGGACTGTTTTGCCCGGTTGATCACCACTTTTCGCTCCTCCATGGGCTGGCGCATGGTCTCCAGTACGCCCCGGTCGAACTCCGGCAACTCATCGAGAAAAAGAATCCCGTTGTGTGCAAGCGAGATCTCTCCGGGCTGTGGGATACTACCACCGCCCACGAGCGCAGAGCCGGAAATGGTATGATGGGGGTTTCTGAAAGGCCGTTGAGACAGCAGAGTCGTATGCTCGCCCAGTTTGCCGGCCACGCTGTGGATCCTGGTCGTCTCCAGCGCTTCGTGGAGGCTCAGGGGCGGAAGGATACCGGGAAGCCGCCGCGCGAGCATGGTTTTGCCGGCGCCGGGCGGTCCGACCAAAATGACATTATGGCCTCCCGCTGCGGTGATTTCCATGGCCCGCTTGATACTTTCCTGCCCGTTGACCTCGCTGAAATCGAGTTCTGTCGCAGGCACGGCTGAACGGAAATCGGTTCTGGCATCCACGAGCACCGGCTGAAAACCCGCCCGGTCATGGAAGAAACCGATCACTTCGCGGAGATGGCTAAACGAAAAGACTTCCAGCTGGTTTACGATCGCGGCCTCCGAGCCATTGGACCGGGGGACCAGCAGGCCGCGGAAATGTTCCTTCCGCGCCTGGATCGCCATCGGCAATGCGCCCTTGATGGAGTGGATATGACCGTCCAGACCCAATTCTCCCATGATCACATAATCCTTCAACGCCTCCGCCGGCAGCTGCCCGCTGGCTGCCAGCACGCCGAGCGCTATCGGAAGATCGAATGCGGATCCCGTCTTACGGATACCCGCCGGCGCCAGATTGATCACCAGCTTGGTTCGCGGCATCAGGTAGCCATTGGACTTGATCGCGCTTTCGATCCGCTGTACGCTTTCTTTGACCGCACTGTCCGCAAGTCCCACCACGTAGGTATGAAGCCCCTCCGTCACGTTGACTTCGATGGTGATGGTGATTGCCTCCACCCCATACACCGCACTACCAAATAACTTCACCAACATACCGGAAACGTTTAGCCGGTAAACCTAGAAAATAAATCAAAAATGAAGCGGGAAACTTGCGTTGTGTTTCACGAATGATGTTTCACGGTAATGTCGATGCGGTGGGTCGGCGGGTTGGCGGCGCGAAGCGCAGCGTTTTGGGGATGCGAGATGGATCAAGGGGAGGCGGCGCGGACGCCGTGTTACAACTTTTCCAGCATTTCGACCACCTTCTCGCGTTTCAGGATCAGGTAGCCGATCCGGTCGTTGCTGATCCCATCCTTCAACTGGTAACTGAATTCCAGCTGGTCGTTGACCACGTTCGTTTCGAAATACCGGAACATGATATTCGGATATCCCTTCAGATCATTGCCAATCTCGTACAGATGGGTAGAAAGGATGAACAGCGACTTGCGGATGCGCAGGAGGCCTTTGATCACGGTAGTACTGCATTTCATGGCATCCTGGACATTGGTGCCTTTGAACAGCTCGTCGATCAGGACCAGCCATTTTTTCTGACTGCCAATCTTCTCCAGCGTATTGCGGATCCGTTGCACCTCGTTGAAAAAGAAGCTTTCCCCTTTTGCGATATCGTCCACCACATTGATATTGCTGAGGATGCCGTCAAACAGGCTCAGGCGCATGGAGGTCGCCGGCACGCCCATTCCCAGGTGGGCGAGGAAAACGATGGCGCCAACCGAGCGGATGAATGTACTTTTGCCAGCCATATTGGCGCCGGTTAGAAAAAGGAAATTGTTGTCCTTGTCCAGCCGGATGTCATAGGCTACCGCCTGTGGCAAAAGTAAATGATAAAATGAGGTTGCTTCGACGTAAGGTTCGGCCTGTTGCACGAAGACCGGAAAGGTCAGTTGGTATCGTAGGGTCGCCATCGCCATCGAATACCAGGCATCCAGCCGGCTATGGATCTCGATCAGCGATTGCATGGCGGTTTTGAAACGGACCCGGATAAAATAGCCAAAATGGATGATCTGGATCGGGTTTAATTTTACACCCGGGGGGGTTTTTGCCATCGACTGGAGAACGTCCTGGTCAAGCAGCCGTTTCGCGCGGTCCAGCAGATCACCCAGCAGCCGCGGCCGGTCCGGCATATCCAGCAGGCGAACCAGTTGATCCATACCCCGGACAAAGTCGGCGAAATGTCCGACGGAATACCGGACCATAGCATAGTCCGCGGAATGGAACAGTTTATAACTCAGGGCGGCGGGAAGGTTTACTGCCTGAGGGATGTCATCTATGGCCGTTTCATAGAATTTGTCCATTACCATGATCGTCCCGTTGCTGATAGCCGCAGGCCATTCATCCAGCTTCTGCTTCATCAGCAGGAGGATACGCTGCGTATCTTCTATGTCTTCCAGCTTGTTCAGGGGGTTGATGAAACACTCCAGCAGCAGGTCCTTACCGGCCTGGGTGCGCGTAAAATTCAGCTTGTGGAAAATGGAGAATTCTTCCTGGCGGCTAAATAGCGAAAGGTCCTCGTAGGTGGTGTGATCGATTTCCATAATATCATTATTGAGGAGCGGCGGCCCTTAGCGTTCGAAGCGCAGTCGCTGACCCCATTGAGATTCATCGAAGACCCCGTTTCCATATACCAGATGGCCGTTTACGAACGTGTGGGTAACGGTAGCAGGGAACCGGAATCCTTCCAGCGGGCTCCAACCGCATTTATATAAGATATTGCCCGATTCGACGGTGGAGGGCCGGTCAAGATCTACCAGCACCAGGTCCGCGAAGTATCCTTCCCGGACATATCCGCGTTCGGCAATGTCAAAGCAAACCGCCACTGAATGGCTCATCTTTTCGACTACCTTCTCCAGGCTGATCCTGCCCTCGCGGACATAATGCAGCATAAGCAATAGGGAATGCTGCACCAGCGGCAGTCCGGCATGGGCCTTTTCATAGGAGCCCGACTTTTCCTCTACCGTATGCGGAGCGTGGTCAGTGGCAATCAGGTCGAGCCGGTCATCCAACAGGGCCTTCCACAAGGCTTCCCGGTTGCCGGGTGATTTTATTGCCGGATTGCATTTGATCTTATTGCCAAGCCGGGCATAGTCGTCGGATGTGAAATGAAGGTGATGAACGCAGACTTCGGCCGTGATCCGTTTTTCCCGCTGTGGCAACAAGTTTGTAAACAGCTGCATTTCTTTTTCGGTGCTCAGGTGAAAAACATGCAGGCGGCTGTTGTGCTTTTTCGCGAATTGTATGGCGGTAAGCGATGACTCGAAACACGCCTCCGCATCCCGGATCACCGGATGGTCGGCGGCGACCAGTTCACGCCCTTCCCGCTTCAGTCGCTCCAGGTTTTGCCGGATGATCTTCTCGTCTTCGCAATGCGTAGCGATCAACACTTCGCTCTCTCCGAACAAGCGGTCCAGGGTCAGGTAATTATCCACCAGCAAATTCCCCGTCGAAGAACCCATAAAGATCTTGAGACCGCATACGTCCCGTTTCTTTTCGTTGGTCCGGAGCGCTTCATCCGCATTATCGTTCGAAGTGCCCATATAGAACGAATAGTTGGCCAGCGAGCTTCGCGCACCAATGGCATATTTATCCTCCAGCAACTCCTGGGTGAATGCCGGCGGGATCGTATTCGGCATTTCCATAAAGGAAGTGACACCACCGGCCACCGCCGCCCTTGCTTCTGTATAGATGGTAGCTTTGTGCGTCAGGCCCGGCTCGCGGAAGTGCACCTGGTCATCGATCACCCCGGGCAATAAATGTTTTCCCTCACCGTTGATCTCGGTAACCGCAAAGGCCGGCCGGAGATTTGATCCGATTTTTTCGATCCGACCGTTTTTAATAAGTAAATCTCCCGGACTAATCCTACCTTCGTTAACGATGTAAGCGTTCCTGATCAGGTAATTACGCATAGAGAAAATTGATGTATACCCTTTATGATGCAATTTATTAAAACCCTTGCAAGCCAGAGGATAATTTTAGCCGCCGGCGTCCTGCTGTTCACCGGTGTTACCGGACTGGCGCAGTCCGGCTTCCTTCCCCAGGGCTCTCCCTACGATCATTTCCTGGACCGCATGGAGATCCTTCAGCAAACCAACCCGGTTCTCAACTTTAGTTCCAACCGGCCGATCAGCCGCAAGATCGCCGTTCAAATGGCGGAAATGGCCGATTCGTTGAGCAAGAAATTTCCTTACGACGAGTACTACCGGCTTTCCGGAGTCGATCAGGCTACCCTCCGGTCGCTGTTGCTTAACAATCCGGAGTGGACCCGAATGAGCAGGGACAGTTTTGCCAGCAAGCGGCCGTGGTTTAATACCTTTTATACTGAACAGGCGAATTTTTACCAGGTGACGGACCGCGATTTCTTCCTCGTCATCGATCCGGTGATCCAGGAGACCCAGTCCGTCGAGTCGGGCAATAACGAACGCGTGTTCCTGAATGCGAAAGGCCTCACCTTACGCGGAACGATCGGCGGTAAGCTTGGTTTCTCCGCGTTTATAACCGACAACCAGGAAAGGGGGCCCACTTTCTTCCAACAGCGGGCGGAGCAGTTCCGGGCCGTGCCGGGTGCGGGTTATTACAAGCATTTCAAACGGGATGCATACGATTATTTCGACAGCCGGGCCTCGATTTATTTCAACCTGTTGAAGTATTTCGATGTTCAGATCGGTTATGACAAGAATTTCATCGGCGATGGCTATCGGAGTCTTTTCCTCAGCGACTATGCGGCACCGTATACGTTTGTCAAGATCAATACCCGCATCTGGAAATTGAACTACCAGGTCATCTACTCGCAGTTGGTCGATCAGCACTTTGCTCCCGACTCCGATTTTGTCTATCCCCAAAAGTACAGTGTCACCCATCACCTGAGCATCAATGCGTTTCCCTGGGCAACCGTAGGGATCTTCGAGAACGTTATTTTCACGCGGACGAACGGGTATGCGTTTTCTTATCTGAACCCGGTGGCGTTCCTCGTCTCCGCTCAACAGCAGAATGGAAGCCCTGACAAGACCACGGCAGGGGTAGACCTCAAACTGAATATCGGTCATACGGTCCAGTTGTACGGACAACTGCTTATCGACGAATTTATCCTGCATCAGATCCTGCACTATTCGGATGGGTTCTGGGCCAACAAGCAGGGTCTCCAGGCCGGTATTAAATATATCAATGCCTTCAGCATCAGGAATCTCGATCTCCAGGTGGAAACCAACCTGGTGAGACCATATGTTTATCAGCACGACGATACCGTCGATAACTACAGCCATTACAACCAGCCGCTGGCGCATCCGCTCGGGGCCAATTTCGCGGAGCTGATCGGGATCGTCCGTTACCAGCCTGCCTACAAATGGAACCTGGAAGGGAAATTTATATATTATAAGCAGGGTCTTGACTCGGCGGGCGTCAATTTTGGCGCGAATATCTTCGAGAACTATACGACCCGGCCCAGGGATTACGGTTTTCAGATCGGCTCCGGTATCCCGGCCAACGTGATCAATTTCTCGGGGCTGGTATCCTGGCAATGGCGGGAAAATGTTTTTCTCGAGCTTTCGGCCATGTACCGCCGCTTTTCCGCCAATGACCCGACGAATACGTATCGTTCCAACAGCGCTACGACGCTTACGGCGGGTATCCGGATCAATATGTTCAGAAGGCAATATGATTATTGAGACAGGGGTAGAAAATGGCGCCAACCGTATAGAGAACGGCGTGCGCCGCGGCGGGGCCACTCGTGTCGTGCGCGGCTACCCTTCAAAAATCAACGAAAACACGATCATCCTCGTCTTCAGCTTGTCGATCACGTTTGAGTACTGCAAATTGGGATCACGGTCGTGGACATTTTTTATCCCTTCACTGAATTTCAGCTCCGGTGACAAGATGAAAACGGGGAAATAGAACTGGAACCCGATGCCTCCTTCCACGCTGAAATCGGCTGGAGAAAGTTTAACGAGGTTTTGAGCCTTGCGCGCGGAGGAATTGGAAGCCAGGTCATATTGGTAATTAATCCCGCCGAGCATATAAACCCGGAAATTATTAATCCGGTCGGACAGGAATTTAACGTGTGCCGGGAAGCCCAGTAAGAGCGACTGGATCTGTTTTGTAGCCAATACCGTCTCTCCTGCCGGGGGATAATTGACGTGATAGGAAAGGGAATTGGAAGCAAATATGAATTCGGGGAATGCAATGCGAAATTCCAGGTGGTCCATAACATGAAAGGTGAACATCCCGGACACTCCAAAACCCCCTGTGTTCAACGGATTGACATACAGCACACTATCGCTTTGGAGAAATTTCGGATGCGCACTAACCTGAAGATGAGACTGCTCATACATAAATCCGATACCGAGGTAAAAAGGCTTGGAATCGTGGTCAGGCAGATTCAAGTTGTCCCGCAGTTGCGCTTCAGCCTGCGCGCCGGCCAGCAGCAGCCCGGCCAGGACGACGATAGTACGGATATTCCCCCTCTTTCTAATGCCAAATACTTTCATAATCAATTCAAAATCTGTGAATTAAGCTTGCAGATCTCTTGTTACTGAAGATAGAGGGTAGATAATTGCTATAGGCTTGAATTGTTGAATATATGATAACGAGAAAACGATTGATTAATTGCCATCCGCGGCCTTATCCCCGGTATACACCGAACAAACACCCACAGTTAGCCGTCGCAGCTCCGTCCGGATAAACCCGCAATGCTCCAATATACCGATCATCTCGCCTCCCTCGGGAAAGGCGTGTACGGAGTCATTCAGGTACCGATAGGCGTCCCGATCGCTGGCCGCTATACCTGCTATCCGGGGTGCGATCAACCGCATATAAACATTGTACAATTGACCTATCACCGGGGTTCGCGGTCGGGAAAACTCCAGCACCACCAATCTTCCACCGGGCTTCAGAACGCGTCGCATTTCCCGCAGTCCATTTTCGAGATGTTCGAAATTGCGGACACCAAAGGCAACCGTGATGGCATCAAAACGATTGTCGGGGAAGGGCAGGGCTTCGCTATCTCCCTTTTGCAACCTGATCCGGTTGTTGAGTTTCAGTCGCGCCAGCTTTTGCCGCCCGACTTCCAGCATTCCTTCCGAGATGTCGACGCCGGTGATTTGTACCTGTGGAAGATAGCGGGACAGCAGGACCGCCATATCCCCGGTACCCGTCGCCACATCCAGCACTGCCGCCTCGCCTTTAAGATCCCGGAGTTCCCGGATCGCCCGTTTCCGCCAGTAAAGATCGACGCCGCCCGACAGGAAGCGATTCAAAAAATCATACCGAAAGGCGATCTTGTCGAACATTTCGGCGATCTGCTGCTTTTTCCCCAGCCCGGAGTCCTTGAAAGGGACGATCCTGTCATGTAAATAGTTGCCCATGGCGGGGGCAAAGGTACTACGGAAGCGGCAAACTTAGCCGATATCGGTATCTTGGGCCCTGATTCAACCGTATGATCATTCGCTCCGCCACATACCTCATCAGCAGTCCGGATTATCAGCATTGCCCAGGTCCTGACCGGCCGGAATATGCTTTTATCGGCCGTAGTAATGTCGGCAAGTCATCGCTGATCAATATGCTAGCCAACAACGATAAATTGGCGAAGACTTCCGGCACGCCGGGAAAGACACAATTGATCAATCATTTTTCCGTCAACGATGAGTGGTATCTCGTCGACCTGCCCGGCTATGGCTTTGCGAAAGTCTCGCAAAGCCAGCGGAAGAAGTGGGAGAAAATGATCGAAGACTATTTACGGAAGCGCCCCAACCTTGTGATGGTATTCGTCCTGATCGATAGCCGCCACTCTCCCCAAAAGATCGATCTTGAATTTGTCAACACCCTTGGCAAGTGGCAGATCCCCTTTTGTCTCGTATTTACAAAGGCGGATAAAGAGAACCAGCGAACCGTTAGCAGGAACGTAAAGGATTTTCTTGACCGGATGCGCGATAGCTGGCAGTTCCTGCCCCAGCATTTTGTTGCCAGCACGATAAAAAAAATGGGAAGGGACAAAATTCTCGGTCGGATAGAAGAAGGCAACAAAGAGTTTGAAGCGGCGAAAGGTGAAGGGGAGACAACTCCCTAGACCGTGCCGGATCACGATCTGACGCAGCGACGGAGAGGGTAGTGCTACCCGTTAGTTGACCACTTTGTTTGCACAGCTGCTGCTCGCAAATGCCTCGGGCTTGGCTTTGAATGCAAAACCCATCCCCAGGATATACCCCATCGCTTCCTTCAGCGCATCGTTGCTCTTGAAGTGCGGATTGGTATTGATGTCAGCATGCACTTCCATGTCGACATTGTACCGGCTGAACAGGTTGCAAAGCTCATAGGCAATCTCGATGCTCTTTGCGACCTCGACCAGCATCCGCTCTTTTATCGTGTACTGATGCCGGGTTTTTTCGTTGTGGATGAACATAAATCCGCCGTGACCTTCCCGCAGGAAGACGATCACCGTCGCAAATTCTGTCTCAAGACCTTTAACCTGGGAATCCGTACTGATGCAGACTTTTAACCGATAACCTTTTTCGGTTTCTCGTCGGATGGCAGTTTCAACGGCATCAACAATGGGGAGCTCGATAGGGTCACCATTAAATTTTCGCCATAACATAGTATCAAGGATTTGTCGAATTTACCGAAAAACCTTTTATAATCAAAATCGGCTATTTGTTAAGGTATTATTAATCAATATTGGCCGGTGCTCAGCAATACGAGCGTGCAGGCCTCAACGGGTTTAATCCCGTGCGCGGACGCCAGCGCTTCCAGTTCGGCATTCTCCGCTCCCGGATTGAAGATAATGCGGCGGGGATGTAGAGAAAGGATATACTCGTAGTATTCCTTCTGGTTGCCGGGATTCAAATAGAGCGTTACGGTATCCACGTCCGTAACGGCAGGTTGGTCAGTAAGGATCTCAACGTCGCCGACGGTTGCCGGTCTTCGGCCGATTGCGGATACGGGGTGGCCTGCGTGGCGCAGGCGGCGTACTGCCATGTTGCTGTAGCGTTCGGGATTGGGCGAAGCGCCGAGGACTAACGTCTTTTTTGTTGACGGAGGCATACGATTCCTATTACAATTTCGACCCGCTGCTTGTTCGCAGGGCGGCTTTCAACGCGTCTTCCAATCGGGGATAAGCGAAAACGAATCCTGTCCGCTCCAGCTTTGTCGGAATCACCCAACGGCTTTTCAGGATCAGTTCCGTTTCCGTCCCAATCAGCAAGGCGCCGAACTTGAGCAGCCAGGCCGGCGCGGGTACTCCGAACCGGCGACCCATCAGGCGCCGAAGTGTAGCCATGAATCGTTCGTTGGTAACCGGGCCAGGCGCGGCGATATTATAGGCGCCTTCGAGTTCGGGGTGATCGAAGAACCATTCGACCGAACGGCCGATGTCTTCGATATGTACCCAGCTATACATTTGTCTGCCGCTTCCCTGTTTGCCCCCCAGTCCGCACCGGACCAGGCGCACGTAAGGAACCAATACGCCGCCTTCACCTAACGTGATCGCCGTGCGGAGCGCCACCTTCCGCGTGAACGGCGTTCGCTGTTCGAAGAAGGCCTTCTCCCATGATTGGCATACATTCACCGAAAAGCCGCTGCCTTGCTCGCCTGTAAATTCATCTTGCGGCCGATCCTGCGCGTGCCGGTATATAGTGGCTGACGCCGCGTTGATCCACAACTTCGGTGGTATTGTTGCGTCACGGATCGCCTGCCCGATGGCGCTTGTGGCATTGACACGGCTGTCGAGGATCTCCTGACGGTTACGCCGGTTGTACCGACAGTTGACGCTCCGGCCGGCGAGGTTAAGAACGAGATCGCAACCATCGATCGCCGCCGCCCAGTTTGGTTCCACCTCCCGGCCGTTCCACCGCACATAACTGACGTGATAACCTTCAGCTGCCGTTAAGGCCCGCCGGCCATAGGTATTGTCGGGGGTCCGCGCTCCCTGGCGCCCGAGGATCACGACCCGGTTATCTTTGCCCCAGCGTGCTGCCAGCGCCTGGCCTATGAACCCGGAGCCGCCTGCGATAACGATCTTTTTGTTTTTCATATGTGGGTTTTCGACTTATCCTTTCGTTTTCCCCTCCTGAGTGCCGGGGAAGGCAGGTGCGCTGAACTTACCGTGTTGAAGGGCCCTGGACCGCAATTTAAAAAATATGGCCATATTGAAGAAGTGCATAACGCCGAGGATAAGGATAATGGCTCCCACCTTGATGCTGAGCATTTCGATGAGTTGCCGTGTATCGCCGATATTTTCCGTTATGGAGAGGGTACGTACCGCGTAGCCGATATTGATCAGATAGAATCCAACCAGCAGCAGATTATTGACGGAGTTGGCCAACGCGGCATTACCGTGAAAAATATCAACCAGAAAGACTTTTCCGTTTCGGAAAAGCGTGCGCGCTACCCAGATCGTCAACGTAATGGTGAGGACGAGATACATAGTGTAGGTGGTGATGACGTAAGACATACTTGTGTGATTTAAAAATGGATCAATGATGTTGGGAAATTTTTTTGGCCGGCCGTGTCCTGCATATATTTCTGAACATTCAATAATTATTGAAATAAATCCGGAAAAAAAGGTACTTACCGGGCGGCTGCTCCGAACAACTTGACGAGGCTGCCCAGGAACCAATGTTCATCCGCCCTGATCATGGTATCCAGGGTCTTATCCGCCTGCTCGCTGAATTTCCGGAGATTCTGGATGGTGTCGGTGAAGGTTTTGACGGCCTTGTCCCTGCGGTCGCCTTCCACCTCGCCAAGTTCTTTTAAGACCGGGATCAGCTGATCCAATTCGCGCTTCTTCCGCTCCTTTACGATCTGCCGGGCCACCTTCCAGATATCTTTTTCCGCCGAAAAGAATTCCCGTCGCTCCCCGGGTATCAGCACTTTTTGCACCAGCCCCCAGTCGATCAACTCCCGGAGATTCATATTCGCGTTTCCGCGGCTGATATCCAGTTCGTCCATTACGTCTTCCGCGCTTAGGGGATCCGGGCTGACCAGCAACAACGCGTGGATCTGCGCCATGGTGCGGTTGATCCCCCAATTGGTGCCGAACCGGCCCCAGTCCGCGATGAATTTGGCTTTTGCTTCGGCTAATTGCATGCGGTAAAATTAGGCGAAATTTCTGAACTTTCAAAATATATTGGAAATAAAATCCGGCACGACCGATTTATTATTGACCATATTGCAGCTTGAAATTGATCGGTTGTATCTTATACGACTTCACGCGCCGACCCCTCTTCACGGCCGGGATCCATCGCGGGGACCGGGTCACCGCCTTCAGCGCGGGCAGTTAGTTCTTCGGACAAGTGTACCGCTTCTCCTCTTTGAACGAGAAACCCTTTCCCGGGCGGATCACGAACGCCAGGTAGATCCCGCCGTTTGCCATCTTTGTTTTGGTGAACAGATCCGCCCAGTTGTCGATTCCCATCAGCAGGGGGCCCGCTTTAAAAGCACCTCCTGCCCAAACCTTTCCGTCTGTCGTAACCTGCAGCGGCAGGTAGGCGCCAAGGCGCTTCGTCTCCCAGCGGGGAGTGACCGATAATAGCGTGATCTCCCTGGTGAAAAGCCGGTTTCCCCGGTTCGACGCGCCCAGGTTCAACGTCAGATTGGCATTCACCGCAAAATGATTGGGCAGCGGCCGGTCTACATTGACCACCAGTCTTGCCGGGTTCCAGATCTTGAATTTGCCGGCAATCGAACTATATGCATTGACAATAGTCGCCATGCTGTCATTAAAGGCCGCCAGCGTGCTTATGCGGGCGAATTTCTGATCTAACGCCGAATCGGTCACATCCGCCCTCGGATCCCCCAGCACTCTGCTTTGCGATCCGTAGACATATTGATTGAATCCGATATCGAGGAGGGAAATGCCGATCTTCCAATCATAATCATAGTAACTGTCCCCTTCGCCATAGACGGTTACTGTCTGCGGTTTCACCAGGTACTCAACGCCCATGTCAAAGGCCGCCCCCGGCTTTGTATGCCCGAGGAAATCCTTCCAGTTCCGGGTCGTACTGTGCCCTTTCTTCCAGTAGTCATAGTTGGATGAATAACCGTATTGCCCGCTCCCTGCGGCCAGGTCATAGACTGTCAGGATACTGCCGGTCGGCACGGTGCGGTCCACCGAACCGCCATTCAACCGGGCGAAGGCGCCCGAGATCCCTCGCATACACTTTAACGTTATCCCGCCGTTCAGCCGGCCGTACGCATTGTCAAGTAAAGTCCTGCCATAGGTGACGAATGCTTCCACCCAGCTGCTGGTTACCATATTGCCATTGTAGACCGCGCCTTCATTAAAGTTGAAGAATTCGTTCATATTCCTCAGCGTATCATTATAGAACACCGGGCCTGTCCGGGCGACCCCATAGCCGCGGATATTGGCGCCGAAGCTGATGGCCTGGTTCCGGCCCAGCGCAAGGCGCACATTCAGCAAGTGTAGATTGAAATTGAAGGCGGCGTACCGCGCGAGCCGGCCGTTATTCCACGTATATCGGATCGTGTCCCTGGTGAGATAGCCGAAATCGGTGAGCTTGATGGCATTGGTGGTGTTCTTCTCCTGGATTGAAAATATCGTGATATCCCAGGGGTAAGCGACATTGACGATCGAAGCCGGGTTATTTGCGGCACCGATCGCCCCGGCATATGGTGAGCCTTCTATGGCATGATAGTCCTGCGCCCGACAGGATACGGAAAGGATCAAACCGGCAATAAGCAGGCTGTTAAAACGGCTCACCATGTGTCTGACGGATCAAAAATGAAACCAATCCTGGAAAAGGCTTTAACGAATTTAGCAAAAGATTCGTTCGGCGCTCGCTGCCGAACAAGGATTGTAAAAGCCGCCCAACCCACAGGCGCTTCCCGAACTGGCTGTTCCATTGGTCGATATACTCCTGTTCCATTTCATGACGGGCTAACTGCCCTTTAAACCAGGCGTCGATATTGCGATGGGCGATCTTACTGCCATGCAGTGCCATGCTCATGCCGTTGCCGGCTAACGGCGGGATCATCCCTGCCGCATCTCCGATAAACAGGACATGATCTTCCACGCGCGCTCTTTTTTCATAGCTGATCTGGGATATAGTTACGGGCTGAGCAAAGAGAAAGTTGGCTGTCGAGAAAATATTTTCCAAAAAAGGATTCTTCCGGAGGATGTTTTTTTCCATCTCCGCGATGGAATTGCCGCATTCCCTGAGATTGCGCGCGGTTGTAATATAGCAAAGGCAGCATTTATCCTCCTCTATCCGGGAGATGCCACAATAGCCGTCGCGGAAATTATGCAGTCCAATGCGGTCGGCCGGGACATCCGCGTAGACGTGATATTTTACACCTACATAATTATTCAACCGGTCGGATCTCTTCTGTGTAAAAGCCCGTCGCCATTTGATATCCAGGTTGCTTCGCTTTCCGCAGGCCGCGCAGGCAATCCTGGAATGAAGATCGCCCGCACTCGTCCGGACCGTGAACATCGATTGCCCGAAGCGCATATCGGTCACCTTTACCGATTCATGCAACTCAACACCTTCCGAACGCGCGATCGCCGCCATCGCCGAGTCGAGCTTAAAGCGGCTGATCCCGAATCCGCCAAGGGGCAGATCGTGCAGGATCGATACTCCGTTCGGCGCCGATACGTGCAGGTGACGAATGATCGGCAGGTTCCAGTCGCTTAAGGGCAACCCCAACTCCTCCAGGAAATTCCAGCTTTCCAGGCTGACATATTCTCCGCACACTTTGTGATAGGGATAGATTTCTTTTTCCAGCAGGGCAACTGAGTAACCGGATCTGGCCAATTGGATGGACAGCGCCAACCCGGCAAGGCCGCCGCCGGCAATGACGGCATCGTATGTCTTTTTATCCGGCCGCATAAGAGACGGTTAAACCGGCAGTCCGGTACAATAGCCACCGGAATGCCCATTTCCACTTTAACTGATAGCCGTCGACTCCCGCTTCCTTCAGGATCTTCTTCCATTCGGCCCGGGTAAATCCGCGCAACACAGAAAGGGGAGCGTCATTTTTTACCAGGTATGACCCGGACCACCACTTCGTCAGCCACCGGATGGAGTGATAGGCAAGCGGATGTCGATGCAGGTCGTTCACATACCAGCCCGCGGCGCTGTTGGTTTCCATCCAACGGATCATGAAGACCAGCTCCTCGTCCGAAAAGTGATGACAAAACAGCGACGAAAAAATGATATCCGGCTTTCTCCGGTCGAAATGCACCTGCCGATAATCGGAATGGATCCAATCCGCCGGCCCGCCCCGCCACTTTTCCCTGGCCACCTTAATGCAATGCGGGTTGATATCTACGCCGACCATCTCCGCTTCGACCCCCTGACGCCGGCAATACCGGCTCAAAACCCGAAGGTTGTCTCCGCCTCCGCAGCCAATCTCGCAGATCCTTATCCGACGTCTGCCGCCCAGGAGTTGTCGCAATCCCAGGATGGTTATCCGGTGGCCGCCAAGCCAGGTATTGATAAAATCCAGCTCCCGCATGTTCCGCTCGATGTCGGCAAAAGGAATATTGTCCTGATCCAGTATTTCCTTCTCATAGCTGCGCTTCGCAAATCGGGTCATTGCTAATTCGTTTCTGCGATAAATGTCTCCATCGTGAGTCCCGGACCAAAGGCGGCGGCGAAAATCCGGTTGGGTCGTTCGTATTTTAGTCTGGCCATCATTCGCTGAAGGACATAGAGGATGGTGGGCGAAGACATATTTCCGAAAAGTTTCAGGGTTTCATAGCTGTCATCCAGACAGCCTTGCGGCAAGGAAAGGCTTTTGGAAATGGTGTCCAGGATCTTTTTGCCTCCGGGATGGATACACCAGTCGCTTATCTCGTTGCGGCGAACTCCGCTCTTCTCCAGCGCGTGGTGGACCAGACCCGAAAAATCCGCTTCGATCAGATCCGCGACATAGTGACTGAGTGTCATCCGAAATCCGGTGGACGAAAGATCCCAGGTCATTTCACCTTTTCCTTTTGGAACGATCTCCGAATAGAATCCCTTAAGCCGAAGCCCGGGCGCCGGATCATCGTCCGAAGTCAATAGCACGGCAGCGGCCCCATCGGCAAACAACAGGCTGGACAACATATTGTCCACGGTGGCTTCCTGTTGAAAATGCAGGGTACAAAGCTCCGTACAGACGACAAGAACCTTTGCGCCCGGATCGGCGCTTATCAGGACATCCGCCAGTTTAAGCGCATGTACGGCTGCGTAACAACCCATAAAATTAACCGAAGTGCGGAACGCTGTTGCCGGCATTCCGAGTGCTTCCACTAACTCGAGATCGAGACCGGGGGCGCTGACGCCGGTACAGCTCACCGTGATGAGATGGGTGACCGAAGCCGATTTCAGCTTCCGGTCCAGACATCGGCGAATGGCGCCGATGGACAATGGCGCCGCGCATTTCCGGTACAGTGCCAGCCGCCGCTCCAATGTGGGGAACGGCTCCAGGTTTTCCGTCGGTGGATAGAACTTCCACTCTTTTGTCGGGCGGGTATAATCCGGGATCACCGAATACCTCCATTCAATTCCGCTTTGCTGGTACAGGTATTTCAGCTTTCTGTTTGACTGACTGTCCAACGCATAAATTCGTTGCATGAAGGGAAGAATATCCTCCTGCCGGTGTTTGTACTCCGGGACAGCGGTTCCAATAGAAATGATCTTACTCAAAATATTACGCTTGTTAATCTAATATTCACCGCTGCAAAGATAGGACCAATCGGGTCTACCATCCGCCGATCACGAGCACAAGTACGAACCCTGCGTTTAAACAAATGGAACCCAGAACGTTCATCCGGATCGAATTGGCATAATTTGCCCGGGCAGGATCCTTCCAGACCTTGCCGGCCCATATTAGAAAATAAACGACCACCGGCAGCATGCAGGTTGCCAGCACATAAAATTCTCTGGTCTGCAGTGTTGAAAAAAAATAATAGATCATCATCAGGAAGGCAAGCAGATACAGCAAGCCGGTGAAGACGAAGCTACCCCGATAACCCAGCAACATACTCAACGTCCTTACTCCATCCTTCGCGTCGTCCTCGAACTGATATACCTGCGTCAGTGGATAGAAGCCACCGAGCAGCAGCGAGCTGATCACCATAGGCACCCAATATTCGCGAAGCTCCGATCCGATTTCGGGATGTGAACCCGGTAAGTGACTTCCGTGGAAGACAAGAAAAAAAACCAGCGCGCCCTGACATGTGGCCACCGTCACCCACCCCGCCACCGGATATTTTTTCAGGCGGATACCCCGGTAGCTGTATGCCCGCGACGCCAGGATATAAACCAGCAGACCGGCGGCAAAAGTCCAGCCAAGGAGCAGGCCCAGGATCAGAG
Source organism: Puia sp. (assembly GCA_035501395.1). Taxonomy (GTDB): domain Bacteria; phylum Bacteroidota; class Bacteroidia; order Chitinophagales; family Chitinophagaceae; genus Puia. Next base: position 21,629 of record DATJWK010000144.1, read on the forward strand.
CAAGGATATCCATCCCGAGGGTCACTACAAAGAGCTGCCGCGTGGGCGCAGGCGGACGCTCCAACCCGCCGATCGGTCCGCTGTCACGATCCATGTAACTGTTGTATCCGTTGCTTGCCGGGTATACCAACAGATGCAGGATCACAAATACCAGCATAGCCCGGGCCCAGTCCCGTTCCTGCGGGCCCACCTGACTGAGCGCGAACCAGAACACCGGCATCAGGAAGACAGAAAACGGAAGCCGCAGCAGCTGCAGAGTCGAACGTTCGAATCTAATCATACGATTACGCGACAGCGAATTTTGTTGACATGGTCAATTGCTCGTAGACGATCTTGCCCCAGACAACTATAGCCATGACCGCCTTAATACCATAGGGACGGATGAAGCCGTTGCGGATGCCGGCCGGAACGAGATCGGACACCGACATGGAGATCAGCAAAAAGGAGAGGATCAGCAACACGTTGTCCAAACGATCGCGCTCCCGCGAAAAATACCAGATCCCGATTCCCGCCATTGCGATAATATAGGTGGGCGACTCTGCTTTATGGTTGAAGATCACCATCCAGATCAGCGTCGAGGAAAGGTACAGCAGCCGATAGGTCAGATTTGAATATAGTTGCCATCGCAACAGCGGCAAGAGGAAAAGGATCATCGCCCCGACCGTTACGAAATTCTTGGCCGACCCCAGGTTGAACCATTTTTCCAATAGCCCCATAACCGATAGTCCGATGGAGGCCGAACGATCGTTTACCAGCAAATGCAGCCAGCTTTGATATAGAAAGAGCAGCTGATGGCCGTTCACGACTAAAAGCGGGAGCGCGCCGAACAACAACATCCAGCATACCGACCAACCGGCGAGCTTCCATTTTCCCGGATACCACAAATAGAAAATAAAGGCCAGCGCACCATAGATCTTAATATAGAACGAGAAGACGATGCAAAGGGTTGACAACATATAATTCCTGCGTTCCGCCAGCGCGAGACCCAGAATGGTCAGCCCCGCCATTAACCCGTTGCTTTGGGTATTCTGGATGGACAGGAGCATTTCAAGCAAACAGAAAAGAAGGATCCAGGCCTTTTTCCTGTCTTCGAGCCCCGGAAGCAACCTGATCCCGGCAAAGAGACAAAGCGAATTGACCAGGTTCCAGAGCAGCAGCCCTACCGGATCGGGCATCCATGAAAGCATCCCGAAACATAAGGCAAAACCCGGGCTGTATTTGTAAAGATCCCAATGGTCGTCCGGGAAAAGCTGATAGATGTCCTTTCCCCGGATCAGGTGGTAAAAGGAAAATTTAAAGATGCGGAAGTTGTTGTAGTCGATATAGGGACGGCCGCCCGGAATGTAGACCTTAGGCCCGGCGGACAGCCCCTGCACGGCGGCAATCACCGCGATGGCGACATAAGCGATCAGTGCAATGGACAATAATTTTGATGATGATCTATTTTCCATAAGGGGTCATTCCGGCGCAGTCGCAGTCGGTTTCTACCGGTACCTGCAACAGCCCCGCAAAATAGCGGTAATGGCCGATCCGGTCTTCCCGTTCCCTGCGTCCGGCCGGCGATTGCCTGCGGCACTCGATATTTCCGTTGATGATATTGATGGTCATGCCAAACCCGGGTCGGCGACCCAGGCGGAGGTCCTCCGCGCCGGGCTGCCATTTTCCCGTCATCACCGCATGGCAGGATGGTTCGCCGTCGTCGGCGCGCATCCAGAACCACAGTGCGGTCCGAAAGGCGATCACTCCGTCATGGCTGACCAGCTCCGGGTGCGCCAGCAGCGGCAATTTCAGCTCGGCGCCCGCCTGACCGTAATTGTATGGATAGCTTAACTGGATAGGGCCGCGGCCATAGTAGGTCTTTCCCGGTACCGCTTTGTATGGGCTGCCGCCGCTGGAATCATATTGCCGGCAATGGCCGTCGCCGCACCCCAGCTCTTCCGTGAAGTACAGCCCCCAGGCAAACGAACCGCCCGGCGATCCCGTGCCGCCATTGGTCGTCTCATGGGCGATCTCCGCAAAAAAAGCAGCCAGCTCGCGCCGCCGTACCGTAATGTCCCCTACTCCGGCAAACAGAGGAAAGCCTGCCGCCGCTTTGATCAGGGCATCATAACTGTAAAGCGGATGGTGATGCGGGAAGAAACGTTCGTATTGCGACAGGCTTAGAATGGAGGCGAGCCCGCTCTCTGCCTTTGGACCGGACGATCGACCCGGTATAACAGAGAGTCCCGTCAACAGGAGCAGAAGAAGGCATCGCATGATCGCCAAAATTAGGCAAATTCTACCATTTTTCGTCCCCTTCGCTTTGATTGATACGCACGGAAAATTCGGTAGGTTCGTAAGGCTTGCGCTCTTCCGGCGGCTTGACTTCGCCATTTCTCCGAAGTTTTACGTTGCGCTTTGGGTCTTCCGGCCCTTTGCCGCCTTCGGGGCGCTTAAGCTCCCCGGGCTGTTCGACCGCCGCGGGCCGTTTGACTTCCGCCGGGCGTTTAACGCCGGCCGGATGTTGGCCTGCTGCAGGGCGTTTGGGCTCGGCGGAACGTTTGACTTCCGCAGGACGCCTGGCCTCCACGGGATGTCGGACGTCGGCAGGGCGTTTGACTTCCGCCGGGCGTTTGACTTCGGCCGGCCGTTTGACTTCCGCCGGGCGGTTGACCTTAACCGGGCGTTTGGCGTCGGCCGCGCGTTTGACTTCCCCGTTTCGTCTTGGTTCGTCACGCCGCCTCTGGTCTTCCCGCGGGTTGTTGCGATCGCTACCATTTATGCCGCCCACCAATACATGGGGATGGTCCTCCACGACGGGTATCGGCTTTGCGATCAGCTTTTGAATATCGCGCAGGTATTCCTTTTCTTCCTGGTCGCAAAAGGACAGCGCGATACCGCTGGCTCCGGCCCTCCCGGTCCTGCCGATCCGGTGAACATAGGTTTCCGGTACATTCGGCAGTTCAAAATTGATGACATGTGTGAGATCGTCGATGTCGATACCGCGTGCGGCGATATCCGTCGCAACGAGGATCCGCGTATGCCGGTTCTTGAAGTTCTCCAGTGCCCGCTGGCGCGCATTCTGGGATTTGTTGCCATGGATCGCTTCCGCCCGGATACCCGCCCGGGCCAGCCCCTGTGCGACTTTGTCCGCGCCGTGTTTGGTGCGGGTAAAGACAAGCGCCGTAGGAATGGAACTGTCTTTTAAAAGATGCAGCAGCAAAGATCTTTTGTCTTTCTTTTCGACGAAATACAGCGATTGCTGAACGGTCTCGGCGGTCGTGGACTCGGGCGTAACCTCTACCTTCAACGGGTTCACCAGGATAGTATTTGCCAGCTTCTGGATTTCCGGCGGCATGGTAGCGGAGAAGAAAAGAGAATGTTTTTTCGGCGGCAGTTTTGTCAGCACTTTCCGGATGTCATGGATAAAACCCATGTCCAGCATCCGGTCCGCCTCGTCGAGGACAAAATACCGGAGATGTTGCAGGTGCACATAACGCTGATCAATAAGGTCCAGCAACCGGCCTGGTGTCGCCACCAGGACATCCACTCCCTGTTGCAGGGCTTGCACCTGCGGGTGCTGCGGCACGCCGCCAAATATGACGGTGTGGCGGATGCCGGTGAACTTGCCATAGGCAGCAAAACTTTCATCGATCTGGATCGCCAACTCACGGGTAGGTGTAAGTACAAGGGACCGGATCGGTCGTGGAGAACCCGGACGGGTCTCTTCGCGAACGCCCGCGGAATCTTCACACATTAATTGCAATAACGGAAGCGCAAAGGCGGCGGTCTTTCCTGTCCCGGTCTGCGCGCAGCCCAAGAGATCTTTTCGGCTAAGGATGATCGGTATAGCCTGCTCCTGGATAGGCGTAGGGATGGTGTACCCTTCATTATCCAACGCCTTTAGCAAAGGCTCAATGAGATTGAGATGTTTGAACGACAAAATAATAACTATTTAAATTGTAAAAAGCCCATCTACACAGCATTATCCTTCAGGAGTTATAACAGAAGGTTGTCACGAAAGTGAATAGAAAGGAGTATAACGGGCGCAAAGGTAGGAAGAATCAGCCGAATGACCAAGGCAAACGGAAATTCCGATCTTAATAATTGAAATTCAGCCTGTTGAGGTTCGGGGCGTCCGGGGGTGAATATTTCTTGAGAAAAAAATATGGTCTTTTTCGACCGCACATCGATATTCTTCTTATATTTGTCCTCGTTAGCGGTTTCAGGTATTCAACCCCCTGGTTAAGGCTCCACAAGGGTTGGACCGGTGACAGGATCGGCGGGTCATCGCAAGCTTGCCGACGCCCTTGCCGGCGCTCCCTGTCCAAGACCGCAGCGGACAATTCCTATAAGAGGATAGACAGCGCGACCTATCCGATCGGCCTATATCAACTTTTTAAGTTTGGTTGGAACAGCAAGGACACAGTTCTTAAGGGCGGCCTGTTTCTACAGGAGTGCCCAATAGGATAAGGTTTAAAGGGCCGCCTCATGTCTATGAGGCGGCTTTTTCCGTTGGGATTTCCGTTGGGATTCCGTTGGGAGCTAGAAAAAGCTGACAAAGAATTGGCCCTCTACCTCGTAATAATAGGAATGTTCCTGCCTGGAGAACCGGATCGGTGCACCCAATTCCTTCAGGACCTTGAGGTACTCGTAGAGGCTTCTTTCGGAAATACCCATTTTTCGGGCAAACTCAGGCGGGGATCCCGTCCTTTTCCGCCGGATGAATTGATCCAGCCGTTGTAATAGGTTAAGGTATTGTCGCATGGCAGTAATTTTTTTGCTTCCGGAACAGACCTTAACCATATTCCTTCTGCATAAATATACGGCAAATAAATAGCCGGGCTCCGCCGGGGTGCAGAAAATCCGACAGGATAAGAGATAATACCGGGGTCACTGCATTATATCATCATGCGAAGCGGCTCTTCCAACAGGTTTTTTACCGTTTGCAGGAAAGCGGATCCCGTCGCCCCATCCACCACCCGGTGGTCGCAGCTGAGGGTCAGCTTCATGATATTGCCGGGAACAACAGCTCCGTTCTTTACGACCGGAACAGGCTGGATGGAACTGATCGCCAGGATGCAGGCATCCGGCGGGTTGATGATGGCAGTGAATTCATCTACACCGAACATCCCCATATTGGAAATGGTAAACGTGCTCCCTTCCCAGTCTGCGGGCTGCAGCTTCTTGTTTTTTGCCCGTTGCGCCAGATCCTTTACTTCGGCGGAGATCTGCGAAAGGCTTTTTGTATCGGCAAACCGCACAACCGGCACCAGCAGGCCATCCTCAATCGCTACCGCTACGCCGATATTGACATGGTGATTGATCCGGATCTTGTCCCCGAGCCAACTGCTGTTGATAGCCGGATGTTGTTTTAGCGCCACGGCAACGGCCTTTAGCACAATATCATTGAATGAGATCTTTACCGGCGACACTTCGTTCATTCGGGCCCGGCTCTCGATGACTTTGTCCATATCGACGGTCATGGTCACGTAGAAATGCGGGGCGGTGAACATGCTTTCCGCCAGCCGCCTGGCAATTACTTTTCGCATTTGTGATACCGGGACCTCCTCATAACTGACCTGACCGGCAGGGGCGGTTGCAACACCCGGTTTGCCGCCGGATGCAGGCGCCGAGGCAGCCGCGGCGGGAGTATAGCTGTCGACGTCTTTTTTTATGATCCGGCCGTTGTCGCCGCTACCCGTAACCTTAGTGATATCGATCCCTTTCTCCGCAGCCAGTCGCTTTGCCAGCGGCGAAGCTTTGATGCGGCCATCGGCGCTGACGGATAAACCGCCGTGGGCGGAGTCCGGTTCGGCCGGCGCAGCTGCGGCCGGCGCCGGTGCAGCTCCATTGGCAGCCGTTCCCGAAGCTTGTGCCGCTCCGGAACCTGCTGCTGTGCCCGGCGCACTTTCGCTTTTATTTTTGGCCGCGGCGAGGATCTTTTCGATGTTCACTTTCTTTTCATCCCCGATAACGGCCAACAGGTCGTTAACGGCAATCTTCTCGCCCTTCTTTGCACCTACGTATAACAACTTACCTTCCTTATAGCTTTCCAGTTCCATCGTAGCCTTATCCGTTTCGATATCGGCGAGGATGTCGCCTTTTTTCACCGCATCGCCGACCTTCTTATGCCAATCCGCGATCACTCCTTCGGTCATTGTGTCGCTCAGTCGCGGCATCAGGATCACCTCTTCCTGTTTAGACAGGTCCAGACCGGTTCCTGCCGTTGCGGCGGTTGCGGTTTGCGCCGCAACGGCCGTAGCTGTGGCGGCCGGCGCCGAGGCAGCCGCCGGCGCATTTGATGCGGCAGGAGCCGCCGCCGGGGCGCTTGTCTTTCCACTCTTGACGAGGCCTGAAATATCCTCACCCGGCGCACCGATGATCGCCAGCAGATCGTTGACCTGAACCTTCCCGCCCTTGTCCGTACCCGTATACAATAACGTGCCTTCTTTGTAGCTTTCCAGGTCCATGGTGGCCTTGTCCGTTTCCACTTCCGCCAGCAACTCGCCTTTCCTGACGGGATCCCCCACCTTTTTGTGCCAGGCGGCAATCACCCCTTCCGTCATCGTGTCGCTTAACCGGGGCATTAAAATAACTTCAGCCATAACGCATTATCTTGTTTGGGCCGGCCACCGGCCGGATAAATGAAAAGTGAAATCGAGCCGTGAAATTAAGATATTTTGAATGAATAGCAGCCTACTTACGCAACCTTCACGTTCCCCGTGCGTTTAAGCACGCCCCAATGTTGTAACTCGCCTTTAAGGGCCCGCCGGACAGCGCGGAAAAGCACCAGCCAGGTTAGCCAGCGCCAGATGAGCCGCTGGGGAATCAGCCAGATGAGCCGGGAGATCCTCTCCCGCTCAAAGCAAAAGGCCAGCAGCGCAACCAGCAGATCGACGACCATAAAGACCAGATAATAGCCGGCGATCTTGCTGGCATTTCCCGTCAACAGGCCTACCACCATGAAGAAATCGGCCAGCGGGATCACAAACGGTATGATGTATTGAAAGATCAGAACATTTGGCAGGGCAGCATAACCCAACCACCGGTACCGCCAGTTGAGCAAGGCGTCCCGGTTCTTCCAGAACGTCTGCATCACTCCGTAGCTCCAGCGAAACCGCTGTTTAAAGAATTGCTTCAAGGTCTCGGGAGCCTCCGTCATCGCGATGGCCATGTTGTCGTTCTCCACGATGTAACCGCAGCGCAGGATGCGGATGGTCAGGTCGCAGTCTTCCGCAAGCGTATCTGTCGTAAAGCCGCCGGCTTCTTCGATCGCCTGTTTCCGGAAAGCACCTATCGCGCCCGGTACCACGGTAATCGCATTCAAATAGGCAAAGGCTCTGCGGTCGAAATTCTGGCTGCTGATATATTCGATCGCCTGCCAACGGGTCAGCAGGTTGACCTGATTACCTACTTTCACATTGCCCGCTACCGCACCGACGATATTCCTGCCGACCGCGTCGCCCGACCCGCCCGTCCGCTTTTGCCGGAACCGGTTATCACCGAAATGCATCACCAGCCTGGACACGGCATCCGGAAGCAATTTGGTATCGGCATCGATACAGATCACGTATGCTGCATCCGACCGGCTGACCCCATAATTTAATGCCGATGCCTTTCCGCCGTTGGGTTTTGAATAGACCTTGACCTTCGGGTTGTCGGCAAATGCCCGGCTGACCTTCTCGTAGGTGGCGTCGGTACTGCCGTCATCCACAAAGATGATCTCGAAATTCGGGTAGTCGCCGTTCAGCAGGCTCTCGACGGAGCCGACCGCATTGATCTCCTCATTGTATGCGGGAACGATAATGCTCACCAACGGCGCTCCTACGCCTTCCGGGGTCCACCAGGCGGTCAGCCCGTATTTCCGCTCGCGAAAAAACTCCTTTGTCGCGATAAACGCGATGAAGAGGACGCGGCTCACCGACAGGATCATAAAGACAACAAAAGTGGAGAAGAGGATATGGCTGCTCCAATAACCCAGTTCAGCAAAATAATAGTTGATCTGCAAAAGGTAATAACCGCTGCCCTTCGGCACCGGTGGCATCATTTCGTCGCGCGTCTTACCGAGGATATCCGCCACCGTGGTAAATTGGAAGCCCCGCTTCTGGAAATAATCGATGATCCGCGGCAATGCCTCTACGGTGGCCTCGCGCCCATCCCCGCCCGCATCATGGAGCAGGATGATATTGCCGCTCAACCCGGCCTTCGTCATTTCATTCTTCCGGCGCACCGTTCGCTCGAATATACTATCCGCGGACGCGCCGGGCTCCCAGTCCAGCGGGTCGATCGATTCGCCGATATCGAGATAGTTTTGTTTCCGCGCGATGGCTACCGGTATAAGTTCCTCCCATTTCTCCGGCTCGAAGTCAGCGTTGTACGGGGCCCTGAACATGATCGTCGATCGCCCGGTAATACACTCGATCAGCAACCGGGTCGACTCCATCTCCAGGATGGCCCTTCGCTGGCTGACCTTGGCGATATTCGGATGGGTAAACGTGTGATTGCCGATCTCATGTCCTTCCTTGAACTCCCGTTTGACGATCGGGATGTTGTTTTCCGCATTGATACCAATAACGAAGAACGTGGCGGGTACGTGGTATTTGCTCAGGATATCCAGGATCTTCGGCGTATACGCGGGATCGGGGCCATCGTCAAATGTCAGCACCAATTTCATCGAGTCCTGCGTGCCGTATTTTCGTGCCACAAAGCGGGACGGCAGACTGTCATAGGTCTCCTCGCTGATCAGCATTTCTCCCGTATTCACCTCCGGCGTGATCCGGCCGTTGGTGGGCGTAGCGATGATATCCAGTACCTCGCCCGATCCTTCATAGTCTACAAAGTCCGCATTGGCCCTCGCGTCCACGCGACTAAACGCGGTAAAGTCGAAATGCGCCACCGCCGACTTTCGCATGTCCTGGTCATAAAAAGACCAGACCCGCGGGTCCTCGTCGCCAAGTCGCCAGATCGCCGTCCCGGGTAACCCATATTCCGTGGTGAACCGCAGGGCGTTGAAGATGGTCGCGGCATCCGTGAACTGCACCTGGTGCTGCACTTTGTCGTCATCATAATACACATAGTGGAGGTTGTAGGAGTCGTTGTCAAAATCGATCACCGCCTCCTCATCTTTAGCCGTGAACAACGCCTCCTGGTAACTGACGGTCCGGCAGGACATTTCCTTCCCCAGCCGCCAGTCGTAGCCATAGGCCGCCAGGCAGAGGATCAGCTTCTGTACGGGAATGTTCTTCACCGCGGCATCCACCGCTCCTTCGATCCATTTCTGGTGGGCAATCGGTCCGGGGCCCGAAGCATCGGAGTACTGGTCGTACGCCATCAAAAAGATGTAGTCGTTGTATTTTGACAGCTCCTTGAAATTGTAATCCTCATTGAACGGGATGACGTCCTGGGTAACCATCAAATGCTGTGCATGCAACTGTTGGTAAAGGTCCCGCTGAAATTCCACCAGTTTTTCATTGTTGGGCTCCTGCAATTCTTCGAAGTCCACATTCACGCCAATAAAATCGTCCTTCTGCAGAATACGGATCACATCCGAGATCAGCCGCTGCTTCTTTACCGGGTCGTTGATGACGCGATGGACGGCATCACCCCGGAATACTTCCTTATAGTTGTTGGAGAGGATGGGCAGGATCTTGACACCCGACTTCTTCATCACCGCCCAGGCCCTGGGATCGATATCGGTCGTTATCGTGTCCGCGGTCGGATCGAGGAAGATCCATTCGGGGATCACCAGGTTCATCTTGTCGATGTACTGCTGCAGCGAAAGAAAGGACTGTGCGTCCCAATCGACATAGAAGGCTGCGCGGATGCCCGACGGGAACTTTGTAAAGGAACGAAAGTTGGTATCCACCTTTACGGGCACCAGGCCCGAACGCTCGGAATCGCGTTTCTGACCGGGGAATGCCCCCCGGCTATAAGGCACTTTCTCATTGATATACTTGCGAAAACCCCCATACTGTTCGATCAGGCTGTTTTTGAACAGAAAAGTGCGGCCGGTATCCAGCACTTTCTTGTACAGCTGGCTTTGCTCCTTGATCCGCGGAAGCGCCGGCGTATAGTTGCGGGAGATGGTGATATAGAGGATGACGACGCCCAATACCAGGAAAAGAAGAACAATTCTCCCGCCCCATTTAAGTCGTTGCCAGCGGCCCGTCGAATTCGTCTGGAAAATCTGCCTTTTTAAGGTTGGTGTCGTGTTGCCGTTCATAGATATCTGTGCGGGAAATGCAAAATTCCAGCCAATCGGTTATTTGTCCAAGTAAAGGAGGCGATTTAACTAAATCTTACCCCTCAATAGTCGAGTTCAAGCCGCAGCCGGTCCTTCAACTCCCTGACCAGCGGATACTGCTCTACGATTTGCCTGAACTGCTCCCGCTTATTCAATGGCCTGTCCACCGGTTCGTCGGTCGGCGCTTTTTCTTCCACGATCACGGTAAAACTGATCGCCTTGTTGCCAAATACCTGTTGCAGGTGATCCGAGATCCCACGTTTCTCCTGCTCGATAAAGCGCTGCTCCAGGTTATTGTTCGCCGAGACTTCGAATGTCTGCGCGTCGATGATTCGCAGCACGGCCAGTTCCAGGCTTTGGACCGCCGGGTTCCTGTTCTCCCGGAGCGAGTCTGCATATTGTTGCCATGCCTGGTGAAGCGGCTCGACTTCCAGCGCCCGGCTGGTCCCGGATTCTTTGTCGCGGGCCCGATCGGCAATTTGCTGCCGGATCTTTGACAAAGAATTGGAGGACGAGGCGGATTCCCGTACCGGCTCCCGATCGGGGTCAGGTTGCACCACTCCGCTCTCAATCATCAGCTTTGCAGCCGCCGGCTGTTTCATTCCTTCCTGCTTTGCCCCCTCCTGCTCCTTCCCATGCTCAGCCGGTCCCTTCTTTTCCCGCCGGGTCACGGGCTCCATCGCCGGAATGCTTCTGAACGATACCGGTCGAAACGGTTCGGCTGTCTTCTTCTTTTCTCCCGGGCTTTCTGCTATTACCTGCATAGCCTGTGCCAAATAACACAGCTTGATCAGGGCGAGCTCCACATGCAGCCGCTTGTTCCGGGCGGATTTATAATTTATCTCCGCATCGTTGACGACATTCAATGCGCTCACCAGGTAGGCTGCATCGACCTTTTTCCCCATGCGTACATAGCGGTCCCTGAAACTCTCCACCGCTTCGAGCAACGAAGCCACCTTTTCATCCTTGCAGACCAGCAGATTGCGTATAAACTCCGCAAGCCCGTTCAGGACGAGGTCGCCTTCGAAGCCCTTCCGGTTGATATCGTCGTAGATCAGCAACGCCTCTGAGAGGTCCTGCTGTTGCATGGCGTCCAGCATGCGGAAATAATAGTCGGCATCCAGGATATTGAGATGCTCCCCGGTATTGCGGTAGCTGAGTTCGCCATTGGTGAAACTGACGATCTTGTCCAGGATACTCAACGCATCCCGCATACACCCTTCACTTTTTTGTGCGATGAGCTGAAGAGCGGCCTTCTCCGCTACAATACCTTCCTTTTCACAGATCTCCTCCAGGTGGTGCACGGTATCGGTAGCGGTGATCCGTTTGAAATCGAAAATCTGACAGCGTGACAGGATGGTTGGCAGGATCTTGTACTTTTCCGTGGTGGCCAATATGAAAATTGCATAGGGGGGCGGCTCCTCCAGTGTCTTTAAAAAGGCATTGAAGGCCGATGTGCTAAGCATGTGGACCTCATCGATGATATAAACCTTGTATTTCCCCGCCTGCGGGGCGAATCGCACTTGCTCCACCAGGGATCGGATATCGTCAACCGAGTTGTTGCTGGCCGCGTCCAGTTCGTGGATATTGAGGGAAGTCCCTTCGTTAAACGATACACAGGAATGGCAATGGTTACAGGCCTCTCCGTCCGGGCTTATATTTTCGCAATTGATGGTTTTCGCCAGGATCCGGGCGCAAGTTGTCTTACCGACCCCCCTGGGACCACAAAAAAGGAAGGCATGGGCCAATTGTCCGTTCCTGATGGCATTTTTAAGGGTAGTGGTGATATGTGACTGGCCCACAACGGTCGAAAAGTCCTGGGGCCGATATTTTCGCGCGCTGACGATGAATTTGTCCATTTTGGCAAACCTACCACAAATCCGCAAAACCCGAAGCACCCATGGCTTCGATTCGCTATCTTTAAAAAAATATCGCGAATTATTTGGTTTATTTACATTGTTAAGTAAATTTGCATTGTAAACATGGGAATTCAGGAACGAAAAGAGAAGCAAAAGCTGGAGATCCGCAAACAGATCCTGGATGCCTCGATCAGGCTATTCAGCGACGAAGGGTTCAGCAATGTCACGATCCGGAAGATCGCCGACCTGATCGAATACAGCCCGACTACGGTCTACCTGTACTTCAAGGATAAAGACGAGATCTTCGCGGCGCTCCATGACATCGGTTTTCAGAAGATGACCGAATTCAACCGGAACCTCGCGTCCATTAACAACCCGCTGCTTCGGTTGCATAAAATGGGGGAGAACTACCTCCACTTCGGACTGGAGAACCCGGAGTTCTATAACCTCATGTTTATCATGGGAGAACCGATGAAAGCATTCGCTGAAACCGACTGTGAATGGGAGGCCGGAGACCGGGCGATCGGCGTTCTGAAAGCAACGGTGGTCGAGTGTATGGAAAAGGGCTTTATCGCAACGGCCGACCCCCAGCTGGTCAGCCTGGCCGTCTGGAGCTTTGTCCATGGACTCGTCTCTCTCGCCATCCGCCAGCGGCTGGAGAAATTCATCCCGCAAAAGGAAATGTCGTTGCCGGTCATGAAGGAAGCGTTGAACTGGTTTGTCAACAACATCGAAAATACCGGAAAGGAAAACTGACCCTCGTACGACCGCCCTGAAGAAAAAGAAGGGCGTTTTTTTTTGACCACGGGTGAACATTGTTAATATTATTTACTTAACTCACAAACAGAACGTTATGCCAAAACACCTTTATCTGCTCCTGCTGACCTGCCTTGTCTTCTTCCGGCCCCTGGCGGCCCAAAAAAGGGAAAGTCTGCCGCTTTCAACGCCGGTTGCCGGCGCACCGAATGCTGCCCCATCTTCCGCTATTCTCGATGATTACATCCGGCTCGGGTTGGATAGCAATCTCGCCCTTCACCAACGAAACTTCGACCTTCAGCGCTCCCAACTCGATCTGCGTCGCGCCAAAAGTCTTTTCTTTCCGCAGGCGACCGTCAGTTCCGAATACACGCTGGCCGATGGCGGCCGGAGTATCGGCATCCCCATCGGCGATCTGCTTAACAACGTCTATTCCACTCTTAACCGGCTTACCGCTACTGACAAATTCCCCCAGGTAGCAAACCAGCATGTCCAGTTTCTGCCGAATAATTTCCAGGACACAAAAATGGAGATCGCCTTGCCGATCCTCAATACCGACCTGCAGCACAACCGGGAGGTCAATACCGAACGGATCAACGAAAGCCGGGCCGACCGCGATATCTATGCCCGCGACCTGATCCGTTCCATACGGCAATCCTATTACCAATTTCTCCAGGCCGGAAAGGCAGTGGAAATCTATCAAAGCGCCCTGCAACTGGCCGAAGAGAACAAAAGGGTAAGCGAAAAATTCGTGGAGAACCAGATGGCGACGCGCGAGATCGTCATTCGCGCAAAGGCCCAGATCAGCCAAGTGCAATCTTCCCTTATCGAGGCGCAGAATTCCGTCCGCAACGCGGCCGCCTTCTTCAACTTTCTGCTTAACCGGCCGCTCGACTATCCGATCACCGCCGACGCCGTATTGATGGAACGTGCTCCGATCCAGCCGACTTCGGCTACCCTGGACCGTCGGGAAGAGCTTGCACGGCTCACCAGCTACCGCCGCATCCTGGAATCCAACCTGAAATGGGACCGCGGCTACCTCATCCCGAAACTCAATGCTTTCTATGACGTCGGGTTTCAGGGGTATGGTATCCATTTGAACAGCTCCCAATTCTACCAGCTTGCCGGTGTACAGCTGGTCTGGCCGCTGTTCAAGGCGAACGACAATAAGTACCGGATCCGGCAGGCTTTAATCGATATCCAATCGGTACACGAACAATACGAGCAGCTCGCCGATCAGTTGTCCCTCGAGCAAACTACCGCGGTCAACAATTACAACTCTGCCCTGGAGGCCCTTCAGGCCCTGAACGACGAGGTGGGAAGCGCCCGCGAAACCTATCGCCTGGCAGAGCGCCGCTTTAACGAAGGACAGGCGCTGCAGATCGAACTGATCGATTCCCGGAATCAGATGACAAGCGCGGAGCTACGCTATTCCCTGGGCCGCCTTGCGCTGCTGGATCGCGCCGCCGACCTCGAACGCGTAACCGCTGCATTTCCCATTAATAACCAGAAATAAAATCGCATATGAATACGCTACCGCTCGCCCGAGTTTCACTCGTCGCCATCCTGGCCTTTGCTTTTACGTCCTGCGGCGACAATCAGGCCGCCGTCATTTCAAAGACGCCTCCTTTGGACGATGCCATTCCGGTCAGTCTTCAACCCGCGACCATCAGCCGTGAAAGCCGCCCGCTGCAATACTCCGGTCTCATGGCGTCGAATGATGAGGCCCGCCTGTCCTTTAAGATCGGCGGCATCGCCTCTCACATTTATGTAAAAGAAGGCGATCACGTGAGGTCCGGACGACTGCTTGCCACCCTTGACCTCACAGAGATCGATGCCCAGGTGCAGCAGGCCACGCTCAATGTTGAAAAAGCAGAACGCGACGAGGCCAGGCTTCGCAATCTGTACCGCGATACCGTTGCGTCCCTGGAACAGCTGCAGAACGGTCACACCCAGGCGACGGTGGCGGCAGAAGCCCTTCGGATCGCCCGTTTTAACCGCCAGTATGCGCAAATCCGGGCTACCACCGATGGGACCATCCTTCAAAAGATCGCGAATGAAGGCGAATACCTCGCGGCCGGAACACCCGTTCTGGTCTTCAATGGGACCGGCAACCGGGACTGGGTTCTCCGCTTTGGCGTATCTGATAAGGACTGGGCGGTCCTGCACCGCGGCGATAAAGCCTCCGTTTCGATCGACGCCTATCCCGATCAGCGGTTCACCGGTGCGATCACCAAGCTCGCCGAATCCGCCGATCCCGCCAATGGCACCTATGCGGTGGAGGTCACCATCGCTCCCGGAGGGCACAAATTCGCCCCGGGGTTGTTTTGCAGCCTCCAGCTTCAGCCGCGCGCGAGCCGGCCATACACCCTGATCCCTGCATCGGCCCTCGCCGAAGGGGAAGGATCAAGCGGGTTTGTTTATACACTAAATTCCGACAACCGTACCGTCACCAGACATCCGGTTCGAATCGCTTATTTTCAGGACGACCGGATCGCTATCAGCGATGGCCTCGACAGCGTTCGGCAAGTCATCGCGGGCGGGGTAGGGTACCTCACCGCGCATTCCACGGTGAAAGTGCAAAATGTAAACCGCTAAAAATTCCGTCATGTCAAATCAAAAACGCCGCCGCGGTCTCACCGAATTTGCCGTCCGCAACTACCAGTTTACACTAATCGTCTTCATCATGCTTGCCGCGATCGGCCTCAATTCGCTGTTTACTATGCCGCGCGGCGAGGATCCGGATACCCAGGCGCCATCGTTCTCCGCGATTGTCATCTATCCGGGCACCAGCCCCAGGGATATGGAGGAACTGGTCGTCAACCCGATGGAGAAACGCTTCAACGCCATGGATGACATCAAACGTATCCGGTCCACCATCGACGACGGGCTGGCCGTGATCCAGATCGAATTCAAATATGAGACCGATCCCGATAAAAAATACCAGGATGTCATCCGGGAGATCAACGCCGTCCGCGGCGAGTTGCCGCCGGACATCCTGCCGATCGACATCCAGCGATTCACGCCATCGGATGTCAATATCCTCCAGGTGGCTCTCGTCAGCGAGACCGCGCCCTACAAAGACCTGCAGGAATGGAGCCGGAAGCTGAAAGACCGGCTGGAGAAGATCAAAACGCTGAAAAACGTCGATAACTGGGCGTTCCCGCGTCAACAGGTCCGCGTCGCCCTCAACCTGGAAAAGCTGGCGCAAAACAGAATACCGTTGAACACAGTCCTTCAGGCTATCCAACGCGAGAATGTCAACATTCCCGGCGGCAGTATCGACATGGGCTCCCGGAAATTTAACATCAAAACAAGCGGCGACTACAAATCCATCGGGGAGATCCGCAATACGATCGTCAGCAGCGCAGCGGGAAAGATCATTTATGTAAAAGACGTTGCCGAAGTGGATTTCAACTATGAAGAGCAAAGCTATATCGGCCGGCTGAACGGCAAACGCTGCGTATTTGTGACCGCGAGCCGGAAATCCGGCACCAACATCTTCGACGTGGATAAACAAATGGCACCCGTGCTGGAAAAATTCAAATCGGAACTGCCGCCCGACATCACATATGTCAAAAGCTTTGACAACGCGGAAAGCGTACGAACCCGTCTCGGCCATTTCGCCCGGGATTTCGGGATCGCTATTTTACTGGTGCTGCTTACCCTGCTGCCGCTCGGACCCCGGGCCTCGATCGTAGTCATGGTCTCCATACCGCTTTCATTGCTCATCGGTCTTTCCCTGCTCAACATCTTTCACTATACCATCAATCAGCTGAGCATCGTAGGCATGGTGGTGGCACTGGGGTTGTTGGTCGACGATAGCATCGTGGTCGTGGAAAACATCGAACGTTATCTCCGTTCAGGCTACTCCAGGAAAGATGCCGCCATCGCAGCCACGAGGCAGATCGGTCTTGCCGTGCTGGGCTGTACCGCCACGCTGATCTTCGCCTTCCTGCCATTGATGTTCCTGCCGGAAGCAGCCGGCGATTTCATTCGCAGCCTCCCCGCGGCGGTCGTCACTACCGTGCTCGCCTCGCTCTTTGTTTCCCTGACCATCGTCCCTTTCCTTTCCAGCCGTGTTCTAAGCGCACACGAGCACCCCGAGGGGAACCTGTTCCTCCGTGGACTCAAACGTCTCATCAACGGTTCCTACCGCCGGCTTCTGCATGGGGCGATCGCCCGCCCGGCATTGACCCTGCTGATCGCCCTCGGGATCTTCATTGGCGCGCTGCTGCTTATCCCACGCGTCGGATTCAGCGTATTCCCGTCGTCGGAGAAACCCATGTTCCTCATCAACATAACCACACCCCTCGGCACGAGTATCACCGCTACGGATTCCAGCACCCACTGGGTGGAGCGTCAGATCGATCATCTCCCCGATCTGAAGAACTACGCCACCAACGTGGGTCGCGGGAACCCCCGGATCTACTATAATGTCATCCCGCAAAATGAAGTGAGCAACTATGCCCAGATCTTCGTCCAGCTGAACAAGACGCCATCCGCCCGGAAAAGACAACTGATCGACTCCCTACGAAACCGTTTTTCTTCCTATCCCGGCGCAAAGATCGAAGTGAAGGACTTCGAGCAGGGTCCGCCGATCGAAGCGCCCATCGCCATCCGGCTTTTTTCCGAAGATCTCGATACGCTTCGCGGTCTGGCATTCCGCGTGGAAGACCTGCTCAAACGGACCGAAGGGACGATCTATGTAAATAATGAATTGACCACCCTGATCACCGATATAAAGGTCAATGTCAACAAGGAAAAAGCGGGAATACTTGGCGTTCCGGTCAATGAGATCGACCGGACTGTCCGTCTGGCTATCGCCGGATTGGACGTCGGGACATTCCGGAAAGACAACGATAAAGACAACGATTATGATATTACCGTTTGTCTGCCCCGTGGCGCACATCAGACCCTGGATGCGCTCAACAAGGTCTATGTCAATTCTTACAACGGCACGTCCGTCCCGCTCAGCGAGCTGGCCACGATCCAGCTCCAGAGTTCACCGACCAGTATTAACCATTATGATAAGGACAGATATACGACCATAACCGCATTTGTCCGTAATGGTTATAACACTACCCGGGTGACGGCGGGGATACTAAAACAGCTGGATCGGATGAGCTTCCCGAAGGGGGCCGGCTATGTGGCGGCCGGCGAGGTAGAAAGCAAACAGGAAAGTTTTGGGGACCTCGGACCGATCATCCTCATTACGATCTTTGGCATCCTCGGGATACTCATCCTCGAATTCAAGACCTTCCGCGGCACACTCATTGTTCTTTCCGTCGTACCGCTTGGAATCATCGGCGCCGTTCTGATCCTGCTGGCAACCGGGAATACGTTGTCTTTCGTGGCGGTCATCGGGATCATCGCTCTTATCGGAATTGAAGTGAAGAACTCCATTTTACTCGTCGACTATACCGACCAGCTGCGAAAAGGCGGAATGGGGCTCGATGAAGCGATCCAGGAAGCCGGCGAAACCCGCTTTGTTCCGATCATCCTCACCACGCTTACCGCAATCGGCGGTCTGATCCCCCTGATCACCGAAAACAACCCCCTCTACACCCCGCTTGCCCTGGTCATCATCGGGGGGCTTTTGAGCTCGACGATCCTGACCCGGGTCGTTACTCCTGTTTTGTATAAGCTGCTGGCCCCGCGGATCGAGCCCGAACCTCACGTTCAACCCGAACCGGGCAACTCCGCAGCGGGAATGTTGCCGGCCCTTTAAATAACTTGAGGCCACCATCCGGTGGCCTCAAGCGTTTTTCAGATCTTACGGATCAGGATCGACATCCTACCGATTCAACATTCTAAATTTTCAGGTAGCATCGATAATTCATGTATTGTGCCAAATTGATATAAGTTGAAAATCAATGATTTAGGAAAATAACGTTTTGCGGAAAATTTCCAATCGTGGGAAGGGCGTCCATGGATCGGAAAACTCAGGCCAGCATCGGATGGCGTTTGAATTCCTTGGTCCGGTCAAAAAGATAGCGGTATGTCGTGAGCTTCCGGCTCAGAAATGTCTCTCCCAGCGACCTTGCAACGTTGACCATCTTTGGATTGAAATCCCCGATCCATTGCATCTCATACCGGGTATAGAACTTGTCCGGCTGTACGACATTCGCCAATTCCCCGATAATATATGCATCCACCCCTTTTGCC
>DATJWK010000145.1:0-8036 GCA_035501395.1 Puia sp.
ATCGAAATCGTCGATCTGCTTTGCATTCTCCACGATAAACTGGATCTGCAAATAGTCGCGCTGTCCTACTTCCTGGCTGTTCACCACCGTAGTGAACTTGACCTGGCCCCGGGCAAGGGCCGGCAGCAGGAATATCGACACCATAAGCGCAGAACGTAGACGTAGCTTCATATTACCGGAATACAAATATAAAATTTTCAGGTATCGGGCGGTAGGCGCGCCCAGTTAAAGATCTCCCAATTGCGGCCGGAGCACGATCTCCTCCACGGTCGCCTGCGGCGACAGGCCGGCAGCCGCCAGGATCATACGCGCGATATCGGCGCTTTCCATAATCCGGTGGGGATCAACGCCGCTTCCCGCCCACGAATCGGTGTAGACCGCGCCGGGATAAACGGTCGTTACCTTTACCCCATGGGCCTTCATCTCCTCCCGCAGGTTGGCCGAAAAGCCGGCCAGCGCATATTTGCTTATGCCGTAGGCGCCGCCGTCATGATAGGCCTTTAGCGATGCGATCGAACAGATGTTGAAGATATGACCCGCTTTACGGGCCATCATCGCCGGCAACAACGCCCGGGTCAAATGATAGGCGCTATACAGGTTCACCGCGATCAACCGCTCCAGAACGCCGTCTTCCTCCGCATAAAGATGGCCGTAAATAAACTGGCCGGCATTATTGACCAGCACGTCGACGGCTTCACCCGATCCAAGGACCCAGGCGCCGATTTGCCGCGCCTGCGCTTTATCGCCGAGATCCGCCGCTTTCGCGCGGACCCGCACGCCCGGATATCGCGCGGCAATTTCCCCCGCCGCCGCTTCCAGCGTAACCGGATCCCGCGAAGACAAAAAGAGATCGTACCCCGCAGCCGCCACACATTCCGCAATGGCCCTTCCCAATCCCCGGGAAGCCCCCGTAATGATACAGTTCATAGATGCTAAATTGTAACTTGCACAAAAGTTTTTGGCGCCGATGCAATATAAACACCTTTTTTTCGACCTCGACCATACCCTGTGGGATTTTGAAACAAACAGTCGCCAGACCCTGGAGGAGCTCTATCACGCGCTTCATCTCGAAGCGCGCGGCGTACGCCAATTCGATGAATTTCATCGCCGGTATCTCGTGCATAACGATAAGCTTTGGGAACGCTATCGCAACGGCTATATAAAAGTCGACGAGCTCAGGTGGAAGCGAATGTGGCTGACCCTGCTCGATTTCAAGATCGCCGATGAGCCCCTGGCCCATCAGCTGGGCGGCTTGTTCCTCGAGGCCCTGCCCGGCCGGAAAACGCTCTTCCCCTATACCCGGGAGATCCTGCAATACCTTAGCGGCCGGGGCTACCGGCTGCACCTCATCACAAACGGATTTGAAAAGACACAACATTCGAAACTGCAATCCGCGGAGATCGGCGGGTACTTCGGAGCCGTCATCACGTCGGAGGGCTCGGGCAGCCTCAAACCCCACCGGGAGATATTCGACTATGCCCTGCGCGTTACCGGTGCCGCCACCACCGAAAGCGTCATGCTGGGCGACAGCATAGAGGTCGATATTCAGGGCGCCATCAACGCAGGGATCGACCAGGTATATATCAACCACCTGCGAACACCGCCTTCGGTCGAACCCACCTACATGGTCTATTCGTTAAGAGAATTGGAAGAGATCTTCTAATGAAACTTCGCCAGCACCGTCACGCCGCCCAGGACGGTTTCATTCAGCTTTACCCGGACATCGGCGCCGGGCGGCAGCAGGACATCGACCCTCGACCCGAATTTGATAAAGCCCATCTCCGCGCTCTGTACCACTTTCTGGCCGACGGAAAGGTAGTTGACGATCCGGCGCGCCAATGCACCGGCGATCTGCTTGACAAGGATATCCCCATGGCTATTCCGGATCACCACGCTGTGGCGTTCATTTTCCGTGGAAGACTTCGGGTGCCATGCCACCATATACAGCCCGGGATGGTATTGATTGTAGACCACCTCTCCGGCGATCGGGTTTCGGTTCTGATGGACATTTGCCGGGCTCATAAATATCGACACCTGCACCCGCTTGTCTTTAAAATATTCCGTGTCCGTTATCTCCTCGATCACGACGACTTTTCCATCGGCCGGACAGACGATCAGATCGTCCCCCGTCGTCCATTTGCGGACCGGGACCCGAAAAAAAGAGACCAGGAAGAGCAGGACAGCCAGCGTCACCAGGAAGATCAGACCGCTTACCCAGAATTCATGCGCGCTGATAAAATAAAATGAAGACAGATTGATCACGGCAAAAGCCAGCGCGCCGATAGCGATCGTTTTATACCCTTCTCGATGGATCGTCATTGTTTAATCAGGTTGGAACGGCAAAGTTACGCTATTTCTCACGACCCTACGCCGACTATCCATACCAGGTACGCCCAGGCGAAAGGCGTCGCGATCAGGAGTGAGTCGAACCGGTCCAGGAAACCGCCGTGGCCGGGCATGATCCGGCCGCTGTCCTTGACCCCGGCCATCCGTTTAAGCTTGCTTTCCAGCAGATCGCCAAAGGTTCCCGCGATCGACGCGATCGCGGCGACGGTCATCCAGTCCGCCACGGAGAACAGCGCTACCGCCGGCTCATCGCGGAGCAACCACGCAAGCAACCCCATCACACCGATCGCCAGTACAATCCCGCCGATCGTGCCTTCCCAGGTCTTCTTCGGCGAGATCCGCGAAAACGGCGTTCGCCCGATGAGCGATCCGACGATATACGCCATCGTATCGTTTATCCAGATCGAGCCGATGATCATCAACACCAGGATACGGTCGGCGAAAGGCTGGCTTCCGTACAGGATCGTGCGAAGCCAGACCAGCATGGCCAGCGGCAGGGAAATATAGAGGAGGCCAAAGGCCGAATGCAGGATATTCCTGACACTCAGCGTCCGGAACTGTATGGTTTCTCCGACGACCATCAGGCACAGGAATGCCAGGCAGCCCCATTTGCCGATCAGGGACAGCGAAATCCCGCCGGCCGACAGATCGGGACGAATACAATACATCATCAGGCACCATCCCGCAACCGGCACGCTATACCGATGGAGCGTGCTAACCGCTGCATATTCCTTGTCGATCCCGACAATGATCTTCCGGTATTCGATCCAGCACCCGAAATGGATGACCGTGAACAATAAAAAAAAGCTCCATGGATTCCACAGCAACCCGGTCAGCATGACCACTACAAATATTGCGGCGGTCAGCGTACGCGTCCTGAAAACGGAAGGATTCAATGCCATGATCGCTGTTTAAGAATGATACATCCCCGAATAGGTAGCGGTCGAGCGGATGCGCATGGCCGCCAGCAAACCTACGACTATTACCAGACTCAGGAACACGAACAGTAAAGGGATCGAGGGGTTTTTTGAAAGGACCGACGGGCTGTACATCGCCAACATGATCTGTGCGCCGTTGAAGAAAAAATGGGCCAGGATGGCCACCCAAAGACTGCCGCTATACCAATAGGCGGCGCCGAGCAGCACGCCGAGGAACATCCGCGGGAGAAACCCCTCGAACTGGAAATGCAGACAGGAGAAAAGGATGGCCGACAGCAGGATCCCCGGAAGGGGGCGCTTACAGAGCTGGATCATGATCCGCTGCAGCGCCCCGCGAAAACAAAGCTCCTCGCAAAACGCGGGAATGGCTGCCATAACCAGCAAATTGACAACCGGATCATAGGGATGGTTTATTTTCAGAAAAGCTGCGACCTGTTTGTCGTTGTCTTGCTCGGCGCGGACCATCCAGTGCCAGAGCGGGATGCGCCGGTTCAATTCACCCAACCACTCCTCCAGCGGCAGCGCGAACACCAGCAACAGGATGGCCAGCAGATAGAAACTGCCCCGCGCCGCCGGCCGCAGCCCCAACTCGTAACCCTGCCCTTGCCGAAACGTGATCCGCGCATATAGAAAAGCGGTAAGGCCAAACACCATCACCGAAAACAAGACCTGGATCCCCTTGGATACGTCTATGCTGTGAACATCCGACAATAGCTTCTCCGAGCCGATTTGGGTTCCGATCCCCGCCGACTGCGCGACGATCCCGCCAAGGACAATAAAAAGGAGCAGCGATGCCCCGCCCATTCCAAGGAATATGGAAAATTGCGACCAGGGTGAAGGAATTCTGGTATTGTTTTGCATATGTCTTAAACCGGTATCCACACTAGGGAAATCCGCGGATTGTGCGTAATTTTGTGCCTTTCGCGTGATTAGAATAGGCAAGATACAACTTCCTTCTTTTCCACTCCTCCTGGCCCCCATGGAAGATGTGAGCGACCCCCCGTTCCGGTATGTCTGCAAACGGCACGGCGCCGACCTGATGTACAGCGAGTTCATCTCCAGCGAAGGGTTGATCCGCGATGCCATCAAAAGCCGGCAAAAGCTGGACTTCTTTGAATACGAACGCCCGTTCGGCATCCAGATCTTCGGCGGTGACGAGGAAGCCATGGCGATGAGCGCCCGGATCGTCGACGCCGTGCAGCCCGACCTCGTCGACATCAACTTCGGCTGCCCGGTAAAAAAGGTCGTCTGTAAGGGCGCCGGGGCCGCGGTACTCAAGGATGTCGGGCTGATGACCCGCCTTACATCGGCAGTGGTGAACAGCACCACCCTGCCCGTCACCGTAAAGACCCGGCTCGGTTGGGACGACCAGACCAAAAATATCGAAGAGGTGGCCGAGCGGCTGCAGGACACCGGCATCGCCGCCCTGACCATCCACGGCCGCACCCGCGCCCAGCTCTATAAAGGGCAGGCCGACTGGACCCTCATCGCGCGGATAAAGGAAAACCCGCGCATCCATATTCCCGTCTTCGGCAACGGGGATATCGAGACCCCGGAAAAAGCCCTCGAGTACAAGCAACGATACGGCGTGGACGGGATCATGATCGGCCGGGCCGCCATCGGCTATCCATGGATCTTTAATGAGATCAAACATTTCCTTCGCACCGGGGAACACCTTCCGCCGCCGTCCATCGACCAGCGCTGCGCGGCCATCCGTGAGCATCTTATCCGCTCCGTCGAATGGAAAGGGCCCGTTGTCGGAATCCTCGAGATGCGCCGCCACTACACGAACTACCTGAAAGGATTCCCCCATATCAAGGAATTCCGCAATCAGCTCGTGCAGCTAAAGACCGTCGAAGAGATCGAAGACGTGCTGCTGAACGTTCAACAACGCTACGCCGGATTCACTCCGCAACGTTTTCTTGCAGAATTTTCCGCGGCGCAGATCGGCGATTGCGCATACTAAACACACCATATGCCCGAAGAGGAAAGCTCCGACGAATATTTCATGCGCCAGGCGCTCCGGGAAGCGGCCGTCGCATTTGACGAAGATGAGATCCCCATCGGTGCGGTCATCGTGCAAAACAATCGCATTATCGCGCGCGGTCACAATCAAACCGAACGGCTAAACGATTGCACCGCGCACGCGGAGATCATCGCACTGACGTCCGCCTTCAACTATCTTGGCAGCAAATACCTCCCAGATGCAACCCTGTATGTCACCGTGGAACCCTGTCTGATGTGCGCCGGCGCCCTTTACTGGAGCAAGATCGGAAAAGTCGTCTATGGTGCTGACGATGACAAGAACGGTTATCGCCGGGGCGACCCGGCCAGTCCGCTCCCCAACTGGCCCTTTCACCCAAAAACCACGCTGGTCAAGGGTTTGCTCGCCGGCCAGTGCGCCGGGCTGATGCGAAAATTCTTTAAAGACAAACGGGGATAACAATTTTTGCGTAGGTTTGTTATCCATTAAAACATTCCTTATGGCATTCTCACTACCCGCACTCCCATATGCATTCGATGCATTGGAACCACATATCGACGCGACGACGATGCAGATCCACCATGGCAAACACCACCAGGCTTATGTCGACAACCTGAATAAAGCCATCGCCGGGACTCCGAATGAAAACAAATCCCTCGAAGAACTGATAGCGAAGGCGGGCACGATAAGCCCCGCGGTCCGAAATAACGGCGGCGGTCACTGGAACCACAGCTTCTTCTGGCTGATCATGGGGCCGGGCGCCTCGGGCGCGCCGGGCGGCAAACTGGCCGACGATATCCATGCCACCTTCGGC
This sequence comes from Puia sp., assembly GCA_035501395.1. Taxonomy (GTDB): domain Bacteria; phylum Bacteroidota; class Bacteroidia; order Chitinophagales; family Chitinophagaceae; genus Puia. Next base: position 6,083 of record DATJWK010000145.1, read on the forward strand.
AGCTTCGACTCCTTTAAGGAAAAATTCGCCGCCGCCGGTCTTGGCCGGTTCGGCAGCGGCTGGGCCTGGCTGATCTGGAAAGAGGGCAAGCTGGAGATCAGTTCTACTCCGAACCAGGACAACCCCCTGATGGACGTTGCCGAGGTCAAGGGTTCCCCCATCCTCGGTGTCGACGTCTGGGAACATGCCTATTATCTCAAATACCAGAACAAACGCGCGGATTACCTGGCTGCCTTCTGGAAGGTGGTCAACTGGAAAAAAGTAGAGGAACATTATTCCGCGGCAACCAAATAAACGCCTGACACATCATGCAAAGACATTCCGCGGGTATTGTTTTATTGGCCGTCCTGCTAGCCCTGTCGGCCTGCAAGGGCCACGAAAAAAAGATCCTCGTCTATGGCAGCAACGACATCAACGTCGATGACGCTAAAAAACACGTGACCGTTGCCGAGGGCACCACGCACCATGAAAAGGAACTGGATTATACCACCGGCGATCCCGTGACGCTCGATGTCCAGTCGCCGCAAGGCAAACTGTCCGTCACCGCGGTCGACGACGGCCTTTATATCCTTAACCTGAAAACCGATACCGTGATCGGGAGCTTTAAACATGTGGGGGCCACCGCGAGGACTACGATGTCCCAGGATGAGTTGAAACGCGATATCGATAGCCTGCAGAAACTCGTCTTGGACCAAAACGTCACCGCGGCCAACCGGAATTATTTTATCGCACCGGGGAAACTGGTGAAGATCAGTTCGAATCCGGACGGAAAGGTCTTTGGCCCTTTCGTCTCCATCCCCGGATCCTTCGATGCCGGATCGGTGCCGGAACTGTATAAGTTCTATGACATTTCGGAGGTCCGCGAGATCCTGGCTAACCTGCAAAAACAGGCGCAGTAAGGTGGCGTACCGGAAGGGTCGTAATGGACCGGCTGCGCTTCACGGGACGGGGTCGGCGCCATGTCCCCCCCAGGGATGACATCGGGCAATCCTTCGGATCGCCAGCCAAAGGCCTTTGAACAGTCCATGTTTTTGCAGCGCCTCAACGGCATAGTGGGAACAGCTCGGTACAAACCGGCAGCGCGGTCCGAGCAGCGGCGAGATACCCCATTGATAGATCCGGATCAGGGCGATGAAGGGAAGCCCCATCACCCGCAAGATCCCCGTCACTCCATTTCGTATATAACTCATGAAACTTCCTTGACAAGCTTCTGTAAAATTACGCCGATCTTCTGAGATACCGTGACATGGTCCGGAAGCTCCTTCCCCGTATAGATAAAGAAGACCGCCATACAAAAGCCGCCCGCTTCCAGCCGCCGGATCAGATCGTGTTTTTGCAGCCGGTAGGCCTCCCGGCCCAGGCGCTTGATGCGGTTGCGATCCACCGCCTTTTTAAAATGCCGGCTGCTGGCGCCAAAGCCCACCTGCAGCGGGCCAACCGGCGAGGGCGCGGCCGCCTTTTGCGGGGCCGCCGGCTGGAGCAGCCACCAAACTTTAAAAGGAAAGAGCGACAGACTCTTTCCTTCCTGAAAAACCTGTTCGATCCGTTGCCGGCTCTTGAGTTTTTCCCTTTTATTCAGTGAAAATCGATGGCTATTTATACAGCTACTTTAATCTCGATTCGTCAGAAACCGACAGCTTCTTACGACCTTTCTTGCGACGGCTGGCAAGGACTTTACGACCATTGGCGGTTTGCATCCGTTCACGAAAGCCGTGAACGCTCTTGCGGCGACGTCTATGCGGTTGAAATGTGCGCTTCATTTAATGAATTTTTACAATTATCCAAGTACTGTCACGATTACGGGCACCATCCCCGCGTCGGTGAAAGGGACGCAAATGTAGGAAAAAACCGCGAAATAATCAAAAAATGGGGCCCTTCGGCCGCCGGAGCCTTGGCGAAGGCGGCTACTGGTTGGTAAACGGGACATGGTAGAAAACGCCCGCCGTAATATCCT
>DATJWK010000146.1:0-4049 GCA_035501395.1 Puia sp.
TGTTCGACCGGTCCGCGTCCGGGTATTGGCCATCCGGGTCTACGGTTACCTGCGTTACTTTGTCGGATGATGCATAGTGGAACTTCCACACCGGCCCATGCATCCAGACTTCAACCGGCAATGTCACCCGCCCGCTTTTGCCGTTTGCTTCCCGGACCTCCACCGTCACCGGCATCGGCAATTTCTGGAGATTTTCGAGCGTAATGGTCACCCCCTTTGACGCGTCATCGGCGCTGACCGGCGTCACTCCCGTCACCGCCTGGTCGATCTTCCAGTCTTCGAGGAACCAGCCGCGCCAGAACCAATCGAGCGTTTCGCCCGAACCATTCTCCATGGCATGGAAGAAATCGTATGGTGTAGGGTGCTTGAATGCCCATGCATGGACATAATAACGGAACGCATAATCGAACCGGGATCTACCCAGCACTTGTTCCCGCAGCAGCGTTAGTCCGCGGCTTGGTTTTGCGTAGGCGGTGAGCCCCAGGTTGCGACCCTGTACCACGTCCGGGATGGTCATGATCGGATCGTCGCCGTTATGCCAATAGTAGGTCTCTCTTGCGGGGTTATCCTTGAAAAGATATTCTCCGTGGTTAAAAGCCGAATCCGCCACCGTATTGATAAAGGTATTGAATCCTTCATCCATCCAGGGATATTTCCTTTCGTTACTGCCAACGATCATCGGGAACCAGTTGTGGCCGAATTCGTGCCGGGTGACGCCCCACAAATTGCCCATCCGGGCCCGCGCCCCGCAGAAGACGATTCCCGGATATTCCATCCCGCCCACGATCCCCGCGACATTGGTCGCGGAAGGATAGGTGAATTCGTAGAGGTATCCGGAGTAGAATTCGATGCAGCCCTTGACATATTCCGTCGAACGGCCCCAGGCCGAGTCGCTGGATACTTCGACCGGGTATAAGGACTGCGCCAGCGCTTTCTTCCCGCTCGGCAGGTTGATCCGCGCCGCGTCCCAGACAAAGCCGGACGAAGCGCCCCAGGCCACGTCGCGGGTATTCGTACAATGGAAATGCCATGTCAGCCTGTCCCGGGCCGGGCGGGTCGACGCGTCGCCCACTTCATTCTTTCCACGGATCGCCACTGTTTTGTCGCTTGCCCGGGCTTCGGCCAGCCGCTGTTGCTCCTTTGCGGTCAGCACCTCGGCGGGGTTCACCAGTTCGCCCGAGCCGCCGACGATCATATTGCCCGGAACATTCACGCTGTAATCGATATCGCCATATTCCAGGTAAAACTCGCCCTGCCCCAGGTAGGGAAGTGTGTTCCAGCCATATACGTTATCGAACACGCACATCCGGGGATACCATTGAGCGATCTCATAGATCCATGAACTGTTGCCCGGTCTCGGCTGCATCCGCCCCATCCGGTCAGTACCGTATTCCGGGATCTTGAAACCATATGACACCTGGATCTTCAATACGCCGCCCGCTTTTAATTCATCTTTCAGTTTGATCTGCATGCGCGTGTCGGATACCAGGTAATCGGCGGCCGTGCTTTTGCCTGTCGCCGGATCGGCCACTTTTACCGACTTCAGTTCGAAGCCGCCCGAAAATGCATTCCGATTGGCCCATCGGCCTCCCGAGATCTCTGTAACGGCTTCACCGCGAGAGCTGTCCCGGTATATGTTTTGGTCCAGTTGGAGCCAGACGAAGGGCAGATTCTGCGACGAGTTGTTCTTGTAGGTGATCGTCACCGTACCCGTGATCGACTGTTCAACCGTATCCAACCGGGCGTCGATCCTATAGTCCGCCCGGTTTTGCCAGTAACGCGGACCGGGTGTACCGGCGGCTGTCCGGACATCATCCCCGTAGGCAGGGTAAAAGAACGGGGCAAATGCCTCGTGCTGGTCGTATACGCTGGCGGGTGTGGGGGACTGGGCTCTTCCCGCAATCTGGAGGATCAATGTGGCGACAATTGACAGTGCAACGATTTTTCTCATATGAAAACTATCTTTTTATGGCTCCGAAGGTAAGCATTGATTTGATCTTTCCTATGCCGTTAGTCCAACAAACACTTCCTGGCCCGGTTGGTACGTATTGGTATCCACCCGCACGAGCAGCCGGCTATCCGCCAGCTCCACTTCGACTTCATAATAGCCGCCGAGGAAGGCGATCCGGGTCACGCGGCCGCGGGCTGCCGCGCTTCCCAACGCGGACAGGGTCAGCTTTTCCGGACGGACCAGCAGGTCCTGGCTCCCTCCCGCGCCCGGCAATCTCCCCAATCGCGCTGCCAACGCGGGGTGGACGCGGTTATATTTCCCAAAAAGCCCCGCCACATATTCATCTGCCGGTTGCCGGTAAATTCGTTCGGGGCCCCCTTTTTGCACCAGCCGCCCATCCTTCAGTACGAGGACCTCATCCGCCCATGACAGGACATCCGGCGGATCGTGCGATACGAGTATACAGGTTACCCCATAACGTTGCTGGATATCCGCAATCACCGTACGGAGGATTTCCTTATGCACCCGGTCCAGGTTGGAAAACGGCTCGTCAAGCAGCAATAACTTCGGCGGCCGGACCAGCAGCCTTGCCAGCGCAATCCGTTGCCGTTCTCCACCCGAAAGCTGGTCCGCCTTTCGGCGCAGCAGGTGCCCGATCCGGCAGATCGCATACAGGGACGCGGACTCTTCCGCCGTCAGCTCATTGGCATAAGACAGAATATCCTCGACCCGATAATTGTTCCACAATTCAAAATGCTGGGATAAGTAGGCGATCTCCGGGTGCCCCGGGATCAGCGATTCCCCGGGGGCCATTACGCGTTCGCCCTCGAACCGGATCTCTCCTTCGACGGGTTGCGCCAAACCCGCTATCAGCTTCAACAGCGTGCTTTTGCCTGAACCTGTCGCCCCCGCCACCACCAACCGCTGCCCCCGCTGTTGTGAAAAACTGATCTCCGCGACCGCGCCGTCGCGAGCGCCAACCTTGACTACCTGTAGAAACTCCATCCCGTAAAAATACAAAAATCACCGCCACACAACGCGCCGGAGCGCTTTCACCATTTCGCCGCCTCCACGGTCGATCGGCCGGAATCGATGATCAGGCAACCGTTTGTAAACTGACCCCTTGCCACACAAGGGCCGTACCAATATTGAAGCTCCGGCGAATATTCGTATGAACCAAAACCTTGCCGCCGGATCTCTTCCTCTCCTACACGGCATAGTCCTTCAAAATGAAAATGCCCCGATATCCCGATCGTGCAGCCATGCTGGTCGATAAAGCCCAGGTGCTCCCTGAATTCCTCGACCCGCTTTGGGAAATAGGTCCGTAAGCCATGCAGGTCCGGATAGGCGAAATGCGAGAACAGGAACCGGACACCGCCGTACTCCGCCGCCCAGATATCCGGCAATTGTTCCAGCCACGCCTTGTCCTCCCGGGTCAGTAATGCGTTCAGCTGCACATCCTCATATAAAAAAACAGCGTTACCGCCGATCGCCTTGCGTTCATGATAATCCAGCTCATACCAGTTCTCGGGAAAATCGAATCCACCGCGGCAGGCGGGAAGTTTTTTGATCTGATACAGATCGTTGTTGCCGACCACGACACCGCTGCAATTGTCCCTCACCATCGCAATGCATTCGTGCGCGTCGCGGGTATCGAGGTAATGATAGGTATTGACCTTAAATCCGACGATGTCGCCGAGGCAAACGATTTCCGAACATCCCGCTTTCTCCAGAAAGGAAAAGGTTGCTTTGAGCGCAACGATGTCTTCATGAATATCCGCAATCACTCCTATTTTCATTCGTAGTCATTGTCTTTTTTGAGCGGTACCTGGCCGCGAAAGTACTTACCCCGTCCACCCAAACCTGTGAGACGGCGGCGAATGAGCGTTCGGCGGAGAAGCAGACCAGGTCCGCACGTTTCCCAATTTCGATACTACCGGTATGTTCGCTCAACCCCAGCATTTTCGCCGGATTCAGCGAGACCATATTCACTGCCTCCTGCGGCTCGATCCCGGCTTCGATCATCCGCACCACGCTCCCCAGCATCGTCGGAAAATGGTAGTCGCTGCAAAGGATATCCACCAGGCCTTCCGCAATC
>DATJWK010000147.1:0-6627 GCA_035501395.1 Puia sp.
AAATACAAAAAGATACTTCAGGTGATTAATGGCACACATGAGGATTTCTGCTCTATTGGTCCAATAGTAAAGGCGTCCGGCAATTGTGACCAGGACAACAAATATGCAACTGTCCTTAGTCTTACAATTAGTTTCATTAATGATAAAATGAAAAACCAAAGCGCGTTCAATAACTTGCTTGAAAAATATTTAAATAAATCTATTGTTGAGATAAAGTAACTCTTTTCAATCCATGCAAAAATCCCCGACTCAGGTCGGGGGGTCGTTGTGACCCGGGCGGGACAAGTTTCAAATCAATTTGCACATGACCGCCAAGCATTGACAATGGTATCACATTGATTGTTAACTATTTATGGTTATTTTATTGAACCATATAATTTATCTGTTAATTTAACATATGATCAAGAAGTACAAAATCTCGCCTTTCATTTTCGGGGCGTTTATTTTGTTTTCTCTATCCGCTCTGCTAACTACCAAATCAATGACTCTCGAAAGAAAAATCGAACTGACAGACTATATTACATTAATCGCTTTAGCCATAACATTTGTTGCCGGAGCGTTTGCCATTTATTTTAAAGGCCAACAGGCGAAAGAATTGAATGCGCAGAGGGAAAGGGATCGTGTGGCTATTGCTCAATCAAACGAAAAGTCCGAATTGGCAAGGCAGGAATCGGAAAACGCAAAAAAAGATGCGGCAAATTCTAACGAAAAAGCGGCAAACGCGGAATTAAGAAGTAAGGAATTAGAGATTGAACTATTGAATCTAAGGCTTTCTGTATCAGACAGGTTTTTGCCTATGGTAACAGTTTTGACGCTCAAGCATCAAAAGAGTTAAGAAAAGCTTACGATTATATTAGCAAAGATTCTCCCCAAAACGCCAGGAAGGTGGTTGACGAAATAATTGATTAAAGCTGGTAGTGCCGGATCACTCGCTTCGCAAGCTCCGGGCAGGATTAGCCAAGGCCGCGCGGACGGCCTGAAAACTTACCGTAAGCAGCGCTATCCCGACAGACAACCCCGCGGCCAGCGCAAACACCCACCATTGGATGGGAACCCGATAGCTATAGTCCTGCAGCCACTTGTACATGGCATACCATGCAACGGGCGCGGCAACTACGAATGAGATCAGGACCAACTTCAAAAAATCCCTGGACAATAAGGCCGTGATTCCCGTGACGGATGCCCCCAATACCTTGCGGACTCCAATCTCCTTGATCCGGCTTTCGGCCATATAAGTCGCCAGGCCAAACAGGCCAAGACAGGAAATGAAGATCGTGAGGCCGGCGAACAAGCCGGCCAGCGTGCCCGTTCTTTTCTCATCATTAAATTTTTGCGAATAGTCCTCATCGATAAAATGATACTCGAAAGGATATTCCGGGTTATACCGCTTAAAGATTGCCTCCGCCTTCTTCAGGTTCTCCTCGACGAGATTCTTATTGTTCAACCGGATGTGCATGACGCTAAACCAACCATTGGTCGTGCCACGGAACACCAACGGGCGGATCGGCGAATATGGCGACTCGATGATGAAATCCTTTACCACCCCGATAACATGAAAACGTATTGAATCATCCATGATGATCTGACCGATGGGGTTTTTGAAATGCATGGCCTTGACCGAGCTTTCATTCAGGATGATACCGGAAGAGTCCGTTGGGTATTGTTGGAGGTTAAAGTCCCGTCCCTCATCCAGTTGCATCCCCGTGGTCTTGACCAAGTCCTGATCGGCGCAAAACATCAGGAAGTCGGTCTTGTCGTCCGGGTCTTTACCTGTCCACTGGAACCCCCAGGTGTCACTCCAGTTTTGGGTCAGCGGGGCGCTTGTCTTACACACCGACGTCGCCACGCCCGACCGCAAGAGTTCCGCCCGGACCACGCTGTAATTCTTTTCCAGATCCCCGGTCAGGTGATGGAAAATAAGATTCCCCTGATCGTATCCGCTTTCGCGTGCGCGTGCATGATCGATCTGCTGCTTAACGATGATGGTGCAGATGATGAGCACGATCGCAAACGTGAATTGGAGCACCACCAGTACCTTCCGCGGGGAGACCTGTGCCCCGGACGCTTTGAACGTTCCTTTCAATACTTTAACCGGCTGAAATCCCGAAAGAAAAAAAGCCGGGTAGCTACCGGCCAGCAGACCGGTGAAGACGATAAAGCCCACCGCACAGATCCAAAACCACATGCTGGCAAACGGTACAAACAAATGCTTTTCCGTTAGCTGGTTGAACCCCGGTAGCGACAATAGTACGATCCCCATGGCAAAAATGGCCGCCAATAACGACAACAGGATGCTTTCGCCGATGAATTGCCCGATCAGCAGTCCCCGTTGTGCGCCGACTACTTTCCGTATCCCCACTTCTTTGGCCCGTCGTTCGCTTCGCGCCGTACTCAGGTTCATGAAATTTATACAGGCGATCAGCAGGATAAATGCCGCTACGATCCCGAACAATCGCACAAAAACGATCCGGCCTCCGGTCTCCTGAGACCCCTCGAAGCGCGAATACAGCCTCCATCGGTTCATGGGATACAGGAACATTTCCCAGTGTTTTTCGGAGCTGTCATAACGAAGCTTATAGGTGAGCAACTTACGATTGATCGAAGCGGGAGTTGTATTGGGCTTCAGGAGCACATAGGTCCGCGTGCTATTGTTTCCCCACCAGGGATCATCATTTCCCCGGCGTCGGACAAAAGTCCATGGGACCAGGAACCGGAAGTCAAAACGTGTGTTCGTCGGGAGGTCTTTCAGGATACCTGTTACCTGGTAGTTGTCCTTATTGTCGATCCGGATCGTTTGGCCCATCGCATTCTTGCCGCCAAACAAGCTCTTCGCCAGCTCGCGGGTCAGGACGATGCTATGACCGTCGTTCAGTGAAGTCCGCAGGTCCCCTTCCACCATCGGGAAAGTGAATACCTGTAAAAAATCGGAGTCGACGGCATTCCCGTGCACCATGATCCGCTTGTCACCGACACTAAAGAGATGGTCACCTGCCCTGTCAACGCGCACGGTATGTTCGACTTCCGGCAGGTCCCGCTGCATCGCGGCAGCCAGGACTTTTGGCGTGGTGTTCCAGCAATGTAGCGCCCCGCTGAATGTGGCGCGGTTCCAGACCTCATAGATCCGGTCGCGGCGGTCGTGAAAGTCGTCATAACTGATCTCGTTCTGCATCCACAACAAGATCAAAATGGCACTGGCCATTCCGACGGCAAGCCCGGCGATATTGATGAATGAAAACCCCTTGTTCCTCCAGAGATTGCGAAAGGCGACTTTTAGGTAATTCGTTAGCATGCGACCCGCGGTTTATCCAAAGTCCGCGGGGGCGAACACAATGTTGCACCGGTCCGGTAAATTGTTGCGACCTATTCGGATTTCTGATAGCGCATGCCGCCCATGGAGAAACCGGTTATGGTTGCATCCACGCCAACGTCGAAACTGATCCATTCCTTTCCCATCCAATCGTATTCGAATAGCCCCCGGAATGTATCGAAATGCCAATGGCTGAGGTTGAGATTGATATTGTTCGGAAAGCTCAAGCGGAGGCTGTCCCCGGCCCGGCTTATCCAGGCCTTTCCGAAGAGCTCGTTGTTATACGTGCCGGCATAGGCCGCCAGGTCCCGCGATGGACGGGTATCGAGTACTCGTTTAGCTTCCAGTGCCTTTTCCCGGCTCGCGGCTGAATCACGCATTCCCTTATACATAACATACATTTTCTCACTCCAGTCGTTGCCATTATCATGGTACACCCACAGATCGATTGCCTTGTACATCAGCGCATGACGGAGTTCGGTATGATCGCGGTTTCCAAAGATGTAGATGCCGAAATGTTCATCATTGAGTAGGCCGCATATCGCGACGGCTCCGTCCAGGCTACCGGTATGGAAGTTCAGCATGTTACCGCGATAGTCCTCCTGGAACCAGCCGAGACCGTATGTTGTCCAATGCGGCCGGGTTAATTTGGCAGTCGGGTAGAACTCCCCGGGAGTGACCATGCTTTGAGGTTTGAAGAGAAAAGCGTAGGTCTCCGGTTTTAGCAGCCGTGTAGCGCCCACTTTTGTGCTGTCCAGCAGGCACATGATCCATTTCTGAATGTCGTCGGCGCTGCTCCATACACCACCGGCCGCATCGATGCCGTTCGTCTCGAGATAGCGGATCGGCTTTATAACGGTATCTTCAAACAAGAAGTGTGGAGTGATGTGGTTCGGTTCCGCGGCCGAGGCGGCGTGATTGGGATAGGTGTGTTCCATACCCAGCGGCATGAAGATCCGATGCCGGATAAATTCATCCCATGTCCACCCGGATACTTTGTGGATGACCTCGCCCGCCACCATATACATGAGATTCTGGTAGATAAACGAAGAGCGGAAGGAATACGCCGGGGGGATCAGCCGCATCCGCTGAATGATGGTATCGACCGGGTAGCCCAGGACCCAAAGCCAGTCCGCGTTGCCGAGACCGGTGTTGTGGGTGAACAGGTCTTTTACCGTCAATTCGCTGTTGGCATAGTTGTCAGCCAGCTTTAGCTGGGGGAAAATATCGCTGACTTTGTCCGTCCACTTCACTTTGCCCTCGTCGACTAGCATACCCATGCAAACCGCCGTCATGGCCTTGGTCGTGCTGGCGCAGATAGAAAGGGTAGATGTACTGAACGGCTCGGGGTCGCCATAGCGCTGCACGCCAAACCCTTTTTTAAATACCACTTTGCCGTCCTTTACGACGACGATGCTCATACCGGGGGTTCGCCAGCGCTTTAGGCCGGATCGGACGTAGGCGTCAAACTGATCGGCGGGGCTGGGTTGTTGGCCGGCTGCCTGAAGGCAAAGCACGGCCAGTAGGGGGGCAAGGTATTTTCTCATAACCGGATAAAGATAGGTTATGCCGTTTGTATTTTGACTTGCTTTTGATATCGTTTGACCGCTTTTTGGTTTGGCCGGAAATAGGAAATTTGGAAGATTGGGGCATGAGAAAGAAGTATGTTGTCTTTTCCGCGCTGCTAACCTTATTTGCGTTTTCATCCCGGAAACCGGGAACCCACAACGTGCCGGTTCCCTACCCCGAGGGATTCAGAAACTGGGTTCACGTAAAAACGGGGTTGATCGGACCAAAAAGCAAGATTTTTGCTCAATTTGGGGGCTTTCACCATATTTACGCCAACGGACCGGCATTAATCGGTTACCAAAATGGCAAATTCCCGGAAGGATCGGTGATCGTGTTCGACAAACTTGAAATGGTGGAGGATTCCAGCGGTAATATTTCGGAAGGGAAAAGGAAATGGGTCGACGTAATGGTAAAAGATGCCGCGGCCGATTCCACCGGCGGGTGGAGCTTCGAGGAATTCACCGGCAATAGCCGAACGGATCGGGCAGTGAGGAACCAGGCAATTGTAAAGTGCTACAATTGCCACGCTGTCCGAAAAGTGAATGACTTTGTATTCAGTGAACTGAAAGAGTAAAGCCTATGTTCCGAAATTATTTCAAGGTAGCCTGGAGGGGCCTAAAGAAGAACGTGATGGTAGCGGTCATCAATATCTTGGGCCTTTCGATCGGTCTGGTTTGTTGCATGCTCATCGTGCTGTTCATCTATCATGAACTCCGCTATGATTCCTTCCATAAGAATGCCGGGCGGTTGTACCAGGTCGGGACTGTTTTTGTCACCGGCGGAAAGGAGGATCGTTTCCCTGCCGAGCCCGCGGTGATGGCCGAAAATATTCAGCGGGACTTCCCTGAAGTCGAGCGAACCGCAAGGATCATTGCCTTTGATTTTTTCGGGGAATACAAGGCGCTGGTGCAATATATTCGACCCAATGGGGAGCCAAAGACCTATTATGAGACAAAAGCCTTTGCCGCCGATGCTTCCTTTTTTGAACTGTTCGACTATCATTTTATAGAAGGCAACCCGGCCTCCGCGCTCGATCAGCCCCGGTCGATCGTGATCTCCGAAGCGATGGCAAAACGGATCTTTGGTGATCAACCTGCGCTCCATAAGGTGCTGCATGTCGGAATCGACCTCAACGGGGCACACGATTTCATCGTCAACGGCGTCTTCCGACCCCGGCCCGAACCGTCTCATATCGATGCCAACTTTTTTATTTCGATATCCGGCGGGAGCCTGGAAGACCGGATGAAGAAGGATGGTACCAATATGGTATTCGACAATCTCTACACGACCTATCTGCTCCTGAAGCCAGGCGCAAACCCAAAAAAGCTTGAAGCAGCATTTCCATCATTTGTCGAAAAGTATGCGGGAAAGGCGTTGCGGGAAGCGGGGTTTTACCGGCGGCAGTTCCTTTTGCCGGTCGGTGACATCCACCTTCACGCCGACATGATGGAACCCACGGCCTCGGGAAGCCTTTCCTACCTCTACATCCTCGGGTCGGTGGCGGCATTTGTCCTGCTGATCGCGTGCATTAATTTTATGAACCTCTCCACGGCGCGGTCGTCCAAACGGTCGGCAGAGGTAGGCATCCGAAAAGTCCTTGGCGCGGAAAAAAATAGCCTGATCCGCCAGTTCGTAGGTGAATCCATCCTGTTGTCAATAATCGCCTTCCTCCTGGCGCTCGGTATGGCGGCCCTGCTGATCCCCCTTTTTGAGCGCTTATCCGGGATGAAATTATCGCTGTTCGATCGGTC
>DATJWK010000148.1:0-31554 GCA_035501395.1 Puia sp.
CCACTTCTTCCAGCGGCATTCCCTTCCTTGCCGCGTAGTCCACCACCTGGTCCCGCTCGATCTTCCCGACACCAAAATATTTGCTTTCGGGGTGCGCAAAATACCAGCCGCTCACCGTCGAGGCCGGATACATCGCCAGCGACTCGGTAAGTACAACCCCGGTGTGCCGGTGAGCATCCAGTAGCGCAAACAACTTCCGTTTCTCCGTATGATCCGGACAAGCCGGATAGCCCGGCGCCGGTCTGATCCCAAGGTAATCCTCGCGGATCAACTGTTCATTGGTCAGATGCTCGCCGGAAGCATACCCCCAGTATTCTTTCCGGACCTTTTCGTGCAACAGCTCGGTCAATGCCTCTGCCAGCCGGTCCGCCAGCGCCTGCAACATGATCTTGCCATAGTCATCATGCGCCGCTTCCATCCTTTTGATATGGGGCTCGATGCCCCCGATCGTGGTCACAAATGCGCCGAGGTGATCGGCCAACCCCGTCTCGGCCGGCGCCACGAAGTCGCTCAACGAAATATTCGGCTGATCCGCCGCCTTCTTGACCTGCTGACGCAAGAATTCAAGATGTACGGCCCCTTCCGGCCCCTTTACAACCACGGTGTCTTTGCCATTCGACTGAGCCGGCCAGAAGCCGATAACCGCGCGCGCCTTGAGCCATTTCTCCCTCACCACCTGTCCCAGCAACTGCTGTGCGTCGTTATACAATTTTGTCGCCTCCACCCCTACGACCGGATCCTGCAGGATCTGCGGGAACTTGCCATGCAATTCCCAGGCTATAAAGAACGGTCCCCAATCTATATATGCTGCGATCTCCGCCAGATCAACCCCGTCAAAAACCCTGGTCCCCGTGAATTTCGGCGCCACGGGACGGAATGCGGCCCAATCGATCTTCAGCTTGTTTTCCTGCGCCGCACCGAATGGTAAATATTGTTTGACGGTCTTTTTATTGTGAAAGTCCTCCTTTAGCTTGCTGTATTCAGCCCGGATACCATTGAGGAATTGAGGCTTCTGTTCAGGGCTCAGCAGCGACCCGACCACCGTCACGCTACGGGACGCATCGAGTACATGAACGACCCCATTCGAAAATTCCGGGGCGATCTTTACCGCCGTATGCATCCGGGATGTCGTGGCGCCGCCGATCAACAGGGGGACCTCGAAACCCTGGCGCTTCATCTCGCGCGCCACATGGACCATCTCGTCCAGCGAAGGCGTGATCAACCCGCTTAACCCGATCACCGCTACCTTTTCCCGCTTTGCCGTGTCAAGGATCTTGTCCGCCGGCACCATCACTCCGAGATCGATGATGTCATAGCCGTTGCAGCCAAGCACCACCCCGACGATGTTTTTGCCGATATCGTGCACATCCCCTTTTACCGTAGCCAACAGGATCTTCGCCGCGCCCGCATCGGCCGCCACCTTCCCGGCCTTCTTGCGGTCCTCTTTTTCCTGCTCGATGTAGGGGGTGAGGACTGCCACCGATTTCTTCATGACCCGCGCGCTTTTGACGACCTGCGGCAGGAACATCTTGCCGCTGCCAAACAAGTCCCCTACGACGTCCATTCCCGCCATCAGGGGCCCTTCGATCACATCCAGCGGTTTGGGATATTTCAGGCGCGCTTCTTCCGTATCGCCGTCGATATAATCGGTGATCCCATTTACCAGCGCATGTTTTAGCCGCTCTTCGACCGTTCCCTGCCTCCAGGCTTCGTTCTTTACTTCCGCCTTATCCTTGGCCTTCACGGTCTCCGCGAACGCAAGCAGCTTATCGGTCGCCTCGGGATTCCGGTTGAGGATCACATCCTCGCAAAGATGACGCAGCTGCGGCTCGATCTCATCGTAGACGACCAGTTGCCCTGCGTTGACAATCCCCATGTCCATCCCGGCCTTGATCGCGTAATAGAGAAATACGCTGTGCATCGCTTCCCTGACCGGCTCATTTCCCCGGAAAGAAAAGGAAATATTGCTGACGCCGCCGCTGATCCGGGTAAGCGGCATCAGCTGCTTGATCTGTTTTATGGCCTCTATAAAGTCGACTGCATAGTTGTTATGCTCCTCGATCCCGGTGGCAATCGCGAAGATATTGGGGTCGAAAATAATATCCTGAGGGTCGAAACCCACCTGCCCGGTGAGTATCCGGTACGCCCGATGGCTGATATCGACCTTCTTCCGCAGCGTATCGGCCTGTCCGCTCTCATCAAAAGCCATGACGATGACCGCCGCGCCATAGCTTTTGCAGATGATCGCCTGCTCGATGAATTTGGCCTCCCCCTCTTTGAGGGAAATCGAATTGACGATACACTTGCCCTGGACACATTTCAGCCCTGCTTCGATGATCGAGAATTTCGACGAGTCGATCATAATGGGGATCTTTGCGATATCCGGCTCCGACTGGAGCAGATTCAGAAATGTCTGCATCGCTTTCTCCCCGTCCAACAGGGCATCATCCATGTTTACGTCCAGAATCTGGGCCCCGTTCTCCACCTGCTGACGCGCCACACTTAAGGCTTCCTCGTATTTGTTCTCCCGCACCAACCGTGCAAATTTCTTCGATCCCGTCACGTTGGTACGCTCGCCCACATTGACGAAATTGGTCATCGGCCGGATGACCAGCGGCTCCAATCCTGATAACCGTAAGAAAGGTTTTATGACAACTTCATCCATTAGGCTAACTCTTTTTCAATGACCGGTAACGGCCTGGGTTTGATCTTATTCACATGCTCCGCGATATGCCGGATATGATCGGGTGTCGTACCGCAACAACCGCCGACGATATTGACGAATCCGTTTTCCGCCCATTCCTCGATAAAATGCGCCGTGTCTTCTGGCAATTCATCGTATTCACCCATGGCATTGGGAAGACCGGCGTTTGGATAGGCCGACGTATAGCAAGCCGAGATCTGGCTCAGCTCCTCGATATGCGGACGCATTTCAGCCGCACCCAGCGCGCAATTGAGTCCAACACTCAACGGCCTGGCGTGCATGACGGAAACATAGAACGCTTCCAGTGTCTGGCCGCTGAGGGTCCGCCCGCTGGCGTCCGTTATGGTCCCGCTGATCATGATCGGCAGTTCGGGTGTGCTGGAGTCTCGGAAGTATTTCTTTATGGCGAATATCGCCGCTTTTGCATTCAGCGTGTCGAAAATCGTCTCTATCAGCAGCAAGTCGACCCCGCCTTCCACCAACCCTTTTACCTGCTCGTAATAAGCCGCCGAGACCTCGTCAAAGGTCACCGCCCGGAATCCGGGGTTGTTGACATCCGGTGAAAGCGAAAGGGTCTTGTTCATCGGTCCGATCGCCCCCGCCACAAACCGCGGCCTGTTGGGATTGCGAGCCGTGTAGTCCGCCGCTGCCTTTTTGGCCAGCCGCGCCGCCGCCACATTTATCTCAAAGGCAAACTCCTCCATATGATAGTCGGCCATGCTGATCCGTTGCGCATTGAAGGTATTGGTCTCGATGATATCCGCGCCCGCCTCCAGGTACTCCCGGTGGATGCCCTCGATGATCTCCGGTTGCGTCAGTACCAGCAAATCGTTGTTGCCCTTCAGGTCCGAAGCCCAATCCTTAAAACGCTCGCCCCGGTAGTCCTTTTCCTCCAGCTTATGCCGTTGGATCATGGTCCCCATCGCCCCGTCGATGATCAGGATGCGCTCCGACAACGCCTTTTCAATAAGTTCCTTTGAATTCTTCATTTGATCCTCCTACTTTCTATAAGGTTAATAAACCCGGAGGTCAAACGCTTTGTGGAAGAAAAAATTTTCTGGACGTTTATTAGTTCAGTTATTTCCACTTCGAAGCGCGGCTCCGGCCATACAGGGTGAACAATAAACAAATCCGCCTGTACAGACCGCAAATATACAATAAAATTTGACAAGCGTGCTCTAACCCCCGGTCCGGTAGCTTTCCACCGGCAGCCGGTTACTGATCGACCTCGCCAGCGTCATCTCGTCGGCATACTCCAACTCTCCCCCAAATGCAATACCCCGGGCGATCGTCGTGATCCTCAATGGGATATCCTGTAACCTCTTCTGGATATAATATATAGTGGTATCCCCCTGGATCGTCGGATTCAACGCAAAGATCAACTCCTGCGGCCGCTCCTTCCGGACCCGGCCAACCAGCGACTCGATCGTCAGCTGTTCGGGCCCGATGCCGTCCAACGGCGAAATGATGCCCCCAAGCACATGGTAGACCCCATTAAACTGTTGTGTACTCTCGATGGCGATCACCTCCCGCAATGTCTCCACCACGCAGACCAACTCCTGCTTTCGAAAGGAGTTGGCGCAGATCGAACAAATGTCGCCGTCTGCTACATTGTGACAGCGCTGGCAAAACTTTATCTCCTGCCTCATCCGCGTCAGCGCCTCGCTCAACCCCTGCACGCTTGCCGGCTCGGCCCGCAGCAAATGCAGGACCAGCCTCAATGCCGTCTTTTTGCCGATCCCCGGCAGCCGGGCAAATTCCCCGACGGCACTCTCCAACAAAGCGGAAGAAAATTGCATCCTGCAAAGTTACGACCCCGCGCCAAAACCACCAAACCCCGCGCCGGGCGCGGGTCCCCGTCCGGTTATTGCGCCATGTTGATATCCCGGTCATTATCCCAATTCGCCTTCACCGTAAATTTTTTTATTACGGTCACCACCCTCTCCGGCTGGCGGTGCTTCCTAAAGAACTCCCCGGTATCCCACTTCCCGTTCCCGTTTGTGTCATACAGGATCCTTATCTCATAGTCCCCTGGTTTGAACAACACTTTCCTGATCTCCTTCTTGTTCCCAAAGGGAAAAGAATACTTAAGGGCATCCCCGGAATAGAAGAGCAGCACCGGTTTTTTTGACAAATCCAGGTTAAACGCCCGGATCCGCACCTCCCCATAGTCAATATCTTTTTTTGTCCGGAACGTGATCGTATCATCCTTTAACAATTTTCTGCCTGCCGAATCCTCGCCAAAAGCCTTCGGGAGGATCAGGTTGAACTTGGTATCCAACGGCCATTGATAAATCAGATAGAAGATCCTATTCGTCGTGTCACGCACCCAACGGTATTGTTTGAGGGAGATGTCCCCGAAATTTTCATTTGTAAACCGGACAAGCGTCGAGTCAAAGGACTTCAGCCCCGTTGCAAAACTGATCCGGAAGGTGTCGAGGATGTCAAACACTCCATTCGCCATATTCAGCTGCACCTCCAGCCGCTTTTCCTTTTCCCTGGCCTTCCTGCCCGATCTCGTCGACGGAGCATTGCCCCCCTCACCCGCGCTACCGGAGCTACCCGGCTTCGATCCGGTCTTTGTTTCCGGAAGCTCCTGATACGCATAGAGGTTCACGTAGCCACCGGCGTTCGTCACGTTAACATATGCATCGTGAAAAGCGAAAAGCTGGGATTTAGACAGGTATTTATGCGAACCCCCTTCATCCTTCATGGCATACACGGCGTATTTTCCCGGCTGGATATGTTGAAACAGGAACTGGCCCAAGGTGTCGACCCTTGTCAGATAAGCAGGCCGCTCTTTAACAACGGCTGAGTCGTCCAGCTTCTTATGCAAAATGACCACCAGGCTGGAATCCGGCTTCCCGGTCAACGCCACAATCACGCTTCCGCCCAACTGGCCCGAATCGATATGATCGCCCGTTGAAAAGACATAAGTGAAATTTCGCAATGTATTGCCTTCGTTCACATCCTTGATGCCATTGTAGAAATTGAGCGTATACGTGGTATTGGGCTGCAGCGTATCCTTCAGTTTGACCGTTAGCGTTTGCAGGTGCGCGCTCGAAACAGGTTCCACTTTCGGGACCGGATTCACTACGAGGTTCGAACGGATATCGTCGCTTTTGATATATTCATCGAATTTGAAGACGATCTTATTGCTGCTGATATGTTTGCTGAACTCCACCGGCGTAGCCGACAGCAAAACGGGGGGCAAGGTATCTCTTGGACCCCCGGTTGGAGGAATAATGACTGCACATCCGACAAGAGAAGTAAGGGCCAAAAGCAAGGGGACATAGCGCAACTTCATGCCGCAAACATACTAAATCTCTTCTTCCAGCTCATGGAGCTCAATCGCCAGGTTGTTGGTTTTAACAAAATTGCACCAATGACAGTCGGGCTTCCCGCAACCCGTGTAAAAATCCCGCCGTTGGATCTTCTCCCATACCGTGACTATCTGCTGTGTAACGGTCGTAATATCTTCCGGGCTGATCATGATCTTTATCTTCCGAAATTCCTTTTTCCGGTCCGGCTCCACAAAATCGAATTCCGTTCCGGTCACTTTCCAGTCCTTTTGCTCATATCCATCGACAAGGATCTTGTAAAATACCGCCTGACGCCAGTAATCGCCGCCATCCGGATTGCGCTCACCGGGCGGCGCCAGCTTATCCCTGGCTTTGTCCACGTCCCCTGTTTTGTAGTCCACTACCGTAACCTCATTCCCATGAAATTCCAGTTTGTCCAGCTTTCCCTTCAGGGGCACCCCCCGCACGACAACATTGCGGATATTTCGCTCGACCGCGACGATCCGGTTCCAATGCGGCAGATACTTGTCATAGTAATTGGCGAGCACCTCGAGCCCATACTCCATCCGCCTCGCGAACGCTTCGCGGGTAAAGATTTCCCGGTGCCTGGCCATGTACCATCGAAAATCGTTTAACAGCTCCTCTTTTACCGGGAATGCCTCCGCTGCATGCGCCTTCATTTTCTCAAATAGCCGCTGCAACGCGAAATGCACCGCGCTCCCGAATTCGGTGGCCTCATTTTTCGGCGACGGAATGCGGATCAGGTTCCGGTAATAGAATTCCAGCGGGCATTTTAGATAGTTGTTCAGCGCCGTCACATTCATTACGAATGTCGAAAGTATTCTGCTGATAAAGTCTTCCTCCGCTGCCCCGATCTCGGGCGCAATGATCTCCGTGAATGGGAGCGCATCGAATGCTGCGAGCTCTTCCACGCCGATCACGGCCTTCTCGATGGGCAGCGCATGCCGGTCCAGAATTTCCGCGACAAAAACCGATGGTTCCAGCTCTTTTCCGTCGTCCCGAAATCGCGACCAGCTGATGAAAAGATGGCGCTCCACCCTTGTCAGCGCCACATAAAAAAGCCGCCGCAGCTCTTCTTCTTCAGTCGCCGTAGTTTTAGCGGAGGCGGGCCCAACCGCAGCTTTAGCGGAGGCAGGCCCCTCCACCCGTTCGAATAGCGTGTCCGGATACTTGTATCCTCCTCCCGGCCGCCGTTTCTTTTCCCAGATTGCCGCATTACACCCCGCAAAAAAGACATACTCGAACTCCAAACCCTTGGAGCCGTGCGCAGTCAGCAAATTGACCGCCTTATCGCTGCCCGAGACCTGCAGCAGCGGAAGCACCAGTCCATTTTCTTTCATCAGGTCGATTACCTGGATAAGCCGCTCCAGATCGAGGTCGGGATTCCGCCGAGATTCTTCCCGGATGAATTCGAAGAGCGACGTCAGCGTCTGCAGCTGCGCGATCTTTTCAGGACTTGCCATTACCTGACCCAGGATACCCGTCTCCCGGATACAGTTTTCGAACAAACCCTGCAGGGTCGTATTCCTGACATCACCGATCAGCTTTTCGAGCACCCGGCTGGCCCTTTTCATGCCCTCGGGCAATCCGATATCGAACAGGTCGCGCGCGGGCCGGTTAGCCTTTTCATACAATAGCAGCCGAAGCGAGGTTCGCTGATCGCTGAATTGCCTGTCCGCCACCTCGACGGATAGTCGCGCGATCTCGATGGGCGCAATACCCCAGAAATCGAAATGGAGGATCTCGAATAGCATCTCATCCCCGCCATATGGCGCGTCATGCTCCGCACCCAGAAAGCGCAACAGCAACAAGACCTTCTGTGCCAGAGGGACCGCAAACAGATCCTGACTTCGTTTGCTGTATACCGGTATCTTCTTTAGTTGCAGAAAGCGGGCAAGCTCTTCACCATACTTGTTTTCCCGGTATATGACGGCTATCCGTCCCGGCGGCACGCCATCGGCCACCAACCGCTCTACCTGCAGCGTGATATTCGTCATTTCCTGTCTTGGGCTCAGATACTCTATCAATCTCGGCGCGTCGGTAAACCGGCTGACCAGCGGATGGCTCGACACCAGGTTCTTCGACAGACCGGGGAACTGATTGACAAGCCGCTCGTCGTTGCGCTCGATCAGCGTCCGCGAAATATCAAGGATCGGTTGTGTCGACCGGTAATTGTTCGTCAGGACCACTGTCAATAAGTCTTTCTCATAGTCACGGGCGAACTCCAGCATATTCTCGACATTTGCGCCCTGAAAACGGTAAATGCTCTGGTCGTCATCGCCCACGACAAAGACATTCGGCTGGTCCCAATAGCTGATGAGCAAGCTGACGAGCTTGTTTTGCGTCCCGCTGGTGTCCTGGTATTCGTCGACCAGGATATACTGATAACGCTCCTGGTAAGTCGCCAGCAGATCCTTGTTTTCCTCAAAAGCCCGGATCACCCAATTGATCATGTCGTCAAAGTCGTAGCGGTTGCGCCGGCGCATCAACTCCTGGAATGGCGCAAATTCGCCGACGGCGGCCCGCAGTTTGTCCATCCGCTCTTTTTCTTCCGCGATCTTATCCGTCCGCACATCCCCCTTCCTGAATTCCTTTGTCGCCCGCCGGGCTATGTATTCTTCGCGGTTTGGCAGCTCGCGGAGATAACGGTCGATCCGCTCCCCGATAAAGTCCGGTGTCCACCCTTCCCGCTTCATGGTGGAAAAAAGGCTTTGCAGATTGCCCATCTCAAAATAAACATCGCCGCGGTACCGTTTAAGCGGATGATTCTTTGGCCATCCGTCGATGAGGACCTTGAAAAACTGGATTCGCTCGAGATCGGAGATGGGGTCCAGCGCGGTTTTTTCAAAAAGCGGCAGATTTTCCTGGATAATATCGTTGCAAAAGGAGTGGAAGGTGTGAATATGGACCTTGTATGCGTCGGGCCCTATGAACGAAAGAAGGCGTCGGCGCATCGCTATCGCGCCGGCATCCGTATAGGTCAGACAAAGGATATTACCCGGAGATGTGTCGGTCTCCAGCAGGATCTTGCCGATCCGAGCCGCGAGGATCTGCGTTTTGCCGGTTCCGGGACCTGCGATGACCATGACGGGCCCCTCGATACTGTCCACTGCCAACCTTTGTTGTTCATTCAGTTTCCGGTATTCATCCTGGAAATGGATCCGGAGCTTCTCCCGATTGATAGACATGTGTCAAAGTTAAGGAGGCGCCGGGACCTGAATTCCCAAGACTTTTCACATCTGTGCGCGATGCGGAAGACCGCAGGCGGCCATGGAGCGTCGCGGAAAGCCGGAAACGACCGCGGAAATAGCCCGGGCCCGGTCGTTAATCCCGGAAAAAGGCGAAAAAGGGATTGGAAAATGTCTTAATATGGGAATAAATTCGCTGATTCAGCGTTAGAGATCGTATCCAATGACTACGCAAATATGAAAAACCATCAGTCTTTTAAAGTCTTTATTGTTGAGGACGACGTATGGTATGGTTCCATGCTCCAGCATTATCTGTCCCTAAATCCTGAATACGAGGTCAAGCGCTTTGAATCTCCCCGTGATTTTTTTGCCCAACTGCATGAAAATCCAGAAGTTGTAACATTGGATTATTCCCTCCCGGACTGTGATGGCGCTGAAGTTTTGAAGAAGATCAAGGAACACAATCCCGACATCCGGGTTATTGTGATCTCCGGTCAGGAAGACGTGGCTACAGCAATCAATCTGCTAAAGAACGGTGCGTTCGACTACATCGTCAAGGACGACGACACAAAAGACCGGCTTTGGAATAGCATTCTCCACCTCAGAGAGATCAGCAACCTGAAACAGGAGGTCGAGACCCTGAAGACCCAGGTAAGCCGCAAATACGATTTCTCCCAGATAATTCTCGGGAAATCCGAACAGATCGAAAAGGTATTCTCCCTCATCGAAAAGGCAGCGAAAACGAATATTACGGTCAGTGTCACCGGGGAGACCGGCTCCGGTAAGGAAATGATCGCCAAAGCCATTCACTATAATTCCGACCGGCACAAACAACCGTTCGTAGCGGTCAACGTCGCGGCGATCCCAAAAGATCTGATCGAAAGTGAACTTTTCGGCCACGAAAAAGGCGCGTTTACGGGTGCCGTTACCCGCCGGATCGGTAAGTTCGAAGAAGCGGATAAAGGAACATTGTTCCTCGACGAGATCGGGGAGCTCGACATTAACCTGCAGGCAAAGCTGTTGCGTGTCCTTCAGGAAAGAGAGATCACCCGGATCGGCCATAATGTAGTTACCAAGATCGACGTGCGTATCATCGTCGCAACCCATAAGAATCTACTGGAAGAAGTAAAGAACAAGAATTTCCGCGAAGACCTCTACTATCGCCTGATCGGCCTGCCGATCTCCCTACCCCCCTTAAGGGAACGCGGCAACGATATCCTCATTCTATCCAAACACTTTATCGACGGCTTCTGTAAGGAAAACAAGATCGAAAAGAGGTCCCTGTCTCCCGAAGCACAGCAAAAATTGTTACAATATCCGTTTCCGGGAAACGTGCGGGAACTGAAATCGGTGGTCGAACTGGCAGTCGTCATGGCCGACGACGAAACAATCCAGCCGGAACATATTACGCTCAACACATCCGCGAGCATCGCGGACCTTCTAAATAAAGAAATGACGCTGAAAGAATTTGAGATCCAAATTTTGCAACACTACCTGGATAAATACGAGAAAGATGTTCTGCTCGTCGCGAAGAAGCTGGATGTAGGCAAATCCACGCTATACCGGATGATCCAGAACGGCGAGCTGAAGATAAAATGACCATAACCTAAACCTATGCCCAGGCAATGCCGTTAGACAGTAACTTTTTTGAGGAGATTCTCGACAAGGTCCCTGCGGAGATCCTCGTTGCAGATGCGGAGTACCGCTTTCTGTATGCGAACCCGCCGGCCGTGCCTGACCCGGCCGTCCGGGAATGGATGATCGGGAAGACCAATGAAGAGTATTGCACCTATACCGGCCGCCCCATAGCTATGTCCCGCGCGCGCCGCATGGTCTTCGAAAAAGCCCGCCGGACGCGCAAGGCGGTCGAATGGTCGGAATCTGCGCAGGACAGCGAAGGCGTTGTCCAGCACTTTCTCCATCGCATCAATCCGGTATTCGATCCGGACGGCAAATTCGTTCAGGTCATTATATATGTAGTCCGGATCACCGAAACAAAAGAATTTGAAGAAAAGGTCCGCCTGCACGAAAAACGTTACCGTGACCTCTTTAACCACAGCCAGGCCCTTATCTGCACCCACGATATGGAGGGTAAACTGCTGACGGTCAACCCCGCCACCTGCAAGCTCCTCGGCTTTGAAGAGCAGGAGATGCTTGGCCGCAATCTGTCGGAGTTCATCCCCGAAAAACATCGGGATAAATTCGCGGACGAATACCTCCGGCCCATAGGTCTCGGCAACGGCGCGGTCAGCGGCGAATTTTGCGTGCTTAACAAGGAAGGGGATGAAATATACCTGCTGTACAAGAACTACCGCCGGGAAGAACCAGGCGCCGAACCATATGTCATCGGCTTTTCACAGGATATTACCGATCGCATAAAGATGGAGAAAGAGCTGCGATTCACCAAGCAGCTTACGGACGAGATTGCCCGGGCAAAAGAGTCCTTCCTCGCGCACATGAGCCATGAGATCAGGACGCCGATGAACGGCATCCTCGGTATCGCGAGCTTGTTGAGCAAGACCCAGCTCGAATCCCAACAGCGCAATTATCTTCAGCTGATCCAGGAGTCGGCCAATAACCTGCTCGTGATCGTCAACGATATCCTCGACCTGGAAAAGATCGTGGCCGGTAAATTGCAGCTCGAAACAATACCGTTCAAGATCGTCGACAAGATCGCAACGACGATCCAGTCGTTCATCTATCGCGCGGAAGAAAAGGAGCTGGGCCTGATCTTTCAGAACTTTATTCCCGCGGATCTGGTTGTCAAAGGGGACCCTTACCGGCTTAGCCAGGTGTTAAACAATATCCTCAGCAATGCCCTGAAATTTACCGAAACCGGGCACATTACCATCGTGACCGGGATCCGGGAGAATACCGGAGAAATGGCCATCGTCGAAATCACGATCAGCGATACCGGGATCGGCATCGTCAAGGAACGGCTGAGTACGATCTTCGAACCGTTCGAACAGGCCGACGCGACGATTTCGCGGAAATACGGCGGAACCGGCCTCGGACTCGCGATCAGTAAGAACATGATCGAGATGCAGGACGGCGAGCTTTCGGTCGAAAGCGAAGAAGGCAAGGGCTCCAGTTTTACCATCCGGCTTCCGTACCAGGTCAGTATAGAGGAGGAAAAGGATAATGAGGTGCAGGAGATCGATTACAAAAGCCTTGGTCCCCGCAAAGTGCTGGTAGCCGAAGACGTCGAGCTGAACCAGTTTCTTGCCCGGCACATCCTCGAATCCTGGGACTTTGAAGTGGTGATCGCGGGCAACGGCCGTGAAGCCATCGAGGAGTTGGGGAAGGACGTTTTTGATTGTATCCTGATGGACGTCCAGATGCCCGAAATGGACGGGATAGAAGCCACTCATCACATTCGTAGTTTGCCTGATCCCGTTAAAGCAAATATTCCTATTATTGCACTCACGGCGAATGCCCTGAAAGGCGACTCCGAAAAATATCTGGCAGCCGGAATGACCGATTATCTCGCGAAGCCCTTTGACGAAGAACGGCTTTTCCGGGTAATTTCCAGAAACCTCAACCGGATCGAAACCGGTTTGCCCGAAGACTTTTCCGCCGGAGCCTCAGGGAAGGCGCAAGCCGGTCCAACCATACCATCGACCACAACCTCATCCGATGACAGCAGAACAGTTAGCACCCAAAAAAACAACCTTAACAACATGTCATCAGCCAATCAAAGACTTTATGACCTTACGATGGTACAATCCGTTTCCGGCGGTGATGAGGGCTTTATTAAGAAAATGGTAGCGCTCTTTATTGAAACGGTTCCTCAGAACATGCAAGACCTGAAAAACGCCCTCCAGGCGGAGAACTGGGAGCAGGTCGGCAAAACAGCCCACAAATTAAAATCCACGATCGATTCCATGGGGATCAAGTCTATCCGGCAGGAGATCCGCACCGTGGAATCCAACGCGAAACAAATGGAGTCTCTTGCCGATATCCCCGGACTGGTCAACACGATCGACAATACCATTAAGGAATGCATCGTCCAGTTGCAGGCTGAAGTATTGAATTGATTCCCAATAACTAATCGACCTTTCCCAAATTGAGAGCGAAGAAGCCCTCCCGGGTTTTATTATTTGTTGATTCCCAATGGATTAAATCGGTTTTTTTTCTGGCACCATTTTCCGGGTTCTTCATTGCACCAGACCAGTCAACCAATGGAATTAACAAACCAACCCGTTATTTTCGTGGTCGAAGATAACATCATTTATCAAGGCCTTATCGCCAAAGAGCTCGAGAGCCTGAGCAGCAACCTCCATTTTTATACAAACGGAGAATCCTGCATTTCAAATCTCAGCAAGCGCCCGTCCGTCATCGTCCTGGACTTCAACCTCGATGGTCAGATGAATGGACTCGATACCCTGCAACGGGTGCGCGACTTTGACCCCAATGTCTACGTGATCCTTTTTTCCAGTCAGAAAGGGTTAAATACAAAAGAAGTCTTCCTGCAATACGGTACCTTCGATTTTCTTGAGAAGAACAGCCTTTCGCTTCGAACGCTGCGTCAAATGGTCGACTGCGTAACTTCCGGCGGCCCGAAGACGGTACAGAACTAACATCGCACCGGTCGCCAAAAAATCGGCGAATAACTAACCCGGGATGCGGGAAATATACCGTTCGATCTCTTTGATCTGCCCCACAATTTCCGGGTTTGTCGGCTTTAATGCCTTCGCCTTCCTGAAAAAATCCTTCGCCGCCCTGAATTCCCTTTTTGTCATCATGATCGAGCAAAGCTGCAGGAACGCCGCCGCCTGATTCTCCTTGTCGGGCAGTCCTTTGCGGATCGCTTGCCGGATATAACTTTCTGCCTGGCGGATATCGTTCTTTTGCATGGAAAGCATACCCATCTGCAACAGGCTCGCTCCTTCCGCCTCTTTCATCGGCATCCCAAGATCGAGGCCCTTCTTCATGTTCTTTTCCGCTTTGTCGAAGTCTTTCTTCATCATGGCCAGGTTCCCCTTAAGCGTGTAGTAAACGGAACGGATCGGCTTATAGAGCAGACCGGGAAATTTGATCGAATCAAGTACTTTCTCCGCCGCTTCCATGTTGCCGGATTCCATATGTTCCTGGATCAGGCGCAGCGGACCAAAAAAGAAATAGCCGAACAGCAGCAGCAACGCAATGAAATATGCCGGAAAGGCCGGCCAAAAGCCGGAGAAATAATTCGTCACTCCGCCCAGGATCACCAGCACGAAGGCAATCTGGAGCCGATATCGGATAATGAGGTTGTAGAATTTCATTGGACTGCAAATATACGGGGTTCGGACCGCCCGGCGCCGCGCAGCTAAAATTTATCATCGTTGATCTCGATCCAGTATCCGTCGGGATCCTGCAGGTAGACTTGCTTGACCTTATCCGGCCGGACCTGTGGTGTCTTGTCGTTCTGCGCCCAGTTGCCGTATTTTATATTCATTGCATCCAGGTGTTTTGTAAATTCTTCCATTGAGGGGACGCTAAACGCCAGGTGAATGTTGATGTCATGCGGGACGTCTGCCGCTGCCCCCGAGACCACGTGCAGCTGCCCATGCTCGGATATCCGGAACCACACGTGCTTCCCGTCATGGAAGGGCTCCGGTATCCGTTTGAGTTCCAGGACCTTTTCATAAAAGTTCGCCGATCGGTCGAGGTCGGTCACAAAAATGGTTTGATGACTGAAATGCGGCCCCTGGGCGCTCGCCGTCTTTACAGCCCCCGCAAACACCGCCACCATCGCGATTCGGGTCGCTGCCCTGCGAATTGCCGTCGCCACCGATTTTATTCTATCCATTATGGTTCATTTTAAGACGGTCAAAGTAGTGAATTCCCGCTAGCTAAAAAAAATTGTGCTATTTTTGCGGCCCCTGTGCGGCGGTTACCGGCCCGATGCGGCCCGCCAGGCGCGGTCCCGTAGTTCAATGGATAGAATAGAAGTTTCCTAAACTTTTGATACAGGTTCGATTCCTGTCGGGACTACACTGCGTTTTTTCTTCATTTTTGAAGTGCGTTGTAGCCAGTTTGAAGTGCGTTGTAGCCAGGCAACCTGCTTACTCGTTCTTTTTTTTTGGGGGCTATGCCTTCTTTATTGGATTGGGTTAAAGTTCTTATCAAACTCGAGCGTCTTTGTCGGGCTATCCTGTGCAAGCGTAAATCCATTCCATGTCATTCTATGGGGACTGGAAGGATCGTTGTTGAAGAATAATGTCACGGTAAAGCTGCTTATGTTCCATTTGTCGTGGCCGTTGGGTCTGATCGTTATAAAGATCGATCCTCCAGTCGAAAAATCGGCGAGGTTGGCTTCCCTCGTCACGGGCAGCGGAGGATATTTGCTGTTATCTATTTCACCGGTAGGTTCCGTTTTGTCCAGCTTAGTAGGTAATGTTTCATTATCTCCCGGAAAATATTCGCCGGTAGTCATCCCCTGCACGTAACTGCCTTTGTCGGCAACGCCATAATAGGCTGCCGTTCTTTTGTTACCGTCAATGATCGAAACGGACACATAGGTATCATTATCCTTACCATCGTTTCCCACGACAATATTTATAACTGCATTTTGCAGATCCGTCGGTGTCGGTGCGGGTTTGTTTTGCGGTTTTGCCACCGCCTCTTTTTTCTCTATGGTATTTGCCGTCGGCGGCGGGGCAACGGTTTTTGCCGTGAGGGGTCTTAGAACTTTCGTCTGTGAAAACAGGTTTGGGCTTAGGGCCGTTAGTGCGATTATAAAATAGCATGTCTTTTTCATGTTTTCCAGTTTTTAATTGATGGAGAGTAAGTGATGCCCGACATGGCGGTAAAGTTGTATTTCGCGTAGCCGGGTTTGATAAATAACCGACCAACGGAGGGTTATAATCGACTAACTTCTTTATATTTAGGCACCTGTCTCGGACGGGGTCGCAAAAATCGAATAGCTATCTGCCCATGAATAAATCCGTTATCTACCTGGAATCGAAGCACCATTACGAGATCCTCGACGGGCTTCGCGGCGTGGCTGCGCTTGCTGTCGTCATTTTCCATTGTTTTGAAGTATTTACCTTCGACAACCGTTTTGTTCAGCTTATGAACCACGGTTACCTGGCGGTGGATTTCTTTTTTCTGCTGTCCGGTTTTGTGATCGCCTATTCATACGACGACCGCTGGGTAAAAATGACCCAGTGGGATTTTTACAAGCGCCGGCTGATCCGGCTGCAGCCGATGGTCGTTATGGGTTCGCTGATCGGTGCGGCGTTGTTCTATTTCCAACCGTCGCTCCCATTTCCGCTGATAGCGGGAACGCCGGTCTGGAAGACGCTGCTTTTCATGATCATCGGCGCAACCCTGGTCCCGATACCTGTCTCCTGGGACATCCGCGGCTGGACGGAGATGCATCCGTTAAATGGCCCGGCATGGTCGCTCTTCTTTGAATATGTCGGGAATATCCTGTATGCGGTGGTTGTCCGGCGGTTTTCAAAAGTATTACTGGGAATATTTGTCGGTCTGTCGGCAGCTTACCTCGTCCAGTTTGCGGTCTGGGGCGGACAGGGCGATATGATCGGCGGATGGGCGATCAATGGCAGACAGCTTCACATCGGATTTGCCCGGCTGTTGTATCCCTTCTTCGCCGGCGTCCTGTTATGCCGGATGGGAAAACTGATCCATATCAAATGGGCGTTCGGGGTTTGCAGCCTGATGATCCTGGCGATCTTCTGGGTACCCCGGGTGGGGGGTGCGGAGCATTTGTGGATGAACGGCGTGTATGAATCGTTTTGTATCATCGTTCTTTTTCCGCTTATCGTTTCGATCGGCGCGGAGGGCCATATCAGCGGGAAACGGGCGGCGCGGTTTTGCAAATGGCTGGGGGATATCTCGTATCCGCTTTATATTACACACTATCCGTTGATATATTGTTTTTGGGCCTGGGTCTATAACAAGAAAATCCCGGCGGCAAAGGGGATGCCCGGTGTTCCCTCGGGAGAAGGAATGGTGGGGACGTTAATCCTTCTTATCGTGGCGGTCTTCGTCGCGTATGCCTGTCTAAAACTGTATGATGAACCGGTAAGGGCATGGCTAAAAATCAAATGGGGTAAGATCGCAGCCAAGTAAAATTTTAGTAAGACCAAGTTGGAAATTTTGTTGAGTTTTGAAAGGTCAAAAGCTTAAAATCTATGATACCGGTAAAAGGATATGCCGCTCAAAGCCCCACGTCCGATCTCGCCCCGTGGAACTTCGAACGGCG
The DNA here is from genome assembly GCA_035501395.1 of Puia sp. Lineage (GTDB taxonomy): Bacteria > Bacteroidota > Bacteroidia > Chitinophagales > Chitinophagaceae > Puia. Next base: position 17,428 of record DATJWK010000148.1, read on the forward strand.
TGATGTCGGTCCCAATGACGTCCAATTCGATATTTTGTATTGCGGGGTTTGTCATTCCGATCTGCATCAGATCAAGAACGACTGGTTTGAAGGCATCTTCCCGATGGTTCCGGGCCACGAGATCGTAGGCCGCGTCGTCCAGGTCGGAAACCAGGTGAAAAAATTCAAGGCCGGCGACCTGGCGGGTACGGGCGTCATGGTCGACTCCTGCCGGGTCTGCGAAAACTGCCAGCAGAACCTCGAGCAATATTGTCTCGTCGGCAATTCGCAAACATACAATGGCCGGGAGCAGGATAAGAAAACGCCCACCTATGGCGGGTATTCGAAGACCATCGTTGTCAAGGAGGATTTCGTGCTGCGTATCTCGGACAAAGTCGACCTGGCGGCGACGGCACCGCTGTTGTGCGCGGGGATCACGACCTATTCGCCCTTAAGGCACTGGAAGGTGGGCAAGGGGCACAAGCTCGGTGTCGTTGGGCTTGGAGGGCTGGGACATATGGGGGTTAAATTCGGGGCGGTCTTTGGCGCCGAGGTGACGGTGCTAAGCACGTCGCCATCGAAAGAGCAGGATGCAAAGAAATTGGGCGCGCATCATTTCCTCGTGTCGAAGGACCCAAAACAGGTGAAAGCTGCGGAGAACAGGTTCGATTTCATTCTGGATACCGTGTCCGCGGAGCATGATATCAACATGTATCTATCGATGTTGCGGTTGGACGGCGTGCACATTTCCGTCGGCATCCCGCCAAAGCCATTAGAGATAAAAACCTTTAGCCTGATGGACCGGCGGCGGAGCCTCACCTCATCGGGGGTAGGGGGGTTAAAGGAGACACAGGAGATGCTGGATTTCTGCGCGGCCAACAATATTGTCTCGGATATCGAGATGATCGATATAAAGGATATAACCAAAGCATACGGGCGGATGTTAAAGGGCGATGTGCGGTACCGGTTTGTGATCGATATCGCGACCTTGTAGGATCATCGAATAGGTCGCTGAATTTCAGGAGCTTAGCGCGATAATTTGGTATGTTCCTTGCAGGAGATATCATCCATCCTAAACTATCGCGTATGCATAAGATGCTTGTTATTATCTGCCTGATGCTCCTCTCATCCGGCTCCTTTGCCCAGGTAATCGGCAAGGTTGACAGGAAGACAAAGGAATTCTCGATTGCCGCCGGTCAGAAAGTGAGCTATATGGTGTTCGGCTATCGGGTTGCCAGTGCGGCGGCGCAAAAGATGATCTGTTTTGCTTCGAGCGAGGACGTAACCCGGGCCAATCAAAACCTGCCACTGGGGGCCTATTTTGATACGGACAGGTTGCCGCCCGGGGACAGAATAGCGTATCTGGGCGTTGCGGGAGCCTTTGGAAAGATGAGTTTTATCACGGGGACAGGTAAAACGGTCGTCTTTTACCTTCCCAGGTCCAGCTATGTGATAAAATAAGAGGCCGAACGGGGCCGGTGCACGGCTTCCGATATCTTAGTAGAGAGTTTGTGGCGACGTACGCGCCTGGCTATTCGAGAAAGCGGCGCAGGTAGTTGATCTGGCCGAGATGATAGCCGAGGTGGGCTAACAGCCGGATCAGGACGTAGGCATGCGACTGCCTGGCGTCGTCATACATGAGGGGGTATTCGCTATCCATTTGGGCATCCGTCAGGTTGGTCAGGGTTGATTTGACCATGGGGATCAATTTTTCCAGCTCGGTCACCATTTCCTTTCTGGAGATACCTTTTTTTGTGAATTCCTGATCGCGGTTGCGGACATAGCCGGTGTGAGCCAGGGTAGCGCCGACGAAATGATTGAGACCTCCGGTAAGGTGCAGGGTGAGGTTACCGGCGGAGTTTTTTATCGAACCCGTTATCTTCCAAAGGTTTTCTTCACTTTTGAATGCATTGACCTCTTCTATCAGTTTGCGAAGGTCGCGTTCGTAGAAATTTGCCAAAAGGACGCCGAGCATAAAAAACCAGGTTTTGCGGGCAAAGTTACGAATCGCGGGTTTATCCGGTGTATTGACATTTTCCGGGCAAATTTCGTAACTTAAGGAGAAATACGGTTGCCATGGCTAGTTTTGACACCTCTCACGTCAAGAATATAGTTCTGCTCGGGCATTCGGCGTCCGGCAAAACTACGCTGGCAGAATGCATGCTCTATGAAGCAGGTCTCACTACCCGGCGGGGTACTATCGAAGAAAGAAATACGGTCGGTGATTTCAGCGAGCTCGAACAGCAAAGAGGTAATTCCATTTTTTCCAAATTGCTGCACACCCAATGGAGGGGCTATAAAATCAATATCCTGGACACTCCGGGTTATGATGATTTTGCCGGTGAAATCCTTTCAGCTTTACGAGTGGCCGATACCGGCGTGCTGTTGCTAAACGCCAATTTCGGGGTGGAAGTGGGGGCGGACATTATTTGGGATTATACCGAACGATTCCGTACGCCGATGCTATTGGCTGTCAACAAGCTCGATCAGGACAAGGCCGACTTTGACCACACGGTGGCCCAGGCCAGGGAGCATTTTGGGAGCAATGTCATCGTCGTGCAGTATCCGCTCAATCAGGGGCCGGGTTTCAACGCGATGATCGATGTGCTACAGATGATCCAATACCGGTTCCCCCAGGAGGGTGGACGGCCGCAAAAGTTACCCATTCCCGACGCGGAAAGAGAGAAGGCGGACCGTCTCCATCGGGAATTGATCGAAGCGATCGCGGGAAATGACGAAACGTTGATGGAAAAATATTTTGAAAAGGGTGAGCTTGACGAGGATGAGATGAGACAGGGCCTAAAGAGCGCCATGATCAATCATGACCTCTTTCCGCTTTTCTGTCTCTCCGCTAAACGGAATATGGGGAGCGGGCGGATCATGGGTTTTATCGACAATGTTTGTCCCGGGCCGGCTGAAGTTCCGCCGCCGCTGACGATATCCGGCGAACCCGTTCCCTGCGATCCGGCAGGCCCGGCATGTATCTTTATTTTTAAGATCCTTTCGGAGCCGCATATCGGGGAGATGTCCTTTTTCAAGGTGTATTCCGGGACGATCAAAGCGGGTATGGAACTGGTCAACGAGACCAATGGCGTGACCGAAAAGATCAATCAACTTTTTGTGGTAGAAGGCGGCAAGCGTATTCCCGTCAATGAATTATATGCGGGCGATATCGGCGCGACCATCAAACTGAAGGATACGCATGTCAATAACACCCTTCATGCGCGCGGTTCGAACCTGGAACTGCAGCCTATCGAATTCCCATCCCCGCTGATGAGCGTAGCGATCGAGTCCGCGCTGAAGGGCGATGAAGAGAAGCTGGCGGCGGCGGTACGGCAGGTCCGCGAGGAAGATCCGACCGTAGTCCTCGAGATGTCACAGGAACTGAAGCAAATGATCATTCACTGCCAGGGGGAACTGCATTTGTCGGTGATCAAGTGGAAGCTGGAACATGTCTCTAAAAACCTCCGTGCGACATTTAGCCGACCACGAATCCCCTATCGGGAGACGATCCGCAAGCCGGTCCAATCCAATTACCGCCACAAAAAACAATCCGGGGGTGCCGGACAATTCGGCGAAGTTTATATGCAGGTTGAGCCCTGGTTCGAGGGGATGCCTGATCCGAAAGGGCTATCGGTCCGGGGCCGGGAGGAATTCGAGCTAGACTGGGGTGGCAAGCTCGTATTTCTGAATTGCATTGTCGGCGGCGCGATCGATCAGCGCTTTCTGCCTTCGATCCTGAAGGGGGTGATGGAAAAGATGCAGGAAGGACCGTTGACGGGCTCACACGTCCGGGATGTGCGGGTGATCGTTTATGACGGAAAGATGCATCCGGTAGATTCCAATGATATTTCGTTCAAGATCGCCGGGATGATGGCATTCAAACAAGCCTTCCGGCAGGCCGACCCGCTGGTGCTCGAGCCCGTATATGCGGTTACCGTCCTATGTCCGGACGACCAGACGGGCGGGATCATCAGCGATCTTCAGACCCGGCGGGCCATCCTGGAAGGCATGGACACGGAAGGTCATTTTACAAAGGTTATTGCAAGAGTGCCGCTGGCCGAGATGCACGATTATTGTTCGTCGCTCCGGTCGATCACCCAGGGCCGGGCAAAATTCCGGATGCAGTTCCACGAGTATGCGGCGGTTCCACCCGAGTTGCAGCGAAGGCTTTTTGAAGAATATAATAAGGTTGCGGTGCACCAGGAAGCGTGAGCCAGTTGTGCGGAGGAAAGCTGGGTGTTTACCAACCGCTTCATCGGCGGCCGGAGCCGATGCGATAATTATTCCAAGAAAAATTTGTTTTTTTTGATTTATTTGGTAAGTTTGCACTAACGGTAAGTAAAAACTAACGGAATGGCGATCAAAAAACAATACGATATAGTCCTGAATGCGTTGGGCGATCCGACCCGCCGGGCCATTTTCGAAAAACTGGTCGCCGGGCCGCTGTCGGTTGCGCACATTGCCGAGGGTATGGACGTTACCCGCCCTGCGGTATCCCAGCATCTAAAAGTGCTGAAGGAAGCAAAATTGATTTCGATGGAGCAACAGGGCACCCGCAGTATATATCGCATCGACCAGGAGGGACTGATCGCCTTGCGCAACTTTTTGGACCGCTTCTGGGGGGAAGCCCTCCAGAATCTAAAGCGCGTCGCCGAAGAACTGGAAAAAAAGAAAACGCAACATAATGGAAGCAATTAACCTGATGACCATCAACAAGGAAGTGGTGGTGGAGGCCTCGAAACAAACGGCCTTTGACGTATTCACGCAAAAGATCGATCTATGGTGGCCCAAGACGCATCATATCGGCAAAACTCCGCTGGTGGAGTCGGTTCTCGAAGGCAAGACCGGGGGGCGCTGGTATTCCCGTCACGAAGACGGCAGCGAGGTCGAGATCGGTAAGGTATTGATTTGGGACCCGCACGATCATTTGACACTCGCCTGGCAGGTCAACGGCAATTTCGAGTATGACCCGCAATTGGTGACGGAGGTCGTTGTGAATTTTATTCCCACCATGTCCGGGGCCACACGCGTAACGATGGAGCACCGCGACATCCAGAAGCTCATGGGCGGCGCGAAAATTATTGCCGATATGGACCAGGGGTGGGGCATGATCCTTAACCTCTATAAAAAAGTCGCCGATGAAGCCTAAGATATTACTTCGGGTCGCTGCCGCACTCATGCTATTGCATACGATAGGTCATACGATGGGGGCGCTTGGATCCGGGATGCCGGACAATCCGCGGGTCGGCGCAGTGCTTACCGGTATGCGCACGGAACATTTCGATTTTATGGGTCGCAGCGCGACCTTGGCGCAATTCTTTGACGGTTACGGGATCATCCTGATCTTCGTGCTGCTATTTGTCAGTGTCCAACTATGGATGTTAGGCGGCCGGCCGGTCAAACGAATGCTGATCGGCATGGGGCTATTTCTTAGCGTGATGGCCGTCTGTGAATACATTTATTTTTTCCCGATGGCCGCGGTGTTCACGCTGCTAGCCGCGGTGTGCGTGTGGCTCGCGCTGGCCCGCAGTGGCGGCGAATCAATAGAAAAAGGTCTCTGAGACGATCTTGCCGTTTTTCACCTCAATTACCGCGATTTCCTCCGAGTTGACACGCGACTTGCCCCGATAGGTCACGTCCCGTTGCAGGGTGGTGGTAAAGAAATTTCCGGCTACGACGGGCTCGCTGGTATGTCGGCTATGGATCGCTTCGATCATGACGCGATGGGCGTCGCTTTTTGCCTTGACGGCTGCTTTTCCGCGGGTAACGGCTTCGATTCCGGGGGGTCTGCCCTGCTCAGGCTCCCGCTGCAAAATGTTGTCGTCGTGAAGGGTCTCGTGGATTTCATTCCATTTGTTCTGGCAGGCCAGCTCGTAATAGCGGGCGGCTACTTCCTTTGTTGTCATAATTCTGCTTTTGGTTGTCGATTTCATGTCCCAAAGATGAGGGTGCGTTGTGACAACCCTATGTCAGCAGGCTTTGGATAAGGCGGGTTAACCAGGACCAAATGGAAAACAGGCTGTTCCTTCCGTCGATTTTAACATTCCGTTGGTCGGTTATTTTTCAAAACCGCTTATGGGGAATGCAACTTTAGTGACAAGACTTAGCACCACCTGATCCTCGACAAAAGCAAGTTTTATGAAACGGACAAATACAACAGTATCTATTCTCTTCGCGGGCTTACTATTTTTCTGCGCATGCAGCAATCCGCCGGGAAACAAAGCAAACGCGTCAGAACCTAACACCACTTCTCCGCCGGTTAAAACAACCTCTTCCGATATGAACTTTACCGGTGGGGCAGGAGGTTTTTCTTATACCCTGGACGGGAAAAGGATTGAAACGGCAAACAATGTGCAAAACGGCAACCTTTTCATAAATGAGGTAAGCAACGATGCAACCAATGGGACCGTGAGGATAAAGGTTACGTGCGCCGGAAGCAATGTATTCGACTTTGTCATCGCCAATAGCGGAACTACTACCGTTGACAGTCATCAACGGTCTTCGCCGGATGCTATAGGTAAAAAGTCCGCTTCATACATGGATGGGAAAACATATAGAAACCTTTACGCCCTTTCATTTACAGCAACTATTACGGGTATAGACAATAGCCGCGTTTCAGGAACCTTCTCAGGGACATTTAAGGCAGATGAAAGCGATGGTGGGGCGACCGCAAATATAACTTCCGGCAGTTTTAATCTGCCTTTTGTAAAGAATTGATATCTCAGCAAAGTTTAAATAACCCCTTTTAAACAGTTACATGATACATGCAAAATCATTGTCCGCCATCTTTCTTTCATCATGTTTATCATTAATGTGTTCGTGCGACAACCCGGACAATACTGCCAAGAAAAATAACCCGGCACAGCCATCTGTCAATGACTCGTCGCCAACGACCACGTCATCAGCCGCCCCACAGGGTACCAACCCCGCATCCGATACCGATTCCGTGCTTTCGCAAATGAAAGACCTTGGCGCAATGTTCGGCAAAGGCGATTCAGGTTCTTTAAAGAATCCGGGCGACGCCATCGCCAACTCGGTACTGAATTTGCAACTGGGACAAATGAAGGATGATAACCCATTAAAATCTGTTGCCAAAGGAATGATGGAGGCTCAAAAAAACGGCACGGCCGGGCCTTCCAAAACATATACCGCCCCTTATACTCCGGAGCAACCGGTGGATTATCCGATACCGGTTTCCGGAGACGGAAATACCATAATGCTTCAATATACGGGAGGCACCGTTGCCAACAATAAAAAAGACGGACTTTGGAAAAACTTATATATCAGCACCGCCAAAACCAATAAATGGAATTTGTATGCCGAAGGCTATGCGGAATCATCCACCATAAATATGAAAGTGCATTCAACTTCACTGATCAACATAAACGAAACGTATTCCATCATACTAAATGACCAGTACAAGAAATATTATAAGCTGCAACGAAACGGATTTGGAAAAAACGAATCGGCTGTTCAGGTGCAAAAAATCGGTATTGAAAGAATGTTTGGTTACAATTGCGTTCATATCAAGGTTACGTACACGTTGAAGGCGTTAGGAGAAACGGCACATGAGCAAGACGATGAATGGTACAGCACCGATGTGCCGGGTTCGCAATTTCTATCCCCGATAGCTTTTGAAAACCATTCGCCCGATGTTATAAGACAAATAATAAGTTCCGGATGTTCAGGAGCTTTAATAAAATCAATTACAAAATCATCCGGCTCATCGATGACGGTACAACTTAGCAGCATCGTTCAAAAAAATATGCCCGATTCTACCTTCATTCTGCCTGCCAATTACCAGGAAGACCAAAACACGGCTTTATATGACATTCAATGATTGGCAGAAAATTGCCTATTCAATGAAATGCCAGCAGACGCCGGCGATATCTATGATGTTAACTTCCTTGCCGTAAGGCTGCTGCGTCACCTGCCCGATCCGGATCCCGAAGCGTTCCGGGAGTTTCTTCTCAAGCACCATTTGGCGGAATTCCGCCACGCTGTCCACGCGTACGCTCAGCATAAAATTTTCGGCAAACTGCTTGTTGTCGAACTTCTGCAAGATAAAATTGCAGCCGTCTGCGGCGAAGCCGGCATAGCCGCCCTCGGACCAGGTTAGCTTGAACCCCAGCTCCTGGAAAAGCTGCTTCGACTCTTCGAATTTGCTTCCGGAAGGAACGAATGGGGAGAGGGAAAGGAATTTCATTTTAGAAGAATTTATATCATATTGTTTTTTCACATTTTCAGCTTTACCCTCAGCACCTCATCCGACGCCGTTATATACAACACCTCTTTCCGCTCATCAAACGCGCAATTCGATGTCGGCCGGTTGAAAACCCGGATCAATCCGAGCAACTTGCCCGTCGGGCTGATAATGTTCACGCCATCCGGCCCGGCCGCAAACAAATTCCCGTAGCGATCGAGTTTAAATCCATCCGCCCCTTGTTTGACGGTGGCCCGCGCCTTTAGCGGCGCTCCGTCCAGCAAGACCCGCCCTCCATGGACCATACCGGTGCTATCGAGGTCAAACGCATCCCACCGCGTATGCAGATCGTCGCTGCTGCCGACATACAAGGTCTTTTCATCGAGCGACAAAGCAATCCCGTTCGGCCGCGCGATGGTGTCGATCAGCAGACGCAACTTACCGTCCCGCGCGATCCTGTATACGCCTTCGAAATTCATCTCCCGCGTCGGATCGTTCTCATGCTTTGGTAATCCGTAGATCGGATCGGTAAAATATATATTGTCCTTGCTGTCCACTACCAGGTCGTTTGGGCTGTTGAACTTCTTCCCCTGGTAATTTGCCGCCAGCACGGTGAATACCGGTTTGGGCGAGTCCAGCGGCGCGTTCAACCGCACCACCTGCCGGTTGCCGGACTGGCAAAGCAATAGCTGTCCTTCCCGGTCAAGAGAAAGCCCGTTTGAACCGTTCTCCCCACCGCGGAACGCCGTATCCGTATAGCCGGATGGGGAAAGATAGGCGACCGGAGTATCCGTCCCATTCCATCGGTAGATCGTATTCTCACGGACAGCCGAAAACAAGAGCATCGACTTCCCCGGGACCCAAACAGGACCTTCCGACCACTTATAATGCCGGCCGATAACCTCGACCACTGCATTGCTGTCAATAATAGCCGTGGCGCTGCTGTCATAAAGCTCCACCTTCGCGACACTATCACTTGCCTTGGCCGCCGGCGGCGAAACGGGAGACCGGCATCCGAATGACAGCAGCCCAACCAGTAAAGCAGCCGAATAGCGTTTTTTCATGCTCAAACCCGAATAGTTGTTTGAATCTATTGATTATAAATTTATTTAATTATCCAATTCATTTATTTTTGGCGGGCGATACTGGCCGGATAGCAATAGATTTGTAGAACAGGGGGATTTTATTCCATTCGTCCGCGTTAATCACCGATCATCCCTCAAATTGGGAAATATTGGTGGTTATGGGAATGTTAAAACGTGGGGCAATTGCAGCAAAAGTTATAGTTTGCCGGTCCTTAATCAAACGCACAATTTGGTATGAGAAAATTGATTGTCTGTATTTTATGTTTAGCGTCCACCTCTGTTTTCGCCCAGGTTCGACTTGGCCTCACGGGTTCCTTCAGTTCTGTTAACTGTTGGCAGACCTATGGGATCAGCGGTTTACCTTCCTACGCCTTTACTCAACAGATGAATGCATTTCAGGCAGGTTTGGTATTGGACTACGAGCTTGGCTACTCCGGGTTTATCGTGGAACCAGCCCTGGTATATGCTGAGAACGGAACCAACTTCAGAAAGACCACCGGATTTACGCAAACAAGTGAATACAACATTGGGGAATCCGACACGTACCTGCGCATCTATTCGGTGCGCCTCCCGGTAAATTTCCTTTATAAATATGCGATCACCAATAAATGGAAGGTTTTTGCCGGTATTGGGCCTTATGTTGCAAAGAATCTCGGTGGGACGGAAATAGGATATTTCACCGAGAGCAATAATTCCACCTATCAGGTCACCCACCAGCAAATCAACAATAAGCTGAAGATATCCAGCAATATGTCCTATAGCCCGGATGGTAATTCCAACGTGACGGGATTTGACGTCGGGATCGACTTTTTACTTGGATTCTCGTATAAGAAATTCGACATTTCCGGCAGCTGGAATCGCGGATTTACCACGGTTTATCACACCCGGTACGAGAATCTGGGCAATGCGTTCTGGAACTTTACCGTGGCCTATACCATTCTCGGCCACGAGCGTAAACCGAAATTATAGAACGGGGACAGATATAAGACGTCGCCGGGTATAGGACGTCGCCGGGTATAGGACGTCGCCGGATCACGCGGCGCACGCGCCACTATAGCCTGCCGTGCGGGGACATGTCCTGTATAACCGGGATCTCCGAAGAGGTTTTTTCGAGTATCGCGGGGATCATCACGCCGGGACCAAAACCACATCCAGAGTGAAGATCTGCGACCTCCTGCGAGATTTCCACCGACCGATCCTGGAATACAAAATAGATGGCGCAGGATGAGTCATTGATCGGTTTGTAGATCGCCCGGTTGTCCTCATAATAAAGCGTGTCGATGAAAGATCCGGACTCATAGCCAGGATAGCCTTTATTGACATAGTAGGAGAGCGCCACCCGGTTCGTATCCATCAGCCGGACCCTCAATTCCCCATAATGGCCGATAATCTTGCTGTTTTTTACTTCTCCCTTTAAGAGATAGGTGCCGGTGGGATTTATGAAATCAGGATCGACGCCTAACTGACCCTGACCTAAAAAGAAAAACGACAGGAAGAGAATGTTCTTCATACACGATTGTTTTAGACGTGTTGAGAAAAGCCTTCACATGTCGTAGCCTCTGCCAATTTACGGTTTTTTCAAAAAAAGTTTTAATAAAATTTGGTGTGTTCAAGTGTCAGAATGGATGGGTGAGTGCTCTCGCCTGGCAGGTGTCGATCATATTCACGATCGTCTTTATGATCCGCTCCTTTTCACTAAAAGCGATCAGGTGTCCCCTTCCGGGTATCATTTGGATATTCAGGGAGGGGACATTCGTTAAATACTCCCGCGCAAAGCTGGCATTGCTCGTGTCCACCAACCCGTCCTCCTGCCCCTGCAGATACATGACCGGCACGTGGATACGGCCCCAGAGCGGCAACATTTTTGTCAGCTCCTCCCTGTGATGGAGCTTCTCCCGGTTGGCCGTCTGCAACATCCTTGGCACGACCCAATGTATGAGCGGACTTTCCACGGGGTGCGTGAACCAGAAATATTCTTCCCTGCCGGGGCCGAGTGGCGGCGCCATCAGGACCAACCCGTCGACAAGGTCCGGATAATCCATCGTAAGCCGGGCGGCGATCGGCGATCCATAGCTTACTCCAACGAGAATGACCGGACGATGCACGCGGTGCAAACTGTCCAGGATGACGCGGATGACTGCCGCCTGGTCTGCAATATCCGGCATGGGATCGGCCAGCCCGGAATATCCATAGCCCGGCCGGTCAACGGCATACATCGTCGCCCTCGACAAGAGTACACTGTCTGCCAGATACCCCTTCCAGTAACTCATCGAACTGGGAGCGCCATGAATGAACAGAATGGTGGCTTCGGGATTGTCCCCGACCCGGACATAACGGACCTTTCTGCCTTTTGCTTCGTAATAATCGATGTGCGGCTGGATATGCCGGGCCTCAAACCACGCAGTCAGATCCTTGTCATCCATCCGGAATTGAACAAACCGGTCGCCGACCAACAGCGCAACAATAAGGAAGATCACCACACCCAATACAAATCGGATAACAATCCGGCCGATTTTTGCGATCATACCCGAAAATAACAATTTTCACCGGACACTTTTTGTATCGTTTCCGGACAACGGATAGTAGGCCACGCCGGCGTAACAATTTGATCCTTACCTTTTTGAAAAACCGGAAACCTTTTTGAGTCGCTATGTTCAAATGCCCGTTCATGATCAGAAATTACCTGAAATTTGCCTGGCGTAACCTGCTGAAGGATCGCCGCTTTTCCCTGCTGAACCTGCTTGGTCTTTCCGTCGGCCTTGCCTGCGCTCTCCTTATCGGTCTCTGGATCGCGGACGAATGGGGAATGGAGAAATACAATCCGAATGACAACCGGCTCTACCAGGTAATGACCAACCAAAAAACGTCCAACGGCCTCCAGACAGGCATGTATACGCCGGGCATCCTCGCCAAATCGCTGAGAGCCGACTTCCCGGAGATCGAAGACGCTTCCACGGTCTTACCGGCATCCTGGTTCAATGATCCCACTACTCCCGGCGGCGTTATAGGCTATCGAGATAAGAAATTGAACTGTACCCCTCAACTGGTTGACAGCAATTTCTTCCACCTGTTTACTTGTCCCATCGTAGACGGGAACGCCAGCCGGCTCTTTGCCGACAAGCAGGGGGTATTCATTTCCGGCGCCCTGGCGCAAAGCCTCTTCGGAACCACGCATGACCTGATCGGAAAGGTCATTCGCTTCGAACAGTATGACTTCACCGGTGACTACGAGATCCGGGGCGTTTTTCAGCCCAATCCGGATAACGCCACGGAAAAGCCCGACCTGTTATTCAACTTCGATCTGGCACTCGAACGGCGTCCCGGGCTGCAAAAATGGTATAACGCCGACCCGCATACCTTCGTGCTGCTCAAACCCGGGGCGAACATCCCGGCGTTGGACGATAAGCTTCGTCATTATATTCTCGCCAAACAGGGCGGGAAAAAGGATAGCTGGGATCCCCAGCTCTTTCTTGCCCGCTTCTCCGACCGGTACCTTTATAACAAGTATGAAAACGGCGCCCAAAGCGGCGGAAGGATCGTATATGTAAAGCTCTTTTCGATCATCGCCATTTTTATCCTGGTCATCGCCTGTATCAATTTCATGAATTTGTCGACGGCGCGCGCTGCGCTCCGCGCGAAAGAAGTGGGTATCAAAAAGGTGGTCGGCGCCGGGCGTTTTACGCTCATCCTGCAATATCTCGGCGAATCGCTTCTGCTCACCTTCGCTGCGCTAATTATGGCGCTTTGTCTTTGCGAATTGATGTTGCCCGTTTTTAATGCGATCACCGGGAAACAGCTGGCGCTTCATTTTGCTTTGCCGCTTGTGATAGCCCTTGCCGGTATTGCCCTGCTGACGGGTCTGTTTGCAGGCAGTTATCCTGCTTTTTATCTTTCGGCTTTCCGGCCGGTTGCGGTATTGAAGGGCAATACGATCCGTACTTCCATTGGCGAACTGTGGGCGCGGAAGGGTTTGGTGATCTTTCAATTTACGCTGTCGATCCTTTTTATTGCCGGGGTGCTGATCGTCTACCGGCAGGTCAACTATATCCAGTCCCGCGATCTGGGTTACAACCGGGACCATGTGATCGATTTTAATATTCCCATCCGCATGGACTCGGCATACCTCGTACACGCGGCCAGCTTTGTCGGACAGCTCAATAACATCCCCGGTGTCGTCAGCGCGGGGAGCCATGCACATAACCTGACCGGGGATCACGGAGCGATCAGCGGTGTGTCCTGGCAGGGGAAAGACCCCAGCCTCGATATCGAATTCGCGAATATCGAGGTCGGCACCAATTTTTTGCAGACGATCGGGATCCGACTGAAGGAGGGGCGTTATTTCTCACCGAACGCACAGCACGAGATCATCATGAACGAAACGGCGATCAAAGCAATGGGGCTGAAAAATCCGATCGGTACTGTCGTTCGTTTCTGGGATGAACAACGCGAGATCGTCGGCGTTGCAAAGGACTTCAATTTTGAGTCGCTTTATTCGCAGGTAAAACCTGCTTTTTTCCGGTGCTATCCTGTTGGCAATATGGTGTCGGTACGGGTAAAAGCCGGCGTCGAAGCCCAAACGATCGCCGCCGTCCGGAAGGCTTTTATGCAATTCAACCCCGGGATGGAATTCTCATATAAATATCTCGATGAAAGCTACCAACAGCTTTATTCATCGGAGATCCGGATCGGGATCCTCTCGCGGTATTTCGCCGGTCTCGCCATCCTCATTTCCTGTCTGGGGTTATTCGGTCTCGCCGCGTTCACCGCCTCCCGCAGACAGAAAGAACTTGGGATCCGGAAGGTCGTCGGCGCTTCCGTCGGCCAGCTGGTCGTCCTGGTGTCGAAGGAGTTTTTGCT